>JBBRPP010000042.1:0-45488 GCA_038227995.1 Acidimicrobiales bacterium
ATCAACATCAGACACGCCCACATCATGGACACGTCCGTTCAACACTGCGATAGGCATAGACATCGAAATAGGTAACCGTTCTCGCCCTACAAGGGAAGATCCGCAACAGCGGGCGTCTCACCTAAGCCTGACACGTAGGGTGTCGTGCAGTCCTGGGGCGCCGTGGTTGTGGTTGTCGTTGGTGTCGGGTTCGTCGCGTACGGTGTGTTCTGCCTGGCGACCTTCACGCACCGGGTGTTGCAGGCACCCTGAACGCTCAGACCCTTACGGCACACGGATCGTTACGGCGTGGCGCACGACTCTGACCTTGAGGTGGGCGGTCTTGGTGCGGGCCCCGCCATCGAGTTCGTACGGGAGCGCCCGTTTGCTGCGGACGTCAATCTTGCTCGCGGTGGTCACCTGGACCAGTGGCGACTTCTCGGTCGTGCCGACCACGGCGCGAGTGAGCACCCGGCCCCACCCGATGGCGCCCGCCGCTGTGACAACCGCGACGTCGAGACGGCCATCGGTGGGCGACGTCGCGGTCGAATGCGGTGACGCGATGACGGACGGTGTGGGCCCCAGTCCAGATGTAGGCGGTACGACCGAAGCGGCCCTTCAACGCACGGTCCGCGTCGCGGATCATCTACGCGTCTAGACCGGTGCCGGCCATCACTGCGAAGTGCTCACCGTTGATGCGTCCCACGTCGATGCGCAGGTTGGCACCGTGCACACCGATCCGCACGGCCTGCTCGAGATCTTTGGGGATCCCCAGGTTCGTCGTCAGCAAGTTGGCGGTGCCGGCGGGAAGGATCGCCAACGTTGCGGCCTCACCGACGAGCACGTCGATCGCCTGCTGCACAGTGGCTCGGATACACCGTGTGCCGCGAGCACCTCGCGCAGTTCGCCGAGCCCACCTCCCAGCGTCTTGTTCCAACACGCTGGCGAGAAGGAACGCAGGGATCGCGACCCGCCGGTGTCGCGCCAGCTCCACCACACCGACCGCAGCAACCAGCACGAGGACCGGAAGGGTGCTGCCCAGCTGGGTGATCGCTGTGAACAGCCGGGGTGGTTTCGGAGGTCGCATGCCGGGCGCCGTAACGCGCCGCAGCATCGTCCCATCGGGCAAGACCCGACTTCGTGTCGACCATCTCGAGTAGCGCACCGGTCACCACGATGGCGCCAGTGACGAGAGCAACAGCGCTGGTGAGTAGCACCCCGGTCTCGGTGGTCGAATCTCGGCGCTCGAGTAGGAACCGCCGCAGACAAGGGTGGCGGACAGCGGTTACCACCCGGAGCTCGGCCGGCGCACCGCGCACCTCGGCGACGCCGCCGATGGCGCCGTGAGACGCGGCGAAGGAGAACAGCACAGCACTCGCGGCGACAGCGAGCAGCGGAGCGATCACGAGCGGCAAACCCCCACCAGTACCACCCAGGCAGTCGATCCAAACGCCATCTCATCCGATTCTCGCCCCACCTTCGCCCCGGCGTGGTTTGACCCGACCCCGTACGGGGAACACGTCTGCCATGGGCCTCGCAGCCAGAGTGGCGCCAGGCGCACTCGAACCCACAACGCGCAATCCACGCCTTCGGATCGCGGTGATCATCGTCATCACCCTGGCGGCACTGATCGGCGCAGCCGACGCTGTCGGACACTGGCTCAGCGCGTCGATGGAGATCGACCGCACCGTCTCCACGACGCTGGTTGAACATCGCACCGCGCTCCTCGACGCAATGACCCAACGGTTCAGTCAGCTGGCCAGCACCTTCGTGGTGATCGGCATCGCGCTGACCGTGATCGTCATCAGACTCGCCCGGAAACGTCGCAACGGTCTGCTCGTACTCACCGTCGGGATGGTCGGAGAGATCCTCATGTTCCTAGCCATCACCGCGCTCGTCAGTCGCCCCCGCCCCACGGTCAGCCAACTCGACAGTGCGCCGCCGACGTCGAGCTTCCCCAGCGGCCACGTGTTTGCCACGGTCGTGCTGTGGGGTTGCATCGCCATCGTCGCCCGACGCGCACACTGGCGGGACTGGTTGCAGTAGGTGCTCATCGTGCTCGCTGTCGCACTCCCGATCTTGGTCGCGTCGAGCCGGTTGTACCGGGGCATGCACCACCTCACCGACGTCATCGCGTCATGTCTACTCGGAGCGATCTGGCTCGTTGCCCTGATCCGCCTCTTCCCCAGCGGTCTGCCTATTCAGTCAGGTCCAACGACCCTGGACGGCGAGCGATCGAGGGAGGACGATGAAAGCAGACCCCCGATGACATCCGTCGCTACAACAAGCTTGGCTCACACAGAGTCAGGACCTGACCAGCAGGTCGGCTGATCGACTGAACACAATCAGCGACAAACCCTCGCTCGACTTGAAGTCGAGCGCAACACAAAGGAGATTCCAGATGAGCACGAAGGACAAGATGTCCAACACCGCCCAAGACGTCAAAGGCAAGGTCAAGGAGACCGTCGGCAAGGCCGTCGGCAACAAGGACCTCGAGAACAAGGGCAAGTCCGACCAGGCCAAGTCGGCGATGAAGGACGTCGGTGAAAAGGTCAAGGACGCAGCGTCCAAGGTAAAGCACGCCGCCACCCACGACTGATCACTAACTGCCTCGTCAACAACGTGACAGCGGTGCCGAAGAGGCACCGCTGTTTCGTCATTCGGGACCCTCGAACGCCCGAGGAAGCGCATCGCTTTGACGACCGCCGCAGGAGCCAGCTGGTGGGGCGCCATAGCCTCTCCGCCTGCGCAATCGTGAACCTGCGGGCGACCCGAGAGGGCACGCGGTAGCCGCCGACACATGCGCGACAGCCTCGCCAGCAAGGAACGAGCGTTCCACAGTTCGCTCGCACCCCAACGAGCCGCGCCTTGTCTTCCCACGGCGTTTCCAATCACGTTGAGAAATACGGCAATCCAGCGCTCTCCACGAACACGACGGTCACCACCTACATCAGCGCAAACGCCGCAAATTGGCACTGCTACCTGGCTTTTGGCGCCCCCGGGAGGATTCGAACCTGCGACCTGCGGTTTAGGAACCTGCGCTCCGAATATGTGTTCGACCGGCTCAGGGTTCGCCCGTGGATCGAGGGATGGAGTGCCTCCAAAGCTCTCGCAAGTCCCTATCTCTCAACCCCACCCTCCATCCCGGCCGCGAGTTACGTCAATGGCCGCCGAGACGACGGGACGCACGGGAACTCGAATTGGGCCTTACCTCAACGAGCTGACCTGGACCAATGAGCATTTGCCGCACTGCCAACTCGATCCGCTGGCTGCACTGATCGGGACTGCGCCCGCCCGCCACAAGCGATTGATAACAGGGCTCAGTTATCGAACCGTATCAACCGAAGGTGTGTGGGGGTTGCCTTGTCGGATCGGGCGACTTCCCCAAGCTCCGATCCGACCAGGCTCGCCCCTACGGGCGTCGAGGCCGACCGGGCAAAGGGTGCTCACGTCGTCACCGGCGTCGCCGACTACCTCCACGCCGGCTGCGGAGCGATCTGCAACCTGCTCAACACGATCCACTCGGTCGAGACGGCCGAATCGCTCTCGACGAACTCCAGCGCGTCCATGTCTCGTCGACTGCTCCTCGAGTGACCGCCCCGCGCAACGACCCGACCCCAGCGATGAGAGGTCGACCTCTGCCCGGCTGGGTGAAGCCTGGACCCATGGCCCAGCTCATCATCGCGCTCGTCGACGGCGTCGACGCTTTCCGTCGCGACCGACTCCGAAGAGACGGACGCTCCGGCAATCGCCGAGCCGTTCGTCCACCTCCTCCTCGCGGCTCGAACCAACCCGAACGCCAGATCGGGTCGAGATCAGACACGTTGAACGTGATGGGCCGTTGAGATCTGCGCTGGTCTCAGTCGTACGACCTTGGACCGTCGGCTTCGCCAGGTCCAGGTTCGCATCGCACGATCTCGTCGATCACCGCTGGCGTGACACGGGCACGCCGATTGTCCCACTGAACCCACAACTCGCCGTCCATCTCGTCCACGGTCACCACTCGCTGACCGCAGTCGGTGACCACGACGCCGTCACCGCCGCGTGGCCCATTCTTCGACCAATCGACCACCAGCCCACTCTCGGCAACCAGCTCCCGGAACGCCGCCGGCGAGCGCGGCCGCCCCTCGCCCGCCCAGTACAGCAGGGACCCGACAGCGAGCGCCACCACAGCCGCGGCGACCGCGGCGGGCAGCGTCCGTCGTGACCCGGGCCTCATCAGGCGTCGCTCCGGCTTCGACGCTCAGCGAGCGAACTTGTTGTCGAAGGACGCCTGGACGTGCTCGACGTCCTCGTCGAGGACGTCGGTCTTTCCACATCCCGCTGCGACGAGGCGGGCCTGCCGGTGGAGCTCGGTCGTTCGTGATTCGAGCTGTGCTGCTTCGAGGGTTTCGATCAGCGATTCGAGGGTGGCCAGGAGGTACAGGCAGACGGTGGGCTGAGTCGCACCCGCGCGCCGTGGTTCGTCGTAGGCGATCTGGACGAGTTCGCGATGCGACGGCTGATGTGCCATGACCAGGCAGCGAGAGCCATCGAACAGGACCGCCGGCGGCGGGTTGTGGCGAAGAAGCTCCAAGAGCACGGCTGCCGTGTGGAAGATCGCGTCCTGTGCGGTGGTCGGATCGTTGATGCCCGGCGAGAGTGCCTTGACCGTGACATCGACAAGCTGGCGGAGGCCGTAGGTGACGTCTTGTTGCATGGTGCGCGTCTCACCGATCACGAACGCTGCGCGCATGTCGTCCTCGAGATTGGCAGCATCGATCATCGGTGAGAGCGCGACGAGCGGGGTGTGTTCGATCGCGTAGCGGCCGGCATACGTTTCGACGCGGGCGGTGCAACCGTCTGGAACGCAGGCGAGCAACGCGGCGGTATCGATCTGTTGCACCCAACCCGAACGGTCGGCTCGGATCACGGTCACCGGCTCGGCTGGCCGCGGGACTGCGTCGTCGGCGATCGCGTCGGGGGTTGCGAGCGTCCATTCGGCACGGATCTGATCGGTGGTCTCTCGGCGGATCCGCTCCAGGATCTCGCTCACGTCCATGGCATGCGCGCTGTGGTTGATGAACGCGACGATCGCCAGGATCGTCACGATGCCGAGCACGACCGCAATCGCCACAGAGATGTTGGGGACCACGGGCTCGCCGCCTGGGTCGAGGGCGGACCGCACCGAGCGGAGCACGACGACGCAGTACGTGAAGGTGCCGACGACGAGTGCCATCACGCGCTTGTTGAACGGGTCACGGAAGAGGGTGTGGACGACCCGTGGCGAGTATTGGCTCGAGGCAAGTTGGATGATGAGCAGCGACACCGAGAACGCAATGCCGGCGAAGGAGATCGTTGCGCCGGCGATCACTCCGAGCAGGGTGCGGGCGCTCTCGACGGTGGAGGTGAACCCGAGCGGAAGGTCAGCCAGCGTCGTGTCGACGTGACGATCCACAGCAAGACCGACCACACCGAGCACCGCGGCGAAGATCACCGCCAACATCGGCACAAAGAACAGGCTGGAACGCAGCCGCTCGCTGAGCGAGCTCAGTCGCAAGTTCACGTCTGCCTTGGGTTCGTGGTGGGTTCGTCGTGGCGAAGATTACCGGCGGGGGTGACTTGTGCCTCGCCGCGGATCGCTGCACGGAAGCTGGGGGTTGCTTGGAGGGCGACGATGTTGGCGGGCATCTCGATGCCGTCACGATCGAGTCGGGACTTGACGGCTTTGATCGCAGCGTCGAGCACGATGATCGATTCGTGTCGACGCGAGTCGCTCCACAACATGGCGCGGATATTGACGGTGGAGACGCCAAGTTCGTGGACGAGCGCCTCGGGTGGCGGGACTGATTCGACGCCGCGAACGGTGGACAACGCCTCGACGATCACTCGAGTGGCTTGTTCGGCGTCGTTGTCGTAGGCGATGCCGACGTCGAACTGGAGTCGGTGCGTGGCGTGGTGGGTGTGAACCAGGATCACGTTCTTGTAGACGTCCCGGTTGGGGATGATCACGGATTCACCGGCAAAGGTGGTGATGCGGGTCTCGCGGATGTTGATCTCGGTCACGGTCCCTGATTGATCAACGACATTGATCTGGTCACCGGACCGGAATGGTTGCCGGAAGAGCAGCAACACACCGGCGAGGGTGTTCTCGAGGATGTCTTGGAAGGCGAACCCGACCGCGACCGAGAAGAACCCGAGCCCGGCGAGCAGGTCGACGGGTTTGACCGAGGGGAACGTGACTGCTGCCGCGACCAGCACACTGACGATCACGACGATCCACAAGCTCAGCTTACTGATCACGTTGGCGAAGCTCGGCGTACGCGAGCGTCGCAGATGGCTCCTCAACGCCCAGCGCAGACCCCTCCCGATCCCCCATCCGACGAACACGATCACGATCGCGACGCCCAGGCGTGGCAGCGCGTCGAGCAGCGACTCCCACAGCGAACGGGCCGATGAACTGATCTCGTCGGTCGGCCCCGCCGGCTGAGTCACCATCGCAATATTGCTGCCAGCGGTCCCTCCATCATCGCCAAGTGGGGAACGATCAGGATCTCGGCGTCGGTGGCGAGCGCGGAGACGATGGCGCGGTCGACGAGGCGGGCGCCGTCGAGCCAGGTCGGGTCGGCGACATGTCCTGTCGTTGCGTCGTCGTGGACGAGCAAGGTTTTGACGCGGCCTTGGCGGAGCGCCTCGATGATCGAGTTCGTGTCGACCGAGGCGGTCTCGTTGGCGAGCCCGGCACGGACGAGTTCGGCGGCGGCGGTCACCCGCTCGGCAACGATCGTGGAGAGCAGTCGAACAACCTCGTCGGCGATACCGGCTGGTGATCCGGCGTCGATCTTGACTGCGGTGTCGGCAATGTCGGCGGGGAGCGATTCGAGAATGAAGGTTTGGGCGCGGATGTCGCCGGCCACGGCGATCAGTTGGGCGTCGACCTTGTGGGCGAGTGTTGTGATGGCATCGGCGACCTGGCGGGCGTTGTTCTCCCAGGTGTTCTCTGCCCGTTGTTGGAACCGATGCTGGGACCAGCCGCCGGGGTGACCGCGATGGATGTGCACAGTCTCACCATCGACAGTTTCGGTTGCGAGCACGTTGCCGCCATCGAACGCGGTCAGGTCGGCGCCGGCGCGGTCGGCCTCGACCACGACGTGAGCGATGACGCGTTGGCGGGCTTCGATCACAGTTGCCCATCGCGGCAATGGGCCTTCGTGAACGGTCGTCGACGAGACCGGTTCGTCGAGCGTCTCGATCAGTGTCGATCCGTGGCGGGCGTGGACGACGACCACCGATGCGCTGTCGCCGTGACGCAAACCTGCGACGAGATCATCGAGCTGTGCGAGTTCGTCGTCGTCCCAGCCGTCGGAGAACTGGCGTCGGGCGTTGCGCCATTCGAGCTCGAACCTCGCTCGGGCGTCGTCGAGGTTGCTCGGCGCCGGGATCGTGATCGTGGCGAACCAGTCGGACTCGTTGGCCAGTTCTTTCAGATCGTCGTGGAGTGTCACGAGCGGCTTCCTCTCGGTTGTAGCAGATGCGTTGCAGGCATTGCGCTGGCGGTGTGGCAGCGATCGGTGGTGACTACGCTCAGACTTCCGTCGGTCTCCAATACGACCGCTGCGATTGGCTCGAGGTCGCCGCAACCGCTTGATCTGATCGCCTGGCAGATCTCGCCGTGGGTCAGGCGCATCCTTGCCAGCGCACGGTCGTCGAAGTGGCCGTGGTTGAACACGACCGTCGCTTCGGCTCGCACCATGCGCTGCGCCAGCGGTGTGTGCACCGAGGTCCACGACACGGCCCACTGGGCGGCGATCAATACTGCGATCGCCGCGGCGCCGTCGGCCAAGGAAATCTCCTTGGACAAGGCGATCGTCGCCAGTACCGAACCGAGAGCGACGGTGACGACGAGATCGAACGCATTCAGCTTCGCCAGGGTGCGTTTGCCCGAGACGCGCAACATGATCACCATCACCGCATACGCGGCCGCACCCAACCCAACGATCCGACCGATGTCATCCCAGTCGTCGAACCACACCGAGCCGATCACGGCCCAGTTGGCGCAGTGGCGGTGTCGACGACGAGGGCATACGAGCCGAGCGACCGCAACCGATCCGGTTCGATCGGACCCTGATCCGTTTGGACGCGCACGACGGCGCCGGAATCGGTGTCGAATTCGACGTCGGTGACTGTGCCGAGCTCGCGACCGTCGACCGCCAGGATTCTGGTGCCGAGCATCGTGACCGCACCCTTGATGGCGGCCTTCTGGTGATCGTTGTCGATCGTCGACGGGTCGCCAGCGGCCGAGGCCATCACCGCGTCGGTACCGAACGCCTTGACCGCCGACCACTCGAGGATGGTTGCCTTCTTGCCGTGCCCGTCGATGTGGATCGCCTGGATCTGGCGGCCGCGGGTGTCGAGCACGAAGCCTTTCACCGAACCGATCGATTCGGCGCTGTCGGCCGCGACGACACCTCGACCCTGGACGTGGGTGAATGTGTCGGTGGTCATTGGTTCTTCTCCAGTTCAGGCGAACGGTACGACGCAATCGCGGCACCGAAACCGGCCAGGTCGTTGCGCACGAACGCTGTTGCTTCGGCGGGCAGCACGAGGTTCTCACCGGACAACGCCATCTGCGCTGAGATCGGCACGAACGCGTTGTCCGACCGGTCGGCAGACTGCAATTCGTAGCCGACCGCGCACGGTTCGTCGCCGGTCGACAAGATCACCGCGACCACCTCACCGAGATCGCTGCCGTCTGCCGACAACACACGGTTGCCGATCACAGGCCGGGCAGCCTTGAGGTCATCGAGACCGGCCGGTCGCTCACCGCTGTCGTCGATCGCCGATTCGGTGTCGATCATCACCGCATCAGGGCCGATCGCGGCCACCGAGCCGGCAGCGAGCACTGCCTTCAACCGCCCAGCGAACATGCCGCGCTTGTTCAACGTGAAACCCACCAACCGGTGCGCCTCGCCGTCGTACACCACATCGCGGACCTCGGCGACATCCTCGCCCGAAGCGATTGAGACCACCGGCAAACCCATCACGTCTCTCGCCCGGATCAGGTTCATTGCCCGCCCCGATCCGGCGTGCGCGACGCCAACACCGAACCGGCCCGCCGTGCTCGACGCATCACGAAGAACACGACTCCGACGATCGCGATCGCGATCACGACCAGCACCAACCACCACAGGACACTCACGGCGAACGACCTCCTCGGGAACCTGGATCGATCACAGTTCGCCAACAGCGCCTGACGCACCGGTGGCCGACACGAGGAGCTCCAAACAGCGCACCACTGCGGCCATCGAACACTGTCCTCCGTGGAGCAGCGTCGATCCGCCGGGGTCTCGAGCGGCCCGGCATCACGCCGGGGACAGCCCAACAGTATCAGACCACCTTCGACCCCGCACCCCCACCCGACTTGAACGCGACGTTGCAGTGACGTCAAATCGGGCGGGGATGTCATCGCTCTGTGGCGGCAGGTCTGGCCCCGGTTGCGGACACGGCATCGCTGTCTCGGCTGCCGCGTGGTCGTCGGGGACTGTTAGGGTCGGTGACGTCCACTTCGGACCTGACCCGTCCAGACCTCGCGGATCGCTGACCCAGCGAAAGCCGCGTGAAGCCATGGACCTGCGTTCAGTCGTCGAAGCCACCGGAACATTGGGGGTGCTCGAGTCCGCCGACCGAGAAGTACCAATGCCCATTCCTGGCGGGCTTGCATCGGCTGGCGAGGACTACCAGTTTGATCGAGATCGCCCGCTCGTTCGATTCGCAGGTCACTCAACGGTCGCTTCGATCGACGTGGGGTCTCGACTCGCGGCTGATGTGCTCCGAGCTTGGGAGCAGTCGTTGGCTGCGGGAGACATTGCCAGCGTGAGCCGGCTGATCGTGCTGGCTCGCACCATCCGTGTAGCCGACACCCGTCACAACATCGGGATGATCGGCTGAGTCATGAGCACCGGCTCATACCGCCCGCGCGACGGCGCTTCGGTGCTCCCTTTCCGATCAGGCCGCGGATCACGACGGCCGCTGAACGATTCCTTCCGGGATCGGTTCCGCTGCGGGCGGGACTCATCCCGACCAATAGGTCGTCCCGTGACCGCGACCGTTCGCCACGGGTCCTGCGTCGTGGTCGTTGACTGCGCCACCGCTACGGCGATCCGAGGGTGCGTGCCACCGCGGGATCGCTTCATCGACCAGTTCCGTCCCTGGGTGTCGTACGGGGTCGCCCCTGCGTGCACTTTGGGCAACGCCGGCATCATCTTGACTTCGCAGTCGGTCTCGACGTATGCGGCCGTACTCTCAGTGTTCGCCGCCCTTGCCGCGGCGAAGTCGCTCTGCCGGGCGATGTTCAGTCGACTGTCTGCGATGTTCAGTCGACGTCGGCGTGCCGACTGCGACGGTTGGATCCGCGCCATCGGCATCGCTGCCCTCGCAGGCATCGCATTCACTGTGTCACTGTTCGCCACTCGTGTCGTGGTCGAGTTCGAGACCGTTCAGACCGGCGCCAGAATTGGCGTAGTTGCTGGTCTGCTCGTCGGAGCAATGCGCTCGGTGGCGCTCACCGTCAGAACTCGCGAACCCCGCTCCACCCGCCAAGAGCACGCAATGCAACCGAACAGCGCCGCGTCGTCCATTCGTGAAAGAGCCCGTTCATGACCGGACAAACCGGCGAACCATCGAGCCCACTCCGCTACGACAACGTGCTGGTTCCCCTCGACGGTTCCGATGACGCAACTGCCGCGCTCGGCACAGCGCGCGCTCTCGCAGCACGCTTCGGGGCGACCTTGCACACCATCAGCCTCGCCCCGACCTCCGATCAACTACCGACCCTGCGAAGCCGCACTGCCGCCGACCTCGAAGTTCCAATCGACGACCAACACGTCCACACGGCTGTGAGCGATGTGCCCGCAGTGGCGATCAACACCCTCGCAGCCCAGCTGGACCGATGCCTCATCTGCATGACCACGAAAGGACACGGACGCGTCGCCGGCGCCCTGATCGGTTCAACAGCACGATCCGTGATCCACGAACACCGGCGACCGATCCTCGTGGTCGGCCCGCTCGCCGGGCGACGCCACTACTTCGACTCCGCACCGAGCGAACCGTTGATCGAAAATCGCGTCGTCGCATGCGTCAATGGCACCACCACGTCCGACCCGGCCGTGACCGTCGCCGCGCAATGGGCGCAATCGCTCGACATGCCATTGACCATCCTTACAATTCAAACGCCAACGATCTCGACAACCGACACCACGACCGCCGCCGTGCTACGCGTGCTACAGCAACTTGCAGACGGCGTCGCACAGCACCCGATCGAGATCGACACCCACATCCACCCCGGCCCGATCGGCGTCGCCGACGGCGTCACATCCCACCTCACGCGACACCCGGCCGCGATCGTTGTGGTCTCGACACGCGCCCTCTCCGGCGTGCGGCGCCTCACCGGAGGCGCCACCGCCGCGAACATCGCTGCCGCCGTCGACGTCGCGACCTTGATGGTGCCGGCCGACTGACACGAACACGAGCGACACGCCAACTGCCGGCAACGAACACTGACTGCGACGCGACGCGTCCCACACCCATCGGCGGCGACGCCGACCACCGGCACGAGTCGGCCAGGAGCGTGGTTCTGCGCAGCGAGTTGGTTTCCGAGACTGGTGCCGCTCACGTGGGGTAGCGTCTGGGAGCGTTGCTCCGGACCCCGGTGGCGCAGGCTTGGCAGACCCTTGAGGCGCCGACCCGCCACGACGGCTGCTTCGGCATCTCGCCTGACACGGGCTTCGACGTCCCTTCACAGCATCGGAGCACCCGTCATGACCATCATCCTCGAACCACCATCCGGGCAGAGCACCCCTCCTGACCACGAGCGCCAGTCCCCAGATCGGCCGGTTCAGCGGGACACCCCGACCCCCGCGCCGGGCGAGCCCGGCGTCGCCATCGCGCCCAGCGACGAACTCGGTTCGCTCCGTGCCGAGTTGGACACCTTGCGAGCCGAGCTCGAGGAACTGCGCCAGGTCAACGCGCGAAGCCGTGAGGTCGGCGGGGTGGCAACTTCACGCCGGAGTTTGTTGCGACTGGCTGGTGCCGGTGCCGTCGGAGCGGTCGGAGCCGTCGTTGCGGGCGGTGCCCGACCGGTGGCGGCCGCCGACCCGAACGATGTCGTCAAGAACGCCGTCAACCCAGTGGTCGGGGCGACCACGTTGACCGGAAGCTTTGGCTTCCCGATCGACGGTCTCTTCAACAACGCCACGAGCGGCGATGCCAGCGCGCTGTACCTGTTCACCCAGTCAGGCGATGCGCCGACGCTCCGAGCCGACAACAACGCTGCCGGCGGGCTCGGGGCCGTTGCCCTGGCGGGCAACGCCCCGGGAGGGCGAGACGTGCTCGCCAGGGGTTCTGGCCGGATCGCCATGGAACACCACACATTCAGCAGCATCTACCAGTACTCCTCCGGCGAGATCCATCAATCAGACGGAACGCTGTACGCGATGGTGTCGCCGACCGTGCGCCGCTCACTCGCTGGCCCCGCCACCGCCGGCGCGCTCACGGTGGTCGATCCGCATCGCGTCTATGACAGTCGCACGCCGGCACCGCTACCTGGCCGTCTGACCGGGGGTGAATCGAGGGTGCTTTCGGTCGCCGATGCCCGCGACATCAACACCGGCACGGTGACCATCGCCGACTTCGTCCCGCAAGACGCAACGGCAATCATGTTCAACCTGACAGTGGTCAACACGTCCGGCACTGGCTTCCTCGCTGTGACACCCGCACCGACAACCTCGATCAACGCATCGACGATCAACTGGACCGGGGAAGGCAACATCGCTGCGAACTCCTCGATCGTCGGCCTCGTCGGCGGCCGCGATATTCGTGTGCATTGCGGTGGGCCATCATCAACCGACTTCGCGATCGACGTGCTCGGGTACTACCGGTAGCTACGTCAACAGCGAGGACCTCTTCCAGCTCGGCACTGGCGCGAGAAGCGGTCTCGGCGAGATCGAGGGCGGGAAGCGATGGAGGCGAATCGATCTGGGTCATAGCCGGCGACAGCGACGAGTTGAAGACCTTGCGCAGACCCTCGACCGCAGCTGTCGTCACCGCTCGATCGGCGGGGGGCCTCCGTTGACGAACTCGAGAGGCCAATCCCTCAACCGGAAGTCGAGTGCGAGCCGCGGAACGCGATCTCGACAGGTAGGCCTCCGTCGTGCGATTGCCAGTCGCGTCACGTGCGGGGAGGACGCGGGGCGCATGCGTCTGGATCGAACCACACCTCGATGTGCTGTTCCGGGCGGCGCTGCTCGTTGCGTACAAGGCTCTCGAGGACGTCACGATCGGCCGCTGTGAGCGGCGGCTGCGTGATCCGTCGCGGCCACAAGTGGCGCACGCTGACAACGGCCCACTCGTTCGCGAACAGGGCGGAGCGTGCGAGCAGGTTGATCCAGAGCAGCACGACGACGACGAACCCGACGCTCCCATAGAGGTCCTCCGCGTCTGCGAGTTGCCGGATGACGATCCATTCGCCGAGGCGCTGGATCAGCTGCCACAGCAATCCTGCGAGTACTGCGGCAGGCAAGAGGTGACGCGCCGGTACCTGCGAGCTGACCGCGATTCGAAAGACGAGAGCGAGCACGACGATCGAGACGACAACGCTGGAAGCGAGACCTATCCACGGCACAAGCTGATCCGGAAGGAACCCCCACGGTCGGTCACCGCGCAGCGGTACGGTTCCCACGCCCGCGACGAGCACCAATACGAACAACGCGAACGAGCGAACGAGACGGTTGACGAAACCCTGACGATGCACGCCGCGCACGTTCCACACCTGGTTGAGCGCGAGTTGAAGGCTGTTGTAGATGCCCGTCGACGTCCAGGGCAGCCCAAGGACCGAGACCACCACCCACGGGTTGCTCCCCGACAGCGCGTCGAGTTGATCATCGAGCCGGGACCCCAAGACGGGGAGCTGCGCCAGCGTCGAGTCGAGGATCGCATCACGAATGTTGTCGGAGCCCTCGGCGAGACGTGCGAACACAGTGAGCATCACCACGAGCAACGGGAGCAGACCGAGGAACAGATGGAACGTGACGAGGCCGGCCAACGCGCTGCTGCGGTCGTCGGCATACTTGCGAATCGTGCCGATCGGGTGGGCTAGCCACCACCGGGTCTGCTGCACATCGTCGAACCAGCGCACCCCGCGCTCGGGGATCTCTCGCCATCTCATTCCTGGGCAGGGTCGGCTATCGTCGGAGGGACTTCGGGGAGTGTGAGGTCGAGGCGGCGGAGTAGTTGGGCGTTTGCGGCGACGACGATGGTCGAGATGCTCATCAGGATCGCACCGACTGCTGGTGAGAGGGCGATGCCGGCGAATGTGAAGGCGCCTGCAGCGGCGGGGATGGCGATGAGGTTGTAGCCGGCGCCCCAGGCGAGATTCTGGATCATCTTGCGGTAGCTGGCGCGCGAGAGGCGGATGATGCCGAGGACCTTGCGGGGGTCGGAGGAGGCGAGGACGACGCCCGCTGCTTCGATGGCGACATCGGTGCCGGCGCCGATGGCGATACCGACATTGGCGCGGGCGAGTGCGGGGGCGTCATTGACGCCGTCCCCGACCATGGCGACGTTGAGTCCGCGGGCTTGGAGTGCGGCGACCGCTTGGTCTTTGTCCTCGGGGAGCACTTGGGCGAGGATTTCGTCGACGCCGAGTTGCGTGCCGACGTCGTCGGCGACCTGCTGGGCGTCGCCGGTGATCATCACGGTGCGGATGCCGAGAGCGCGAAGTTCGTCGATCGCGGCTCGGGATTCGGGTCGGATCTCGTCTTCGAGCGCGACCGCGCCGACGATGGTGCCGTCGCGGATGATGTGGAGCACGGCGGCGCCTCGTGCCCGCCACGTGTTGGTAACGGCCTCGACCTCTGGTGGTTCGGTGAGCTGCTTCTCGGTGAGCAACGCTGGTCCGCCGACGGCGACATGGGCACCGTTGATGGTTGCTTCGACACCGCGTCCCGCAAGGTTGACGAAGTCGGTCGCGTCGGCCGCGGGCGCGTTCTCATGGTCGGCGAGCTCAACGATCGCGCGGGCGAGGGGATGTTCGCTGTCGGCCTCGACGGCTCGGGCGAGCGACAGCAGATCACCGCGGTCGATGCCGACGGTGTGGACGTCGGTGACGGTGTGGTGGCCGGTGGTCAGAGTGCCAGTCTTGTCGAACATGACGGTGTCGATGGTGCGCATCCGTTCGAGCGCGATGCGGTTCTTGACGAGGATCCCGGCGGATGCGGAGATGCTGGTCGACACGGCGATGGTTAGTGGGATGGCCAGCCCGAGTGCGTGCGGGCAGGCGATGACGAGCACGGTGACGGTTCGTTCCACTGCGGCGTTGGTGTTGCCGAGGATCATCCAGACTGTGAACGTGAGCGCCGCGGATGCGACAGCGACGTAGAACAGCAGCCCGGCGAACCGGTCGGCGAGGGCCTGTGCTCGCGATTGCGATTCCTGTGCTTCTTGGACGAGTCGTTGGATCCCGGCGAGGGCGGTGTCTGCGCCGATCGCGGTGACGCGGACTCTGATCGAGGAGTCGCTGGCCACGGACCCGGCGATGACCCGGTCGCCGACCGTGCGGGGGACCGGTCGTGATTCGCCGGTGATCATGGCTTCGTCGATTTCGGCTGTGCCGTCGGTGATCTCACCGTCGGCCGGGATCCGTCCGCCTGGTCGGACCAGCACGATGTCGTCGACGCGTAGGTCGTCGATGTGAACGGTGGTGACGTTGTCACCGTCGACACGTTCGGCTTCGTCGGGGAGCAGTTCGGCGAGCGCTTCGAGCGCGCCGTGGGCTTGGCCGATGGCGCGCATCTCCAGCCAGTGGCCGAGCAGCATGATGGTGACCAGCGTGGCGAGCTCGAACCACAGCTCGACGTCGATCAGATGGAACAGGGTGGCCGCCGAGGCCCCGAACGCCACGAGGAGTCCCATCGAGATCAGCAGCATCATTCCGGGTTTGCGGTCGCGCAGTTCGCTCCAGCCGCCACGTAGGAACACCGGTCCGCCCCACACGAACGTGAGCGTCCCGAACAGCGGGGCGACGAATGTGTGACCGGTGAACGCCGGTGCCGTGTAGTGCAGCCACTGTTGGATCATCGTGCTGTAGAGCACGGTTGGGATGGTGAGCAGCAGGCTGATCCAGAACTTGCGGCGAAACATCGCCGCATGATCGCCGTGTCCGTGCTCCATGGGTGCGCCGGGCGAGGAGGGGCTCGCGGCCGACGCCGCGCGATCGTGCCCGACCGGTATCCCGTCGGGGGATTTGTCACCGGGCGCTGGAGCATGATCTGCGTGGTTTGGTCGAGTCATCGCCATGTCGTGGTCAGCGTCGGTTCGCATCGGTCAGGACACCGGCTTGTTGCCGGGGGGTGATGACGACCTTCAGCGCGCCGGTGTCGGCGGCGCGGGCGAAGGTGTCGTAGGCCTCGATAATGTCGTCCATCGCGAAGTGATGGGTGATGAACTGGGCGGCGTCGAGTTGTCCGCCGGTGGCGAGACGCAACAGGGTCGGCGTCGAGTAGGTGTCGACGAGACCGGTGGTGATCGTGACGTCTCGGGTCCAGAGCGTCTCCAGGTGCAGGGTTGCCGGCTTGCCGTGCACACCGATGTTGGCAACATGCCCGCACGGGCGAATCAGCGTGGTGGCGAGTTCGAAGGTTGCCGGGATGCCGACTGCTTCGATCGCGACGTCGGCGCCGAGACCGCCGGTGAGGTCCATCACCGCGGCGAGCGCGTTGTTGCGGCTGTTGTTGATGACCACGTCGGCGCCGAACCGCTTGGCCGCGTCGAGGCGGCTGTCAGCGAGGTCGATGGCGATGATGTGACTGGGGCTGAACAGGCGGGCGCCGATGATCGCTGACAGGCCGATCGGGCCGGCGCCGACGACAGCGACGACGTCGCCAGGTTGGACGTGGCCGTTGAGCACACCGACCTCGTAGCCGGTCGGCAAGATGTCAGCCAGCATCAAGATGTCCTCGTCGGACGCGCCATCGGGGACCGGATAGGTAGAGGTGTCGGCGAACGGGACCCGCACATACTCGGCTTGAGTGCCGTCGATGAGGTGGCCGAGGATCCAGCCGCCCCCACCGACACACTGGCCGTAGCGGGCTTCGCGACAGAACCGGCAGGTGCCGCACGCCGTGATGCACGACACCAGGACCCGGTCACCGACCTTGACCTTCTTGACGCCGGGGCCGACGGCTTCGACGGTTCCGATCGCTTCGTGGCCGAGGATGCGTCCGTCGGTCACTGCCGGGACGTCGCCATTGAGGATGTGCAGATCGGAGCCGCAGATTGTCGTCGCGTCGACCCGCACAATCGCGTCGGTGTCGTCGACCAGTACGGGCTTGGGCACGTCTTCCCAGGCCTTGCTGTCGGGCCCGTGATACACCAGGGCGGACATCACCGACTTGGTTGGGACAGCAGATGCGAGCGCTGCGGAATTCGGTAGCGGCGGTGAGAGTGTGGTCATGACGGTCCTCCAACAGGTGGGGAGGCGTCGAGCCCGAACGGGCGACAACCAGACGGTCATCGAGCCCAAACCAGGCGTCTCTCAAGCGAGCTCTACGTACCTACCCACATGGGGGTGCTGGCAAACCCCCATGCGAGGGCTGGCAAACCTTGCGGACCAGGTCGCCGTGTCCGAACGAACCGGACCGCGTTTGATCGACCGCGCTCACGGGTATGTACGAGTGCTGAGCACGATCTCCGTGTCCAAGAAGGCATGGGATTCACGATGAACTATTCCGAGTTGTCCAGGCTTGCCGACGCCGGATTTCCGCCCGGTCACCCCGCAGGTTCCGACCAGTTCGTGTCGGCTGGTGCGGTGCTGTCGGGCCGTGGTCAAGGGAGGGGCGGTGGTTCTCTGGGGTCGGATCTGCAGGTTCGCGCACGAGAGCAAGATGCGACGGTCGAGACTGATGAGATGTCAATCGAGGAGTCGTCGCCAGGGGATGTGCCGACGATCATGATCGCCGTCGAGGACTCCGAGGAGTCTGTCGATGCCGTGCGGACGGCTCACCGTCTGTTCGGTGACGGTGCGAGGTACTTCGTGGTGAACGTCGGAGAGGGCCGCTACTCGAGCATGCGTTGGGCGTACGTCTATCCCGTGATGACGCCGACCGCGTGGTACCCGCCGGCATGGACGGCCGACGAAGCGAACAGCGGTGAGTCGGGCAGCGACCTCGCCGAAGATCGCGCGTTGAGTGTCGCCGATGCTGCCGGGGTTGGCGATGTGACAGCGTTGGGCGACGTCGGGGATCCTGCGACTGCGATCATCCAGGCGGCGCACGAACACGCCGCCGATGTCGTGGTGATCGCGTCGCACGAACGGAACTGGTTCAGTCGGCTATTTGTCGGCTCGGTCGAGCGCGATGTGCTGCGCGACGCAGACTTCGCCGTGCTCGTCGTCAAATAGCCGGCATGTCGCATCGACAGTGTCAGTCTCGATGAGGATCGAGGACTACGCAGTCGTCGGTGATACCCAGACCGCGGCGTTGGTTGGGCGGGACGGCTCGATCGATTGGCTGTGCCTGCCCCGGTTCGACTCCGGCGCCTGCTTCGCTGCGCTGCTCGGCGACCGCGGGAATGGGCAGTGGCAGATCGCCCCAGCCAACAGAGTGGGTGCGACGTCACGCCGGTACCACGACGGCACCCTTGTCCTGGAGACGACGTTCGAGACCTCCGATGGCACGGTGCGTGTCGTGGACTTCATGCCGATCCGCGGACGAAATCCTGATGTCGTTCGGATCGTCGAAGGAGTGTCGGGTCGAGTCGCGATGGCGATGACTCTCACGATCCGGTTCGACTACGGCCGCTCCATGCCGTGGGTTCGTCGCATCGATGACCGACTCTGCGCCGTCGCAGGACCGGATGCGCTCGTGCTCGACACACCGGTGGAGACCCGCGGCGACGGCATGCGTACGGTGGCGTCGTTTAATGTGTCGGCTGGCGAGACGGTGCCGTTCGTTTTGACCTGGTTCCCGTCGCACGAGTCGCCGCCGGATCCGATCGACGCATCGGCAGCGTTGACGGCGACCGTGAATTGGTGGCAGGAATGGTCCGCACGTTGCACCTACCACGGCGAATGGGTCGAACCCGTGGTGCGTTCGCTGATCACGTTGAAAGCGCTGACCTATGAACCGACAGGCGGCATCGTCGCTGCGGTAACGACCTCGCTGCCGGAACGGATCGGCGGGGTCCGTAACTGGGACTACCGCTACTGCTGGCTGCGCGACGCGACGTTCACGCTGTATGCGCTGATGAGCGCCGGTTACCACGCCGAGGCGTGTTCATGGCGGGACTGGCTGCTCCGTGCCGTGGCCGGCTCGCCGGCCGATATGCAGATCATGTACGGCTGCGCAGGCGAGCGTCGCCTCCCCGAGTACACCCTGGGTTGGCTTGCCGGGTACGAAGGTTCTGTCCCGGTGCGGGTCGGCAACGCAGCGGTCGATCAGTTCCAACTCGACGTCTACGGAGAGGTCATGGACTCACTCCACCAAGCGAGACGGATCGGGATCCCCCCGGACGATGACTCGTGGGCGATGCAACAGGTGATGATGGACTTCCTGGAGTCACGCTGGCAGGAACCCGACGAAGGAATCTGGGAAACCCGCGGCGCCCGCCGGCACTTCACCCATTCCAAGATGATGGCCTGGGTGGCGGCCGACCGCGCCGTGAAAGCCGTCGAGCACTTCGCACTCGACGGCCCCGTCGACCGTTGGCGCGACCTGCGCCACATCATCCACGCCGAGGTCTGCGAGCGCGGCTGGGACCCCCGGCGAGACACGTTCACGCAGGCGTACGGTCGGCCTGAGCTCGATGCCGTGTTGCTGATGATGCCGCTCGTCGGGTTCTTACCGGCCAACGATCCGCGTGTGCGGGGAACGGTCGCGGCGATCGAACGTGAGCTGTGCGAGGACGGGTTCGTGCATCGCTACACCCAGACCAACGACAACGCTGACGGACTGCCCCCGGGCGAAGGTGCATTCCTCGCATGCACGTTCTGGCTGGCCGACAACTACGCACTCGCCGGTCGACACGACGAAGCCCGCGCGACGTTCGAGCGGTTGCTCGCTCTCCGCAACGACGTCGGGTTGCTCGCCGAAGAGTACGACGTCACCGCCGGTCGTCAGGTCGGGAACTTCCCGCAAGCGTTCTCCCACGTCCCACTGATCAACACCGCACACAACCTGCGCGCCGAGGGTGGACCCGGACAGCTACGCAGCAAGGAACAACAGCCCGCACGCGCGTCGCATCGACCGGGGAACCGGTGAAAGCGCTCACCGTTCTCCCCGGTGTTGCCGGCACGACGCGGCTCGATGTCGTCGCCGATCCTGTCGCCGGCCCGGACGACCTCGTCGTCGCCGGAGTCGCGGTCGGCGTGTGCGGCACCGACCACGAGATCGTCTCCGGCCGCTACGGGTGGGCACCCCCTGGACGCGATCGGCTGGTGGTCGGCCACGAATCACTCGGGCGTGTCCTGACCGCACCGGAGGGTGCCGGATTCTCAACGGGCGACCTCGTCGTCGGGTTCGTCCGCAGACCCGACCCGGTCCCGTGCCCGGCGTGTGCTGTCGGCGAATGGGATATGTGCCGCAACGGTCTCTACACCGAGCACGGCATCAAGGAGCTCGACGGATTCGCTGCCCAGCGCTACACGCTTCCGGTCGCCGCCGCCATCGTCGTGCCAGCTGAACTGGGCCACCTCGGTGTCCTTCTCGAGCCGGCCAGCATCGTTGCCAAGGCCTGGGATCACATCGACCGCATCGGATCCCGCGCCGCGTGGACACCGCAACGCGTCCTGATCACCGGGGCAGGCCCGGTCGGGCTCCTCGCCGCACTCTTCGCCACGCAACGCGGCCTCGACGTCCATGTCCTGGACCTAGTCACCACCGGACCCAAACCCGCCCTCGTCGTCGAACTCGGCGCCGCCTACCACACTGGTCCCGCCGCCGACGCCTACCCGAAAGCCGACATCGTCATCGAATGCACCGGCGCTGGAAGCGTCGTGCTCGACATCCTCACCTCCACCGCCCCCGGCGGAATCGTCTGCCTCACCGGGGTCTCATCAGGCGGTCGGACCCTGCCCATCGACGCAGGAGCGCTCAACCGTGAGATCGTTCTCGACAACGACGTCATCTTCGGCTCCGTCAACGCCAACGCCCGGCACTACCGAATCGCCGCTTCAACACTGGCGCACGCCGACCCGACCTGGCTCGGGCGGCTGATCACCCGAACCGTTGCCCTCGACGAGTGGCCGACTGCGTTCGTGCGTCACGACGACGACGTCAAGGTCGTTATCGACCTCGAGCCGACATGTTGACGAACCGAACTGCCTCCATGGCGAACCCGGCCCAGGTAGTGATCGTGGATGAACGGAGACGACGATGTTGGTAGCAGGTGTCGACGTCGGTGGCACGAACATCGAAGTCGGGCTCGTCGATGAACAACACCAGGTTCTCCGCAGCGACAAACGCGACACTCCGCGATCGAGCCCTCGAAAGATCGCCCGCACGATCGTCGAGATGATCGAGGGCTTCGGCGAACCGCCCTCGGCGATCGGGCTCGGGATCCCCGGCGTGATCCACGACGGTCGTGTGCTCGAGGTACCGAACCTTGCCGGTTGGGACGAGTCGTTCGACATCGTCGGTGTGATCGAGGACCACTTCGGTGTGCCGGTCGCTCTCGGCAACGACGCGAACGTCGGCTTGCTCGGTGAATGGCTCGCCGGTGCCGCAGTCGGTGTCGACGACGTACTCGGTGTCTGGATGGGCACCGGCATCGGCGGCGGACTGATCCTCAATGGTCGACCGTTCACGGGATCGCGAGGCGCAGCTGGCGAGATCGGACATGTCATCACCCATCACGGAGGCGCACTGTGCACCTGCGGTCGACGAGGGTGCATCGAGGCCTACGCCGGTCGACGGGCGCTGTCGGGCGTCGTGTCGTCGATGGTCGACGCCGGCCGGCACACATCACTGTTCGACATCCAACACGACGAACACAAGTCGAAGCTGACCTCGAAGGTGTGGGCCCGCGCACTCGATGAGGGCGACGAGGTCGCGGTCGAGCTGTTCGACATGGCCATCGAGGTGCTCGCGCTCGGCATCGGATCAGTGATCAACGTCCTCGACGTCGACCTGGTCGTCATCGGTGGAGGCATGGCCGAAAAGCTCGCTCAACCTCTCGCCGACCGGATCGCCGACGAAACCCGACCGTGGATCCTCCACCCCAACCCCACCTTGAAGTTCGTCGTTGCCGCTCTCGGCGACGACTCCGGCATCGTCGGCGCTGCCGCCATCGGACGTGCCCGACTTCTTGACAACTGAGCGCCCCACGTCCTTCGGACCTCGACCCGTTCGTGAGAACAACCCGCACGGTCACGAAGCAGCGCCTGTGAGGTAGCGTCGTCACTATCTCGTCCGCTTGACCCGTGACGCGTGGACGCCGCCGTAGTGACGTCAGGGGCGTTGCTCCAGACCCTGGTAGCGCAAGTTGGTTCATACACCGACGAGACGCCACCCGTCCTCGACAACTGCAGACCCTGCACCACTCGCGATTGGCCGACGTCTCCTCAACACTGAGGAGAACACGATGGCAACAACACTGAACAGGCCCGACCTGGCGAGCGTCCACCCATACGAGCCGGACCTGCCGATGGCATCGTCGGCCAGGTACATATGGGCGACGGCGCGACTCTTCCTCGGGTGGACGTTCCTCTGGCCATTCCTCGACAAGACCTTCGGACTCGGGCACGAAACCACCTCGGCCAAGGCCTGGATCCACGGCGGATCACCCACCACCGGGTTCCTCAAGGGAGCCGCCGGACCCTTCGCCGGGATCTACCACAGCCTCGCCGGAGCCCAACTGGCCGATTGGGGCTTCATGCTCGGTCTGTTCGCCATCGGAGTCGCGCTGCTCCTCGGCATCGGCATGCGCATCGCCGCAGTCGGCGGAGCGACGCTCCTCGTTCTCATGTGGAGCGCGTCGCTTCCCCCAGCAAACAACCCGTTCATGGACGACCACCTCATCTACGCAGTTGTGCTCATCGGCCTCGCCGTCGTCGGCGCCGGCAACACACTCGGGTTCGGACACCGCTGGACAACCCTGCCGGTAGTTCAGCGGCACCCGTGGCTGACCTGATCGATCCGGGATCTCTCAACGCGACGTCCTCGGGCACTCAGGCCGAAGAACGTCGATCTCCCTGTCGTCGCTGCTTTACGGGTCGTCGATTCGGACGACTTGTGAGTGACTTCGAGAGTCGACGTCACAATCACTCGAGTACATGAAGAGGAGAAGATTATGGGCCGACCAGAACTCTAGCGAAGCGGGCACACGACGCTGGGCGAACATGGCGTTCGAGATCACGTAGATCCGCCAGGCGCGCAGCACCACGACTCCGCCGGACCCATCCCGCCAGGCACCGAACTGCCACTGCGGCCCGGCATCGATGACGATCCACCCGGCATCGAGTTCGCCGAGGCCGGAGGTCGACATGGAATTGTCGATCAAGGACCGCGACCGTCATGGCCAGAAGGTCACGCTCGAGTGTTGGATCGCCCGGACGACCCGACTCGTCGCAACTTCCTTTCTCGATGACGTGAACTCCGCTCTGGACGAGGTTCGCGACGACTTACGTCGTCAGATCAATGATGCCAAGACGAAGTCCGAGCCTCGCAACAACCGCCGTCATCGCGACGGCCCGCTTCGAGGCGACAGCGAACCCGGCGATGGTTGACGCGCCGCGAGGCGCCAACCCCAATCAGCCGGCGAGCAGGCTATGTCGCCGAGCCAGATGCTGTCGTCGTGCATGCGCCCCACCCCCCGGGGCGTGTGCACGACCGCGTTCGGTACGACGCCCACCGTCCTCGGCTGCGCGACGGGAGCGTGCGTCAGACCCGAACGATTCTGACGCGTTCCTCGTCGCAGGTGTACGGTGCTGCAGATGGATGCATCGGCATCCGATCTGCGCCGCTCCGGACCTTGGTTGCGCCTCGTTGAGGGAGCGCAATGACGACCACTTTCCGGACCAAACCCGCCCTCTGCTCGCAGTCGGCCACGAGCAAGCGTGGCTTCGGCATCTCGGCGGTCTTCGACGGCGACCGTTGCATTGTGCGCGTCTCGGGCGAACTGGATCTGGCGGCGCGTGACCGGTTGTTCCTTGCCTGCACGGCCCGCCATCGCCTGTCGATCGTGGTCGATCTCTCCGCTGTGACCTTCATGGACTGTGGCGGGTACGGCGGCATTGTCGCTGCCCGAAATGTCGTCGAGGCGGACGGCAGGATGCTGACGATGCGAGGCGCACGCGGCAAACCCGGCCGCTTTCTGGACCTCATCGCGCATCTCGAACGACAAGCCCGTCTTGCGATCGAGCCGGTCGACGCTGTCGAGATGTCTGGCGTCGGCGCACAGGCGCTGCGGAAGGATGGGACGGCATGAAGGTCTTGATCGCGCTCGATGATTCGCCCGTGTCGGCTCGGGCCGCACGCGAGGCGGTCCGGCTGTTCTCGGGCGCCGACGTGGAGTTTCTTGTGATCAGCGTGACGCGGCTCCCGATGATGTGGGCCGGCGGGTACGGGTACGGGATGGTCGCACCGTTGGCGATGGATCAGGCATGGCTCGCCAATGACGGGACGGCCGAGAACGATCTGGTCGCCCGGGCCGAAGCAGCAGGCGTGTCGGACCCCGAAGCAATCACGGAAACAGGCGACCCGGTGAGCCTTGTCTGCCTCGCTGCCGAGGAGCACGGGGTTGATGTGATCGTGGTCGGGTCCCACGACAAGTCGGTGTTCAAACGACTGGTTGATCCGTCTGTGGCCGCTGGGATCGTCCGCGAAACGTACCGTCCGGTGCTCGTCGTGAGCGGAGAGCCACCATCGTGAACATCGCAGACCTTGGCGGAGCCGACGACGAGCCTGTACGTCTCGAAGACTCGAAGGCAGCTGGCGGCTCAGCCACCGTCGACGCGCAGCTGCGTGTGGGTGCTGGCTTTGGCGAGGACGAGCGCCCGGAGATCGTGCGCCGATTCGCGCCCCTCGATACGTCTGCTCGGGTTCGCCGCCGTCGACGTCGACATGGAGCTCTCGATCAAGGATCGCGATCGTCCGGGCCAAAAGGTCACCCTCGAGTGTTGGATCGCCCGGATGACCCGCATGGTCGCAACCTCCGATCTCGATGACATGGACGCCGCCCTCTTTGAAGTGCGCGACGACCTGCGCCGCCAGATCAACGACGCAAAGACGAAGTCAGAGCCGCGCAACAGCCGCCAACATCGCACGAGCATCGCGGACTCGGTTCACGATGACGGCGAACCTGCCGGTGCCTGAGCAGCCAGCTCCTCGTCGTGTCGGCGGTCGAACTGACCCTCGGCGCTGGGCAAGATCATTCCTGGACACCCCCACGTGAAGACACTCGCACGATGCGTCGCGATCGTGTGGATGGTGATCCTGACCGGATGTGGACATGAACGAGATCAGCCTGCCGAGGCGACCGTGACCGAACGGCTCGTCGGCCGCGAGTTCATCTCACAGCAGGTGAATGGATACACCCTGGTTCACGGAACTGAACTCCGGCTTCGATTCGACCTCGACCAGCTCTCGGCATCAGGCGGGTGCAACTCGCTCGCTGGGCCCTACCGCGTCGACGCCACCAGCGACACGAGCGGCGTACTGGTGATCGACGAGGACGGTCTGTCAACGACCGACATCGGGTGCGATCCGGACCGGCACGCACAAGACGAATGGCTGGCCGATCTCTTGACCTCCGAGCCGCTCGTGACGCTCACCGCTGACGGTCTGACCTTGGGCGACGGCACGACGACGATCGACTTCATCGATCGCCAGATCGCTGACCCGGACCGCCCGCTCACCGGAACCAACTGGAAGGTCGACACGATCATCGACCACGATGCGTCATCGTCAGTTCCTGACCACGGCTCTGTGACGTTTCTCTTCGGGGACGATGGCCACCTCGTCGTGACCAGCCCAAACTGCACAAGCGCCGTCGTCCCCTACGAGCGCTCGGGCGACACGCTGAGCTTTGGCGACTTCGCGGTCGACGCGATCGGCTGTCCGACACCGTGGACCGAAGCGATCGACCTGCTGCGCGCCGCCACGGCCGTGCTGACCATCGACCATGGTCGGCTCACGCTGACAACCACATCGGGTACGGGCCTCGCACTCGTCGATGAGGACGACAGGCTGGCTCCCGGAACCACGTGATCGTCATCACGGAGACGCGTTGGTTCCGTCAGCGGGCATCATTCGGTCGACGAAGCGGAGCAGCTCGACCGGAACGGGGAAGATGAGGGTTGAGTTGCGTTCGGCGGCGACTTCGGTCATGGTCGAGAGCAGTCGAAGTTGCATCGCGCCAGGACTCCGTCCGAGTACCGCAGCGGCCTCGCTGAGCCCGGCGGCGGCTTCGCGTTCGCCTTCGGCGTGGATGATCTTCGACCGGCGCTCCCGCTCTGCCTCGGCCTGGCGGCCCATCGCGCGTCGCATGCTCTCCGGCAATTCGACGTCTTTGATCTCGACCAAACTGACCTTGACGCCCCAGGGATCCGTCACGCCGTCGATGATGTGCTGAAGCTGCGTATTGATCTCGTCGCGTTTGATCAGCAGGTCGTCGAGTTCGACTTGCCCGAGGATCGAGCGGAGCGTGGTCTGTGCGATCTGCGAGGTTGCTTGCAAGTAGTTCTGAACAGCAACGACAGCCTTGACCGGGTCGATCACGTTGAAGTACGTCACGGCGTTGACCCTCAGGGTCACGTTGTCCTTGGTGATGACATCTTGGGGCGGGATGTCATACGTGACGGTCTGGAGGTTCACCTTCTTCATCCGGTCGATGATCGGGATGATGAAGAACAGGCCGGGACCTTTGGCTGCCATCACCCGTCCCAGCCGGAAAATGACTCCCCGCTCGTACTCGTTGACGATCTTGATCGCTGCAGCGAGCAGCACCAGCACGACGACGAGCACGGCTGCGAGGCCGTACAGCAAGGCTGTGTTCATTGATGGTCTCCTTGTTCGGGGAATTCGGTCCCAGTAGGTGCGTTCGGCGGTTCGACAACGAGCGTGAGACCGTCGATGGCGACGACCTGCACGACTGACCCGTTTGTGAGCTCGTTGTCGGGGTGTTGCGGGCGGATGCTCCACCACGCTCCGACGACGAAGACCTGAGGTCCGTCGCTGCTGGCTCGGACACTGGCGAGTTCGCCGATCAGCAGCGCCGGACCGGTCGTTGACGAAGGTTGTGTGGAGCGCCGTCGGGTTACTCTGCCGACGAGGACCGCTGCGATCGTCAACACGACGACGGCGGGGATCACGATTGCCAACCTGACTCGGACGCTCGGCAGGTCGTCGATCAAGAACATGACACCCAGGAGCAACGACAGGGTTCCGGCAGCGGCGGCGATACCGATTCCTGGCATCTCGAGTTCAGCCAAGAAGAACCCTGCGGCCAGGACGACGAAGACGATCCCGAGAACGGTCACGAGATGGGCGCTCGACGGCCGGCCGCACGCATGGAAGCTGCGACGACGGTTGTGTGGTTGCGGTTCATGATGTGGTCCGGCGATCGGTGCTCGCTGTTCATTGAGACGGCGAGCGAGTCGGTCAGTCGGCGAACACGTTCCGGCTGTTGGCGATGAAGAACGTGTGGTCGTGCCCGCTGTTGGGGTCCGACGAGTTGTACTTCGCTGACGCCGATCCGTCGGGCACGTGTTCCTCGGAGTAGATCGCGCCGACCGGGCAGACGTCGGGTTGGTAGCAAGCTGTGCACGACGTGCACTCGTCGAGGTTGACGTACAGCAGCGTGTCTCCGAAGATCCCGACCGCTTCTGGGTTGACGGCATGACTCGTCTCGATCACCCCGCTGCCAGCCTCGACCTCAGAGACCAATGTGTTGGTCGATGCATCGAACTCGTAGATGCACTGCACAGGGCAGACATCGACGCACGCACGATCTTTCACTCCGATGCAGGCCTCCGTGATGATCGCTACGCCTGCCACGGGGCACCACCCTCGTCGACTCTGGAGCGGACGGCGACGCCACCCGACGGTGCGTTCAGGACTCCGGCCCAATCGCCGCGACCCTGCGTGCGCGGGGTACGAACGACGCGTGGCGCGGCGACAAAGAGCGCAACCTCGGCGACCGCCCACGAATGGATTGCATCGGCGCGATGCGGCTGACCCAGTCTTCGCAAACGCATACCGAACACGACGTTCGAGTCTGGGACGTGACGTTTGGCCACGCAAGTGCGGATGTCACGGCCGGCTCTGGCCCTGGCTCGTACCGACAGCTCGGCGGGGACGGCCGACCCTGCCCAAGATCTCGATAGGAGCGCACCGATACCGGTGTTCAACTGTTGCTCATCGTCCAAGGCGCGGTCCCTTTCGCTGTCAGCGAACCGCAGGGTCTGGACGGAACAACTCCTCCACACGGGAAGGGCAACCACCAGAGTACCGCGAACTGGACCGCGCCGCTCCGGGGCTGTCGGCTCGCACTGGACTCGGCGATCTCAGCCGCCGCCATGACGCGGTAGTTGCCGGCGATGCGACGGCGGGGCCAGGCGTATGTTGAGCCAGTGCTGATCGTCTTGGTGTTCGCCTGTGTGCTGCTCTCGGCAGTGCTGGTGTCGGGCATGGCGAACCGCACGATCCTGTCGACATCGGTTCTGTTCCTGGTTGCAGGGTTCGTGTTGGGCGACGGCGTGGTCGGTGTGGTCACAGTCTCGGCTGACGACGGAATGGTCAGTCAGTTGGCGGAGTTGGCGTTGTTCAGCGTGCTGTTCACCGATGGGATGCGTGTCGCTCTCGGTCAGCTGCGCTCGGCGTGGAGGTTGCCGGGTCGCGCGCTTCTGCTCGGGCTTCCATTGACCCTCGCGGTGACGGCCGCGTTCGCGCACTACTTCGCTGGGTTGCCGTGGGCCGAGTCATTACTGGTCGGTGCCGTGCTGTCCCCCACCGATCCCGTCTTCGCCGCAGCCATCGTCGGGCGAGAGGAGATCCCCTACCGGCTGAGAAACCTACTGAACGTCGAGAGCGGGTTGAACGACGGACTGGCCCTACCGATCGTCGTCGTATTGCTCGCGGTGGTCGGACCGGACTCGATTCACGCAGCCAGTCTGACCGGCGAGGTACTCGCCGGGATCGGCATCGGAATCGGGATTCCGTTCGTGGCGATCCGCCTGGAACGATCGCGGCACTTCGCTGCCACAGCCGCGTACGAACCGTTGAACGCATTCGCGATCGGCCTCTTGGTGCTCGGGGCGTCATCACTCACGCATGCCAACGCCTTTCTCGCGGCGTTCTCAGCGGGAGTGACCGTGGCGACGATGAGCCCCGCTATCCGTGACGCGTTCCACGCGTTTGGAGAACTCATCGCAGAGCTGTTGAAACTTGCAGCGCTGTTGGTGTTCGGCGCTCTGATCTCCCCGCGTTTCCTCGCCGAGATCCCGCTGACGGGCTACGTCTTCGCCGCCGTTGCGTTGTTCGTTGCGCGTCCTGCTTCTCTCGCCGTGGCCTTGATCGGCAGCACGATGCACGTCCGCGAACGGGTCGCCGCAGCATGGTTCGGTCCCAAGGGTTTCGCGTCAGTTGTCTACGGGCTTCTGATTCTTCGCTCGGGCATCGCTCCGCGAAATGAGCTGTTCCACCTCGTCGCACTCGTGGTGGTCGCATCAATCATCGCTCACTCGTCAACAGACGTGGTGATCGCTCGCTGGTTCGAGCCCGACAGCATCGACACCAGGACAACGCCACCGCCTCCCGACGAATCGTCCTCGGTGTGAGACGAGAAGAAGGTCAGCGAACGTTCTGCGTCGCGCCGCTCGACACGAGCGACATCCGTCGGCCACACCGGTGAACGAACGCGTCGACATCAAGAGGCACCGTCGGTTGCAGATTGCGCGATCGTCAGGTGTTGTCCACGGTGACGGTACGACCGGAGTCCGCGCGCGGTTCGCCGTCGACTGGTTGAGAGAACCGCCGCAAATTCCCACTGCCGGTGCCGACAAGACACCGCGCCCCTCAGCTGCGCGGTGGCGGTGGCGGCAGTCTCGCGGTTCCGATCGCGTCGACTGTCAATCTGCCATCGACGAGCGATTCGGCCACTTCAGTGAGGCGACGGTTTTGGTTCCGGGCGTATGCCCTCAAACGAGAGAAGGCTGCGTCCATGTCGATCTTGTTGTGTTCGACGATCATTCCTTTGGCCTGCTCGATCGCGATGCGGCTGTTCAGGGCGTGCTGCAGGTGGCCTTCGCGGATCGCTGCGTCGCGGGTCGCCTGATCTTGGATGATCGCAATGCTGGCCACGTCGGCAAGCGCTTGCGCAAGCGCGACATCGGTGTCGGCGAGGCCTCCCGGTTCGGACATGAACATGTTGAGACAGCCCAGTGTGTGGGCTTTGAGGCGAAGCGGCACCGCGCAGACCGACGCGAACCCGGCGCCCCAGCATTCTGCCGCGAACAGTGGCCATGGCGACTCGATGTCGAGATCGGAGTGGAGGACGACTTGGCCGGTGCGGAAGCAGTCAAGGCACGGTCCTTCGTCGTTTTGCACCTGGAACAGCTCGAGCAGCTGGATCTGCTCGTTCGACGCTCCGACGACGCGGAGTCGGCCGTCGTTGCCGGCGAGAAGAATTCCTGCGGCGGCAGCGTCGAGGAGTTCGACGCATCGCGATGTCAACAAGGTGAGGACCTCGATGACATCGAAGTCGCCGACGAGTGTGTCGACGATCTCGACGAAGGTGGTCGCGGTCAGGGTTTGGCGGGCCGCTGCTGAGGCGAGGCTGTCGTCGGACATCGTTCACTCCTTCGTTTCTGGTTGATGGTCACTGGGCAGCCGGAGTTGGCGGGCGACTATGAGGGCAGCGGTATCTGCAACGGTCTGATCGTTTGCGAACGCATGGGCACGGATGCGCAGTAGCGCCTCGGCGGCCGGGATCGAGAGCTGGATGGCTGTCATGCCTGACGCCTGGTAGATCTCTGCCCGATACTGGACAGCGTCGTCGAGGCTTGGTGCGAGTGTGCCCGTCGGGGCGTCGTCCTGCAGGCTGAGTACGGCTTCGGTGAGGACCTCGGCGAGTGCGATCGAGTCGTCATGCTGCGCCGTGGTGAGCTCGCCTTCGAGTTGTTGATACACGGTGAGCACACCGGCTCTGGCGCCTGCAGCGATCAACGGATAGGCGAACACGGCACCGATACCGGAGTTCCTGGCGAGCGACACGAACGACGGCCACCTCATCGACGCATCCAGGTCGAGGCGCGGGGCGTGGACGGAGACGCCCGTGCGGAACGCGTCTCGGCACGGCCCCTGGCCGATCGTGAACTGCAGATCCTCCAGGGCCGCGACGCTCGGGTCCGACACGCAGATCGGGCCGGCTTGGTCGCCGCCCATGAGCGTGATCCCGACACCCGTCACTCCAAGCACTTCGACGCAGGCCGTGCACAGGCGCGCTGTGGACGATCGTGCCGTCTCCCGCGCGAACGCGATCGCAAGGCGGCCGGATTGGTCCGCGTTCATGGACCGGCCACGTCGATGCTCGCACCAGGTGAGCCGCGACTCGCACACTGACCGGTCATCTGGCGCCCGATGCACCGAAGGCGAGAGTCCGGCGCGCCGAACACCTCGAGGGACTCTCCACCTGCGCATCGACAAACCATTACACGCCACGCGACCTTTCGCTCGATGGTCTGCGGTCACCAGGGTCTCGAGCGACGAATGCCGCCGCCACTGTACGCCGTGCGATCGCCGACCGTTCGCGTCGGCTTGTGCCGGTGGCGAGTTATCTCGGTTGGCGAAGTACTGGATGCCGGGCAGGATGTCGTCGGCCGAGCCACCGTTGGTCCATAACAGGTGTACCGCCTCTCGCCGGTAGGTGAACCCCTCAGCGCTGCATCGCTCTCGCTCCAGACCGCTAGTTGCGGTAGCTGTGGAAGAGATGGTGGCCGAGCTCCGGTTCGGTCCCGCACGTCAGCAGCTCACCGTGAACCGGTCGTCTTCACGGCAGCGCCGAACTCGATTGCGATGACTGGAAGCTTGACGCCCTGACGTCCGGAACCAGCTCTCCTCCCAATCTCCTCCCAATGACAGAGGCGAATGGCGGTCACGCACGGTCACTGGAGGTCAATCCTGGCCGGACACGAAGACCTTGCACCGGGCTCTCTACCAGGTAATATCCCCTGGTAGAGAGCCGATTTGCAGAGCGCCCCCGGTAGGAATCGAACCTACGACCTGCGGTTTAGGAACCCTCCACTCACAACCGGTGTTCCCCCAGCTCAGCCCGGTTAGCGGGGTCGAGTTGGTTAGTGTCTTCCCACAGCCTTCCCAAGACTGCGGGCCACTCGTGGTCAATGACGGTGAGTTGGCTGGGGGTGATGTGTGATGGTCCGGCCGATGCAAGTCGTGAAGATCTACGGGGTTCAGGATCGCCGTTCGACCGCGCAGGCGAAGTTGCCGTGGGTGGTGCGTTACACGATCGACGGCAGACATCGCAGCAAGTCGTTCCGGACCCGGATCGAAGCCGACCGTTACCGCGGTCGCCTGCTGCAGGCGGTGCGTGAGGGTGGCCGGTTCGACGACTCCAGCGGCGAACCCGACGCATGGCAGACCCCGCTCGCCGATCTCCGCGTGCATGAATGGTGCCGACGTTGGCTGGGCGAGCAATGGCAAGAGTGGCAACCGCGCACCCGTGCGTCCGCGGTCGAGGCGCTCGCCCGGTTCGTCACGATCGCCGTCCGCAGCGGAGCGACGGCAGCGGACGAGTTGCGTGTGTACCTGTACACCACCTTGGCGCCGCGTTCCGACGCCCGTTGGGACGTCGGGCCGGAGCGGTGGATGGGCAAGCACTGTCTGACGCTCGGTGAGCTCGATCGGGAACGCATTGCCGACATCGATCGCAAGCTCGCGCTCAAGCTCGACGGTTCGCAGATGGCTGCGAACACCGCCAACCGGATCCGCATCGTCGCCCGCGCCGCTGTGCAGTCAGCGATCGCCGCTGGCGCCGTGTCCGCGGATGTGTGGCCGCAGCGGTCCAAGTCGCGTGCACGCCGAAAGGTGGCGCGCACCAAACGAAGCGTGGACATCCGGACCCTGCCGTCGCCGGCGGTGATGGCAGCCGCGATCGACGCGATCGTCACCCAACAATCCGGCAGCAAGACCTACCGGGTGATGACCGCCGTCGCCTACTACGCCGGGCTACGACCATCCGAGGTCGTCATGCTCAGAGTCCGCTCCGTCGACCTCCCCCACGAGGGCTGGGGACGGCTTGATGTGACCGAAGCCGACATCTCCTTCGACGAGCCCGGCGAACCCAAGACCGGACCCCGCTCGGTGCCCATCCCACCCGTGCTCGTCAACATCCTGCGCGAATGGATCAACGACAACCGACTCGTCGCACCGGATCGGTTGCTGTTCCGCACCCGGAACGACACCATGCCAAGCGGGTCGAACTGGTCCCGGGCGTGGCATCGCGCACTCGAATCAGTCGGCCAGAAACCAATGCGAGTCTACGACTGCCGACATGCTGCCGCGACTACATGGCTGCGCGCCGGCATGCCCCTCGGCGAAACCGCACGACGACTCGGACACAGCGTCGAAACCCTCGTCTCCACGTACGTCGGCGCTCTCGACGACGAAGAACACATCGCCAACGAGAGGATCGACACCTACCTCGACGCGCCGGCGGCGGCAACCGACGCCCAGTCCGACTCGGTGCAAACGTAACGAAATGGCACCTGTCGTTCGTAACATTTGCCGCAGCCATCACCGCCCGAGCCGCCGACAACGCCGCCGTGCTCGGGTCCCGTCGGTTCACCCGCCCGGTGAACATCCTCGCCCGACTCCGCCGCGGCTTCGGCCAGGCGAACGGTGACGATCAGGTGGCTGCACTCGTCCCCCGTTCGTCGATCATGTCGGTGTCGATATTGGCAGACACGGCAATGCGATCGCTCCGCTACGCGTTGAGATCGGCCGGGCACCGTCAGATCACCGGAGGTCAGAACTTGGTGCTCGTCCACGTCGGCCCTGACGGTGCCCGGTCCAGCGATTTTGCAACGGTGCAAAGGGTGAGTCGACAGGCCGTCAGCGCCGTGCTCCACGACCTCGCAACGCTGGGCTACGTTCGCCGTCGCCATGATCCGGCTGGTGGACGCGTGGTGGTGTTCGTGCCGACGCGCTACGGGCGAGCCCTGCTCGCCGACTACATCGCAGGCATCGACGTCCTCGAGCAGGCCTACACAAACGTGCTCGGCCAGCACCGCTTCGACGACCTCACCCATTGCATGCGCGACCTTCGTCACTGGTTCGGTCTCGAGCACCGGTTCTCCCTGACGTCATCCAATGAACGACTCGGGTCAGCGACCAGTGCCAGACGACAGGCCGAACTCGATGACCTGAGCCAAGAACTGCTCCGGTGGCTGGGTGAGTCCGATGCCTGGTGGCTGGCGGAGCACCCGTGGCGGCACGTGAGCGCCCGCATCGCCCAGGCGCCGGGTCACGTCGCCGATGAAAGCAGATGACCGACGACAGACAAGGACTGTCGGACGCTCCCACCACCCCGTCAGTTGCTCTTGTAGAACTTTTCCGAGACGGCAACGAATGCGTCTTGGTCGCCGGGCTGCACCTTGTACGTCGCGAACACTTTCACTCCGATGGCGTCGTGATCTGCGCGTCGGGTCTTGCATTAAGAAGGTTTCTTTATTATTGTAGGCGGCGTGATGAAGTCGGCAGTCCCATCGTTGATGCGGCAGATGAACGAGCGGAGCGTGTTCAACGCTGTCGATGAACTTGGTCCGGTTTCGTGCGCGCAGCTGGCAGATGCAACGGGGATCTCGAAGCCGACGGTGGCGCAGGCGATTCGATCGATGGAGGCGGCGGGGCTCGTGCGTGCTAAGGGTCGGTCGTCCGGTGGTCTCGGGCGGACTGGTCTGCTGTACGGAGTTGCCGCTGACGGCGGGTACGTGTTGGCGATCGACATCGGGATCCGGCGCGTACGGGTCGCAGTCGGCGACCTCACCCGAGCGACGGTGCAGCGACGTGACGCGGAGTCCCCCGGCAATGACCTCGTGGCAATCACCGAGTGCGTGGCGGCGCTGGGGCGAGACGCGCTCCGGCAGGCTGGTGCATCGAAGCGAAAGGTGCTTGCCGCTGTTGTCGGAAGCCCCGGAGCCGTCGACCCACGACACCCAGGCCTGACGCATGTCGGCCGGCTCTCGTGCCTCGATGGAGTTGATCTGGCCGCAATCCTCAGCGGGCGGTTGGGCGTGCCGGTGTCGGTGGAGAACGACGTGAACCTGGCTGCTTTGGGCGAGCAGGCGTTCGGCGTCAGCGCGCCGAACATGGTCGTGTTGTCGATCGGTGATGGGATCGGTGCTGCGCTGATCTTGGATGGCCGGTTGATCCGTGGCCCGCGTGGCGCCGCGGGAGAGATCGAATCGGTGCCCTTCGATCGTGCTCGGGGCAGCGGCCAGGGACTGCTGCCAGAGTCGCGCGGACCGCTGACGAGGTTCGTGGCGTTGCGGGTCAGCGCCTTGGCCGCGATTACCGACGCCGAGCTTGTCGTGCTGACCGGCGAGGTCGGCCTCGACCCATCGTTGCTCGAGCCTGTGCGCAGGATCGTTACCGGCCATCTTGCCGAGCCGCCTCGCCTGGAGACCTCCCGACTTGGTGAGGACGGGGTGCTGCTCGGCTGTCTGGCAAGCGCCCACGCAGCTGCGTTGGAGCAAACGTTTTCCCAGCCGTTGAAGCGCGAGAGGAGTGCATGAGATGAACGATCGTCCAGCCGTGATCGGTGGTGCCCCGATTCGAGAGGGCAAGGAGTGGCCGAGATGGCCGCAGTGGGACGACGACGAGCGCCAGCGGTTGTCCGACGTTCTCGAATTGGGTGGTTGGTGGACCGGCGACGGCACGGCTGCGCAGGATTTTGCCGATTCCTTCGCCGCCTATCACGGCGCGCGTTTCGGATTGCCCTTCACCAACGGCACGCACACACTCGAGGCCGCTCTTGCGGCGTGTGACGTGGGTGACGGCGACGAGGTGATCGTGCCCGGGATCACGTTCTTGGCGAGCGCCACGGCCGTACTTGCCGTCAACGCCACACCGGTGCTGGTCGATGTCGACGCTGGTTCGTTGAACATCGATCCGGCGGCTGTCGAGGCAGCGATCACGGACCGCACGAAGGCGGTGATCGCCGTGCACGTCGCCGGCGCGGCCGCCGACCTCGATGCTCTGACGGACCTGTGTCGCCGTCATCGGCTGCATCTGATCGAGGATTGCGCCCACGCCCACGGCACCACCTGGCGGGGACAGGGAGTTGGCTCGTTCGGTTCTTTCGGCAGCTTCTCGATGCAACGATCGAAGCTGATGACGGCCGGCGAGGGCGGGGTCCTGATCGCCAACGACGAAACACTGCACACCAATGCGTGGAGCTACTGGAATTGCGGGCGCGTTCGCGGGGCTCACTGGTACGACCACCGCAGTTACGGTTCGAACTTCCGCATGACCGAATGGCAGGGCGCCGTGCTCGCCGCACAGCTGGCGCGGTTTCCTGAACAGAACAGGATCCGCAACGCCAACGCGATCGCCCTGAATTCTGCCTTGGGCGAGATCGCCGGGTTACGAGGCCAAACTCGCGATCCCCGGATGGACAGTCAGGGCAACTACTGCTTCGTCTTCCATTACGACACCGACGAGTTCGCCGGACTTCCGCTGCGCGACTTCGAGCGAGCATTGCGGGCCGAGGGCATCCCTCTGGGGGTGTCCTATCCGAGCTTGTCGGACCTCGAGATCTTCCGACGAAACCACTTCTCCCCGCGCCTTCGAGCGGGTGGACGGGCGCCTGATCGTGACTACTCGACCCTTCACCTGCCTGTTGCCGAGCACGCGGCGCGGAGCACGGTGTGGATGGAGCATCGTGTCCTGCTGGGAAATCTCGAGGACGTACTGGATGTCGCTCGTGCCGCAGCTCGTATCCACGCGAGTGCAGCAGCGATCGCTCCGGAACGAGCCGTGGTATGACGTTACGCCTCGGACTTCTCGGCTCGGGTTGGGTCGCTGACGTACACGTCCAGGCCGCATTGGCGGCGGGTTCGCAGGTCGTGGCGGTCGCATCCCATGATGCGACGCGGACGGCTGCGTTCGCGGCAGCGCACGGAATCGAACGTTCGACGACGGATTGGCGTTCGCTGTGCACTGCACCGGACATCGACGCGGTCATCGTCGCGACTCCGAACTACCTGCACGCCGAACAGGTGCTGCACGCCCTCTCGTGCGGGCTGAATGTGTTGGTCGAAAAGCCGATGGCGATCGATGTCGTCGACGCAGAGGCCATGGTCGCCGCCGCCGAAGCTGCCGACCGGGTGTTGTGCGTCGGGCACATGTGGCGGTATCGCGATGAGGTCCTGGCGATGCGCAACCGAGTCGCTGCAGGCGACTTCGGTCACGTCGTGCGGACCCACGGGTTCGGTGTGCACGCAGGTTGGGGGCCGTCGGGATGGTTCACGGAACGTGCGCTGGCCGGGGGCGGAGCGTTGATCGATATGGGCATTCACGCCATCGACACCGCTCGGTTCCTCCTCGGCGATCCGCAGCCGGTTGGCGTCAGTGCCTCGCTGGGCACGGCGTACGGCGACTACGACGTCGATGACGACGGGGTCGTGCTCATCGATTGGGACAACGGTGCTCGATCGGTTGTCGAGTGCGGTTGGTGGCAGCCAACCCTGGGCGGTGTCGAAGCCGACACGGTGGTGTTCGGAACAGGCGGTTCGGGTCGGATCTGGCCGAGCATGCCGCCGCTGCCGGCCGGTTACGTTCACTGCAGCGTCCCGATGTATGCGGCGCAGATGGCTGACTTCGCCGCCGCGTGTGCCGGCCGTGGCACACCAGATGCATCGGCCGACGTGGGGCTGATCGCGCTACGGATCGTCGCCGATGCCTACGCCTCGGCAGCAGTCACCACCTCACGTCGATCGGAGGTGCGGTCGTGAGCGTCATCGTGCTCGATTCGGTCGCCAAGGTGTTCCCGAACGGCGTTCGCGCTGTCGACAGCGTCTCGCTCACGATCGCGGACGGCGAGTTCATGGTGCTGGTCGGGCCATCGGGTTGCGGCAAGTCGACGCTGCTGCGCATGATCGCTGGGCTCGAGGACGTGACCGAGGGCGACATCATGCTCGGCGAACGCGTCGTCACCGACGAGCCGGCACGGCGGCGGAACATCTCGATGGTCTTTCAGAACTATGCGCTGTACCCGCACATGACCGTGCGCGAGAACCTCGGCTTCGGCATGAAGCTGCGCCACGTACCTCGCAAGGAACTGCGGGCAAAGGTCGACGAGGTCGCAAACATCGTGGGCCTCGGCTCGCTGCTCGATCGCAAGCCATCACAGCTCAGCGGCGGCCAGCGTCAACGCGTGGCCATTGGCCGGGCGATGGTCCGTCAACCCGATGCGTACCTGATGGATGAGCCGCTCTCGAACCTCGATGCCAAGTTGCGCGTCGCGATGCGCGCGGAACTCGCCAAGCTGCGCGAACGGTTGGGCGTCACGACGGTGTATGTAACGCACGATCAAGTCGAGGCGATGACTCTCGGCGACAGGGTGGCAGTGATGCGCGACGGCGTGCTGCAACAGGTCGACACCCCGCAGCACCTGTTCCGCCAGCCGGTCAACCTCTTCGTCGCGGCGTTCATCGGTTCCCCAACGATCAACCTCGTCGACGCGGATCTCGCGGACGGAACGGCGCACTTCGCCGGGATCACGCTGCCGGCGCACGAGGCCTTGCCCCGGCAGGGTCGGGTGGTGCTCGGCATCCGTCCGACCGACATCTCGCTCGTCACTGAAGGGGACATGCGAGTTGGCCAGGGCACCCGCCTGAACGTGGTGGTCGATGTCGTCGAGAACCTCGGTTCGCAACAGAACATCTTCTTCCACCTCGACGCGCCACGTGTCGTCGTCGACGCGGTCCGAAGCGTCACCGACGGCGAGGAGACCCAGCTGCTCATGGATGACCGAGCGACATGGGTCGCTGTCATCGACGACCGGGTGACGGTCCGCCCTGGTGACGCCGTCGAGCTCGAGATCCGGCTCGAACGGGTGCACGCCTTCGACCCCGATTCGGGCGCCTCGTTGACCGTTCCCGACGAGCCCGGCACGGGGGTGACTAACGTGCTGTCTGGGTGACCTTGGTGAGACCGAGTGGTGCGTCCGGATCGATGCCCCGCCGGCGCGAGGTCGCCTCGGCGAGGACCTGGGCGACCACGGTCAGCCCGATCGGGGCGAGCTCTTCGGAGAACGCGCCGGCTCCTATCTGAGCCGACGTGTCACCGCCGACACGGACGACCGGAGATCCTCGGAGGCGACCCGATTCAGCGATCGCAGTGAGTCCTCCCAGCGTGGGTCCGGTCGAGGCGCCGTAGACCATCAGCGGCACGTGCTCGCTCAACATGGCAAGCGGGCCGTGCTGCAGGTCCGCGAGCGAAAGGCCAGCGCATGGGATGCCGGTGGTTTCGGTCAGCTTCAACGCCGCTTCCAGCGCTGCCGCGAGCGCAAAACCGCGGCCCGTGCAGACCACTGAGCGCGCGTGGAGGAGCGTGTTCACCGTCTCGTCGAGCGTGCCCGGCATGGCGAGATCGTCGAGGAGTCGGCCAACCTCGTCGCCGACATCGGCGAGATCATGTGCCCAATGCGGCCCAGCCACCATCGCCAAGGTGAGCAGTTGGGCCGTGAACGACTTGGTTGCAGGCACAGCGCGCTCAGTGCCTGTTGGCGTGACGAGCGCGTCATGGCACATGTCGACCAGTGTCGAATCTGTCGAGTTGGTGAGGGCAACGGTGTGTGCACCGTTGCGTCGAGCCCAATCGGCTGCTTCGACGAGCTCTTCGGTCTCACCGGATTGGGAGATGACGATGGCAACTGTATCCGTGAGGTCGAGAGCCGAGTCGTAGAGGGTTGCGACCGATGGCGCTCCGGAGGATGCCGGCTTGCCCACAGAGATCTCCATCAGGTAGCGCCCGTAGGTCGCAGCGTTGTCCGACGTTCCACGGGCGAGGAAGAGCACGCGTCGTCGGCTGTCGATGAGTCCTCGGACGCGGGCTGCGCTCGGCGCGAGCGCGGCGTATGTTGCGGCCAATGTCGCTGGTTGCTGATCGATCTCGAACCGCATGTGCGAGGCGCCGGCCATCAGGGATCCGCTCACTCCGGCAGGTCCTGCACGAACGCCCAGGCGTCCGCGGCGATCTCGGCAGTGATGTCGCTGAGGTCGGCGACGGAGACGTCGAGCGACGCTGCGCGGGCGTAGCGGCGAAGATCCAACAGTGCTCCGCGGAATTGATCACCCGTGATGCCCAGCGAATCGGGTCGCGCGCGCGTACCGCAGCGCTGCACGATTGATCTGGCCCATGAGGCGTCGTTGTCCTGCACATGGCTGAGAGCTACGACTCCGATCGCGATCAGCTCACCGTGGACCTGATGCGCACCCGTCGCGTGCTCGTAGCAGTAGGCCCAGAAGTGTTCTGAGCCCTCCTCGAACCGGCTGTGCCCGGCTTCTGCACATGCCGCGCCGATGCGGCGATATGCGGAGGCCATGAACCGCACGCCGTCATCGGTGACGGCGAAGATGTCATCGGCGGCACGATCGAGCTCATCCAGGAGTGTCGCCGCAAGGTCGGCCAGATCCTGTCGCCACGGCGGCCCATGGCCGTGGCCCGACGCGGCTCGCCAGTCGTGGACACCCGTGTGACACGAGAGGATGTCGCCGATGCCCGCACGATTCAATCGAGGTGGGGCGCTGCGAATGAGCGGCAGATCGAGCACCACCAACTCCGGCGTGACGTCACCGATGTAGCGGACGTTGCCGCCATCGCGAATGCCGATCGCAGTGGTGAAGCCAGCGTCCACCGACGTGATCGTCGGGATCTGGATCAGCGGCTTCCCGCTCCGCCAGGCGAGGAACTTCGCCGTGTCCAATGCAGTGCCACCGCCGATGCCGACCACGAAGTCGGCGTTGTCGCTCGGGTCCAGCTCCGCCTCGAGCGCGCTGAGCTCCATGTCCCACGCGTAGACCACCCGGTGTGGCGGCTTGGCCCGGGCCGCCAACGCACTCCAAGGTGGATCATTGACGGCGACCGTGTACGAGCTGAGTCCGTCGAGGACGTCGAGCGCCGACAACTCCTGGAGGTCGAAGGGAACGCCGATCTGGTCAGGCATCGAGTGTTGATCCTTCGTTGAAGAGTTGTCGACGTGCCAACGATTTGGCGAGTGCGAGCGCTCCCACAACCCCTGATCGTTCTCCGAGCTTGCTGGACTCCACTGCGATAGGGAACGGGGCGAGTCTCTCGAGCTCGGTGAGCACGTGCGGAAGCAGATCCGGGTTTGCGCCGATGCCGCCGGCCAGGACCACCCGCTCTGGGTCGAGGGTCGATGCCAGGGCCACCACCGCCAGCGCCACCAGATGCGCTTCCGCTTGCAGCACGACACGCGCCGCTGGATCGCCGTCGGCCGCAGCAGCGAAGATCTCGACCACGGTGGCATCCCGGCGCATTGCGCTCTCCGGGTGGGCCTCAAGGGCAGCATGCAGCATCCCCCGCACGCCATCGCCGGCCGCGGCGAGCTCAAGCGCGCCCCGACTGCGGGCCTTGCGCGTCGTTGGGTCGGCTCCGAGTGGGAGCCAGGCCACCTCACCTGCCGCACCGTGGTGACCTCGCACGAGACGACCATTGACGATGACACCAGCGCCGATACCGGTGCCGATCGACAGTACGACGAGGTCGTCGCAGCCGACGCCGCTGCCCTCTGACCGTTCACCGATGGCGGCGATGTTGACATCGTTCTCGACGGTGACCACGCTCTTGCGGAATGGCCGTCGGATGTGATTCTGGAGTGAGAAGTCGCTGAGGCCGCTGACGTTGACCGCGAGCTGCATCCGACCGTCAGCGTCTGCGACACCGGGGCTCCCGACGGCGATCGCTGTGATCTTGCCGACGGGAACCTTGGCCTCTCGGGCGAGGCGTCGGACGAGACTGACGATCTGGTCGGCGACCTGATGGCCGCCACCACCATGTGTGGCCTCGACGATCTCGCCGTGCACAGCGCCATCGAGATCGGCAATTGCAGCACGCAGCTTGGTGCCTCCGAGGTCGATACCCACGATGAAGCCAGCCTGCGCGTTGGCGACATACAGGTCAGGAGACCGGCCGACTCTGCCTCCTTCGACGCCCTGTTGGCGGATCAATCCTGACTCCGTCAGCTCCGCGACCAATCCCAGCACCACGGGTTTGGACAAATGAGTGATAGCCGCGACGTCGCGGCGACTGACCGGTCCGTGCGTCAGCACTGCTGAGAGCACGGCCTGTTGGTGAGCGCGGCGCACGATCTCGTGTCGATCAGGTGGAATGGTCATGTCAATCCTTGAGTGCTCCGTTGCTCAGTCCGCTGACGAGTCGGCGCTGCATGGCGATGGTGAGGAGTGCGATCGGCACGATCGCCAGACACGAGGCGGCAGCCATCGGGCCCCAGTCGAGGTTGCGATTAGAGACGAATCCACTGATGTACACCGGCAATGTCTTGGTGTTGTTGCCGCCGAGCAGAACCGGGATGAGGAACTCATTCCAGGCGAGCAGCGCGACGAAGATCATCGTCGCCGCCAGCCCTGGCACGGCGAGTGGGAACACCACGCGCGAGAGGATCGAGAACGGGCCCGCTCCTTCGGTGCGAGCGGCCTCTTCCAGTTCGACCGGGATCTGCTCGATGAACGATGTCATCAACCACACGGAGAAGGGAAGGTTGACGGCCGCATAGATGACGACCATGACCCAGACCTTGTCGTAGAGGTGTAGACGGCTGACGATCTGGTAGAGCGGAACCATCAAGACGATGCCGGGAATCGCTCGCACAACCACGAGGCCGGCCTCGAGTGGTCGTCTCCCGGGGAACTGTCGGTACCGGGCGAGGGCATACGCCATCAGCGCGCCCGCGGCGACGCACAGCAGAGTGGACGCGCCGGTGATCAGCACCGTTGTCTTCACGACGCGTGTGAACTCCTGCTTGTCGAAGAGGTTGCGATAGTTCTTGGTCGTTGCCGCGAAGTCGAAGAACTTCGGCGGATTGGCGACGCTGTCGCGCGTCGTCTTGATGCTGGTCGAGACGGTCCAGAACACAGGGAAGAGTGCGATCAACGTCACAACTCCGAGGATTCCGTACGTCGCGATGCGCCCTGAGCGCGACCCTTGGACGCTCATCTCGTCCGCTTCGTTGCTCGCGACCACAGCAAGTACACCGGCAAGGTGAGCACGGTCAGCGCGACGCCCAGCGAAGCGGCTCGCCCGGTCTCGAGGAAGCTGAAGCCGGTGTTGTAGGTGAGGATCCCAACCGTCTGCGTCGCCTTGCCTGGCCCTCCGCGGGTGAGTATGAAGATGATGTCGAAGATCTTCAACACGTCGATTAGGCGGATGAGTATGACAACAAGCAGCACCGGCCGAAGCAGCGGAACGGTCACATGGCGGAAGATCTGGAACGGCGTTGCGCCTTCGACCTGAGCCGCTTCGATCGGTGATGTGGGCAGACCTGCCAATCCGGCGAGGCAAAGGAGCATCACGAACGGGATGGACTGCCACGAGTCGACGAGGACGACGGCGATGATCGCGGACGGGCGGTCCCCGAGCCAGTTGATCCGCGACAGGTGCACGGTGTCCAGCAACCAGTTGATGACACCAAGATCGGTGTCGAACATGAAGCGCCACATCAGACCGACCGCCACGGGAGTGAGCAGCATCGGCAACAGCAGAACCGATCGGAACACGCGTGTGCCGCGTAAGTTCCGGTGCAATATCGCCGCCAGCCCGAACCCGGCCGGCAGCTGGATGACGATACCGAGCCCGGCAATGATCAGTGTCGTCTCGAGTGCCTCGCGGAAGGTGCCGGCACCGATCTCGCGGCGATAGTTGTTCAGGCCGACGTTCTTGCCTGCGACGACCGAGCCGATCTTGTCGCTGCGGAACGAGAGGTAGATGCCCACCCCGATCGGCAGCGCGAACATGGCGCTCAGCAGCAGCCAGCCCGGCACCGTGTACGCCGACGCACCCCAGCGTCGTCGACGGTTGGCCCGTGCCGATCGTCGGGTCCTGGAGTCGTGGCCCTCCGCAAGGGCGATGGTCATGTCAGGCGGGCTCGGCACCGAGGATCGGACTTAGATCGCTCTGAAGTCCGGTGAGCGCCTTCGCAGTGGACTTGTCCCCTGTCAGCACAGCGGTGATGTCGTCGGTGATCGCCTTCTCCATTTCGGGCCACACGGTGAGCTGCGGGTAGCGCTCGATGCGCGAGGTGTCGGGGATGTTGAGCAGCGCAAGGTACGGGTCTGCGGCGACGAGGGTCGGATCCGAGGTGATGGATGTCCGCCCGATGGCTGCGGCGCCGGATGCTAGGTACTCCTTCGCATTGGACTTGCCGAGCACGAACTCGAGGAACTGCCATGCCTTGTCCTTCTGCTTGGAATCGGCGGGGATGCCGATGTTCCACCCGGCGAGGTGCGTGATGTCGGTGGTCCCCTTGGGCATTTTGGCTGTGCCGATCTTGCCGACGTACTTCGTCGCGTTCGGGTCCTTGGTGTAGCCGTAGTAGCCGCTGTATTGGATCATCGCACCGATGTCCTGGGCGAGGAACTTGGCGGTCACGTCGTCGCCATTGGCGGTGATCGCGCCGTCGGGTGCGAGCGGCAACAGGCTCTTCATGTAGTCCGTCGCGGTGGTCGCTTCAGGCGTGTCCACGGTGGGCTCGAGCTTGTCGTTGTAGATGTGCCCGCCAAAGCTCCACACCAGCGTCATCCACCACCAGTCCATGCCTGCACCGAATGCGATGATTGCGCCGTCGCCCTTGCCCGCGTCTTTCACGGCCTTGGCATTCGTCGCGAACTCGTCCCAGGTCTCCGCCGGCTTCAATCCGAGGGCATCGTAGATGTCCGTCCGATACCACTGGATCATGGGTTCGGTTGACAGCGTCAACCCGAGTGTGTCGCCCTTGTACTTGCCATAGTCCTGCTGACCTTTGGAGAAGTCGGCGATGTCATACTCGGCGGACTTGGACAGGTAGTCATCGAGAGGTTCCATCGCCTTGGCGGCGCCGAATGCTGCCAGGTACGTGTTGTCGAACTGGGCGACGTCGTAGGCGCCGGCCTTTTGTTGATACGAGAGTAGTTCCTTCTGGTGGGCCTCGCTGTAGGGCGTCTCGGAGAAGTTGACCTTGATGCCCGTCTTCTTCTCGAACGCCGGGATGAAGCTCTGGATCGCGGTGGAGGACGGGCTGGGGATGAGGAACACCGTGATTTCGCCCTCGGAGCCGGGTTCCTTGTCTGCGCCTGAGGTCGTCGCAGTCTCACCTGTCGTCTCCGGTGCGCCAGAGGTAGAAAGCGGCGCGGTGGACGCGACCGTGCTGCCCGCACCCGCGGCTGTCGGGGTCGGCGCTCCGACTGTCGTGGCCGAGCTCTTCGAATCGCTGCCACACGCCGCGAGGAA
>JBBRPP010000043.1:0-43325 GCA_038227995.1 Acidimicrobiales bacterium
GACGACGGCTGATGCGTCGGTGGGGACGTTGGCGCGTCCGGTGACTTGGAGTTGGGTGGTGGAGCCGGCGGTGAGGAGTCCGATGCCTTCGGATTGGTGGTCGATGGTGGTGAGTCCGGCACCGATGCGGGTTTCGAGGATCCGACCCGGATCGATCGGCACGAGTGATGGGCCGGAGGCGACGGACGGGATCGGGACGAACGAAGCGGCTTCGTACGCACCGATGTCGCACACTGCCCCGACAACGGCGTCGCCATCGATCGGTCGGGTGTTCGTCGCCGGGTTCGAGACGCCGCGCTGATCGGTGAGCCCGCAGGTCGCGTTGTCACCCTTGTCGATCGCGGGACTGGTCGCGGCCAGTGCCATCGTCTTCGTCAGGCCTCCGTTGGCGGCGAGCGCGGCAAGTTGCGGATCGACGTTCGACAGGTCGGCGGTTCCGGTCAGGGCACACGTCGCCCCGCTGTCGAGGTTGTGGCCGAGCGACGTGAAGGCGTGCAGCCCGGCGGTCGTCGCACAGTTCGCGGCCACGCCGTTGGCGGTGTTGCCGGAGAGCAACGTGTTGCGCATCGTCGAGTTCGCGACCGACGCGAGCCCGCCACCGGCGCCCGCGCTCGTCGCGGTGTTACCGGCGATGGTCACGTTGGTGATGGTCAACGAGCTCGCCGTGTTGTTGAACAACCCGCCGGCCGTCCCCGCTGTGTTGCCGGTCACCGTGCTGGTGTCGATGATGGCTGTTCCTGCGTTGTACAGGGCACCGCCCGTCGAACCGGCTCCCGAGTGATTGCCGGAAAGAGTGCTGGTCGTCATGGTCAGCGAAGCGCCGGAACTGTTGTAGACGCCGCCACCCGCAACACCCGCGGTGTTGCCCGTGACGTTGGTGCCGGTCATCGAGACGGTCCCGCCGTTGTAGATGCCCGCCGCGGCGCCGCCCGAGGTGTTCAAGGCGAACGTGCTGTTGGTGATGTTCGCCGTACCCCCGGGATTGACGCACAGTCCTCCGCCGAAGTTCACGGACGTGTTGTTGCCCGACACCGTGACGTTGTTGAGTGTTGCGGTCGCGGTACTCGCGACCGCGATCGCGCCGCCGCAGCCCGACGACGGATTGCCGCCCGTGAGCGTGAGGTTCTTGAAGACGGGCGAGCCGGCGGTGATGTTGAACAGACGTGAGTTGGCGGCGGCGTGCAGGGTGACGAGACCCTTGCCGTCGATCACGTCGTTCGAGCTGATCGCGCCCGGAGCGGTCATCGTGATCGTGGTCGGCGATGTTCCGCAGTTGAGCGTGATGATCGCGTTCGCGGTCGCAAGTGCCGTCGCCAACGCCGCGCCGGTGCACGATGCGGCAGTGCCTGAGCCGACGGTCGCCGTCGCGCCTGGCGGTGTCGTGAACGATTGGATCGGCCCGGTGTAGGTCACGTTCGTCGACGTGACGTAGCGCGTCCGCCAGTAGTACGTCGTGTTCGCCTGCATGAAGTTGGTCCGGTACGGCTCCCAGTCGTCCCACACCGCGTAGCCGTTGGCGCTGGCGGGAATGACCGCCGGCCCATCCGAGAACACCGCTGGTCCGCCTGGCGTCGTCATCAGGTCGAAGTAGGCGTTGCCGCTCGTCGACGCGGTGGGGTAGACGTAGATCCACGACTTCATCGTCGTCGGCCAGGTCGCCGCGGTGAACTGAGTTCCGTCGGCGGGGTCGGCGACGACGGTCGGTGCGCCGTTCGAGAAGACGTAGACGCCCTCCTGCGGGCGCAACACCGGGTTGTCGTTGCCGTCGAACATCTTGATCGCACCCGTCAGCGCCGACCCGCTGAGCGTGGTCGAGCTGATCACCGGGATCTGGATCTCGATGTTGTGTCCCAACGGCACCGGCCACAGGTTGGCGTGGGCGTTGTCAGCGGTCGGCACTCGGTAGTACCCGGGGCCGTACAGCCCCGCGCTGCTGGGCAGCGACTGCGGACAATCGGGTCCGGTGATCGCTGTCGCGTCCTCGAAGCAGAACAGCTTGTTGGTCGCGCTGATCGCCAACGAGGTGCTGGCCGGCAGTTGGAAGTTGATGTCGGCGCGCTGGCCGGAGCACGCGTTGCCGATCGCGGAGACGACGATGTGGATGTAATAGACCGAGTTGACGCCCGGCTGGCTGGCTCCCGGGTCGGCTCTGAACCCGACGTAGGTGCCGGCGCCGAACTCCTCGTACGCCGGCGGGAAGATGATGCTGGCGCAGTTGATGATCACCGATTCCTGCAGGCCGCCGTCGAACCACGCCGGTGTGGCGTGGGCGATGTCGACTGGATCGGCAGCGATCGAGACGACGACCCCACTGAGCAGTGAGAGGGCAACGACGAGGGACCGACCGATTCGTGTGCGCAGCATGGGTCCACAGTGACAGAGGCCCCCATCGTTGCGCCCCGATGAAATCCCTAGTTGTTGGATCTATTCGGAGATGCCGAAGAACATCCGACCGCTGTCCTTCAATTCGCGGTCGCGGGTGATGATGCCACCCTCGACGGCAGCGGTGTCGAAGGCCGGGTTGATCGCCACTGCACCCAGCGGCATGCCGGATGCGGCTTCCTTGCTCTGCTCGCAGAAACGTTCGACAGCGGTCTCACGCGCCGCATCGGCGCCGGTCGGCAGCAGGAACGTGACGGCCAGGGGGCGATCGATGCCTTCTTCTGCCGCACGATGCAGCAGTCCGAGGGTGTCGCGTTCGTGGCGGACGATGAAGCCGAGCACGTCGCACGATCCGGCGAGATCGGCCACCTCACGATCGGCCCGGCCGGGAATGCTGACCACGCCATCGCGCAGACCCTGCAGCCACAACCGGAATCGGATCTGGTCCATCCGCTTGGCCGCGTGTTCGGCCGGGATCGTCTGGTCGACCGGACGCACGATCTCCAACCCGAACGCGGTGATCACCGGTGGGCCGCCGCGCAGCAGGCGCCACGCATCGCGCCACGCACTCATCAGCGTGTCGAGCACGTCACCGTGACGACGCGGGTCCTTGGCGAACAGTCGGTTGGCAACGGCGAGCGGATGCTCGATCGGCACCCAACCGCCGACGGCGTCGCCGAAGGTGTCGGCACACACCTCGACCCAACGCGGCCACCAGTGCCCGGCCCACTTGTCGTCGCCGAATCCGCCCTCGTTCTCGAACCACCGCGGCACTTCGCGTTCGAGGAGTGTGAACTGCAGCGCGACATCGAGGCTGCGCGCGACCTGGGTCAGGCCCAGGTAGAACTCGACGGCATCACCGTTGACGGCGCCGGCGCTGGGCTGCATCCATTCCCAGTCGAGACCGATCCGGATCTGATTCGTCCCGAGTTCGGCCAGCAGCGCGACATCTTCTGCGGCACGCGTCCGGTCGACCTGCGCAGCCGGAATCACGATCCCGCGAGCGGGAGCGGTTGAGGGTTCCGGCACTACAGGCCGAATGGAGCGCGAGTCCAGAGCTCGCTGGAATCCCGACGCTCGCTGTCGATCAACTTGCCGCTGAGCTCGAAGACTTCGATCTCGCCGGGGAAGCCGCGCAGTTCGACTCCACCGTGCGGCGTCGCGTGGATGCCCTGTGGCAGTCGTTCGAGCTGCATCGCCGGAATCAGCACTTCGTACGGGCCGGCGATGTCGCACAGGCGCGACGCCATGTTGACGGCCGACCCGATGTAGTCGTCGCCCTCGAACAGCAGTGCATGGCCGGTCGCGATGCCGACTCGCAGCGACAGGGGAGCACAGACCTCGGAGGCCTTGCTCTCGAGTTCGATCGCGAAGGCGATGCAATCCATCTGATCGATGGCCACGATCATGCAACCGTCGCCGAGCCATTTGGCGATGCGGACGCCGCGCTCGCTGGCCACGTCGCGGGCGATTCCGCGGAACGCGCCGAGCAGTCGCCCGGCTGCGTCGTCGCCGAAGGCAGCCGTGTAGTTCGTGAACCCGGAGAGGTCCACAAAGGCGAAGGTGCGAGGGACGCGCATGGTCATTGCAGGCTAGCGTGCCATCATGGCTGCACGCTTCACCTATTCGCGTTGGGACGGTACGCAAAAAGGGTTTGAGCTGGACGCCGAGAGCGTTTTCGACAGCATCACCGACGATCTGCTGTACCACGGCGATGTCAACAGCGCCCTCCGCCGGATGATGCAGGAAGGCTTCCGGGACAACAACGGCGAGCGCTTGCAGGGCCTCCGCGAGATCATGGAGAAGCTGCGCCGCGAGCGCCAGGAACGCCTCGACAGCGGTGATCTGGGTGGCGTGTTCAGCGAGATCGCCGAGGCGCTCGATGACATCGTCGACGAGGAACGCCACGCGGTCGAGAACGCGCTGCGCGACGCGCAGGCCAGTGGCGACGAACGACGCGCCGAGCACGCGAGTCAGACCGCCGAAGAGCGCAACTTCCGGCTCGACATGCTGCCCGACGATCTCGCCGGCAAGGTACGCGAGCTCCAGGCCTACGACTTCGAATCCGCGGAGGCGCGGCAGCGCTTCGAGGAGTTGATGGACAAGCTGCGCAACCAGTTGATGCAGCAGTCGCTCGATCAGATGAGCGGCGCGATGCAGAACATGACGCCCGAAGACATGCAGCGCATGAAGGACATGATGGCCGGGCTGAACGAGATGATCGAGAAGCAGCAGGCAGGCGAAGATCCGGGATTCGAGCAGTTCATGGAGCAGTTCGGCGACTTCTTCCCCGAGAACCCGCAATCACTCGAAGAACTGCTCGAAACGATGGCCCAGCGGATGGCCGCGATGCAGGCGATGCTGAACTCGATGACGCCCGAGCAGCGGGCCCAGCTGCAGCAGCTCAGCGATCAGCTGATGGAAGACATGGACCTGCGCTGGCAGATGGATCAGCTCGGTCAGAACATGCGCAGCATGTTCCCGCAGATGGGCTGGAACCAGAGCTACGACATGCAGGGCCAGGATCCGATGGGGTTCGGCCAGGCGATGCAGACGATGCAGGAGCTCGGCGAGCTGGATCAGCTCGAGAACCTGTTGCGCAACGCAACCAGCCCCGGTCAGCTGGCGGAGGCAGACATGGATCGCGTTCGCGATCTGCTCGGTGACGACGCGGCGAAGTCACTCGATCGTCTGGCGGAACTGGCCAAGATGCTGGAAGACGCGGGTTTGATCCAGAACAAGGAAGGTCGCCTCGAGCTGACACCGAAGGGCATGCGCAAGATCGGCTCGAACGCACTGCGCGAGCTGTTCAGCAAGCTGACCAAGGACAAGATGGGCCAGCACCAACTCGACAAGCACGGCCAGGGTCACGAGCGCACCTACGAGACCAAGCAGTACGAGTACGGCGACCCGTTCAACCTCGACCTGCAGCGCACGATCCGCAACGCGATCAGCCGCAACGGTGGCGGCACACCCGTCCACCTCTCGCCCGATGACTTCGAGATCGAGCGCACCGAACACCTCACCAAGTCGGCGACGGTGCTGTTGCTCGACCTGTCGATGAGCATGCCGATGCGCGACAACTTCCTCCCGGCCAAGAAGGTCGCGATGGCCTTGCACTCACTGATCACGTCGCAGTTCCCGCGCGATTACATGGGCCTGGTCGGCTTCGGCGAGGTCGCCCGCGTGCTGACGGCCGAGCAACTGCCCGAGGTCAGCTGGGACTTCGCCTACGGCACCAACATGCAGCATGCCTTCATGCTCAGCCGCAAGCTGCTGGCCCGCCAGACGGGCACCAAGCAGATCATCATGATCACCGACGGCGAGCCGACCGCGCACATCATGAGCAACGGGCAGCCGTACTTCAACTACCCGCCGACGCAGGAGACCGTCGAGGCGACGCTGCGTGAAGTCGTGCGCTGCACGAAGGACAACATCCGCATCAACACCTTCATGCTCGATGCCGATCGGTCGTTGAAGAGCTTCATCGAGAAGTTGACGTCGATCAACCGTGGTCGTGCGTTCTTCACCACGCCCGAGACGCTCGGCGACTATGTGCTCGTCGACTTCATCGAGAACAAGAAGCGCATGGCCCGCGGCGGTCGCCAAGCCGGGTAGCCGGCACGGAACAACTCGAGATCGTCGGAACCAATCGGGGGAGCGAAGGCTCTTTACCTACGAATGTGGAACCAACCGATGACCGAACCCGAGCCCGGCGACGTGTGGAGCAGTGATGTGTCCGCTGTTTGGCGGGCTGATCCGACCGTCACCTATCAGCGGAACTTCGAGCCGCTGTGCCGGATGGCGTTCCTGCTCGTCGACACGCGTGAACAGGCCGAAGAAGTCGTCCAGGAAGCATTCGCCAAGGCGTTGCCGAAATGGTCGACGCTCGCCAACCCCGATGCGTACGTGCGCAGCTGCGTCCTCAATGGCTGCCGCCGCGTGCTGCGAGGTCGAGCGTTGATGCGACGTCGCCCGGCGCCGTTCGAGTCCGCCGACAGCCCAGCGGTCACCGACCACGTGATCGACGCCGTTCGTCGTCTGCCTCGCGCGCAACGGGACGTGGTCGTCCTTCGGTTCTACATGCAAGCCACCGATGCCGAGATCGCCGCGACGCTCGACGTCCCGGTCGGCACCGTCAAGTCAACACTCCACCGGGCCAAGGCCCGCCTCCGTGAGGAACTGCGATGAACGAGAACAACGAATTCAACGAATCCAACGGCACCGACTTCGACCACGACATCGACCCGATGCTCGTCGAGAGTTTGCGGCGCCGTGGCGCCTCGGCCCAGATCGGTGGCGGCACGATGAGTGATGTCCATCGCCGCGTGGCGCTTCGTCGGCGACGCATGGTCGCCGTTGTGTGTGCTTCCGTCGCGCTGCCCGTGCTGGCCGGCGTTGCCGTGTTCGCGACCCGACACGACAGTGCGCGCGTGAGTACCGCCGCCGCCTTGGGCAACGACGCAGCGCCACCGGCTTCTTCGCCGACCGAACCGGCGCCGATCCCGGAGTACCCCGCTGGAAGCTACGTGTGTGCGACGTCCGGAGCCGCGTCGGCGTCAGCGTCGCCGGAGTCGGCGCCGGCCACGACGGCGCTCTCTCCGACCGTTGTGGTGCGATGCTCGGTCGACGCCAACGGTGGCCCCTCCGCTGTTCCCGCCTCGGTTGCGACCGGCTGGCGGTGCTCCGGACAGGGGACCGACACAGGTGATGGATGGGTGGCGTATCCGTACTGCGAGCCGGTCTGCGGCCCGCCGATTGCGTTCGACCCGACGACGCCCACATCGACGATCGTCGAGAGCGGTCCCTCGACGACGGTCGACGGCTCGCAGGCAACGTCGACAACGGTCGATGAATCGGCTGTGACATCCACGTCGATCGAACAACCCTCACCGACCTCGACGGTCGTTGTCGTCCCAACCGTGACGATCATCGCCGGGCAGGGCGCGACGCCGAGTTCGATGTACATCGATGTCGCACCGATCCCTGCTGACGGCACGGCGCCGTCCGTCGTCGTCTCGTCCGCGTCGGGTGTCATGTGCGCGGTCGCAGCGGTCGGGCCTGAAGGGTCGGTTGGTGTTCAATACCCGCAGACGAGCGTCAGCGCCGTGCCGGTCGCGCCACCGGCCGCTGTCCCCGATCCCGCGCCCACGACGACGTCGATCGCCTCCTGACGCCATCAACGAACGCCCCCCGAATCTCCACGTGACGTTTCGAAAGCGTGTCGGCGACCCTGCCGAATCGTCACGTGGAGATACGGAAGGCGGGTCGAGAGGGTGGACCGCGCCGGATTGGCCTGCTCGAGCCAGGCAAATCCGGCGTGCTTCGGGCAGCGTCGGGGTCGCCGGCTTGCTCCCGGGCAGGGACACCGCACATGCCCGGCTGCAGCGGGAGAATTCGACATGGCCGTGACGGACGACCGTCCAATAGCCTCGCTGACCTCAATATGTGACGAATTTCGCGCGGAAAGCGCAGGAAATCTCACAAATTTGTGATCCCCGCTTGCAAACGTGCGATGTGATAGGGGACAATGACACCGTTGTAATTACACGGGTGCCATCGTTCACAGTCGTCCAATGACGCACGGCATGGCGCCCAGGCCTACAAAGGCAGGAGGCCACTCGATGAATTTCATGAACTCACACGACGATGACCGGAGTTGGCAAGACGAGGCGAACTGCCTCGGCGTCGACCCAGATCTCTTCTTCCCCGAACGCGGCGCGAGCACCCGTGAAGCGAAGGAGGTCTGCCGGGGTTGTGTGGTGCGACTGGACTGCCTCGAGTTCGCGCTGGTCAACGGCGAGAAGTTCGGTATCTGGGGCGGTCTCAGCGAGCGCGAGCGTCGTAGGTTGCGCCGTCAGCGTGCGCTGACGACCCGTCGTACCGCCAGTGCGTGACGCACACTGCATCAGCGCACCTCGATTGCAGGCCAAGAACGATTCGGAGACGCCTCGTCACATCAATATGTCGATGGTAGGGTTTTCTCATGCTCTCATTCCTTGATCCACCCGAGATCGCATTGCTGGTCGTCTTGGTCCTGCTGTTGTTCGGAGGCACCCAGTTGCCGAAGCTGGCCAAGAACCTGGGCAAGGCACAGCAGGAATTCAAGAAGGGGTTGGACCAGGGGAAGAACCCCGACGCGAACCCGCCGGCCGGTGAGACGATCGAAGAGAAGCTCGCCCGTCTGGATCGCCTCGACAAGGCTCGCGCCGAAGACAGCGCCAAGACGACCGAGTAGTCAGAACGACATGCCAGAACGCCGACGTCTCACGACGTCGGCGTTCTGTTCGTTTTCGGATTGATCGACGCCCTGGTCGGGCAGCGCGTCAGGCCGGTGAAACGGCGATGCGACGGCGCTTGAGAATGCGGCGACGCTCACGCTCGCTGCACCCGCCCCAGACACCGTGCTCGATGCGGTTGTGCAGTGCGTATTCGAGGCACGTCTCGGCGACAACGCACGTCGCGCAGATCTTGCGGGCGCGATCGACGCCGACGCCGTCGCTCGGGAAGAACGCCGCGGGCGGATAGTTGCGGCAGTTGCCCTCGGCCATCCAGATGGTTGCGGCGTCTTCTGAAGTGTGGTCGTGCATGTACGAGCCTTTCGTGTGTTTCCACGTTGAACGTGGTCCGCCCGCACGAGCCCCAGGGGGCACCGGTGACCGACCACGATGTTCGTCTCTCCTCAGACGTTCTCCGCAGCCAACTGGTTCCCAGTGGGCACCAGTCAAACACATTTCTGGTCCGCTGCCAACCATCCCAAGGGTAGTATTTCAGCCTTCGTCCGCCAGGAGTTCACCATGTCAGACATCACCGTTCAGCCGCGAGCCCACGCCCGTATCGTCTATCTCGGGCCGGTGTCTCCCCATTGGGAGGTCTATGGCGACTATGGCGATCGCACGTTGCTCGACGAGTTCCGCGCCCGTGTGCTGGCTCGGTTGGTGCTGCTGCCCCGCGACGACCCCCAGTTCCGCCGCAATCGCGAGCGCATCGTGCGCGACGCCGAGCGCGAGGCCATTTCCATCGAATGGGATCTCGGCCTGCTCGAAGAGGACGAATAGGCAGACGAACAACGGGTAAACGTCGAGGGGATGAACCCGCTCAGCGCTAATCTGCCCGACGTGCTCGACGAGCGGCAACTGAATCGCGAACTGAGCTGGCTGGCGTTCAATCGGCGTGTGCTCACCCTGGCCACCGAGGCCGGCATCCCGTTGCTCGAACGCGTCAAGTTCGTTGCAATCTTCTCGTCCAACCTCGACGAGTTCTTCCAGGTTCGCGTCGCCGCGCTGCACGACCAGATGGCCGCGCACATCACGGCGACGGCGCCCGACGGGCGCAGCCCAGCCCAGCAGCTGGCAGCGATCAGCGAGGTCGTGCGCGAGCTGATCAACATCCAAGAAGATCTCGTCGCCAACGAGCTGCGCCCGATGCTGCGTGAGCAAGGCATCGAGATCGTCTCGTGGGAAGACCTCGAGCCGAACGAGCGGGCGTACGCGGTCGACATCTTCCGCCACCGCATCTTCCCCGTGCTGACGCCGCTCGCCGTCGACCCGGCGCACCCCTTCCCGTACATCTCCAACCTCGCCCTCAGCCTGGCCGCGATGGTGAGCGACCCGGAGACCGGCGAGCGGCGCTTCGCTCGCCTCAAGGTGCCGTCGATCCTGCCTCGACTCGTGTCGCTGCCGCAGGGTCAACGGTTCGTGCCGGTCGAGCAGGTGATCGCCGCCCACCTCGACGCGTTGTTCATCGGGATGCAGGTCGAAGAGGTCGCCGCCTTCCGCATCACCCGCAACGCGGACCTGACGGTGGAAGACGAAGATGCCGACGATCTGCTGGCCGCGGTCGAGCTCGAGCTCCGCCGGCGCCGCTTCGGCGATGCGGTGCGGCTCGAAGTCGACGCAACGATGAGCCCGGAGATGCTCGAACTGCTGCTGCGCGAGCTCGAACTCGATGCCGAAGCGGTCACGTTCCATCGTGAGATGCTCGACCTCACCTGTCTTTTCACGATCCACGCGCTCGACCGGCCGACGCTGAAGGACACGCAGTGGGTACCCGTGACCGCAGGCCGCGTCGTCACGGCCAACGAGGCCGGGCGCAGCCTGTTCTCGGTGGTGCGCGAACGTGCGCTGCTCGTCCATCATCCCTACGAATCGTTCGCAAGCTCGGTCGAGGCCTTCATCGCGGAAGCTGCCGACGACCCGCGAGTGCAGTCGATCAAGATGACGCTGTATCGGACATCGGGTGACAGTCCCATCGCCCGCAGCCTGATCCGCGCGGCCGAACGCGGCGTGCAGGTGGCCGTGCTGGTCGAACTCAAGGCTCGCTTCGACGAGGCCACGAACGTCACGTGGGCCAAGACGCTGGAACGCGCCGGAGTGCATGTCGTCTATGGCGTCGTCGGTCTCAAGACCCACTCGAAGTGCGCGTTGATCGTCCGTTCGGACGGCGACGGTCTCCGTCGCTATGTGCACCTCGGCACCGGTAACTACAACTCACGAACGGCCCGACTGTACGAGGACCTCGGCTACATCACGTGCGATCCTGCGATCGGCGAGGACGCCACCCAGCTCTTCAACCATCTCACCGGGTACAGCCGAGGGCAGGACTACAACGCGCTGATCGTGGCCCCGCACAGCCTTCGACCACGGCTGCTCGAGCTCATTGCGGGCGAGGCATCGCGCGGCAGCGACGGACAGATCACGATCAAGACCAACTCGATCGGTGATCCGGAGATCATCGAGGCGCTGTACGCGGCCAGCGCTGCGGGCGTGCAGATCGACCTGCTCGTGCGCGGCATCTGCTGCGTTCGCGCCGGCGTTCCCGAGCTGTCCGAGAACATCCGCGTGCGCAGCGTCCTGGGCCGCTACCTCGAACATTCGCGGATCTTCCGCTTCGCCCATGGTGGCGGCGAGGCCAAGCCGGTACACCTCATCGGGTCCTCCGATCTCATGCCCCGCAACCTCGATCGGCGAGTCGAGACGCTGGTGCCGGTGCTGCACCCGAAACACCAGATGTGGCTCGATCAGGTGCTCGAGTTCCAGCTGGCCGACGACATCGTCGCCTTCGATCTCCAGCCTGACGACACCTGGTTGCGGGTCGGTCCGACCGACGCGTTCGAGCCGCACAGCCAGGAGCGGATGTATCACTGGGTTGCCGCCAAACAGCGTCGCTGAACGATGCCAGAGCAGCGCAGCTTCAGGTTCCGAGTCGCGGGTTGGACGGTGGTGCTGATCGCATTCGCGGCCGGCACGGTCGTGCTCTCGTTCGCGCCGTTGCTGGCGGCGATCGGCATGAAGGGCAACGTCGGCGGGACGCAGGGTCTGAGCACCGCCCAGATCTCACTGTCGACATTCGGATTGGCGTTGTTCGCGGCAGCAGTGTGGTTGCTGGTCCGGTGCATGCGCATCGCAGTCGTGGTGCGGCCCGACGGCATCGAGGTGCGCAACGTCCTGCACACCGTTCGTCTGCCGTGGACCGAGGTACAGATGATCGAGCCGTTCGAGATCAAGCGATTCGTGCCGTTGCTCGGGCTTCGGCTGCGCGGCACTGCCAAGGGCGGGCGAGTGCGCGACGTCGAGATGACCGCGACGCTGGCAGGCGCTCAGACCGGGGGCGTGATCTTGCTTCCGCTGGTGCTGGTGCTGGAGACCGAGGCAGCCCGTCATCGGTTCACGGTCGTGCGGACGTTGCACGGTGAGACACTGCCCGGGTTACTGCCCCTGGGTTGAAGCCGCCCACGAATTGTCTGCCACCGTCGCTATCGTTCGCACGTGTACGACGACGTTCTTGCTGTGAATCAAGCATTTTATGACGCACATGAGCAGCGCGACATCGAAGCGATGCGTCAGGTCTGGGACCACGGCGAACGGGCCGTCTGCGTTCACCCCGGCTGGCCGATCCTGCGCACGTGGGCGAACATCGAGTGGTCGTGGCAGCGCATCTTCGAGGGTGATGGACGCAATCAGTTCATCGTCACGAACGTCGAGGTCAGCGGTGAGGGCGCCGTCGCGTGGGTCTCTGCCGACGAGAACCTCGTCGATGGCGAACGCACCGGCACGGTGGCGGCGACGAACATGTTCGTTCGCACGGCCGATGGCTGGAAGCTGATGCTGCACCATGGGTCCGGCATCAGCTGGTCGTGAGCGCGGCCGGCCATCAGCGATGTCGTGTCAGCGATGTCGTGTCAACACGGGGGCGGGCAGCGGCGGTCGATGGCGAACGATCGGGTTCGGGATCGATGGTGCCTGCAGCCACTCGGTCAACGCGGCCGACGTCATCGGACGGGCGATGTGATATCCCTGAGCTTGATTGCAGCCGGCGGAAGACAACCAGCGCAACGCGGCCGCAGACTCGACGCCTTCGGCAACCGAGGTCAGTCCGAGGTTGCGGGCGAGGTCGATCGTCGATCGGACGATGACCTGATCGCCCTCGCGCTCGACGACGTTCGTGACGAACGAGCGGTCGATCTTGATCTCGCTGATGGGTAGGTCTTGCAAATAGGCCAATGACGAGTAGCCGGTGCCGAAGTCGTCGATGGAAAGCCGGATTCGACAATCGTGGAGCTGCTCCAACACCTTGCGGGCCCGGCCGGGGTCCGCCATGATCGAGCTCTCGGTGATCTCCAGCCGCAGCAGGCTCGGTGGCAGACCGTGCTCGCCGAGGACGGTCATGACCTCATGCAGGATCGCGCCGTCGTGCAGGCTTCGTGCCGACAGGTTCACCGCAACGGTCAGGTCCGTGCCTGCCCGCCGCCACTTCGACGCCTGGGCGACGGCCTCCTGCAGGACATGCGTTGTGAGCGGTCGAATGAGACCCGTGTGTTCGGCCATCGGCACGAACTCGGATGGATGGATCACGCCGAGGCGCGGATGTACCCAACGCACCAATGCTTCGACTTCACAGACCTGACCGGTCGCGAGGTCCAGCTTCGGCTGGTAGTAGAGCACGACATCGCCGTCTCCGATCGCGGCGCGCAGTTCGCCGACCATCTCCAGCCGGCGCGTGCTGTGGTGGTCGAGTTGCGGGTCGTAGCGCTCGACGACCGTGCGACGCGATTTGGCGACGTACATCGCGATGTCGGCGCGCTTCATCAACGCTTCACCGGTCGGGCCGTCACCCGGGTACACAGCGATGCCGATGCTCGCGCCGACCTCGATGTTGAAACCCTCCAGCCGGAACGGCGAGTCGAGCTCTTCAGCGATGTGACGGGCGATGGTCATCGCCTCGGGGCTGTCGGCGAGGTCGGGCAGCAACACAGCGAACTCGTCACCGCCGAGACGTGCCACCGTCCCGCCGGGTGGCAACACGCCCTTGATGCGCGGGCCGATCATGCTCAACAGGTCATCGCCTGCCTGGTGACCGAGCGTGTCGTTGACTTCCTTGAATCGATCGAGGTCGATGAAGAGCACCGCAGCCTTCGTCTTCGCGCCGGAGCGCTCGATGCGCTTGCCCAGGATGCGCGAGAAGTGGAACCGGTTCGGAAGGTCCGTGAGCGAGTCGTGCAGTGCGAGATGCTCCTTCTCGGCCGAGATCGTCGCGCCTCGATAGACCGCCCAGATCGGCAGCAGCAGCAACGGCAGTTCCAGCAGGCTCTGGTGGGTCACGATCGCGACGATCGGCGTCAGCGCGAGCAGAACGAAGTCCGAGCTCCACTCACTGGCGAGGGTGGCCTTGACGCCCTGCACGATCGGATCGCCGGCGCTGAGCGCCATGGCGATGCCGATCATGACGTTGTTGGCGACGAAGTACGTGAGGCCGGCCGCGGCGACGGCAACGTTCCAACGCAGTGTCAGCGATCGTCCGGTGAACACGATCGGAAAACGATCGATCGATGCGAACACGAACGCCGCCGAGCCCCAACCGACCCAGTACTGCATCGTGTTGAACAGTGTCTTGATCGGTGGCTTGCGGAGGCGGACGTCGGCGACGATCGACGCGAGCGCTTGGGCCAGCATCGCCGGTATCGGCCCGAACGACACGAAGATCGCGAAGGCGAAGGTCGTCGACGCAACGATGTCGTCGACCCCTCCCGAGCGTGCGACGGACACCGGCTTCATTTCGGCCAAACACAGCACAGCGGTCAACACCCACAGCGCGGTCCAGTGACCGCCCATCGGATTCACTTCGAATCGGCGCCAACACGCGCCGATCAGGATGAGGCCGAGGATGGTCACGAATCCGACGAACGGCGTCAGGAACGTGCCGTCCCGGCGCCATGTCGCCCATTGTCGACTCACTCGTTGGCGACGCTCATCAACGCCGCGATTGTGACGGCCCGGCTGGGCCAGCGCGTTCATCAGCAGTCAGCCGGAACGCCCGCGCTCATCTCCACTTCTTGCTCATCGCAAAGCTCACTGCCATGGCTGCCAGCGTCATGCTTGGCAGCACCCGAAACATGGCCATCCGCAACTTGATCATCATGATCGCCCTCCGTCCCTCGTTGTCGACATCGCCCAACACAATTCGCCGACATGAAGTCCTCGGAGCAATTGCCACGCACACAAGCGCGATTGACGATCTCTTGACACGATGATCCTTGAGGACATCCCGAATCGGGCGATGAGTACGGGTCCGTCGGTGTGTCTCAGCTGCGAGTGATACACCCGAAAGGACTCGAAACATGGCCACATATGTGTTGATCCACGGCGCTGGATCCGATGCGTGGTACTGGCATCTCGTCGCGCCCGAGTTGCGTGCGCGAGGCCACGATGTGGTTGCTCCGGAGCTTCCGTGCGACGACGACTCGGCGGGCTTCGCCGAATACGCCGATGTCGTCGTCGAAGCGATCGGCGCCCGAAGAGATCTCGTCGTGGTGGCTCAGTCGCTGGGTGGCTTCACCGCTCCGGTGGTGTGCGAACGGATGCCCGTCGCGCTGTTGGTCTTCGTCGCCGCGATGATTCCGAAGGTCGGCGAGTCTGCGGCCGAGTGGTGGGACGCGACAGGGTTCCGTGCCGCGTATCGGGAGCAGGCGGCCCGCGATGGACGATCGGTCGATGGCGAGTTCGATGCGATGGAGGTGTTCTTCCACGATGTGCCCGCTGAACTCGTGGCCGAGACCTTTGCTCGCGGTGAGCGAGGGCAGTCGGGCACCCCGATGGATCAGCCGTACCCGCTCCAGGCGTGGCCTGAGGTGCCGGTGCGAGCGCTGCTGTGCCGCGACGATCGCTTCTTCCCGGCCGACTTCATGCGGCAGTTGGTTCTCGACCGGTTGGGCATCGTCGCCGACGAGATGGATGGCGGGCATCTTCCAGCCTTCGGCCGTCCCATCGAACTCGTCGACCGGTTGGAGACCTATCGCATCGAAGCCGGAATTCACTGACGATCGGCGTGACGCCTGGGTGTCAGCTGTGTGGGATGGGGGCGTCGTCAACCGTGGTGAAGTCGGGTTCGCGACGTTCGGCGAAGGCCGCGAGAGCTTCGATGTTGGCGGGACGACCCATCAGAACCTTGAACGCAGCATCCTCTCGTTGGCGGGCGGCCGCGAGTTCGGCCTTCAACGGCTCGACGATGGTGCGCTTGGATTCGACCAGTGAGTTGATCGGCTTCGTGGCCAGGATCTGAGCGTGACGCATTGCCTCGGGCAGCAGTGCATCGGGTTCGCAGACCTTGAAGGCGAGGCCCATCGACAGGCATTCGTCAGCGCTGAGCCACTCGCTGCTGAGCAGCGCCCACGTCGCGTTCTGCCGGCCGAGCAACCGCGGGAACGACGAACTGCTCGCCGCCTCCGGTGCGACGCCGAGACGGGTGAACGGACACCGCGCTCGCGCGGTGGTCGACATGAAGACGAGATCGCTCAAGGCGAGCATCGTCGCGCCGATGCCCACTGCCAAGCCGTTGACCGCGCAGATGACGGGTTTGGGAAAGTCGATGAGGTTGTCGATGAACCCCGGGAAACCGTACGTGCCGGCGACGAACTCACCGCTGAACCGACTGGCCATCTCGACCAGGTCGGCGCCGGCGGAGAATGCCTCGCCGGCTCCGGTGATGATGATGACCGCGATTCCGTTGTCCGCAGCGGCATCGATCAGTGCCTCGGTTGCAGCATCCCACAGTGCTTCGTTGAACGCGTTGCGAGCGGCCGGTCGGTCGAGCGTGATGACGCGCACGCGGCCGGTGTCCTCGGTGCGAATCATCCGGTCACCTCGACGTCGATCACGTGGGCGATGTTGTCGGACGAGCGACCGACGCTGAGGTGGTACACGCCTGGATCGATGCGCCACCCGCGCACGGCTTCGGCGGTCGTGCCGAACACGCCGACGGCGTTCGGCGCCAGGGTTCCCTTGTAGCGGTTGCCCGGATCCCAGTACGAGAACGACCGCGCATCAAGCGTGAGGGTGACGGCCACGCTCTCGCCCGGATCGAGCCACACCTTCTGGAAGGCCTTGAGCTCCTTCAGCGGCCGAACGACGGTCGGGTCGCCCGCGCCGACGTAGCACTGGACGACTTCCGCCCCGCGACGATGGCCGACGTTGGTGACCGGCACGACGACGGTCAACGTCCCGCCCGCGCTGTCGTAGGTGGCTGCGGCCTGTGGTTTGTCGATGTTGAACGACGTGTACGACAGTCCGTGTCCGAACGCGAAGGGCACGCTCATCTTGCGCGCCTCGTACCAGCGGTAACCCATCAGCACGCCTTCGCCGTACCGGACCTGCCCGTGCTCGCCTGGGAAGTTGCCGTACGACGGCGTGTGCTCGATGCAGCTCGGGAACGTGGTGGGCAGTCGACCCGAGGGCTCGGCATCGCCGAACAGCACATCGACCAGCGCGTTCGCCATCTCCTGACCGCCGAACCACACCTGCAGCACGGCGGCGGCGTCGGCGACCCACGGAGTCGTGATCGGCGCGCCGGTGTTCACGACCACGACGGTGTTCGGGTTGGCGCGGGACACGCGTTCGATCAGCTCGCTCTGGGTGCCAGGCAAATCGAGGCTGTCGCGGTCGTTGCCTTCGGTCTCCCAGTCGTTGTTGGTACCGACGATCAAGATCACTGCGTCGGCGGAAGCTGCGGCGGCGACGGCGCGGTCCATCATGTCCGCGCTGGGCACCGCCTTGCAGCCGAGCTGCGCGCCCTGCATCCAGCCGGGCTGCGAGCTCGCGAATTCGAGGTCGATGACGTACGTACGGTCGGCAACGAGGTCGACCTGCGTGACGAGCTCCTGCTTGGCAGCGCCGAAGAATGCCTCGCCCTGTGGGGTTGGGTCGTTGATCCCGTCGAAGATGACCGTGCCGTCGAGCATCAACCGCGCGGTCCCGACCTCGAGCATGCTCAACAGGTGGGGACCCGATTGCGTCGGGGTGAATTTCGAGGTTGCCCGGAACGAGATCGGACCGCGAGGCACGATGGCCTCGACCCCGGGGAGAACGATGACCCGACCGTTGCTGACCGTCGTGCTGGCGACGATGTCGCCCTCGAACGTGGTTCCCTTGAAGATGTCGATCGAGAAGCCCTCACCGCCGTCGCTGTTGACCAGCCGGCTGTGGGAGATGAACGGAATCGTCTTGTCGATGTCGCAGCCCTCTTCGTGAACGATGGTGACGTCGTCGCCGAGCCGGGCGCGCAAGGCCTCGAGCGGGGAGATGCGATAGTGCGGGACGACCTCGGCCGAGCCGCCGCCCATGATGCGGGCCCGCTCGGCGTTCGGTCCGATCAGCGCGATCGTGCGCAGCGTCGACGGGTCGAGCGGCAGGATGTGCTCGTTCTTCAGCAACACCATGGACTCGGTTGCTGCGGTGTGGGCGAGGACGCGGTGCTCGGGTCGATCGATCGCGATCGGCGAGCGGGGCTCGTCGTCGAGTGCGCCGATTCGGTCGTACACGGTCAGCAGACGCTGGACTGCGCCGTTGAGCAGTTGCTCGTCGACCTCGCCATCGCGAACGGCCTTGCCGAACTGACGTCCGTAGAAGCGTGACGGTCCGGGCATCTCCAGATCGAGGCCGGCGCGTGCCGCGCCCTCGGTCGTCCCGCCTGCGAACCAGTCGGTGACGACGAAACCCTCGAAGCCCCATTCGTCGCGCAGGATCGACTGCAGGAGCTCATGGTTCTCGGTGTTGTACGAGCCGTTCATCCGGTTGTACGACGTCATGATGCCCAACGAGCCACCCTCGCGCACAGCCATCTCGAACGGCAGAAGGTAGAGCTCGCGGAGCGCGCGCTCGTCGATGACGCTGTCGATCGTCATCCGCTCGAACTCGCTCTCGTTGCCGACGAAGTGCTTCACCGTCGTGGCCACGCCCTGCGACTGCACACCGCGAATGAACGCCGCGGCCAGCTTGCCGGTGAGCAGCGGGTCTTCGGAGTAGCACTCGAAGTTGCGGCCCGCGAGGGGGCTGCGATGAAGGTTGACGGTGGGTGCGAGCAGCACGCGGCATGCCTTGGTGCGAGTCTGATCACCGAGCGCCTCGCCGAGCTTCTCGAGCAGCACCGGATTCCATGTCGCCCCGAGCGCTGAACCGCACGGGATGTTCAGGCTCGCCACCTGCGGGCCCGCGCCGGGCAACAGCGGGCCGCGAGCGCCTGCCGGGCCGTCGGTGACGAAGACCTCGGGGATGCCGACGCTGGGCACGGCACCGGTGGACCAGGCGCTGGCACCCGACGTGAGCGACGCGCGTTCGTCGATCGACATCGAGGTGACGAGTGCGGCGATGTCGCGGCTCATGAATGGGACCAGGTCGGCGAGTTCATCGCCACAAGTTAATGGGGCTCGCCGGGCTGTGTCGTGTGGGCCTCTGTCGCGAGGGCGGGTGAGCCGTTCTGGGCGTAGTCGGTGAGCACCGCCATCAGGTCGTCGGGGACGTCGACGCCATTGCGAGCCGAAGTGATGCGGTGATCGAGACGGCGATCGCCCGGCAGACGGACACCGGGTTGAGCGATCATCGCAGCCAACTCGACCTCGACCCGTTCGAGGAACCTCGGTGCCGTGGCCGAAGCGTCGATCGCGATCACGATCTGACCGACATCGGGCGGCCCGCCCTCGTTGCCGCCGAAGCCGGACGCCTCGAACGAGAAGTTCGAATCGGTGACGCCCGCGGCGAGCAGGTCGACGAGCAGGGCCAGCGCCGAACCCTTGTGTCCCGCCGCCGGAGCCATCGAGCCTTCCAGCCCGCGATGCGGATCGGTCGTCGGCTCACCGTTCACATCGAGCGCCCAGCCGAGCGGGATCGGCGTGTTGCTGGCCGCAGCCTCGGCAACCTTGACCCACGCGACCGTGGACGACGACAGGTCGGCCACGAGCGGCGCGCCGTTCGCGCGCGGTGATGCCCATGCGATCGGGTTGGTGCCGAAGAACGGCGCAACGCCGCCGTACGGGGCCATCAGCGACGACGAGTTGGCGAACATGATCGAGATCAGACCGGCATCGGCAACGCGTTCCACGAACCAGCCGAGCACGCCGGCAGAGTAGGAGTGCGTGACGGACATCAAGCCGATGCCGCACGTGCGTGTCGCGTCGATCAACGCGTCGAGGCCGGCCAGAAACGCAGGATGGGCGAACCCGTTGTGCGCATCGACGGCGACCACTGCAGCACGCGGCTGAGACACCGTCGGCACAGCATCGCCGACGACCTTGCCGCACGCGACGTGATCGCAGTAGGTCGGAAGGTAGCTGAGGCCGACCGTGCGAATGCCGTCGGCCTCCGCCTCTCGAATGCTCGCCGCGGTCGAGGTCGCCTGCAGCGTGCTGGCCCCGGACATCGTCAGCATCGCCAGACTGATCTGCTCGACCTGATCGAGCGTGAGTGTTGTCGTCATGTTCGTCAGCGTCCCTCTTCTCGCCAGCAGCCGTCAGCAATCCTCGCACGACGACCAACCATCAGTATCTTCGATGCCGTGAACCTCTCGCTCGGCATCGACACCGGTGGCACATACACCGATGCGGTGCTGTTCGACGAGCAGCGTGGCGTGATCGCCAAGGCCAAGTCGCCGACGACTCGCCATGATCTCGCGATCGGTATCGCCGGAGCCGTCGACGCGGTGATGGCACATGCATCGGCGGCAGCGGCAGACATCGTGCTCGTCTCGCTGTCGACGACGCTCGCCACCAATGCGTTGGTCGAAGGCCGTGGCGGACGGGTTGCGCTGGTGTTCATCGGGTTCGACGCATCCGGGTCCGAACGAGCCGGTCTCGCCGATGCGCTGCACGGTGATCCGTTGATCGAGATCGCCGGTGGCCACAATCCGCACGGCGACGAGATCGCGGTGCTCGACGTTGCGGCGTTGCGCGAGCGGGCCGGCGTGATCGGGGCGACCGTCAGCGGGTTCGCCGTCACGAGCTATTTTGCGACTCGCAACCCGGAACACGAGATCGCGGCGCGTGATCTGCTGATCGAGCTCACCGGCCTGCCGGTGACCTGCGGACACGAGCTGTCCGCCAAGCTCGATGGCCCGCGGCGGGCGTTGACCAGCGTGCTGAACGCGCGGCTGATCGGCCTGATCACCTCACTCATCGGTTCGGCGCGCAGCATCATGGCCACTCACGGCATCGACGCGCCATTGATGGTCGTTCGTGGCGACGGTGCGCTGATGGCGGCCGAGGTCGCGATGGTTCGCCCGATCGAGACGATCCTGTCCGGGCCCGCCGCGAGCCTTGTCGGCGCAACGCACCTCACCGGGCTGGCCGATGCGATCGTCTCCGACATCGGTGGCACCACCACCGACGTTGCCGTTGTGCGCGGCGGCTTCCCGCAATTGGACGATTCCGGCGCGACCGTCGGCGGATTCCGCACCATGGTCGAAGCGGTTGCGATGACGACCGTCGGACTCGGTGGCGACAGCGAGGTCACGGTCGCCAATCGCAGTGTCGTCGCGTCGATTCACCTCGGGCCGCGACGCGTGATCCCGATCTCGTCGCTCGCGATGGATCACCCCGAGATCGTGCACCGCGCCTTGGACGCACAGCTGGTGGCGGATCCGCCGAGTGATCACGACGCGCGCTTCGTCGTACCGCGTGCCGAGGCCGGCGCGAGCGAGGCCGGTCTCGAGGATGCCGAGATCGACTTGTTGCGGCGGGTTCGGCGTGGCCCGGCATCGGTGTCTTCCGTCGTGCGCGGCATGGGTGACGTCGCCCGCCTGGGGCGACTCGTCAGCCGCGGGCTGGTGATGATCGCCGCGTTCACACCCACCGATGCCTCACATGTGCTCGGCGACTACAGCGTCTTCGACGTGTCGGCCGCGACCAAGGCTGCCGACCTGATGGCTCGGCGCCGCACGGCTGTCGGCAAGACCGTCGCCGTTGATGCGAATGCGTTCAGCCGTTGGGTGGTCACGATGCTCGAACGCCGATCGGCTGAGACGGTTCTCGATGTCGCGCTGGGCATCGACGGTTTCGTCGGTTCATCGCTGAGCCATCATCCGTTGCTCGCAGCATCTCTCGACGGTCGCGCTGGAGTGGTCGACGTGTCAGCTCGACTGACGTTGCCGTTGGTCGGACTCGGCGCGTCGGCCGCGATCTACTACCCGGCTGTCGCCAAGCAACTCCGTGCCGACGGCTTGATTCCAGCTGACGCCGATGTCGCCAACGCGATCGGTGCGGTGGTCGGCCAGGTGCGCGTCCACACCGACATCTATCTGTCGCAGCCGATGCGCGGCCGCTATCGCGTCCATCACTCGAGCACGCCCGACGACTTCGATGTGCTCGACGACGCGCTCGCCGCGGCTGAATCGATCGCGGCCACCGAAGCGAGTGCGAACGCCGTGACCGCCGGAGCCGGTGAAGCGCACGTCGTCGTCGCCCGATCGCTCAACGCGGCCGAGATGGATGGCGAGGACTACTTCGTCGACGGCACGGTGACCGCAACAGCTTCGGGTCGCCCTCGCCTCGGCCGTCGCTGAGCGTGAACTACTGTGCGGCGATGTCGATCGATCGCGCTGCCGCTGACAAGCTGCTCACCACCACACGTTCCGTTCGTAAGCGGCTGGACCTCACTCGGCCGGTCGAACTGGAGTTGATCCAGGAGTGCATCGACATCGCGCTGCAGGCGCCCACCGGCACCAACGCGCAGAACTGGTCGTTCGTGGTGGTCACCGATCAGGCCAAGCGCACGGCGATCGCCGAGTACTACAAGCAGGGTCTGGACGGGATGGTCGCTTCGGGCTATCCGCCACCGCTCGAGCCCGGCGATCCGCGTGAGCACGTGATGCCCAAGGTCATGGACTCCGCTTCCTACCTCGCCGACATCATGGATCAGGTCCCCGTCTTCGTGATCCCGTGTGTGCTGGGCCGGGTCGAGAACGTGCCGATGGTCGTCGCCCAGGCGAGCACCTATGGCTCGATCCTTCCTGCCGCCTGGAGCTTCATGCTCGCCTGTCGCGCTCGTGGCCTCGGGACGGCGTGGACCACGATCCATCTGTTCCACGAAGCCGCCGTGGCCGAGTTGTTGGGCATCCCCGCCGACTGGACACAGACGGCACTGTTCCCCGTGGCGTACTACACCGGCGACGACTTCAAGCCGGCCCACCGCCTCGGCTCAGCAGCGCTGACCCACTGGGATTCCTGGGGCGAACACCGCTGAAGCGCTGAAGCGCTGAAGCGCTGAAAGGATCGGCCGCTACTTGCGGCCGAAGCCGAACAGGTTCTGGGCCACCTTGCGCATCTGGATCTCCTCAGCGCCTTCGGTGATGCGGTAGCGACGATGGTGACGGTAGATGTGCTCGAACGGCATGTGTCGTGAGTAGCCGACGCCACCGCACGTCTGCATCGCCCGGTCGGCTGCCTCGCACACGAGACGGTTGGCGCGGTAGTTGCACATCGCCACGAGGTGGGTGACCTCCATGTGGTGCTGGCGGTCGAGGCTCCACGCCGTGTAGCGGATCAGCTGGCGCAGCATCGCGGCCTCGGTGTGCAACTCGACCAACGGAAATTGGATGCCCTGGTTGGTGCTCAGCTTCTTGCCCCACGTGACACGTCCGTTGGCGTAGGCGACTGCTTCGTCGATGCAGTACTGCGCCGCACCGAGCGACGACGCCGCCTGGCGGATGCGGTTCTCGTGGACGAAGTGTTGGGCCAACTCCAGGCCGCGTTCGGGTGGACCGAACAGCGCTTCCGGCCCGACGCGGACATCGGTGAGCGAGACCTCGGCGTGGTCGGTCGGCATGTTGAACGTCCACCAGAAGAACTCGACCTTGAATCCTGGCGTGTCGGTGGGGACCAGGAACGCGCTGATGCCCTTCGGGTCGCCCGGGTTGCCGCTGGTGCGGGCGAAGATGATGTCGTGGGTCGCGTGGTGGAGGCCACTGTTCCAGCGCTTCATTCCGTTGATGACCCACTCGTCGCCGTCCTTGACGGCGGTGGTCTCGAGGAACGTTGCGTCGCTGCCGTGGTTCGGTTCGGTCAGACCGAAGGCCAGGCGCCGCGAGCCGTCGAGGAAGCCGGGCATCCAGTCGGCGATCTGTTGCGGGGTGCCGAAGTCGCGCATCATCAACACCGTCGGGAAGTTGCCGACGATGCTCGATTCGTTCTGGAGATCGTTGTGCAGGCCCAGTCCCTTGCTGGCGAAGTGCTCGCGGATGATCGCCATCTTGAGGTTGCTCGCGCCCTGGCCGCCGTACTCCACGGGCAGCGCCAGCCGCAGCCAACCCGCCGCATCGGCGCGACGCCGCATCTCGCGGAGCAGATCCTCCCAGTCCTGCGTCGGCACTCCACCGTTCTCGTAGTCGGTGCGGGAGTACTCGCGGCGGTGATCGAAGAAGCGGTCGTTGTCGTCCTGAGCCTGCAGCGGCTTGATCTCGCTCTCGATGAACGCATCGAGTTGAGCGAGCGTCTCCTGGATGTCTGCGGGAATGTCGAAGTCCATGGGCGCACCCTATGGCCCGCTCATCGGCCGAGGTCAGGCGGACGGACAGATGTTGCGTAGAGTGAACGATCGTGAACTCTGGTGAACTAGCACAACGCATCGGACGGTCGCTTCGCGCGGCACGTCTGGAACGGGGAATGTCGCTGGGTGAGATCGCGACGGCCGCCTCGCTGTCGAAGTCGATCCTGTCGCGACTTGAGAAGGGCGACGGCAACCCGTCGATCGAGACGCTGTGGCAGCTGGCCCAAGCGCTGGACCTACCGCTCGGCACGCTGCTGGCCGAGGACAGCCAACCGCGGATCAAGACGATCAGGTCGCGCACCGGCGAGCCGTTGCGCGGCCACTCCGGGATGGCGGCCTGGCTGATCCACGCCGACGGACGCGGGCGGAGGACCGAGTTCTACGACATCGACCTGCCGGCTGGCTCGACACAGGCCGCCGAACCGCATCTGCCCGGCACGGAGGAGATCGTCGTGTGCGCCAGCGGCAGCGCCCGCGTCGGACCGGTGGGCGAAGAAGTCGCGCTGAAGCCCGGTGACTCCGTGTGGTTCGTGTCCGACGGGCCGCACGCGTACAACGCTGGCGCCCGCGGCGCCCGGCTGTTCAACCTGCTGCTCCTGCCGATCGCTGGTGCGGCATGAGCGGTCTGAAGAATTCGCAACCGATCCTGGCCGGAGCGGTCGCCGGCATCGTCGGCTTCTCCAGCTCGTTCACGATCGTGCTCGCCGGTCTCAAGGCAGTTGGTGCCACCGATCGCCAGGCGTCATCGGGCCTGCTGACGCTGTGCGTTGTGATGGGCGCGATCAGCGTCGTCGCCAGCTTCCGCACGAAGATGCCGATCGTCATCGCCTGGTCGACGCCCGGCGCGGCATTGATGGTCACCGCCGGCGCGATGCACGGCGGCTTTCCGGCAGCACTCGGCGCGTGCGTGGTTGCCGGCGTGCTCACGGTCATCGCCGGCGTCTGGCGTCCACTTGCACGCGGCATCGCTGCGATCCCGCCGGCGCTCGCCAGCGCGCTGTTGGCCGGAGTGCTGCTGCCCGTGTGTCTCGCTCCCGCCCATTCGATGGTGCAGGAGCCGTGGCTCACGGCACCGGTCGTCCTGGTGTGGGTCGGCTTCATGCGGTTTGCGCGGCGATGGGCCGTGCCCGCGTCGGTCGTCGCCGCCGTCCTGGCGGTGGTCATCAAGCGGCCGTCGTCCGGCGGTGGTTTCCACCCGTCGTTGCCCCACCTCGCGTTCGTCCTGCCGAAGTTCGACATCCACACGATCGTCAGCTTCGGCGTCCCGCTCTTCATCGTCACGATGGCGTGTCAGAACATCGCCGGCATGGCGGTCTTGCGCTCGTTCGGATATTCGCCGCCGATGCGGCCGCTGATGGTCGCCACCGGTGTCGCCAGCGCGGCCGCCGCTCCCTTCGGTGCTCACGCGATAAACATGGCTGCCCTCACCGCGGCACTCGTGGCCGGTCCCGACTCAGACCCGGAGCCAGAGCGACGCTGGATCGCCGGTGCCACGTCCGGCTTTCTCTACATCCTGCTCGGACCGTTGGCTGCGGTCGCCGCGGCGTTGGTGGTCGCGGCGCCGGCGATTCTGGTCGAAGCCGTTGCCGGGCTCGCGCTACTCGGCGCGCTCACGGGCGCATTGGCGGCCGCGGTGCACGATCACGAGACACGTGATGCGGCCGTGATCACACTCGTGGTCAGCGTGTCCGGCATCACCGCGTTCGGCATCAGCGCTCCGTTCTGGGGCTTGGTCGCGGGGCTCGCCTTCTACGGCACCCGCAGCATCGGCTTCCGCCGCACATCCGCATCGGCGCCGAAGAGTGCGTGATCGGGGCCTGTAGGGTCGGGCGATGGTTGGTGTCGCAGACAAACCGATCCTCACGGTCGACACGGTGCCCGAGTGGGAATCGTTTCTCGATGCGCATCCGGACAGCGACGGGGTGCGCGTCAGGCTGCGCAAGAAGTCGTCGACCCTGCCGGGCATCACGTATGCCGAGGCGCTCGATGCGGCGCTGTGCTTCGGGTGGATCGACGGCCAGGGTGGATCGCTCGACGACGACTATCACCTGCAGGTGTTCACGCCGCGACGGAAGCGCAGCATGTGGTCGCAGCGGAACCGTGAGCACGTCGAGCGGCTGACCTCTGAGGGTCGCATGCGCCCGCCCGGCCAGGCCGAGATCGATCGGGCCAAGGCCGACGGCAGGTGGGATGCTGCGTACCGGCAGCGTGGCGCCGAGGTGCCGGCGGACCTCCAGGAGGCACTCGACGCGAAGCCGACAGCGGCGGCATTCTTCGCGCGGCTGTCGAGCCAGAACCGGTTCGCGATTCTGTTTCGCATCGGGAACGTGAAGCGGGCCGACACCCGCGCCAGAAAGATTGCGATGTTCGTCGACATGCTCGAACGCGGCGAGACCGTCCACCCTCAGAAACGGGTGGCTGACAACTCGACCTAGCTCATTGCTAGGCGGGGACGACCTCGACGGGGATGCCGTTGACGGCAGCGTTGCCGGACAGCACGTCGACGAAGTCGCCGGGCGCCAACAGGTTGTTGTTGACCCCTGCATGTTCGCGCGCGACAGATAGGCGCACGCCCTCCTTGTCGTGACCCCAGCCGTGAGGCAGGCTGACGATGCCCGGCAGCATCTCGTCGGTGATCTCCAACGTGGCCACGATGGCACCAGCCTCGGAGCTGATCTCGACAGGTGCGCCGTCGCTGACGCCTCGGGAAACCGCATCGGCTGGATGCATCATCAGGGTGCAGCGTTCCTTGCCGGACACGAGGACGGGAACGTTGTGCAGCCACGTGTTCTTCGACCGCGGATGGCGGCGACTGACCAACACGAGACCGTCGACGGGCACACCCAACCGCTGCCGCAAACGCGGGATGTCGGACAGCAGGTAGTCCGGTGCCAGATGGATCTTGCCGTCAGGGGTGACGACCGCATCGTGAACGCGCGGGATCGCCGGGCCACAATCGATGCCGTTCTCGTCTGCCTTGAAGTCCGCAAGCGTCAGACCGTCGCGTTCGCCGTAGCGGTCGCCGAACGCGCCGACGCGAATCGACCAGTCGATCATCCGCTCGGGTCCGCCATGGTCGTACAGCGGCAGGATCGCTGCCGGGTCGAGCCCCTTCGCGCGGCACAGCACGCTGAACCAGCCGTCGTCGATCGCAGCGATGTCGGTGTCCGCGTCGTGCTTGCCGGCCATGATCTGACCGAGTCGGATGAGGATCTCCCACTCGTCCGGGCGGTCGAGTTCGAACACCGGCTCGGACCACTTACCGGCCGAGTGCGCCGCGAACCCCCACAGCATGTCGTCGAAGTGTGGCGTCTCGATCGGCGATGGCCCGGGGAAGATCACGTGCGCGTGCCGGGTGGTCTCGTTGAGGTAGTTGTCGATCGCGATCATGCAGTCGAGTTGGGGGAGCGCAGCTTCGAGCCGAGCCGAATCGGGCACCGAGATGACGGGGTTGGCGGCGACGTTGATCAACCCGCGGATCTGGCCCGGGCCTGGTGTAGCGATCTCCTCTGCGAGGCACGACGCCGGAACCTGTCCGAGCACCTCCGGCGCACCGCGCACGCGTGAGTTCCAGCGGCCGAAGGTCGGCATCCCGTTCACCTTGGTGCTCGCCATCCACGCGAGCGGGAACGGCACCGGATTGGCGAACATGAGCGTGCCGGGTCGGTCGAAGTTGCCGCTGATGATCGCCAGCACATCGACCAACCATGACGCGAGCGTTCCGAACTCCTGGTTGCACAAGCCGATTCGGCCGTAGATCGATGCCGCGTCGGCGGCGCAGATCTCGTCGACGATCCGTCGGGTCACGTCGGCGGGAACGCGAGTGAGGGTGGCGACCGACTCGGGCGTGAAGCCGGCGCACGCCTCGCGTAGTTGGTCGACGTCATCGACGATGTCGACCAGGAGGCCCAGATCGATGCGATCGGACTCGAACAACACGTTGACGATGGCGAGCAGCCACGCCGCGTCGGTGCCGGGCTGGATGCCGATCCACTCATCGGCTGCGTCGGCGGTCTTCGTCCGGCGCGGATCGACGACCACGACCTTGCCGCCGCGCTCGCGGATGCTCTCGATCTCGCCGAGGACGTCGGGCTTGGCCATCAGGCTGCCGCCCGACGCATGTGGGTTGCCACCCATCAGCAGCCAGTAGTCGGTGCGGGCGATGTCGGGGACAGGGATCGTCCACTGGTTGCCGTAGAGCAGGATGCTGGTCACGTTCTTCGGCCACTGGTCGACCGTGCCGGCCGAATAGATGTGATGCATCCGCGACGGAATGATCATCTGGCTCAGATACCGCGACAGCGAGAAGCTGTGGCCGGCCGGGTTGCCGACGAATGCCGTGAACGCTTCCGGACCGTGCTGGTGGAGGATCGGATGGACCAGCTCCTCGCACCGCGCGAACGCGTCGTCCCACGAGACCTCGCGCCACGTCTCGCCGTCGCGGACCATCGGCACCCGGATGCGATCAGGGTCGTGGTGCAGGTGCCCGATCGCCGAGCCCTTGGGGCAGATGTAACCCTTGGACCAGACGTCGTCCTTCGCCCCGCGGACGAGCGTCACGGTTTGCGTTGTGTCGACGTGCACGTCGAGACCGCACATGCATTCGCACAATGGACACGTGTAGCGATGCACGGTCTCGGTGTCGGGGTTGCGACGCTTCGATGTGCTCTGCCGCCGCTGCACGCTGACCGGAACCGACATCTGGTGACCCCCTGTGACGACCTTCGGCCAACGTAGTCGCGTGCATTCGCGGACTCGCTGGCGAAGCGATCGCCGGACGCGTCAGAGAGCGTCGGGGACGAGCGCGTGGATCGCAGGGGCCTCGGCCAGGTGCTCACCGGCAGCGACCAGCGCGGCGGCGATGTGTGGCGTCTGCATGTGCGCCGCGAGGTCGGCCTCGGTCTTCCACTTCTCGATCGTGACGAACGTCTGCGCCGACGATGCCGACGTGAACAGTTCGTAGGAGACGCAACCGGGTTCCGCTCGTGTCGGCGCGACGAGGTCGTGCAGTGCAGCGCCGACGATGCCCTCCGATCCGGGCTTGGCGATCAGGACGGCGACGACATCGATGTCGGACATGTGGGGCTCCTCGCGTTGTGGACGCGGCGATGTTACGCCACTGCGATGGCACTACATTTCGCACCATGAGCGATGCCGAGCGGCCAGACGACGAGTCGTTTCCCGCAGGCTTCTTCGCGCGCACCGACGAATCAGCCGACGACCAGTTCTATGTGCCGGATCGACTGCTGACCCACATCGACGATCGTGCGATCGCTGCAGTCGGTGATCTGTACGCGGAGCTCGGTCTCGCCGGTCGAGTGCTCGACATCATGTCGTCGTGGATCTCGCACTTCAACACGCCACCCGCCGAACTGGTCGCGCTCGGAATGAACGCGCACGAACTGGCCGCGAACGAGGCGGCCACGACCTGGATCGTCCATGATCTCAACGTCGATCCGACGCTGCCGTTCGAGTCCGAGCACTTCGACGCGGTCACCTGCTGCGTCTCGGTCGACTACCTCGTCCGCCCGATCGACGTCTTCCGCGAGGTCCGCCGGTGCCTGAAACCCGGCGGGCTGTTCGTGTGTACGTTCTCGAACCGCTGCTTTCCGACCAAGGCGATCCATGGTTGGCTCGCCAACACCGAGCAGGCTCGTTGTTCGATCGTCGGCGAGTACTTCCGCATCGCCGGTGGTTGGAACACGGCGACGATCCAACTGCGCACACCGTCAGGGACCAGAGGCGATCCGCTATATGCGGTCTGGGCCGCGAAGTCGATCGCAGCCCTCTGAGTCGCCGCTGGCGACTACTTGGCGGGAATCACCAGCACGTTGCCGGGGCGGGGCAGCTCGATGAACGTGCGGCCGGGCTGGAGCTTGATGATGCTGCCGTCGTCAGCCGTCAGCGTGATCGGCGCGTGGATGTCGGCGCGGGTCCAGGTGCCATGGATGTAGTTGCCGCCGGTCATCACGAACGCTTCGCCGGTGCCGATCGTCTGTGCATCGGGGCTGTCGGAGATGCCGGGCACGTACTTCATGTTCAGGATGACGACGTTGTTGGTCGTGACCTGTCCACTGAGGGCGTCGCTGTGCGGCTTGCCTTCCATCGTCCGCTTGTAGAGACCCTTTGCAGCGTCCCAATCCCACCGGACGTTGATGCTGTCGAGCGTGACGGCGACGGCGGGACTGGGCACGCCGGCGGCCGGTGAGCCGTCGGCGCGATAGCTGAAGATCTGCTGCGGCGGGCCGGCACCGACGGGCGTCTTTGTCCGGACCTGCTTGATCGTCGTGTAGAGGTTGTGAGGGACGGCCTTGTCCGAGGTCCGACGGTAGATCCCGACCTTGAGCTGGCTGAGGTTGATGAGCTCGCTCGCGTTCACCGCGTCGGTCACGGTCTTGTTGCCGCCACTCCACACGAACAGCGGGTGGTTCAACATCGAGAACAGGTTGATGTCCTGGATCCGGCCCGAGCGGATCGGGCCGACGTCACTCTGCTGCGTCTGGAAGACCATCGCGAACCGGGTCAGGTTGTCGTTGACGATCTCCTCGAAGACCATGTCGGCCTCGTTGAACCCGGACTGCGGCCGAGCGGGCGGCGCGTTGTCGATCTTGACGACGATCGCCGGCAGCGCGGCGACCGCTGGATCGGAGACGAGAACGCCCGTCAACGGATACACGGGAGGGCCGGGCACCGTTGTCGTCGTGGCGACGTCGTGGATGGTGGTGGTGGTCCCGGCGTCGGTGGTGGGAATCGAGTCGGTTGGCGCGGTCGACGCTTCGGTGGCCTCGGTGGAATCCGCTGCTGTGGCCGGTGTGGTGGCAAGGGTCGCGACAGCGGACGAGGTGGTCGTCTTGGCCGACTTGCTGTTGCTGCTGCATGCGGCGAGACCGGCGGCGAGCGACAGGGCGACGCCGATGGCGAGCAGCGGACGGCCCGGCGTGTGACTTGGGTACATGGTGAGAACAGACCTCGGGGGATTCGGGGGGATCGGCGAAATCGCCGCTCACATTGTGCCCAACCCGTTCCCCGAGTGTGCGTCACCCCGGCAACCGCACCGATCAGGCTTTGATCGGTGCGGTCAGTGCAATCGTGTAGCCGTCGGCGACGCTGCCGGTCACCGTTGGCAGTTCGTTCGTCGTGCCGTCGCTGAACACGAGGTCGGTGGCGAGCGACACGGTCTTGTAGACCGATGGGCTGCTCGAGTACGAGCTCTCGGCGAAGACCACCTTGTTGATCTCGTCGAGCATCGCGATCTGTGACGTCGCGATCTTGTTCGATGCGCTCGTGATGCTGGCGACGCTGGGGTACACCTCATAGTGGATGTGCGGCCAGCGACCGTCGTAGCAAGCCGGGTAGTAGCTCTGGAACGTGACGACGCCATTGGCATCGGTCTCCTGCACACCGCGGAGGTAGTTCTGGTCGGTCGCACCCTGGGTGTACATCGAGTACCGACCTTGATGGTCGACATGCCACACGTAGACCGCTGCTCCGACCAACGGTTGGCCGGTCGAGGTGCTGATGAGCGTCATCTGCAACGTGGTCGGCACGCCACCGGCGTCGGTTGTGGAGGATCCGAAGCTGGTTCGGATGTTGCTGCGCACGATGCCGCTCTCGGTGAGCACCTCCACGCCGTTGCTGCCGTCGCCCGGGTACGGGCCGGCCGTCTCTTCCGGCACAGCGGTGAGGCTGGTCGATGCGGCTGTCGCGGTCGATGCGGTCGCGGCCGATGTCGCTGCCGTCGTCGCGGAGGTCGCGGATGCTGACGTCGCGGTTGCTGACGTCGCTGTCGTGGCGTTCGTCGAGGCCGACTTCGTGCTGCTCCCGCAGGCCGCCAGGAAGGCGAGCGCACCGCCGCCAGCCGCGCCGAGCAAGAGGCGACGACGGTTCATCAAGGTGGAGAGGTCGAAGTTGAGGCCGCGGTCGTGGTCCTCCAACTGGTCGTCGTGGCTGTCGTGGTGATCGAGTTGATGTCTCATGAGGGACATGGTGCTGATCGGACCTCCACGACCACGCAGTGTCGACTGGGAACTTCCTCAGTGCCCGTGGGCAATCAGCTCGGGGTGGGCAGAGGCCCCGCGTGAATCGGCGCCTACAGGTTGTCGAGTTGCAGGTGATCCGGGAACGGGAAGATCGTCGCGGGCATGTTGTTGCGCGCGAGTGAGTGATAGCGGCGATGGGCGAAACGCCATCCGCCGTCGGTGCGCGTGAATCGGTCGTGGTACACGCCGTAGATCTGAGACCAATGACCGGAGTGGGTCTGGCGGAGTTCGGTCATGTACATCCGCGACGTCGCAGCATCGGGGTTGCCCTCGTGCCGCAACAGGACGCGTGTGCCGAGAATGCCGAACTGGAAGAAGTCGAACTGCTCGATGGACTGACCGATGAACTCGCCGATCGCGACGGGGCCGGTGAAGCTCAGCGTGCGCTCGCGCAGGTCGAGTTCGAGCTCGGTGTCAGCCAGGAAAAGATCAGCAAGATCGGGCCATTGACGGCGCGACACGACGTCGGCGTACGCGTCCTGCAGCCGGCGGATTTCGCTGTGGTCGACCGCGTCGGCGATTCGCTGCGGGTCAACAGTGAGGTCGGATGCCATCGTGCTCAGCTGTTGCGCTGAAGCTCGACGACGGGGATGACGCGCGTGGTGCTCTCGGCGTACGTCTGGAAACCGGGCATCCGGCTGACCTGCTCGGCGTACAGCCGGTCGCGTTCCGCGCCCGTGACCTCGACCGCCGTCGCCGCGTACGTGTCGGTTCCGATCTCGACGGTCAAGCTGGGGTTGGCGACGAGGTTGTGGTACCAGTCGGGGTTGGTCGGCGCGCCGGCCTTGGAGGCGAAGATGTAGACCTTGTCCTCGAGTCCGAGGTACACGAGTGGCGCTGTACGCGGCTGGCCGGACTTGGCGCCGGTGGTCGTGATCAGGATCATCGGCGCGCCCTCGAACGGTCCGCCGACGACGCCGGCGTTGGCGCGGAACTCGGTGATGATCTGCGTGTTGAAGTCGTTCTCGGCCATTGGGGGCTCCTCGTGGTGACGGTCACCGTCGATCCTACGAGGTCGATCTCCTGGGCTTCGCGTCGGGGACTCGGCCGCGTGCCGGCATCGGCGCGGCGAGGATCGCATCCCAATCGCTCTCGCTGTCGCCATGCAGCGTCTTCGGGCCACCGCGAATGCCGAAGAGGTGCTTGTTGATCAGCAGCCACACGATGAGCGCGACGTTGATGATCAGCGCGCCGATGCGGACGGCGGTCACGCGGGCGACCAACTCGTGGATCTCGAGTGGAAGGAATCCGGCCGTCGCGAGCACCGTGAGGTATTCGGCCCACCGGCGTTCCAACCACAGCCCGACTGCCTCGGTCCATTCGATCACGGCGTACACGATCGCAAGCGCGAGGAGCACCTTGATCGCGTCGGGCTTGAGGTCGAACAGATGGTGAGCCTGGCGTGCCAGCCAACTCCGGCTGGCTTGCTGGCCGGTGTCGTCGAGCGGGCCGGCCAACACGCTGATCAGGTGTTCGGCCCAGCGATGGATGTGGTTCAAGTTCGTCTCGAGCAGGATCAACCCGGTCGCGAGCAAGGTGAACACGGTCGCATGAAGCGCTTTGTTGATGGCGATGATCCGCATCACGATCGCTTCGTGCAACTGCGGCCCTCGGCGTGGCTTCGGGATCTCGGCGACCGGAGGCAGCACGACCCATTGCGCCGTCGCCGGATCAGGCGCAGGGTTTTCGATCCATGTGTCGCACCGCAGGCAGCGGGCGAGTCGTCGACCGTCGGCCAACACCGCCCCGATCGCCGCGTCGTCGGGCCCGATGGTGACCGCATTCGCCGCTGGGATGATGTGCCCGCGCATCGAGCACACCCATGTCTCGGGGTGCCAGGCCTTCGGCCACAGCCGCATCAGCGGACCTCCGGGTTCGGCCGGCGGCTCACTTGAAGACCGCCTCGAGGAGGCCCGCAACGGCCAGCAAACCGACGACGGTGCCGATCAGGCTTGCCAGCCACGCCCAGGCCGGCCACGGGCGCCGGACCTTTTGGCCGGCCGGCGCCGAGCCGACCATCGGTGCGAGCGTGTTGACCCACGAGTCGGCTCGGGTCGGGTTCTCCTTGCCGAACGAGAAGCGGAATCGTTTGTCGCGGTGCCACACGTGGATGCCGATCGCGGCCTTCGCGACGGAGTGCAACTCCTCGACCGGCGCGTCGAGCAGGACCAAGCCACCCGGTGATGTGAACGACAGGCGGCCGTCGGCCAGGCGCAGGTCGCCGGACTTGACGATCTGTGCGATCGGGATCGTGGCGAGCAGGTCGGCAGGCGACGCAACGGCGCTCGATTCCATTCGGACGACACTACTGCTCAACGTTTTGTTGCCGCCGCTATCGAATAGCCTCGGTCCATGCTCGTCCCTGTGATCGATCTCGCCCGGTGGCCGGACATCGACCCTCGCGGTGTTGCGTCCGATGTCGACGAGGCGTGCACGGCGATCGGTTTCATGCAGGTCGTCGGGCACGGCATTCCCGAGGCCGTCATTCAGCGGATGCTGGCGATCACCGACGAGTTCTTCGCGCTGCCGCTGCCCGACAAGTTGTCCGCGGCCCCTCCGCACCCCGGAATCAACCGCGGCTACGCGGCCGTCGGCACCGAGGCGCTGGCCTACAGCCTCGGAGTCGGGGTGGCTCGGCCCGACCTGTTCGAGGCGTTCAACATCGGCCCTGAGCATGTCGACGACAGCGATCCGTTCTACCGCGACGCGCCATACGACTTCTTCGCGCCGAACGTGTGGCCGGCTCGTCCAACCGATCTGTGCGCGGCGCTCAGCGACTACTTCGACGAAGCGCACCGGGTTGCTGTCGAGCTCACCGATGTCTTCGCGATGGCGCTCGGTCTGGGCGATCACTGGTTCCGACCGTTCGTCGACCGGTCGACGGTGACGATGCGGGTCAACCACTACGAGCGCCGCGTCGGCGATCCTCCACCCGAGGACGCCCAGATGCGGATGGGCGCCCACACCGACTACGGCATCGTCACCGTCCTGTACGCCGATGCTGTCCCCGGTCTGCAGATCGTCGGGCCGGACGGCGCGTGGCACGACGTCATCCCCCAACCCGGCGCTCTCCTGGTCAACCTCGGTGACCTGACGGCGCAGTGGACCAACGATCGGTGGCGGTCGACGCTGCATCGTGTCGTCCCACCGCCCTCCGATGCATCGGGTGCTGCGCTGCGGCGTTCGGTCGCGTTCTTCTTCGACGGCAATCACGATGCGTTGGTCGAATGCGTGCCGACCTGTGCATCTGCCGACAACCCGCCGCGCTATGCGCCGGTGTCGGCCGGCGAGCATCTGATGGCCAAGGTCTTGGGCCCGCGCACGCTGACCGCCAGCTCGGCAGTCGACACGACCGGCGACCGCCTCGGCGCTGCCCGCGAGGCATCATGAGCCCGGCCGGACTCGTGGTCGATGAAACGGCTGGGAGGTTCCGTGTCGTGGTCCGCCTCGGCGAGAGCGAGATCGAGCTGCCGCCGCTGTGGCTGCGCGAACGCTGCACAGAATCCAGCGAACTCGACGCCGTCACCGGACAGCGGCTGTTCGACCCGCATCTGCTTCCCCTCGACCTGCACATCACTGCCGCGGATGTCGCCGACAGCCACGTGCGCGTCACGTTCAGCGACGGCCACACCGCGACGTTCGATCCGCTGCAGCTGTTGACGAACCTGACTCTGAGCGACGGGTTGCCGGGGCGCGTGCTGTGGCGAGCCGATCGGGGCGAGCCTCCCCATCACGACTGGCCCAGCATCGCTGGGGGCGACAGCGCCATCGAGCTCGCTGCGCTCGACGACTTTCTGTCGTTGGGCGTGGTCATCTTCGACGGCGTCCCGACAGAAGATCACACGCTGCTGGCGGTCGCGGCGCAGTTCGGATACGTGCGCGACACGAACTTCGGACCCGTCTTCGATGTTCGGTCCTACCCCGACTCGTCGGATCTGGCGTATCGCGCCGTCGCGCTGAGCCCACACACCGACAATCCCTACCGCACACCCGTCCCCGGGATCCAGATGCTGCACTGCCTCGTCAACGAGACATCGGGCGGTCAGTCGACGCTCGTCGACGGTCTCGCTGCGGTGGACCAACTCCGGCGCGACGATCCGGCAGCGATCGATCTGCTCGCCTCGACGCCGCTGCGGTACCGGTACCGCGACGCGGGCACCGACATCGTGACGGTGCGACCGATCCTCGACCTCGATCACGATGGCGCTCCGATTGGGCTGAACTACAGCCCGCGGCTCGACGAGCTACCGCTGATGCCCGACGACGAGACCCGTCGTTTCCACGCAGCGCGGCAGGCGCTGGCGACGTTGCTCGTCGACGACGAGTTCGAGATCCGCTTCACGCTCGGGGCGGGGCAGCTGGTGATGTTCGACAACAACCGCGTCCTGCACGGCCGCACGTCGTTCGACCCCAAAGAGGGCCTCCGCCACCTGCAGGGTTGCTACATCGACAGCGACGGACCGCGAGCTCGCTATCGCGTGCTGCGCAGCCGCCAGCACTGAGCTGTTCGTCGGAGCCGTTCACGAACCGAGCCGAGGCGAGAGCTCGTTGGCGACCTCGGATGCTGCGCCGAGTGCAGCCGCGTAGGCCAGCGTCTCGCCCCACGTGGCGACATCCGGCGCGGCTGCGGTCGACAGCGCGTTGTTCGATCGCAGCCAGGCGCCGTACTGCTGCCACCGTTGTTGCTCGGCGCGACCCCGCGTGGTGAGCGTCATCCCGTTCGCGCGCGATGCGGCGAACGCGAGCAGAGCGCCGACGATCGCCGTTGTGTAGCCGAGCTTCGAGGCGCCGTGGTTACCGACGATGGCGATCACACCCATCGCGATCGGGATGGGCATCGCGATCACGGGTGGAACCGTGGCACGAATGAGCCGCTGATGGCGGGCCTCCTGCGCCAGCGCCTTGCTCAACACACGCGCAACCGTCGGACCTCGCACGCTCCACAGTGGCGGGACGTGGATGTCGTTGTCCTCGTGTGGGTGCATCGGCGAGCGCAGCTGTTCGATCACGGCTCGGTCGAACCGAGTCGTGCCGGTTGCGGTCGCCGGAACGTGGATCGTGAAGCGACGTGAATCGCTCCCCGTGATCGAGATGACGTTGCGGCAGACGAGGTCGAGGATCGCCGCCGCCACCAACGACTGGCGCTGGCCGCCGCTCGGACCGGCAACCGACCCGGCCAACGCCGGCGACAGCTCGCCGGGCTTCATCGAACTGACGGTGATCGCGCTGTCGGGGGCGCCGGCGTGTTGCGCGGCGGACCGTGCGCCGCGAGCCCACAGCACTGGCACGAGGATCACGATCAGCAGCAGCGCGTACAACACCGTGATGACGAGGGCCACTGTGGCGCTGCCGTGATGAGCCGCCGTCGGCGATCGGAACGGATGACCGTCCGTGCCGAGTCGTTGCTTGGCCGCCTTCACCGCGTCCACCACCGAGCCATCCTTGGCGGTCAGCTTGGTGACGGCCTTCGCCGGCAACGTCGCGAGCATCATCGGCTCGTCGCCGGCCTGCAACAGGCCGACGAAGCGGACGTCGTCGTCATCGGCCTTGGCGCGAGTCGGGCTCAGGTTCACGAACGACAGGCCTGCGGATGCCTGGTCACCGACGAACGCTCCGATGCCATCGACGAACAGCGCGCCGGACACGACGATGTCGCCGTATTCGACGTTGCCGAGGTAGCAGAGCGCACACGGGAACATGGCCTGGTCGCCACGGATCGAGCCGTTGCGCACGTCGCCGAGCGACAGCACAGCGCCGTCGCGGTAACGCGTCACTGCACCCGGCAACTCGTAGGTCACCGAGGCCGGGCCGGTGACCGTGGCCTCGCCGTATCTGCCGATGTCAGCCGCGATGGGGGTGCCGTTGACTGCTGCAAAGCGCGCCCCGTCGGGCATGCGTACGTCGATCTTGTGGCTCTGCTGATCGAGGTCGTAGTCGATCCGGACCGACAGCCGACCGTCGGACCGCACGGTTCCGGACCACGTGATGCCATGCAGACCTTTCGCCGAATTCGTCAGGTGCAGCGCATCCGGGGTGGTGTTCAACCACGCGTGCAGCGGAAGGATCGCGACGAAGAACAGGAAGAGGAACGTGACGACGAGCCGCAGCATGCGGCCCTGGCGCGATGCGGTCCATGGACTCACGAGGGATCGACCGCCACGATCGCTCCATCGGTGTCAGCGAACACGTTGGCGAGGGTGCCGCGGGCATCTTCGACGCGTAGGTACCACGTCAGTCCGAACCCGTACGACAGGCCTGGCTCGAGGTCCAGCGTCGTCACGTGTGCGTTCGGCACCGCCTTCTCGACCGCGGCGATGAGGGCTGCCGGGACAGTGGGTTGGATGACGGACACCGGATACGTGGCGTTGTCGTCGAACGACGAATCGGAGACCCGAGGTGTCTCGCCGGGGCGGTAGACGTACGACGCCTGACGGCCGACGATGCCGTTGACCTCGAAGGTGAAGTACACCTGGTCGGAGTAGATCGTCAGGCGCGAAAGCCGGGTCGGGTGGTTGGGGAGGGCCGCGAGCGCGGCAAGCGCGCCGGTCAGCAACGATCCGTCAGCGCTGGCTTCGGTCGGCGGTAGGCCGGCCGTGTCGCGCCCGACCAGCGCGACGAGTTGGGGAGACTGCGACAGGTCCGCCGGCAACGTTGCGAACGTCGGTGCCGCGAGCTGGTCCGCGCGTGGCAGCGCCACGTCGCGCCCGCCACCGCACGCTGCAAGCGAGACCGTGGAGACCACGGAGATCACCGTCATCGCGCTGGACCAGCGCCGCCGAGTTCTGGAAGGACGGCGCATGTCGCAAATCTAGGCGTGATCGATCGACAGGTAACGTACGGCGCGTGACATCCTCGAAAGACATCGAAACCGTCGAACGGTTCATTCCCGCGCCAGCGTCGGCGATCTTCGATCTGATTGCCGATCCGTCGCGGCACCCCGACATCGACGGATCCGGAACCGTGCGCGCCGCGAAGTCCGGCTCTGAGCGTCTCAAACTCGGCGCGACGTTCGGGATGAGCATGAAGGTCGGCATCGGCTACTCGATGCAGAGCACGGTCATCGAGTTCGAAGAGAACCGACGCATCGCGTGGCAGACCCGGCCCCCGAGCAAGATCGGCGGGATGATCGCCGGAGGTCGCGTCTGGCGCTACGAGCTGGAACCGGCCGAGGGCGGCACGAACGTCCGTGAGAGCTGGGACATCTCGCAGGAAGTGCAGAAGTGGATGGTCCGGTCGGCGCGCAAGAAGAACATCGAGGGCATGACCAAGACGCTCGAACGGATCGAGACGTTGCTCGGCGCGACCAGCTGAAGTCCGGCGTTATGGGTTGAGATCGCGGACGTCGTCGACGGTCACGTCGTGGGCGGCGAGCAGTCCGGCCGCGAAGTCGTGCATCTGCGCGCCGTCGATGGTGACGCCCCTGATCGATTCGATCCCACGAATGCCGGCCAGATCTGAACCGTGCAACCGGGCGTCATCGAAACGTGTCTTCGACAGGTCGGCTGACGTGAGGTCGCAATCGTAGAGCCGCAACATCGTCAGCTGTGCGCCGGTGATGTCGGCGGCCGGCATGGTCGTCCGTTCGGCGGTGAAGCGTTCGGCGGTGATCATTCGCAGGCCCAGCTGGTCGGCCTTGCACTCGGTCATCCGAACATCGCGAAGCTTGCCCGCGTTGAGGATCAAGCCCGACAGTCGACAACTGCGGAACTCGACGCGGGTGAGCACGGACTCGTACATCGAGGCACCGGAGAGATTGCAGTTCTCGAACACGACGTCGATCAGGCGAGCGCCGTCCAACCGTGCCGCACCGAGGTCGGCTCCGTTGAACCGGCACTCGTTGATGCGCAGACCATCGAGGTCGTTGTCGGCGAACAACGCATCGTGGGCGCCGGTGATCTCGACCTGCGTCCATTGCCGATCGTCGAGCAACTCGTCGATGGTCGGCGGATGCAGGGCCGCGCCGACCTTCGCCGCGATCGGGGTCGCCGTGGGTTTCTTCGCCACCAATGCGTTCAGTCGCCGAGTTCGAACATGAAGTCGTCTGGGTAGCAGTAGAACCACGACTCCCCGGGCTCGTGCGACTGGATGATCGGGTGATCGGGTCGGGCGTTGTTGTGCGCCGTTGCATGCCGGTTCGGTGAGTTGTCACAGCAGCCGACGTGACCGCACGCCATGCACATCCGCAGGTGCACCCAACGACCACCCATCTTCAAGCAGTCCTCGCAGCCGACCGCCGACGGCTGCACGTCCTGGATCGTGTCGAGGTGCGTGCACGTGTCGCTCATCTCGCCGACACTACCGCCGGGATGAAATACCAGCGGGCCGTCTGTGGTTGGCTGCGGTATGCCCTCCCGCACCAACGTTCCGCTGTCCATCCTCGATCTGGCGATCGTCGGCAGGGGAGAGTCTGTAAGGGATGCGCTCGACGCGACCGTCGCGGTGGCTCAACGGGCTGAGGCTCGCGGCTATCGGCGGATCTGGTACGCGGAGCATCACAACATGGCGTCGATCGCATCGTCGGCCACCAGCGTCTTGATCGCCCACGTGGCGTCGCAGACCAGCTCGATCCGACTCGGTGCCGGTGGCATCATGCTGCCCAACCACTCACCGCTGCTGATCGCCGAGCAGTTCGGCACGCTGGAGACGCTGCACCCGGGCCGCATCGATCTGGGCCTCGGTCGAGCTCCTGGCAGCGACCAGGCCACGATGCGGGCGATGCGGCGCGACCCAATGGCGTCGGACAGCTTCCCGAAAGACGTGATGGAGCTGCAGGGCTATCTCGCTGGGCGCACGAGGATCGCCGGCGTCAACGCCACGCCGGGCAAGGGCACGAACATCCCGCTGTACATCCTCGGTTCGTCGCTCTTCGGTGCCAGCCTGGCCGCGGCGCTCGGCCTGCCCTACGCATTCGCGTCACACTTCTCGCCCGGCGCGCTGCGCGAGGCTGTCGCGACGTATCGACGTGAGTTCAAGCCGTCCGCTCAGCTCGACGAGCCGTACGTCATCGCAGGTGTCAATGTGATCGCGGCCGAGACCGACGACGAGGCTGCCGACATGCACCTGGCCGTCAGTCGCTTCCGTGTGGCTCGGTTCCTCGGTGGCGAGCGGGAGTTCTCCGACGACGAAGCCGACAGGGTCCTGGCCTCGCCGCAGGGTCGCCAGATCGTGCAGATGATGCACTACTCCGCGGTGGGTGCGCCCGGCACGATCAAGCAGTACCTCGACGACTTCGCGATCCACGCCTATGCCGACGAACTGTTGGTGGTCCACTCGGCGCCCAGCATCGAGACCCGCCTTCGGTCGGTCGACCTGGTCGCCGACGTCAGCGACCTCAGTCCGGTGTAGTGCCTTCGGGCGATCGCGAAATTTCTCGTTCCGACCAAACCTGATTCCATCGGCGGTCGTGTCTCCTCCATCGGTGCTACCACCGGGAGTTGTCCGTCCCGCCCGCAGAAGACTCTCGGTGGTAGCACCCCTACTCGCGCTCCGTGGCGTGAAGCAGGTCGGCGTGGTGGATGGCTGCGACGTCGGGGTGCGACCGCAGCCGGAACTTGAGCCAGTTGTCGCCGTACGTGGCGAGAACGGGATCGTTCGGATTGGCGTTCTGGCCACCTGGTGCGAGCTCGGCGAGCGCCGGAGGCAACTCGATCGGTTGCAACGTGGATTCCATGTCGGGGTTGAAGAAGTAGGCGATGGAGATGCGCTCGCGTCCGGCGGATGGGCTGATCACCCGATGCTTCGTGGCGCGCAGGTAGCCGTTCGTGGCGAGTTGCAACATCTCGCCGAGGTTGAGGATGTACGCGCCCGGCAGGCTGATCGCATCGACGAATTGCTGGTCGCGCAGCACCTGCAGCCCGCCCACCTCGTCCTGCATGATGAACGTGATCAAGCCGCTGTCGTGATGAGCGCCGACCCCCTGGCCACTGTCGTCGAACTGCGTCGCCGCCGGGTAACGGATGATCTTGACCAACACCTCGGGATCAGGTTGGATCACCGCGTCGAACAGGTCTGGCGGATGACCCAAGCCGATCGCCAGGGCGCGAAGTACCGCCCGTCCGAGATACGCCATGTGCGCCATCCACGCGGTCACGGTCGGTTGCATCTCGGGAACTGCAGATGGCCACTGGTTGGGCCCGCGCAGGCGCATCCAGCGCGGTGCATCGGCAGGGATCTCGCGGATCGGGCGCTCGGGCCCGATGTCGATCTGCTCGCGAAGATCGGACAGCCCGTTGGTGTACTCGTTGCCGAGCCTCGTATAGCCGCGGAAGTGTGGTGAGTTGGTGTTCACGATCTCGAGCCGGTCCGCTTCGGGAAGGCCGAAGAACCGCTGTGCCGCGGCAAAGACCGATCGCTCGAGGTGGGCATCGATCCCGTGGCCTGTGACGTACACGAACCCGACCTCGTGACATGCCGTCGTCAATGCCTCGGCGAAGGCCAGCGCAGCGGTCGATGACTCATCGGCCAGGAACGTGGAGATGTCGAGGACGGGCAGCGTCGTCACGCGGTCAAGTCTCGCGCAGGGTAGGAGTTGGGTGAGGGCCGGCGCCCGCGGCGAGTCTGCCGACAGCGAGTCGCTACCGTCTGCTCCATGAACGCAACTCTTGGACTCGTGCTCGACGATTTCGGCCCGCGCCGTGGGCACTTCGGCGGTCGCCACATGGGAGTGGCTTTCTTCGGGTTGCTGCTGATCGCGGCAGTCGTGGTCCTCGCGATCCTGCTGTATCGCAGCCGCAATCACGGGCATCACACCTCGCTGCAGGCATCGACGCCCACGTATCCGCCGGTGCCGTTCGTTCCGGGTCCCGGGTTTCCGTCATCTGCCGCTGCGCCGCAGATCGGCAACGCCGAGGCGATCCTCGCCGAGCGCCTGGCCCGCGGTGAGATCTCGGTCGACGACTACGCCGCTTCTCGTCGCGCATTGTTCGGCGAGACCGTGTCGTCCAGTCCCGACGCCACTTCCTAGCCCTGATTGGTCATGAGAATCGGGGTGGCGGGTCGGTCACGTTTGTTTCGGGTTGACCGGGTGTTGGGACTGTCATTTCGTGGTCGTTGGCGGCGGCGGGTCGGCTGCGTGGCTGTCGGTGACGGGTCGGGGCTTGGA
>JBBRPP010000044.1:0-43243 GCA_038227995.1 Acidimicrobiales bacterium
ACCAAGAAGGCTGACCCACAACAGAAGCACGAAGTGTCAAGCAGCTACCGGAGTCACTGTCGCCCAGCTACCGAAGTCGCGTCCCGAAACTGTCACCCACCTACCGGAGTCACAGTGTCAAGCATGAACCGGAACTGCACAGTCAAACAACGGTCATTGCCGGTCATCTCCGGTCACTCGCGGTCACTCGAAACCGCCGCTGCCCTGGCCACATAGCCTCTGATCAGCAACGACGCAGATCTCAGGCAGGTTCGATTCCCCCAGCTCCAAGAACGCTCAGTCGAGAGAGTGAGCGTTGTTGGAGCTGTCCGAAACCTGTCATACCGGTCCAAGATCTCACGGGCCCACGCCACCGCGTCGCGCGCTCGGATCCCCGACGGCTGCGGCCTGATCCACGCTCACGGTCGTGCGCTCACTTGACTGTTCGATGGCGCCTGCTCACACGATGCGCGGATATGCCGAGATCGGGCTCATCCCGAAGCCCTCGCCATCTCCTCAACGACGTTTCACCTCCTCGGCCAGAGCGGATATGGCCTCATCGATGGGGATGCCACCGGCGAGATCTACTGCATTGCCCACCATCGATGGAACGACGACGTCGAGCTCGGCGAAAGCGATCGCACTTGCCGAGCTGGGTGACGCCTCCAAGCGCAACGCCACAGAGATCGTCGCCAACACTGGTGCGACGTCCGCACCTATCGCGCTCGCAGATCGGACTGCCCTACGGGTTCTGTGCGGTGTCCGTGAGAGGTTTTGGCATCGATGGACCCTGGATGAGCTGCATGCCGGCGGCGCCACGCCCCGCGACCGCTCCCCAACGCCGCCAAACCGTGCTCTCGACAGCGGGCAGCAGAGTACGTTTCAGAAATGTTCCGGCGAGGCCGAGGTTCGACGTCGACCACGATGTCGATCGCTCCCGGATCGCTGAGGAAGTGTCGTCCGGTCATCGCTTTCTCCGGGGTGATCCCGCCGTGGACGCGTCGTGGAGCAGGCCGTTGACGATGAGCGTGGTGAAGCCTTCGACGTGATCGTCCAGCGTGGACGGTGCTTCGGCGCGGAGTCCGTCGAGCACAGCGAACTTGGCTCCGAGTTCGACGAGACCTTGCATCGCACTCCAACACAGCCGAGCTGCATCCTGGATCCGCAGCGTCGGGTTGTAGCGTTCGGCGACCGCTGCGACCGCCGCCTCGAGCACCCCGTATGCGGCGAGCCCGACTTCGGCGAGGCGTTGATCGTCGACGGCGATCACGTCCTCACGGAACATCACCTCGCAGTGCGCGGGATGCTCGGTGGCCACCCGGACGTAACCGCGGCCGATCGCCGTGAGACGCTCGATCGGGTCATCGATGCCTTCCCCCGAGCGGACCAGTTCGTCGCGCAGTGTTTCGAAGCCCTCGATCGCGACTGCGGTGAGCAACCCGCGGACGTCACCGAAGTGGTAGCCGGGTGCCGCGTGGGACACGCCCGCTCGACGAGCCACCTCGCGCAAGCTGAACCCGTTCAAGCCCTCGCTCAGGATGACATCCACGGCCGCCGCACGCAACACGTTCGGTAGATCGCCATGGTGGTAGCCGGCCGCAGGCGGTGTTCGTTGGGGCGTGGCGCTGTTCACAACACCAAGTATGGCGCATATCTTGACATCGTCACGATCAATCTTTACATTGTCAACCATGCAGACTGACACTGTCAAGATACCGACCAAACCTGCTTCGCCGGAACCGCGCCGATGGTTGGTGCTGGCCGTGGTCTGCGTGGCCGTGTTCGTCACGACCCTCGACGGCCTCATCGTCAACATTGCGCTGCCGAGCCTCGCGACCGAGCTCGGAGCGACGACTCGGCAACTGCAATGGATCGTCGACGCCTACCTGCTCGTGTTCACCGGGTCACTGCTCGCCGCCGGTGGCCTTGGCGACCGATTCGGGCGGCGCCGAACGCTGATCATCGGCTTGGTCCTGTTCGGCGTGACGTCGGCCTACGCCGGAACAGTCGGCACCCCCGGCGCGCTGATTGCAGCCCGGGCGTTCATGGGAATCGGCGCGGCAGCGATCTTTCCGGCGACGTTGGCGATCATCACCAACGTGTTCACCGACAGCCGTGAGCGGGCCAAAGCGATCGGGACCTGGAGCGCCGTCAGCGGTATCGGCGTTGCCGCCGGCCCGATCGCCGGGGGATGGCTGCTCGAACACTTCTGGTGGGGCTCGATTTTCTACGTCAATATCCCCGTCGTCGTCGCCGCGATCGTCGCTGCGATCATCTTCGTCCCGGAATCGAAGGACCGTCATACCCCACGACTCGATCGCATCGGCCTCGCTCTCTCGATCACCTCGATCAGCGCGCTCGTGTTCACCATCATCGAAGCGCCCGAGTACGGCTGGCTGAGCCCGTTCACATTCGCCGGCTTCGCGATCGCCGTTGCGCTCATCGCCGGGTTCGTCACGTGGGAACTCCGCGTCGAGCACCCCTTGCTTCCCGTGCGCATCTTCGAGAACCTTCGTTTCAGCGCGGCAAGCGTCTCGGTGACCTCGGCCTTCTTCGCGTTGTTCGGGTTCGTTTCCTGATCACCCAATACTTTCAACTGATCCGCGGCTACACACCTTTGCAGGCCGGCGTGCGAACACTTCCCGTCGCCTTCTCGATCGCCCTCGCCTCAGTTCTCTCACCCGTCCTTGTCAGTCGCGTCGGCACCAAACTTGTCGTCGCCGGCGGACTGGCATCGATGGCGATCGGGTTCCTGTGGGTCTCGACCGCGTCGGCTGCGACTCCGTATTTGGAGATCGTTGGCCAGATGATCCTGCTCGGTGCCGGCCTGGGCTCGACCACCGCGCCCGCGACCGAATCGATCATGGGATCGCTCCCGGTCGACAAAGCCGGCGTCGGCTCCGCAGTCAACGACACCACCCGCGAACTCGGCGGCACCCTCGGCGTCGCCGTCGTCGGCTCCGTGTTCACCTCGATCTACGTCTCCAAACTCGGCAACGGAACCATCTTCAACTCGCTGCCATCCGAAGCGCAATCGGCAACCAAAGACTCCGTCGCCGCCGCCGGACGCGTCGCACCACAACTCGGTAGTCGCGCCGGAGCCTTCGTCGCCGAGGTCAGCAACGCCTTCCTCTCTGGTCTCGCCGTGTCATGCCTCGTCGTCGCCGGAGTCGCCGCCGCCGGATCACTCTTCGCGCTCCGCTTCCTCCCGGCACGGGTTGCACCGAACGAGCCGCCCATCAGCCAACCCCGCCCAGCACACAAGGACCGTGTCGCATGAACGATCACCCACCACCTACCGACACCGATCCTGACGCCGCGGACATCCTCGACGAACTTGTCCGCAGAAACCGCGACTACGCCGCCAATGCCTTCACCGGCTACGGGCCGATCGCTCCGGCGCTACGAACCATCGTGGTCGGCTGCGTCGACCCGCGCGTCGACCCCGCCCACATCCTCGGTCTCGCCAACACCGACGCAGTCGTGATCCGCAACGTCGCAGGCCGAATCACACCCACCTTCTTCCAAGAGATGTTCCTGCTCCGACTTGTCGCCCAAGCCGACAGTGACGCGCCAGGCACCGGCTGGAACTTCATCGTCCTGCACCACACCGACTGTGGCATCACCCGTCTCGGGCAACACCCCGAACTCCTCTCCGACTACCTCGGCGTCGCCGCAGACGATCTCGACCATCGACACCCGATGGACGCTTACCAGGCTGTCCGCGACGACGTCGAAGTTCTGCGCGCCAATCCCTTCTTCCCGTCAGAGTTCAACGTCACCGGACTCGTCTACGACGTCCACACCGGCCTCGTTCAAGTCGTCACCACCACCAATCCTCAGTTCCGAACAGATGCCGGCCCACCTGAATACGCCGATTCATTTGAGTGAGCCACCGCAACGCCATCCGCATCTCAGCGGTGTTCGGTTCGTTCACACCATCACGTTTCGTCAGCGGTTCGCCTGGTCGCTCAACAACCACCGCTGACCTGGGCACATCAGCTCCGTACGTCTCCCGACTTCGTCAAGTACTTCACGCGCGCGCGACGATCTGCGAGCCCTGGCCGGGGCCTTCGTTCGTCCGCTGGCTGACGAGCTCACAGCCGATGGAGGGCCGGGTTACCTGCGGACCCTGTCCGACCTCGCGAACCGCCCGCAGCCGATGTTCGACCCCGCAAATTCTCGCGGACCCCGCTGACAGCGCCAACCGTCGGCGGTCCATGGTCGAGCAGCTGATCTCTGCCGACGCGATGCCCGGAGTGCGGGCGAGGACAGGTGCTGGGTTGCGCGAACCCCGAGGAGTCCGGCGTCTACGGGATCGGCATGGGCATCGGTGGCTGTCAGGCCGAGCTCGTCGCTGTCAGTGCAGCGGACACCAACCTCGTCGCGCTGCCGCCAGGTGTGGCCGACCACAGCGCGCTCGTTCTCACCGACAATGCTCCCACCGGTTGGTACGGAGCCCGTGTCGGACGAGTTGGCCCCGGTGACACTGTTGCCGTGATCGGTCTCGGACCAGTGGGGCTGATGGCCGTGTCCGCTGCGGTGGTGATGGGTGCATCCACCGATAGAGATCATCGATCGAGAGTTCACGTCTGACCAATCCGTCCGACGCGGCCGGGTCGATCAGCGCTTGCAGCGAACGGCCGCGGCGCGCTCACGACGCTGCTGCAACCTCAGCGAGGGTCATGCCGAGCCAGTCCTGCAATGCCGTCAGTGCAGCGTCGCTCAGTCCATGCCCACCCGGATCACGGATCGCAGTCGTCGTCGAGCCGGCGTCAGCGGTGAGGTAGTTCCAGGTCCGCTCGAGAAGGTCGCGTGGAATGACGTTATCGCGGTCGCCGTGGACGACGAGGACGCTTGCACCAACGAGTCGGTCCGGAGTGGTCGGTACTCCGGCGTCCCACGGCAGTGTTCCGAAGAGGATGGCAGTCCCTGCCCAGCGAGCCGGATCATCGAGTAGCAGACCGCCTGCGAAGGAGGCGCCGCCGCTGAAACCGACGAGCACGACTGGTCGATCGCGGGTGACTGCACCGTCGAGCCAGGTGCGGAACCAGCCCATCGTCGAGGCGAGCGAGTCAGCGAGCGGTCGGCCGATGCCTCGGTTGGCGAACCAGGCGAAGCCGCCGCCCTCCGAGATCGGCGCTCTGACCGCCGCGTATGAGGCGCCAGCGGGGAGTTGATCGGCGAGGCCAATGATGTCGGCTTCGTTGGAACCCCGGCCGTGCAGCAAGACGACCAACGGTGCACCGGGATCGGTCGATCCTCGCCACAGCACCACGGGATCGGCGAAGTCGCTCATGACCCCACCCCGTCCCCAGCGCCGCGAACCTTTGCTTTGCTCACAGTGTGAGATCAAACGTGGCGGCTTCGGGATCGCCGGCGAATCGTCCGATGATGATGCGATGCGCTCCCATGGGTGGTTGCCAGACCTTGGCGATTGGGTCACGGGTCGCCAATCGGGCCAGCGGCACGACGATCTCGAATCGATCGGCGCCCCCGGCTGCCACGTCGATGCGGACGAACCCGACGAGGCGTCCAGGGGCGTCTCGCTCGGGGAGCTCGGCGTACACCTGAACGACATCGGCACCATCGTGATCCCCGATGTTCCGAACCGTCCCCGTGACCGAGATGCCCGAATCGTCGAGCGAGACGTCCACATCGGTGACGGCGAACGTCGTATACGAGAGCCCGAAGCCGAATGGAAAAGCGGGCTGCGTGCCGTTGCGAACAAGGCGCCACCAGCCGTGCCAACGGTCGTATGTGAACTGCTTCGCGTTCGCGTCGAACGCGGGTAAGTCGGCTTCATCGACTGGCACGCTGAACGGCAGGCGTGCCGACGGGTTGACGACCCCGAGCAGCACGTCGGCAAGACCCGGCCCGGCCTGGCAACCGCCGTACCAGGCTTGGATGACGGCTGGGACGGAGTCGATCCACTCGGTGGCGATGACGGCGCTGCCCGCCTGGATGACGACGATCGTTCGCTGGTTCGCAACGGCGACTGCCCGGATCAGGTCGACGTCGGCCGGCGACAGGCGCAGTGACGTCCGATCGCCGCCGCGGCTGAACATCTGCGGACGCTGGGCCAGGTGGTCCGGTTTGACGATCGGTGCCACCTGCTCGAGGGTGCTTTCGAACAGATCGACGACATCGGGTTCATCGGCCGGCGGGAACAGTGAGATCAGCGAGCTGTCCGTCTCGCCGATGTATTCACCTTCGTCGGCGAAGGTGTATCCGACGACGACGATTGCCGCGGTCGCGCCGGCAGCGACCGCAGCAGCGCGCTCTAGTTCGGTGCCGTCGTCGAAGGTGACCTGATCGAAGTCTGCTTCGAGTCCGTCGAGCACGGTGCGGCACTCGAGGTCCCATACGTCGCTGGAGCCGCCATCGCCGACGTTGACGAGACCGGCGAGGTGGCCGATCACGGCGATCGACTGGTCGGCGGTCAGCGGCAGCACGGGTGCTCCGCCGACGGTTTCGTTGCGGAGCAGGACGACCGAGCGTGCGGCCACCTCGCGCGCAAGAACACGGTGCTCGGTCGCGCCCAGGATGTCGCGCGATGGCGACGGTGCGGAGAGGACGTCGTCGAAGCGGAGCAAGGTGCCGACCACGCGCTCGACGCACCGGTCGACGTCGTCCCAGGTGACCTCGCCGCTCTCGATCGCAGCCGGAAGGTGGGCGGCGCGGACCATGCGGTACGGCATCTCGATGTCGAGGCCGGCGAGAACGGATTTTGCTGCGTCGCGGAGACCGAAGATCCAGTCGGAGATCACGAAACCCTCGAAGCCCCACTCATCGCGCAGCACGTCGGTGAGCAGCGCACGGTTCTGGCCCGCCCACTCGCCGTTCAGGCTGTTGTACGCAGACATCACCGACGCGACGCCCTCGTCGATGATCCGGCGGAAGTGCGGCAGGTAGATCTCGTGCAGTGCGACATCGTCGACCTCGATGTCGACGCTGAATCGGGCGTTCTCCATCGAGTTGCACGCGAAGTGCTTCACGCATGCCATCACGTGGCGCTGCAGGCCACGTGTCAACGCCGCGCCCATCTCGCCGACGTGGTGCGGATCCTCACCGTAGGTCTCCTGCGCCCGACCCCACGCCGGGTGACGCAGCAGGTTGACGCACACGGCACCCGTCAGGTTGGCGCCGATCGCACGCAGCTCCGTGCCGATCACCTCACCGATACGTTCCTCCAGCTCAGGGTCCCACGTCGCCCCACGTGCCATCGTCACCGGGAAGCACGTCGAGTTCCCGACCACTGCACCACGCGGGCCGTCGCTGAACCGGATCCCGGGTAACCCGACCCGGTCGATCTCGGCGGCGACGAACGGTGCCTTGTGATAGCCGTCGTTGCTCAGGAACTTCACACCCGCCCACGTCGGCGCATCGCCATCGAGGCACCACAGTCGCTCCTGATGTGTCAGGCCGGCCACGAGCGCCTTCGCTGCCTCGGCGACCGACATGCCAGCCGTCATGGCCGTACGTGCCTCGTCGAACGTGTTGATCGTCATCCTTGCCTCCTGGGGCGCTCCATCCGCACGTTTTCGGCAGCGGTTGAAAGTCGCCGAATTGTAGGTTGCCGAGCAAGTCCACCGACTCGGGCCGAGTCGATCAGATCGTGCCTGAATGGGTAACTTGTTACCAATGTGGTCGAGGGGAGCAGACATGGACCGGCTTGCGTTGCACGAACTGATTGACAGATGGTGGGCGAACGACGACGAGGGAGAGTTCGACGTCGTGAACTCGTTCAAGGTGTGGGCATGAAGCCGACAGCGTCTCTGTTCGACCTCACCGGCCGCACCGTCCTCGTGACCGGGTCGACCAAGGGGATCGGTCCGGCCATGGTCGAGGGCTGCGCCCGAGCGGGTGCCACGGTGGTGGTCAGCAGCCGCAAGCAGGAACTGTGTGATGCAGTTGCCGCCGAGATCGCCGCTGTCACCGGCGCGACGACCTATGGCGTCGCGTGTCACGTCGGTGACTGGGACTCGATCCCGGCAATCGTCGCGTCGATCATCGAACGGACGGGGCGCATCGACGTGCTCGTCAACAACGCCGGCATCAGCCCATCGCGCTCGTCGGTCGCCGACATGACGCTGGACCTGTGGCGCAAGATCTTCTCCGTCAACCTCGAAGGTCCGCTGCGGATGTCGCAGTGCATCGCCCCGCACATGCGCGACAACGGTGGCGGAAGCATCATCAACATCGCGACGATGGCGGCCTACTCCGGCGGGTCGGCCGTCAACGCATACGGCGCATCGAAAGCGGCGCTGCTCAACCTGACCAAGAGCATGGCCCAGGAGTGGGCCCCGTGGAAGGTGCGCGTCAACGCCCTCTCCCCCGGTCCGTTCATGAGCGAGATGGTCGAAGGCGCAGCCAAGAACGCACCACCTGGTTTCCTCGACCTCATCGCCGGCGGCACCTACCAGAAGCGGGTGGCCGACCCCGACGAGATCGTTGGGCCCGTCGTCTACCTGGCGAGCGATGCGTCGTCGTACGTCACCGGCGACGACATCTCCGTCTCCGGCGGCATGCACAAATGACTGACGACCCCATCGTCACGACGGAAGAGGTCGAACCCGGGATCGTCGTCGTCACGATGAACCGCCCGGATCGGCTGAATGCGCTCAGTCAAGGACTGATTGCGCGGCTGCACGAAACGTTCGCTGCACTCGGCGCCGACCGATCGGTGCGTGTCATCGTGCTGACCGGCGCGGGTCGCGGTTTTTGCGCCGGCGCGGACATCAAAGGCGTAGAAGGCGAGAGCGGCGCGCCGGGGTCGGAGGGCATGTCCCCGATCCCCCGCAACTTCGTGACGCAGGAACATCTGGCGTCGTTGCACGAGCGGATCCACCGACTGCGCCAGCCGGTCATCGCTGCCGTCAATGGGGTTGCGGTCGGCGGCGGTTTCGCGCTCGCGCTCGCGTGCGACATCAGGTTCGCGTCTCCGTCCGCTCGCTTCGGCGCCGTGTTCATCACCCTCGGTGTGTCCGCGTGTGACATGGGCACCAGCTACCTCCTTCCGAGACTGGTCGGCGCGTCGAGGGCCGCCGAGCTCATGCTGACCGGCCGCATCTTCGACGCGGCAGAGGCACGGGCGATGGATCTCGTCCTCGACATCGTCGAACCAGAAGCGTTGATCGAACGCGCCCTCGTCACAGCTCGTCAGATCGCCGGGCACTCACCGCTTGCTGTGTGGATGACCAAGGAGACGATGTGGCAGACCATCGACTCACCGTCGATGCGCCATGCGCTGGACATGGAGAACCGGACCCAGATCATGCTGACAGCCACCGGTGAGATGACAGAGGCGTTCGAAGCGTTCCGCGAGGGACGGCGCCCGCAATGGCAGCCACTCTGATCTGGTGTCCTCGCTATCGCTTCCGAGTTGGAACCGACACTGCGGCGGCGCTGGAGGGGCCGAGGAGCAGCCGTGCCGCGTCGTCCAGGTCGGATGCCACTCGCGCTGAATCCCATCCGTTGTTCAGCCAATTGAGGATGACGCTGTTGATCACGTGCCCAAGTGTCGCGATCACCGCAGCGCGGTCGGCAATGTCCTCATCGCCCATTGCCGCAGCGACCATCTGCTCGTAGCTTCCGGTGGCGGCTTGACGAGCCACCGCCACACCCTCTCCGCCTGAGTAGATCGAGCGCATCAGCGCTCGGGTCCGCAACTCGTCGCGTTCGAGAGCACCGGCGATGCCTCGCAGCACGACCTTGACTCGCTTCTCCGCGGTCCGACCGCGGGGCGGGTTCATGCTCAACGCAACCCGGAAGTCCTCCATCAGCTCGGCGTGAGCTTCAGCGATCAACTGGTCCTTCGAGCTGCAGAACTTGTACACGGTGTTCAGCGACATCTTCGCTTCGCGGGCGAGGTCCCGCATCGAGACGGCGTCGTACCCGTCGCGGGCAGCGCGCCGCGTCGCCTCGAGCAGTCGATGAAACCGTGGATCGCTGCGATCCGGCACGGACTCGCTCGTTTCGATCACCGTCGCAGGCATTGGAACGACACTACCCACGACCTCGCGGGCTCGGTCGGCCACCGTCCGCGGCCCGAGGTCCACGACCGTTGCACGACGCGGAATCACCGCGCCGATCCCGCGGCTGGTTGGGGTGACGATGGCCGATCGGCCCGTGAATCGTGGCATGGTCGCGATCCCCTGCTCAGTCGGCTTGGTACGGGGTGGTCTGCAGATCGGACACAAGTCGGGTCAGGAGCGTGCCGAACTGCTCGCGCTCGTCAGACGTCCACGAGGAGAGAGCCGCGACGAGATGGCGGCTGCGGACTTCTCGGACATGTTCTCCGAGGCGCTCACCCTTCGGTGTGCGCCGAACGAGGATGATCCGCCCGTGAGACGGACTCGGGGCGCGCTTCGCGAGCCCCTCGTCCTCGAGGATCTTCAATTGGCGGCTGACCGCGCCAACGTCCATGTTCGCGGCCGCGGCGATGTCGGCGATCGGCCTCGGGGTCGCAGTCATCGCGAGCAACACTTGGGTGGATTGCTGCGAAAGCGACAGACCGGCGCTGGTCGCGAGACGCGAGAAGACGCGCCGGCTCGACAAGAGACGTTGCAAATGGTTGATGGCTGCGCCGATGGTTTCCACGTGATCCGTCATGCGTTCAGTGTGACCGTGCGGGGATCCCGGCCGCGAACGCCGGACTGCTCGCGCCGGCCGGGACGAGGTCCAAGGGTCGTGCGACTTCCGAGACGAGTGGCCCATGCATCGCGCCGAGCCGATCGAGTGCGATCAGATCGAACCCGTAGACGTCGGCGGCGTTGGTCGCGAGGATCTGACGGAGTTCGTGTGGTTCGAAGTCAGCGAAGGTCAGGCGCAGCGACTCTGTCGTGTACGGGTAGGTCGCTTCATGGTGGGGATAGTCACTGCCCCACATGACTCGGTCGAGGCCGATCGATCGGAGCGCATCGACGTCGTTGGGACCGGGGAAGCTGGCGCCGATGTAGCAGTTCGTCGCGAAGTACTCGCTCGGCTTCTTCGGCAGGACGGTTTCCGCGACGACGGGCAACTCACCGATGCGCCCGGCGCACATCTGGACATGGAGGGCGTCCATCCGCCGCAGCACATCGGGCACCCAGCTCGAGCCCTGCTCGGTCATCACCAGCCGAAGAGCTGGAAACCGTTGAAAGACGCCGGCCATCGTCAGATGCCACAGGGCACGGTTGGCGAAGAACCCGGTTTCGAGCACGAAGATCGCGGTCGTCGCCGCGTGGCGGCCGTAGTTCGGGATGCCACTGCCGCCCGAGTGATGGGTCAGTGGCATCCCGAGTTCTGCGCATTCTGCCCAGAGCGGGTCATAGGTGCGTGAGAACAATGGCTCGATCCATGGTGTGTCGGGCGAGACCCCGGGAAGCAGGATCCCTGCGAGACCGTGAGCCTTGGCCCAGCGAACATCGGCGATCGCTTCGTCGACATCGTTGAGCAGGATCTGCGCCAGGCCCGCGCGGCGTCCGGGTGCCTCTGCACAGAAGTCGACGAGCCATCGATTGTGAGCGCGGAGGCCGGCCAGGCGGAGGCGGTAGTCCTCTGCAGCGGGCGCCGGCGCGATGACCTGGCCGGTCGGAAAGAACGGAGGGATCGTGTTCGGGAAAACGACCTCGGCGACGACGCCGTCGGCATCGAGCTCTCGCAGCCGACGGTCACTGTCCCAGTTGCGCGTCCGGCCGTCGTTGAGGAGATCCCTGAACGGGTTCTTGTAGCGCCCCCGCCAGGCGTCGAACTGGTCCAGCAACGATCCGTCGAGATACGCGCGGTACTGCTCCACGCTGCCTCCCGCATGACCGTCTGCGGAGATGATCGTGTATCGATCCACATCCATCGCTGCTCCTCCTTCAACTTGCTTCAGCACTCCAATAGGGCTTAGTCTTGACTCAGTCAACATAAATAGTCAAGTCCGAAATGGGGTCCACGTGAAGCTTCCTCCCGCAGGCGCAGTCCATGACGAGCGCGAGATCGATGCTGTCCTGTCCGTTCTCCGTGGTGGCGGTCAACTCGACATCGGCCCAGCGGTGGCCGAGTTCGAGCAGCGCATCGCCGTCCTGCTGGCCAAGCAGCATGGGGTGATGGTCAACTCCGGCTCGTCGGCGCTGAGACTGGCGATCGATCTCCTCCGCCTGGAGCCGGGTGACGAAGTCATCACGTCACCGCTGACCTTCTCCACAGACATCGCCCCGCTGGTGCAGTCCGGACTCATCCCTGTCTTCGTCGACGTCGATCCAACGACATATCAGATCGACGCCACCAAGATCGTCGACATGATCGGACCGCGCACGCGGGCGATCCTCGTCCCCAACCTGTGCGGCAACGTTCCCGACTGGGACGCGATTCGCACGATCGCAGACGAGCACGGCCTCAAGGTCATCGAGGACTCTTGCGACGTGCTCGACTCATACCTCAACGGAACCCGCACTGGCACACGCAGTGACATCACGGTCACGAGCTTCGCCCGGTCACACGCGATGACCGCCGGCGGAAACGGCGGCATGGTCGGCGTCGACGACCTCGATCTGCTCGACCAATGCGTCTCTCAGCGACGCTGGGGACGGCGCAGCGAGTCATACCTCTTCGGTTCCCGCAAAGGTCAGACCGACCGGTTCAGCAGCCTCGCCGACGGCACGCCGTACGACCTGGTGTTCGTGTTCGACACGATCGGCTACAACTTCGAGCCATCCGAGATAGGCGCCGCATACGGACTCGTGCAACTCGACAAACTGCCCTTGTTCAACCAGCAGCGGCGCGACAACTGGCAGCGACTCGACGACTTCTTCGGAGCATTCGACGGCGTGGGGCGTTCCGTCACAACCGCAGGCGCAGACACGACGTGGATGCGATCGTGCTTCACCATCGACGAAGGCGCCGGCTTCGATCGGACGCAGGCGCAGGAGTTCCTCGAAGCGCGCGGCGTCGCCACACGCATGGTGTGGACCGGCAACATCCTGCGCCAGCCCGGCTTCTCGGCGATCCCCCACCGCGCTCCCGACGACGGGCTGCCCAACTGCGACTACCTGATGGACCATGCGCTCTCGCTTCCGATCCATCACGGGATGAACGCCGACCACATGGGTTTCATCTGCGAGCAACTCGACGCGCTCCGCAGCTCCGTCTGAGGAGACGAGAATCGGACCATGACAATCGAGAGCAACGAGCAACAGCGCCCAGAGCCGGCACGCCCGGGACCGATGGCCGGCGTTCGAGTGGTCGAGGTGGCGGCCTGGGTCGCTGCACCGGCGGCCGGGATGATCCTCGCCGATTGGGGCGCAGAGGTCATCAAGGTCGAACCGTTCAATGGCGATCCCTCACGCGGGATGGTCACCATCGGCCCGCTCGGCATCAACCCTCCATTCGAGTTCGACAATCGCGGCAAGCGCAGCATCGCGCTCGACATCGCCACACCGGACGGCCTCGCCCTCCTGTTGGAACTGGTCGCTGGTGCTGACGTACTGATCACCAACCTCCGCCCGAGCACGCTGGAGTCACTCACGATCGACCCTGGCGCGATGCTCGAACGGTTCCCGACCCTGGTGTACGCGAGCGTGACCGGCTTCGGACATTCCTCGCCATACCGAGACCGACCGAGCTACGACATCGGCGGGTTCTGGGCGAGATCCGGTGGCGCAGCCTCACACACCGTCGAGAACGAACCACCGCCGACACTGCGCGGCGGGTACGGCGACCACATCACAGCGATGACCCTCGCCGGGGGAATATCGGCTGCGCTGTTCGACAGAACGAAGACCGGTCGTGGCCGACACGTCACGACGTCGCTCGCTCGTGTCGGCGTGTATGCCGTCGGTCAGGATTTCAACGTCAAGCGTCGCGCCGATGTCACGTTCCCGATGGGCAAGCCCCGTGACGTGGCCGGGAACCCTCTGATGAACTCCTACCAAGCGCAGGACGGCCGTTGGTTCTGGTTGCTCGGCTTACAACCCGACCGCCACTGGCCGGTCGTCCTGGCCGCGGTCGACCGCTTGGATCTGGCAGACGACGAGCGGTTCGCGTCACTCGCCGATCGTCGTCTGCACTCACGCGAGTTGATCGTCGAACTCGACGCTGCGTTCGCCACGCGCGGGCGGGACGAGTGGGAGGCGCGATTCATCGAACACGGCGTGTGGTACGAGCCGGTGTTGAGCGTGGCCGAGGCGCTCCTCGATCCGATCATCCAGAGTACGGGCGCGTTCATCGATGTCGCCGGTGCTGACGGACCCATTCCCGGTGTTGCGACGCCGGTGGATTTCGTGGGCTCGCTGCTGGCGTCGTCGCTGCCCGTACCGGACCACGGGCAGCAAACCGACGAAATCCTTCAGGAGCTCGGCCACGACTGGGACGAGATCATCGATTGGAAGATCAGCGGCGCCGTTCTGTAGCCACGGCGGCGACTCGGCTCAGATGCGGGGATCTCTCGCCGGCTACTGGCCGGTCCAGGCAGGTGGCCGTTTCTCGAAGAACGCGCGCACACCTTCCTGTTGATCATGGGTACCGACGATCGCACTCTTGGCCGTCTCGGTGCGCACCCAGCCATCGTCGGCGTTCTGGTCGACGAGACCGTTGATCGCCGCAAGACAGGCTTGGACGGCGAGGGGCGCATTGGTGCAAATCTGGTCGGCGAGCCTGATCGCACCATCGAGCGCGCCGCCAGGCTCGGTGACGACACTGACGACTCCCGCCTGGTGAAGCCGTTCAGCCGAGACCGGGACGCCCGTGAGGGTCATCTCGCGCGCGAGGTTGAGGGGCAGCACACTCGGCGCGCGGAACAGAGCGCCACACGTTGGCACAAGGCCCCGGCACACTTCGGGCAGTCCGAACCGAGCAGTGCTGGCCGCGACGATCAGATCGCAGGCGAGGACGATTTCGAACCCGCCACCGAGCGCGAAGCCTTCGACCGCGGCGATCAATGGCTTGCGTCGCGGTCGACGGATCACGCCGTACTCACCGCCACGCTCGGTCACGTAGTCGCCTCGCGAACCGAGGTCGCTGCCGGCGCTGAACACCGATGCCGTCCCGGTGAGGATGCCAGCCCACAGTGTCGGGTCGTCCTCGATCTCGTTCAACGCAGCGTCGATCGCATCGGCGAGCGCGCGGTCGACTGCGTTGCGCTTTGCCTCGCGTTGCATCGACACGACGAGCACGTGCCCACGCCGCTCTGTCTGCACCAGTTCGTTCACGTCTCCTCCTCGGCTGCCGGCGCCGTCACGGGCGCGGGCTGTTGACGCGTCCGAATGTGTACGCGTCCGGCCAGCCTTGCTCAGCGAGCCGCGCTTCTTGGCGTTCGATCACCTCTCGGAGATCGTCGGGTTGCCAACCCTCGACCAGATGGCGTCCGTGGAGGTCGAGCACTGGACGGCCGAGTTCGAGAAGAAGTTGGAGGCTGAACGCGATTCGTCCGGTCAGCACGGCTGGATCGCCGGAGCAGAGAGCGAGCGCAGCTTCAGCCATCGTGTCGAGAGGCTCGAACATCCGGTCGTCGACCCAGCCGGCGGCCACGAGGTTCGGCGTGGCGATCGCGGCTTGCGGAGTGAGGGCGTTGACGGCCACGCCGTCATTGGAGCATTCGCTTGCTGCGGCAACGGTGAGCCGGTTGAGCGCTGCCTTCGTGGCCCCGTATTGAAACCCGCCCGTGGCAGGTTTGTTCGTCGGGAACGGAGGTCCTGGCGGCAGCTCCGCAGAGAACGAGGTGAGGTTGAGGATCCATCCGCGCCGGCGTTCGCGCATCCCGGCGACGACTCCGGTCATCAGCTCCCACGGTGCCCACAGGTTGACTTGCAGACAGCGCTCGAGGTCTTCGGGGCGGGTCTGATCGAACGGGTGGTACCCGTTCAGCGCAGCGTTGTTGACGAGGATGTCGATGGGGCCGAGCTCGGCTTCAGTCTGCTCGACGAGCTGCTTGCGTCCTCCATCCGGGTCGGCGAGATCGGCCGGCAGCACGAGGCACGTGCCGCCCTGCTCTTCGATCCGTCGTCGCGTCGCCTCCAGTCCCTCGACGGTTCTCGCCACGATCGCGACCCTTGCGCCCTCGGCTGCGAGGCGGACCGCGATCGCCGTACCGGTGCCTCCCTGACTCGCGCCCGTGACCAGAGCCACCTGACCCTCACAGATCCGATCGGCCATCAGCCGCACCGACCCGGCACGGCGCTTGCATTCCACATGGTCACCACGACACACCCCATATCCATTCCGGTTCGTCCTCCCGTCGAGAGTAGTTTAAGATAACGATGTTGTCCATCTATCGATGGGCTCGCGGAACGCAAGGGAGCACGACCGAATGAACCAACAAGACCTCCTCCGCTTGAACGAGATCCTGCGCCCGGTCGCGCAGCCACAGGTGCTGGACAGCGTCTACAGCGACGATCAGCACAGCCGCTTGCTCGATGTCGTCAAACAGCACGGTCCATGGAAGACCATCACGGCCAACCACTTCGACACCGTCGAGGAGCTGATGGCCACCTCCAACGGCGGCGTGCCCGACAACTTCGACCTCACCCTCGACGACATGGCAACCGGCCACTTCCGGGGCAGGATTGCCGAAGACTCCGTCCTGTACTTCAACGAGTTGGAGGACTGCTTCTACAACAGCCGGTTCCTCGACTTGGTTCGCTCGTACTGGGGCGCGCAGTACGCCCGGCCACAACGGATGTTGTTCAACATCTGCGGCCCCCACCACAGCGGGCTCAACGCCCACCTCGACGCCGTCACCTTCCGAGGGATCCGCATCGAGAACTCACCGGTCTGGCTGCAGAACGTGATGGGGCGCTCCGGCCTGTTCACCGATCACCTCATCAAGATGGCGCAAGTCATCGCCTGGTGGTACCTCGGCGAGAACGGCACATTCACCTACTGGCCCGATGGCCCCGCCGGCCAACCTGTGCGCCTCGACCACCCGCTGTGGAACAAGGGCGTCGTCGTCCAGAACGAGATGATGTTCCATCGCGGCGATCCCGTCGGCAGGCCCGACGAACGCGACATCCCCGGGCTCAAGCACCGCTCGCTGCTCGGGTACGACGCCGACCGAGACGACTGGGCGATCACCACCGACGGAGATGTCATCCGCCGCTACCAGCCCAACGAGATGCGGCTCCTCGTGCACTGGAGCGCCGAGATCTTCCAGGACATGGACGAGGTCAAGAAGAACATGGATCACTCCGACGACCTCACCCACGAAATCGTCTTCGACCGACTGCTCGCCGACATGCACTCCCGTGGCATCACCGTGGCCGAACCATCCGACCCACTTCACGATCGCGACTTCATCCGCGCGCTCATCGCCACCTACTCGATCAAGCCCACCACCGACTGGGCCACGCCGAACGCGGCGTGACCGAACAACAGAGGAGAACCCTGATGGCCGCCCACGACCACTTCGCTGCCCATCAACTGATCAACCGTTGGTGGTTCAACTACGACGAGGGTCACCTCGGCGCGCTCACCGACCTGCTCGCCGAGGACTGCCATCTCATCTCCCGGACCGAGCTCGGCAACCATCCCTACGAGGAGTTCATCCGCTCCGATTCACAGGGCCGTGACCACGCGATGGCGTGGACCGCTGAGCATCGCAAGCACAGCCCGTACCCCTTGCGTCACCACGCCGCGAACATCCACGTCGTCGCGGAACGCGGCGACGAGATCGACCTCGAGTCGTACTTGTTCGTCACCCAGATCATCGAACGCAAGCCGAGCACGCTGTCCAGCGGAATCGTCCACTTCACGCTCGTCCACACCCAGGACGGCTATCGGATCCGCTTCAAAGAAGTCGTCCTCGACTCCATCGAGTCCGCCCCGTTCGACACCGTCGACTTCGTCACCGCCCGACAGGCGACGTGGTGAGCCGCCGACGAACGACGACAACCTGATCTCGATCCACGACGGGACCCGTCACGCCGTCCACCATGGTCACCAGAAGTGTCAGGCCTGATCGACAATCCGAGCGGGCCGCTTGCGAGTCGACGGCCGCGCCCGCTCGACATCGGGCCCGAGCTGCCAGCTCCGCGCCAGACGATTCTGGACATCTGTCCACGATTTCGTCGTTCTCGGTTCGATGCCCATGCTCTCCAACACACCGAGGCCGAGCTCGGCGGCCCAGATGTACAGCAGCGCCGCCTCCATGTCGACCGACGCATCGATTCCCAGCCGGCCGCGTTCGCGCTCGAATCCTGCAACCCAGCCATCGATGTGAACCCTTTGCTCCTCGCGCAAACGGGTCCGCGTCTCCTCGTCGGTCTGGGCGGCCGCCGCGCCCTGCACGATCAGCGCCCTCAGGCGCCGGCGCTTCGGCGTGCGCGACGCCTGACGGGTCAAGGTGGCGATGTAGTCGCTGTTGCGTGGGAGCCCGATGGTGTCCGCCTCGAGCAACGCAGCAGTCCGCTCGCTGATCGCCTCGGCCAGCAACTCGGCCTTGTTCCGAAAGTGGCCGTAGATCGCACCACTGGTCACGCCAGCGTGCCGACCGAGATCACGGATCGAGGTCTGCAGGTAGCCCCGCTCGGCGAACAGGTCGCCCGCCAGTTCCAGCAAACGAGCGCGGGTCGCTCGCGCGTCCTCGTCGCTGCGGCGTCCCTGTGAGTTCGAAGCCCGTTCGGTCACAATCCGCCCCCTCGTCCAAGCCAGACGCCACCACTTGGTGCACGCTCACGATCAAGGGTACGGACGGCGAACCAGCTTCAACGCAACCAACAACGGCGACTGGGCTCAACGCCCGTTCACGAGAACCCGGAGCAGCCGACAAGTCGCGGGCGCGCGCGGCGATCACGAGCGCGGCCAGGACGATTCCGATGCCGATCCAACCGGCCGCGCCGATGGCTTGATGGAGAACGAGGGTGGCCAGGACGGCGGCGGTCATCGGTTCGGCGAGTGTGAGCGTGACGACCGTTGGGGCGGACAGTTTGCGCAGGCCCCAGCCGAGGCAGGTGTAGACGACGCCGACGGTGACGATGCCGAGGTAGAGCGACAGCACGACTCCCTTGCCGGATCCCATCCAGCGCGCGTCACCGATCGCGAGCAGTGGAAGCGAGAGGACGGCGCCACCCGTGAACATGGCCGCCATGCACGCGGTGGAGTCGAGTCCGGCGCGAATACGTTGCTGGCCGATCATCGCGTAGATCGCCCAGCCCAGTCCTGCGCCGAGCGAGGCGATGATTCCTCCGACGTCGGTGCGGGCGCTTGGCTGGCTGCGAGCGATGAGGGTGATCCCGACGACGGCGAGAGTGGTTCCAGCCGCCCATGCTGCGGTGGGTGGTCGACGCACGATGGTGGCGTTGATGATTCCCGAGAACACTGGTGCGCTGCCCAGCGCAATGACGGTGGCGAGGGCGACTCCGGTGCGCGTGGTTCCGGTGAAGAAGCAGATCTGGTAGAGCGCAACGGCGACGGCTCCGGCTGCGAGCCAGCCGCGGTGAGTCGCGAGATCGGACGGCCGTCGCCCGCCGACGAGGGCAATCGCGGCGAGCGTGATGCCGCCGATGAGGAGGCGCATCGCCCCGGCGCTGAGCGGCGAAGCATGAGGTGCGAGCCGGGCCAGGGCCGTGCCCGTGGTACCGCACAGAACGCCTGCGAAGAGCACAACGCCGGACGTGCCAGCGGTGGAGGTCTCCTCGAACGTGGTCAGATCCATTGCATCCTCCGGTCGACGCATACCGAAGCGCCCGACGACCAGTATGCGCGCACTGCCGCGCTGATGGATTGCGAATTCACTCGCAAAGCAGACCTCTCGTAGCATGATCTGCCGTGGATGACATCGATCGCGCAATCATCGTCGAGCTGCAGCACAACGCTCGACTGAGCAACCTCGAACTGGCCGACCGCATCGGGCTGACAGCGTCGCCGTGTCTTCGACGCGTCAAGCAACTCGAAGCGAGCGGGGTGATCCGCGGCTACACCGCGCTCGTCGCCCCAGCCGCCATCGGCCGCTCGTTCGAACCGCTCGTGTGGGTCACCCTGTCACGGGTCACCAGGGAATCGTTGTCCGAGTTCGAGCACGCCGTCCAAGCGATCGACGACGTCGTCGAAGCCATGCGGATGATGGGCCAACCCGACTACCTCCTCCGCGTCGCAACAGCTGACGCCGACTCGTTCGAGACGCTCTACATGGATCACCTCGCGTCGCTCCCCCACGTGCAGACCCTCACGTCACAGCTGGCGATGAAGACGGTCAAGCGAAGCCACCTACTGCCTCCCGCCTGACGGTGAAGCCACACCAACGGTTGCACTCCGGCGTTCGAGCATGAGTGTGTCGCGCCAGACGTTGTTGAGCTGGCCGATGCGTTCGCGGACCCCGATGATCCGGAAGCCGCAGCGTTCGTGGAGGGCGATGCTTGCCGTGTTCTCTGGGAAGATCCCGGTTTGGATCGTCCAATAGCCGGCGGCTTCGGCGTTTGCGATGAGGGTCTCCATCAGCAGACGGCCGACGCCGATGCCTCGGTGGTCGGGGTGGATGTAGACGCTGTTCTCGGCGACACCCGCATAGGCGCACCGCTCGGAGACTGCGGTGAGGCTGGCCCAGCCGACGATCGTGCCACGCTCGTCTTCGGCGACGAAGCGGTGGTCAGCGAGATGCGATGCGTTCCAGTGTTCCCATGAGGGAGCTGACGTTTCGAAAGTGGCGTTGCCGGTGGCGATCCCGGCCTCGTAGATGTCCCGCACGTGCGGCCAGTCCGAGGCGGTCATCGTTCGGGTTCTGACCCGGGTGGCGGGCAAGCGGCTCATGATGAGTTCTGCCGCGGTCCGTCAGCCGAGCACGGAGCGGAGCGCGTCGAGGCGTGACGGGACCAATCGGTACCAGACCCACAAGCCGCGCTTCTCGCGCTCGATCAGTCCGGCGTCGAAGAGGATCTTCATGTGGTGGCTGACCGTCGGCTGCGAACGGCCCGACACCTCGGTCAGATCACACGCGCAGACTTCCTCACCGCCGGCGGACGCGATGTGGCTCAACAGCCGCAGGCGGATCGGATCAGCGAGCGCCGCGAACGAGTTCGCGAGCAACACGGCCTGGGTCTCGTCGAGGACATCGGTTCGGACTGGACTGCAGCATGCGATCGGATCGAGCGTCAACGTCTTACGGCTTGCCATGAGCCAACTGTATCGACAATGATCGAAGAAGTCCATTGACAATCGTCGATCTTCTGGTACCGTTCATCACATCGACGAACGTCAATCTAATGATGTTCGAATCTCAGGAGGAATCAACGATGTCTCGTGTCCAACTCGCCCTCAACGTGGCCGACCTCGACGCCTCGATCGCGTTCTACACCAAGCTGTTCGGCACCGAACCCGCCAAGATCCGCGAGGGCTACGCCAACTTCGCGATCGCCGATCCCCCGCTCAAGCTGATCCTGTTCACCGGCATGGGCGAGCCCGGTTCGCTCAACCACATCGGTGTCGAAGTCGAAGACATCGATGCCGTGACAGCGATGATCGCCCGCGCCAACGACCTCGGCATGGAACAAGAGATCCAAGAAGACGTGTCGTGTTGCTTCGCGGTCCAGGACAAGACCTGGGTCAAGGGCCCGGAGAACGACTGGGAGTTCTACTTCGTCAAGGGCGATGCCCCAGCGATGGCTTGCGGGGTCACGGATCAGACCAGCGGTTGGGCCGAAGGTGCCGAGCCCACGCCCGAGACCGTCCCGGCGACCACGTCGCAGTGCTGCTGAACCACGATCTACGGATCGTCGGGGTCTGGGGGCAGGCGCCGACGTGACCGAACTCGCAGACCTCCCCGAGACCGGCACGGGCGACCTTCACCTCGCGCTCACGCGCCGCCTGGTCGCCGAAGCCGTCGGCACCTGCCTGCTGATCATCGCCGTCATCGGATCCGGGATCATGGCCTCACGCCTGTCGCCCACCGACGTCGGCATCCAACTCTTCGAAAACGCCTTCGCCACCGCCGGCGCACTGGTCGGGCTGATCCTGATGTTCGGATCCGTGTCGGGGGCGCACTTCAACCCCGTGGTCACGCTCGTCGACCGGATGTTCGGAACCATTTCCACTCGCGAGGCGATCCTGTACGCGATCGCGCAGACCATCGGCGGCTGCATCGGTTCCGTGATCGCCAACGTCATGTTCGAGCTCGACCCGATCAACATCTCCACCCACGCTCGATCCTCCGCAGCCCTCTGGCTGTCGGAAGTCGTCGCGACGATCGGGCTTCTCCTGGTGATCCACGGCTGCGTCCGCACCGGCCGGGCGTCAGCCGTTCCGTTCGCGGTCGGCGCCTGGATCGGCGGCGCCTACTGGTTCACCTCGTCGACCAGCTTCGCCAACCCTGCCGTCACCGTCGCCCGCATGCTCTCCGACAGCTTCGCCGGGATCAAGCCGTCCTCCGCACCGATGTTCATCGCGATGCAACTCGTCGGCGCACTCCTCGCCTTCGTCCTCATCCGCTTCATCTACCCCCGCGCCGTGCAGGAGACGACCGATGCCTGACAGCCCACACGTCCCCGAAGTCCTCTTTGTCTGCGTGCACAACGCCGGCCGCTCACAGATGGCCGCAGCGCTCCTGGCCCATCACGCCGGCGACCAGATCGTGGTCCGCTCTGCCGGCACCGCACCCGCCGACACCATCAACCCGGCCGTGGTCGACGCAATGCGCGAACTGGGCATCGACCTCCACGCCAACGGTGCCACGCCCAAGAAGCTCACCGACGCGACCGTCCAAGCCGCCGACGTCGTCATCACCATGGGCTGCGGTGACGAATGCCCCCTCTACGCCGGCAAGCGCTATCTCGACTGGAAACTCGACGACCCCGCCGGACAAGGCATCGACGCTGTGCGACCCATCCGCGATGGAATCGAACGACGCGTCCAGGCACTCGTCACCGAACTCCTCCCCACTCGCTCGCAGGACTGAACGGCGTTCGTCTGGCGTCGAGGACGATCGGGTCAGGGGTAGTTGACGACGGTGACGGGGATGTCGGGGTTGGCAATCGTCGACGATCCGCCGGCATCGTTGATGACATACGTGATGCCGCCCTTGCCTGAGCTCGAGTCGAGGAACAAAGTGAGCAGATCGTGCAGGCTGCCCGCCGGCAGTGTCGACGGAACCTCGAACGCATGTGTCGCGAACACGTCGACACCTTGGTTGAAGAAGCTGTAGCTACCCATGCCGGTGCCGTGGAAACTCGAGACCTTGTCGGCCACCTTCAGCGCAGCGTACCCGTTCACGCCCGGCGCCGAGCTCCATGCCGCCTGGTTGGGCACGTCGTACGGCATCTCGTTCTGGAAGAACACCACGTTGCCGCGATCACCGTTCCAGATCACCTCGTGTTTCTGGTAGTGCTCGACGAAGAGCCCGTATGCCGTCACGTCATCGCCGTTGACGACGACGCCGGTGTCGGCCACGTTGGCGGTCCAGCCGACGCCGTTGCCGTGATCGGCGCGCCATGCCCAGATGTCGTCGAGGATGACGCTGTCGCTGTTCACAACCAGGCTCGTCCGAGCTTTGCCGGCCGTGGCCCCGCCGATGCGGAAGAAGACGTCGGTGAGCGCCGTGGGGTCGTTCGCGTCACTGTGATGGGCGCGCGCGGTACCGATGCGCAACAGCTCGTCCGAGCGCTTCGGACCGGCGTCGAACAGCAACCCGCTGACCTGCACACCCGGTACGTCCCCGACGATCATCGCTGCGTCGCCATCGACAGGCACCAGCGTCGGGAACCCGATGCCGAGCACCACGGTGTCGGCGCGCTTGACCTTGAGTGCGTCGCCGAGTCGGTAGACACCAGGGGTGAAGATGAGGTGCTGACCGCGGGCGAGCGCCCGGTTGATGCGCGCCGCACTGTCTGTCGGCTGAGCGATGAAGAACTTCGAGAGCGGGATCGACGTGCCCGGCGTCGGGTGGCCGACCCATGACGCGCCGGACGTGTCGTGCTGCACGGCGGGAACGAACACGGCGTACTCGCCCGAACCATCGACGTACAGATACGGGGCCTCGCGGGTGACTGGGCTCGTCGCCACAGTCGTGTAGGGCCCGCCGCACGCGACCGCTGTCGGGAAGCATTCTGCCGGAGCGTTCACGTCGCCGGAGAAGACTTGATTCCACACGCCATTGGTCCAGCCGTCGAGGTTGCTGTTGCGGGCCATGAATTGCTGCTGGGACCCGTTGATCACGGTGCCACCTTCGAACTGGGAGTCGGCGATGAAACCACCGCTCGCGAACGAGGGACCGGTGCAGTAGTCCATCAACGTGACGTTGCCGCCGGTGACGTGTACCCGGCGCATCGGCGACGCCTGCGACACTGCCCAGAACTCGCCCGCATAGCACCCGAAGTTGGGGGTGGTCACGTTGATCGTCAGGTTCGACAGCGACCGCCAGAAGTTGTTCAATGCGACGCAACTGCCGCCGGAATCGCATTGGTTGCGTACGAAAACCGATCCGTTGATCACCACGTCGCTCGGTGACAGACCGAGCCCGGCGACGGCCGTGTAGTAGCCCACCTGAAAGTTGAGCGGGGCCGCCGCGGTCCCGTAGGTGCCCGGCTTAAACAACAACGCGTACCGCTGGCTACCGAACTGGTTGCCGACCTGCTGGGCAACGACTGCGTCGACCGCAGCCTGGATGTCTGCAGTGGACATGCTCGGATCGAAGATCTTGACGTTCACGTTCGTCGACAACGTCACCGCTGCCGACGACCCGGTGTCGGCAGGAACATCGGCATGAACGTCGGCCGTTCCCAACCCGACGGGGACGATCAGCGCCAGCGCTGACGCTGCGACGAATACGCGGTTCCACTTCATCTCATCGGCCCCCAGTGCCAAGTCACCGAGGCACCCACCTCGGCCGAAATCACCGTAGCACTGCGCCAGCCGGCGGTTGACCGGGCCCCGGAGCGGCGAAGCAGCCACGTCGGCGGAGCGAATGTGATCGCACGGTTTGGTGTTCCTGCCACCTGCCGGTCGACCACATCATGTGATCAGACCGTGCACGGCACGTTCAGAATGCTTTGAGGAGCCGCGTGGTTTCCGGGTCCATGAATCCGTCGACCGTTGCCCGGGTCTCGGCTGCGAGCGCATCACGGAGATCCACCGCCGCGGATTGGTTGAGGGCGCGCTTCATGGCGCGTACGGACAGTGGTGGAAGTGCGGCGAGTCGGCCGGCAACCTGATGGGCCTCGGTGATGAGCTGGTCGTCGGGGACGACACGCCACGCAACGCCGAGTTGGTGCAGCTGGACGGCCCCGTACCGTTCGCCGAAGAACAGCATTTCGCGGGCGGTGTTGAGACCGACGAGTGCCGGCAGCAGCGACGTGACTGCTCCCGTCACGAAGAGGTTGAGTGACACCTCCGGGAAGAATGCTCGTGCGGTCTCGGCCCAGATCGGAAAGTCGCAGTTGATCGCCCATTCGAATCCGCCGCCGACCGCCCATCCGTTGATGGCCCCGACAACGGGTTTGGCACCGAACGTGATCGCTACGGTGGCTCGCTGGATCGCGCCGACGAGATCTGCTGCATCGGCTTCGTTTTCGGGGTGGACGTGGGTCCGACGGTCGTCTCCGGCACAGAACGCCCGGCCGGCCCCGGTGAAGATGATGACGGTTGTGTCGGGGTCCGCGTTGGCGTCGTCGAAGGCCGCCGCCACGTCGTCGATGAGTTGTCGGTTCATCGCGTTCAAGCTGTCCGGACGATTCAGACAGATCGTGCGAACACCGTTCGCGTCGAGGTCGCTGGTCACCGTCTCGTACTGGTGATCGGACACTGTCTGCCTCGCTTCGATGACGCCGGACACCCGGGCGGTTACCGTTGCGCCGTGAGCCTATCGATCGATCAGTTGCCGGTCGGAGCCGAGTCGAGCGCAACACGTCTGGCGAGCGAGCCGCCGTCGATTCGATGAACGACGCCACGATCCCCCAGTTGTTGGCACGGCAAGCGCGATCCAATCCCGATCGATGTTTCCTCCGTTTCGGTAGCGTCGACCTCACCTTTCAAGAGGTCGACCGATGGTCGGACGAGCTGGCCGCGCGGTTCCAGTCACTCGGCATCGGCGTGGGTGACCTCGTTCCTCTGATGATGCCGAACATTCCCGAGTTCGTCGTCAGCTGGTTCGCGTTGTGCAAGCTCGGCGCTGTCACGACCATGATCAACACAGCGATGCGAGGGCCGGCGCTCAGCCACGCGCTCGACCTCAGCAAATCGGAGATCGTGATCGTCGACGCGTCGTTGCTCGAGCCCGTACGGAGTGTTCTGCCGGACCTGACAACCATCACGCGACTGCTGGTGTCGGGTGACGTCGGACCTCCGTCATCCGACGGATCGTTCGAGATGTTGACGTTCCCCGAACGCACGATGATGGAGGTGACCTCACCGCATCAACCACGCACGTCGGCTGCTGCGGCTGCGTCGGACTCGGCGATGGTGATGTTCACATCAGGCACGACCGGCCGATCGAAAGGCTGTCTGCTCTCCCATCGATATGCCATCCGCCAAGCCGAGCTGATGGTCGAACACCTCGGTCTGCGAGAAGACGATGTTCTCTACTGCCCGTTCCCGCTCTTCCACCTCGATGGATCAGTTCTGACGGTGATGACGGCGCTCGTGCTCGGCGCGACCGCAGCAATCGGCGACCGCTTCTCGGCCTCGGGGTTCTGGCACGAGATCCGTACCTCCGGCGCGACCGTGTTCGACTTCATGGGAGCGACTCTGACGATGCTGCACAAAGCCCCCGCCACGGCTGCCGATGCCGCCAACGCAGTCAGGCTGGCGTGGGGTGTGCCGGTCCCCGAGTTCGCGGAGGAGTTCGAGCAACGCTTCGGACTGAGGTTGGTCGAGCTGTACGGCTCGACGGACGCAGGACTGCCGATCTACCAGCCGCTCGACGAGCCGCGGCGGCAGGGCTCATGCGGTCGGGTGATCGCCTCCTATGACGTGCAGCTGTTCGACGAGCACGACCGGCCCGTCGGACCCGGCGAAGTGGGCGAGATGGTGGTTCGTCCGAACGAGCCATCGATCATGTCGAAGGGGTACTACGGGATGCCGGAGGCCACGGTCATCGCGAATCGCAACCTGTGGTTCCACACCGGCGACCTCGCCCGCTGCGACGACGATGGCTGGTTCTACTACGTCGGCCGACGCGCTGAATCGATCCGACGTCGCGGCGAGAACATCTCGAGCTTCGAGATCGAGGAGGTCCTCAAATTGCATCCGGACGTCCTCGACGCCGCGGCATTCGGTGTTCCGAGCCAGCTGACCGAGGACGATGTCATGGTCACGATCGTGGCCAAACCATCGAGGTCGCTCGATCCGTCGAGTCTGATCGAGTTCTGCCGAACCCGGATGGCGCGCCACATGTTGCCTCGGTATGTGGATTTCGTGGATGCCCTCCCCCGCACTCCCACCGAAAAGGTCGAGAAGCAAACCCTCGTCAGTCGCGGCGTGTCGCCAACGACATGGGATCGGGAACGCGCCTGATCGCCTTGTCCGAAGACCCGTCATCGTTCACGGCTATCGTCTGGCGATGGTCAGCAAGCGCATCTACGTCGACCACCTCACGAAGGTGGATCTGTTCAGCGAGTTTTCGCGCAAGGACCTGGAGAAGGTGGCTTCCGCCGGAATGCAACTGAGCTTCCCGGCGAACACCACCCTGATCCGGCAGGACGACGCGGCGCACGAGGCATTCGTGCTACTCAGCGGCGAGGTTCAGATCAAACGTAACGGCCGAGCGATTCACACGGTTGGCCCCGGTTCTGTGCTGGGAGAGTTGTCGCTCCTCGACCACGGCGCACGGACGGCGACCGCAACCTGCGTGACCGACTGCGAGGTGCTGGTGCTGTCTGCCGGCCAGTTCCGCGAGCTCGTGATGCAGACGCCTGCGCTTGCGACCAAGCTGCTCACCAGCCTGGCGCGCCGCGTTCGCGAACTCGACGGCAAGTCCTACGGCTGACAGCGACCGAAGCACGCAGCTGGGCTCGGCAACCTCGGCGAGACCGAGTACTGTCGGCGACGATGTGAAGGTTCACCTGCTGGGACCTGTTCGAGTGGTGTCGCAGGCCGGCGAGCTGGTGACACCTGCCTCGGTGGCGCAACGCCAACTCATCGCGCTCTTGGCCCTCCGAGCCGGCGACGTGGTGCCGATGAGTTCCATCTGTTCGGCGCTCGAGCTGTCGCGCGGTGCAGCGCGCACCACCATCTCGCGAGTGCGGCGCCTCGTCGGTCCGGACGTTCTCGTCACCGAGTCTCCCGGGTACGCACTCCGCGCCGAGAGCGATGTCGACCGATTCGAGCAGCTGGTCGCGACCGCGCGGTCAGCATCGATCACCGATGCGATCGCCTTGCGCGCCGAGGCCCTCGACGTCTTCCGATGGGAGGCGCTGCCCGAATTCGCACACGAGGAATGGGCGATGGGCGCTGCAACTCGATTGAACGAGATCCGTGCCAACACCGTCGAAGATCTGGCCGCCAGCCTGATCGCGGCCGGCCGCCGTAACGAAGCAATCGCGGCGCTCGAACCCCACGTTGTCGCTTACCCCTATCGAGCGCGGCCACGTGAACTGCAAATGACCGCGCTCGCGCTGGATGGTCGTCAATCGGAAGCGCTCCGGGTGTTCCAGACGTACCGCCGTTTCCTGGTCGACGAGGCGGGCACCGAACCCCCAGCCAGCGTTCGCGCCGTCGAGGTCGCCATCGCGACGGATCGGCTCGGTCCCTCTGACGCGGCCCGCACATGGGCGGCCGGGAACAGCCATGCATCGAGGACACTCCCCGAGGGCACGGTCACGTTCATGCTGACCGACATCGAACGGTCGACCGAAGCGTGGGAGCGCGACGTCGATGCGATGGAGCTGGCGGTGAAGCGCCATTACGAGATCATCGACCAACTCGTCACGCGCCACGGCGGCATGCGACCAGAAGAGCAGGGCGAGGGCGACAGCACGGTCACCGTGTTCGTCGATGCCGATCGCGCGGTCGTGGCAGCGCTCGACATCCAGCTCGCCTTCGCACAGGAACGCTGGCCGCCGGGCACGCCGATCAGAATCAGGATCGGGCTGCACACCGGAGAAGCGCAGTTGCGCAACGATCTGAACTACGCCGGTCTCACGGTCATCCGCACCGCTCGACTGCGCAACCTGGCTCAGGGCGGGCAGGTGCTGGTGTCAGCCGCGATGAAAGCGATGTTGGGCACACCACTGCCACCACCGATTTCGTTGCGTGATCTCGGACGGCACGAGATGAAGGGACTCGGGGGCGCAGAGCACATCTATCAACTCGAACACCCCGGGTTGACTGCCGACTTCCCGCCGTCCCATGCCTTGGAATCGACCCCGACCAACGTTCCGGCAAGCCAGACCACCTTCGTCGGTCGAATCGACGAGTTGAGCGTGCTCGACGACCTTCTCGCTCGGCATCGGCTCGTGACGGTGACGGGCAGCGGCGGTGCGGGGAAGACGCGCATTGCGAACCGGACGGCGCTCGATCAGCTCGACCGGTTCCCCGACGGCGTGTGGTGGTTCGAACTCGCGTCGATCAACGAGAACTCAGCGGTCCCTCGACTGGTTGCCGAGGTCCTGCGTGTGCGCATCGACGACGGGGACGACGATTCGATCATCGACGCGATCTTCCGCCGGCTCGGCAACGATGCCTGTCTCCTCATCTTCGACAACGCCGAGCATGTTGTCGACGGCGTCGCCGGCGTCGTCGCAGACCTCCTTCGGCAGTGCCCGAACCTGTTCATCATCGTGACGAGTCGACGCGTGCTCGGTGTGGCCGGCGAGTTCGCGTGGCGACTGCCTTCGCTGTCGATGCCCGCAACCGCCGGATCGGTCGATGCGGCGGCTCTGATGGCATCGGACTCGGTGGTGCTCTTCGTCGAACGTGCCCTCACGGCGGGTGCATCGATCACCCTGAACGACGATGATCTCCCCGTGGTCGCAGAGATCTGTCGCTGGCTCGGCGGCGTTCCATTGGCCATCGAGTTGGCGGCGGCCAGAACCAGGGTGCTCGCACCGCGTCAGATCTTGGACGGCCTCACCGACGCGCTGGGGCTCCTGACCCGCGGCCGGCGGTCAGCGTTGCCGCGCCATCAAACGCTCGAAGGGTCGATCGCCTGGAGTGTCGATCTCTTGAGCGACGACGAGCGCTCACTTCTTGCTCGACTGTCGATCTTCGTCGGCTCGTTCGATCTCGATGCAGTCACCGCCGTGTGCATGACCGACGCGACAACAGCCGCGGCCGCCACAGCACTCGACCTGATCGAAGGTCTGGTCGACCACTCGCTCGTGACGCCAGTTGGCGGCTCTGAAGCGCGGCGACTCTCCCTGCTCGAAGTGGTTCGCCAGTACGGAGCTCGGATGTTGAATGCGGCGGGCGAGACGGCGACGATGCACGAACGTCACGCTCGTCACTTCATGGACCTGTCCCATCGCTTCGGCCCCGTCGCGGAAACCGCGGATGAGCTTCGTGCCGTCCGCCGGCTCGAAGCCGATGCCGGCAACATCGAGGCGGCACTGGTCTGGTACCGCGACCGCGGCGCGCCCGATCAGATGGCGGCCCTCGCTGTCGACCTTGCGCCGTACTGGAACATGATCGCCGCATCGCGGGACAGTGAACGCTGGTTGTCGTTCGCGCTGGCCGTCACCCCCGCCGCTCCGATTCAGAGCCGTGCGAGAATGCATGCGTATCGGGCACTGACCCGAAGCAACGTCGGCGACTACCGGGGCAGCCTGGACGACTGTGTGGCGGCCCTCGATCTCGCCGAATCGGTGTTTGACGAATGGTCGATCGGTCGCGCCAGATGGGTCATCTCCGACATGGCCACGTGGGGCAATCTCGAAACGTGGCGAGCGCTGTCCGACCAGGCCATCGACGCGCTCGCCGCGTCCGGCGACTCCTTCGCCGAGGCATACGCGCGGGTCTGGCGGGCGATGCCGTACCTCATGCGCGGGCATCTGTCGGTCGGCACGGATGCTCTGCGCGCGGCGGTGGCCAAGGTTGCTGCGCTGGACAACCCGACCGTCAACGGAAGCCTCCTGGCATGGAGGGCGTGGGCGGCGTTCCACTCAGGCGAGTTCGGTCGCGCCGAGCAGTTCGCGAGCGAAGCCCTCGCGGGGCCAGGGTTCCGGCTTGCGTCACAGCGGTTCCTGGTCGAGATGATCTCGATCGGTGCCGCGCTACACCGTGGCCGGAACCACCCGCTGCGTGCGGAGTTCGAGCGCAACACCGCACTCGCTCATCGCCAAGGCGAGGTGTTGACGGCAGCGTCCAGCCGGCAATACATGGTCGGGTGGTTGTTGTTCTCCGATCCCGCGGCCGCGCTGGACGCAGCGGTTCGGCTGCTGGGTGACCTCCCTCCGACCTACAAACTCGGAGTGTGCGAGACCAATCTCGCAGCCGCGTGGGCGTGCCTGGCGCTGGACGATGTCGAGGCTGCCCGCAGGCATGCTGATGCAGCGGCCGCTACCGGCTCGGTGGCGAACTGGCCGATCGTGCGGACCAGGCTGATGGCAGTCGAGGCGATGATCTCCATCGCCCGATCCGAGCTCGGTGAGGCGATCGCAGTTGCCGACGCGGCGGTCGTGTTGGCCGAAAGCGAAGGACTGCGCGTCGCGCTCGTCGACGCGCTCGAGACACGTGCCCTGGCGGCCGCGGCCGGCGACGACTTCGCCCGCTTCGCAGAGATCACGGGCTTGGTGTCGACGCTGCGTCAGCGCATGGAGTACGCCGATGTCTTCCTGCCGCTGTCCCTCCCTGGCGCCAAGGCAACCCACCGAGCGATGTCAGCAATCGGGCAGGGCGCGTTCGACGCGCACCGCTCGCGGGCAGCGTTGTTCACGCCTCGCGATGTCATCGGCTCGGCGCCTCCGGCAACGTCTGCGCGGCACGAACGCGCTCGATGAGCTCGTCGGCCGTCAGTTGCTCGCCGAGTCCTGGCTCTGAAGCGAGCTGACGCAGCAGATCCCAGGGCAGATGACGCACGGCGAAGGGCCAACCGTGTGGGCCCTTCTCCCAGCCTTCCTTGCTGCGCTGCACGGGCGTTGGGAATGCGGGCCGATTGTCGAGAAAGGGCTCGGGGCTGAGTGCGTGATCGAACAGTGGCGCGTTGGCGACGCGGAGCCCCATCGATTCCATGAACCCCTCACTCGTGCCGGCCCAGGCGAGGATCGTCGCGATGAACGAGGTGTGATCGAACGCTTGCTCGGCGTCAGGCAGTGGCCTGAAGACGGTGCCGGGGACGACGTACGGCGAGACCAACACCGTCGGCACACGCGGGCCGAGCCGGGTGAAGTCGAACGGCTGGTTGTCTCTTCCAAAGGTGCCCCGGTGATGGTCGGGGGCAACAGCCGACGGCGGTGAGACGTGGTCCCAGGTGCCCCCGTGTTCATCGAAGGAAATGATGAACAGCATGTGCTCCCATTGCTTGCTGTTCTTGAGCGCCTCGTAGAGGTCGGAGAGGTCCTTCTCGGCAGGACCGACCCACGTTGGCGGGTGGTAGTCGTTTCCTTGCAACCCGATGAAGTCCTCGCCGTCGGACAGTCCGAGGCCCCAACCCCAAAAGGGCTCGATGTAGCTGAACGCGGGAAGGGTCTCGTCGGCCAGCTGGAGGAAGAAGTCCGCATACGGGGCGACGCGACCGTGTCCCTCCGCCAGTGACGTCTTGATCTGCGGGAACCGATCGACCGTCCAACAACTGCGGTCCCAGAACTCGATGTCGAGGTCCAGCCACCCGTTGTACTGCCAGTAGATCCCCCAGTCGACGCCCGCATCGTCGAGACCGTTGAAGATCGTCGGCGCGTCGAACGTCCGGATCGGAATGTCGCTGGTCGCGCCAAGCGATGTTCCGCAGAGCGCGAAAGCGCGGTTCGGGTCGGTCATCGTCGGGACCGAGCAGAACCACGCGTCGGAGACCGCGAAGTTCTCGGCGAGGCCGTACATCACCGACAGTTGTTGACGGCTGTAGGCGCCCATCACCTCGTCCGCGCTCCCCCACAACGCCGGGTAGTCCGCAGCGAATCCCGTCATCGGTGCGTCGTCTCCCCACACAGGCACCGAGGATGGGCCGTCCTCGGTGCCATACATCTGGTTCACGACGTTTTCCATTCCTTCGAACGGATCGGCGCGGGGGACGCGGAGAGGTTGAACGAACGTCGCCGTGCCATACGCGGGTGCATGAGAGACCGACAGCTGGCCCGAACGCGTCTTGTTCGCCATTCCGGCTCTGATGCCGTTGAACCTCGGCGCCGAGCCGGCTGGCACGACGAACGCACGTTGCTGCTTGTCGCCGTCGGGATCGTCGTGCAGCCATCCGAGGACCGTGTCGAGCGATCGGTTCTCGAGCATCAACATGACGACCGTCTGGATCTGCGGCATCACTGCGGTCATCGTTCCTCCGACGTTTCGGTTTGGTGGTCAGTTAAACACGTCGACGCGAACGGCTGCGCGCCGGCGTCAACGGCTGGTTTGCCGCTGGACCCTGGCCCGCCGCATGCGGAGCGGCCGACTTCTCAGCCCACGTCGCCGAAGCAGAGCGCGACGAAGGCTTCTGATGCTGCCTTGTCGACTGTGACCACGAGAGCTCCGTCGACACGATGGATGTCGAGCACCGGGCAGAAGTGAGATGTGCCATCGAGGAAGAAGTGGGGCGACCCCACGACGCCGCGTTCGCGGCCGCGGGCCAAGTCCTCGATCACCTTCGAATCGTCATACGGCTCGTTGATCCCGTAGCGGTGTGCCACTTCAGCGAGAACGTCCGCGTTCGCGATGTCCCGGCCGTCCTCGAACAAGAGGCGACGCAGTGTCATCGCGACGGCCTCGCCCGTCGAAATGCTGATGTCGTAGGCGGCCGCGGTGAGGGCAAGTGCCGGGATCGTGCTCGCCGGGAATTGCGAAGGGTCGAATCCGGTGAACAGATCTGCCGCAACCTGTGGCCTGATCTCGTCGATCTCCTCGTGAATGAAGTGCGCAGCGACGGGCTTGCCGTTGACGAGCTCCAGAGGCCAGCTCCGAACATGGAACTGAACATCGTCGCGGCCCATTTCGTGCCTGCGTTCGATGAGACGAGTCAGCCCGACATACGCGAACGGGCACACGATGTCGGCGTAAACCTCGATGGTTCTCATACCTCCCAGGGTATCAGCTGTCCGGCCTGACGATGCAGGCATCGAGGGTCTCTGCGACGCGTCGCAGCACCAGCGCTAGGGTCGGCGCACCGGTCCGAAGCGGGCCAAGAGAGGAAGCGAAGACCTGATGCAGCATGCGTTGTTCGTGGCTCCTTTCGGGGAGCTGGCCGATGCTGCGGTGCTGGCCGACCGAGCCAATGCGGCCGAGACGGCGGGCTGGGACGGCTTCTTCCTCTGGGATCACATCCAGTGGAAGCCGGGCCTGGCGGTCGCCGACCCATGGATGTGCCTGACGGCGATCGCGATCGCGACGAAGCGGATGCGGATCGGCCTGCTCGTCACACCGATCACCCGGCGGAGGCCGCAAGAGCTCGCTCGGCAGAGCACGACGCTCGACCGACTCAGTGGCGGAAGGCTGGTGTTCGGCGTCGGCCTCGGGCACGACCGGATGGGCGAGCTGTCGTCGTTCGGCGAGATCGTCGACCTGGTGCAGCAGGCCCAGCGGCTCGACGAAGGCCTCGATGTGATCACCCAGCTGTGGAGTGGTCGCGAGGTCAACCACCGCGGTCGGCACCACACCGTGGAGGGCGTGACATTCACGCCGCTGCCTGTGCAGCAGCCGCGCATCCCGATCTGGGTGGCCGGGCGGACGGCGAACGCTGCTCCGACGCGTCGCGCCGCACGCTGGGACGGCTACTTCCCGATCGACCTGTCAGCGGACCAGGTCGCGTCCGAGATGGATCGGATCAGGGCGATTCGCGGCGACCTCGACGGGTTCGACCTGGTCGTGACGCAGCCGCCCGGAACAGATCCCGAGCCGTGGGAGCAGGTCGGAGTGACGTGGTTCCTGGCAGGTGCCGGTGACGAGGCCGGCGTCACCGACCTCGATGCCATCATCGCCGCCGGACCACCGAGGCAACATCGGGCCTGACAGCCGAGGTTCACGGCCATGAACCGTTGACATCGACGACGAGCTGCGCTGCTGCTTGGATGTAGATGCAGACCTTCCCACCGGTGCCCAGCTTGGCGATCACGAGGTTGGGACTGATCCCCCCGCTGACGAGGTTGAGGTTGGACGCCGTCGGCCGAGTGGTGCCGCACGGCCACACCGTGACGAAGCCGTCGGCAACGGCGTCGATGCCAGTGACGTTCAGCACAACAGCGTTGGTACCCGCCGGCACCTGTGTCACACCAGCGCCGACGATCACGAGCTCGGTCGTCGAGCCAGCCGCCGGTTCGAGCGCATCACGCGTGTCCAGCAGCCGCTCGGGCACGACAGGCCGATACGACGACCCCGCCGGCACGAATCCGCTGACGTCGGCGGCGAGATCCATCGACGACTGCACGAACACGCACACCCTGCCACCGTCGCCGATCTTGCTGATGATGAGATTGGGCGAGGTGCCACCCGCGACGAGGTTGAGGTTTGACGTTGTCGGTCGGGGCGCGCCGCATGGCCACACGGTTGCAAATCCCGCAGCGTTCGCGTCGACGCCGGTGACGTTGAGCACAGCTGCGGTCGCGTTCGCGGGAATCTTCGATGCGCCCGCACCAGTGACCTGGATCACGACAGTGGCTCCCGCCGCCGGCTTCGACCCCGTGTAACCGAGCTGTGCCGGTGGCCGGGTGTCGAGCAGACGTTCGGGTACGAGGGGCACGTAGCGCGACCCGGCTGGCACGTAGCCGTTGAGGTCGGCGATGAGGTCGGCTCCCGACTGCGTGAACATGCAGACCTTGCCACCGGTGCCGATCTTGGAGATGACGAGGTTCGGTGAGATCACGCCTGGACGCAGGTTGAGGTTGGACGCCGTGGGTTGCGTCTCCCCGCACGGCCACACGGTGACGAATCCGGCGACGGATGCATTTGTTCCGGTGACGTTGAGTGCGACCGCCAGCGCATCATCGGGAACGTTCGAGGTCCCCGTGCGGGTGACGTCGAGCTGAACGGTCTGTCCGGCCGCCGGTCTGCCACCGGTGTAACCCACCTGGCCTTCCGGGCGCGTGTCGAGGAGCCGCACCGGTACGAGGGGAACATAGTCAGAAGTCGGGTTCACGGTGAGCGTGCGCGAAACAGTGGAGGTGCAGCCCGCAGCATCTCGAACGGTGACCGTCAACGGAAATGATCCAGCGGCAATCGGCGTGCCGGACAGCAACCCTGCGGCCGTCAACGTGACACCGCCCGGCAAGGTGCTCGCTGTGCTGAAGGCGTACGGCGCGGTGCTGGCTGTGCCGTCGAGTTGTTGTGTGAACGGCACGCCAATCGTTGCGGTCGTCAGGATCGCAGGCGTCAAGTCCATCGAAACGCATGTCTGGCCCGCCAACGTGAACGCCTGGTTGAATTGCGCCGCACCCCCGACGACGTCGGTTCCGACGCGGAGCCAGTCGGGGGTGATCGACGACGTGCGTACCGCCGACTGGAGGTCGGGAGAGAAGGCGGTGCCACCGAGGATCGGGTGTGCGCTCGACAACCACAGGAAGGACCCGCCGGTCACCGCGACCACCGGCACGAAGAAGTAATGATCGGCCGGCAGGACGACGCGCGGGGTGAAGGTGACGGTGAACTGGTACTCGGTACCGGTCTGGGCGCCACTGCCGCCGGTCGTCTGGTTCGGCTTCGCGTGGACGCCAGCGCCGACCACGGTGTTCAACGCCGTGAATCCCCCGGGCGCGCTCAGTGCGGTTGTGGTGAAGGTGAGAGTGGTCGTGGCCGAACTACGCGACGCGAAGGCGACGTCGGAGGGCGTGTTCGCCCGGGTCGGCACATTCGTCGAGCCTGGCGTGGTCGAGTCGAGAGGGAAGGTGCGGAAAATCTCCACGGCCACCGACTGCACGGTCGCCGAGCCCGTGACGAGACCGGTGAACGTCGCCGACGCGATGCTCACGGTCGTGGTGGGAGCGAAGTCATCGGCCGTTTCCGTACTCCCTCCGGCCCCCGTGGACCCCGACTCGACGGCGATCGAATTCGTCGCGCTCCCAGTGGAGAAGGAATAAGAGGGCGGCGCAGCGAGCGCCGGCGTGGTTGGGTCGACTCCGAACGACACGACCGCGATCGACAGGATTGAGAACGCCGCCACCGAGAGCGCAAGGCCACGAACCGGGTGATGACGCATGTCGTGCCTCCGACGATGTTGAGCGAAGATCAGTTCTAGGGCAGCTCCGCCGTGCTGTCAAAACAACCCGACGAAGCCGAACCGTGTCTCCGACGAGGAAGCTCCCCTTCCGTGCGGCGAACGACTGTGAGCGTCGCTTCGATAGCTTGGTCAGCACCTCGAGGAAGGATCGTCGTGGAGCTACCTGAAGAGACTGTTGTCGATCTCACCAAGCGTCTTCGGCGTGCCGAAGGGCAGGTGCGTGGCGTGCAGCAGATGTTGGCCGAAGGCCGCGATTGCCGCGAGATCGTCACCCAGCTGTCAGCAGTCACCAAGGCGCTCGAACAGGCCGGTTTCATGCTCGTTGCTGCCGGCCTGACGTGGTGTGTGTCTGATCCCGAGCGCGCTGCAGCAGCGGGCTACTCATTGCCCGACGTGCAGAAGATGTTCATGAAGATGGCGTGATCCATCTCGACGGCACGCGTGTCGGCAGCGAGCCACACCTCGCCGGGCCGACGTGTGGCTCGTTCTCCCCAGGGCGCGTTCGTCTAGCTTGACCACCGACTCGGAACGAGGAGCGTCAATGAGCGGATTCGAAGGTCGCGTTGCATTCATCACCGGCGGTGGCCGCGGCCAGGGCCGTAGCCACGCGCTGGCCCTTGCACGACAGGGCGCGCACATCGCGATCAGCGACATCGCCGCGCCGATCTCCACCGTGAACTATCCGCTGTCGAGCGAGGAAGACCTCGAGGAGACACAGCGACTCGTCGAGAAAGAAGGGGTGCAGTGCCTGACCGCGGTGCTCGACGTCCGCGACGACGCCGCCCTCGCTCGCTTCGTCGAGCGGACCGTGAGCGAGCTCGGCAGCCTCGATCTGGCGATCGCCAATGCAGGGATCTCGTCGGCGGGCGTCCCGATCGATCGGATGACGAACGCAGAGTGGAGCGACATGATCGGCGTCGATCTGACGGGCGTGTTCAACACGATCCGTGCCGTCACGCCGACGATGAAGCGTCAGCAGTTCGGCCGGATCGTCGCGACAACGTCGATGATGGGCCGCCAGGGATGTGGCTACATGGCTCACTACAGCGCGGCGAAGTGGGGCGTGATCGGCCTCGTCAAGTCGGCCGCGCTCGAGCTGGCGCCATTCGGAATCACGGTCAACGCCGTCGCCCCCGGCAACATCAATACGGGCATGGTCGTCAACGACGCGATGCTGAACGCGCTGTCCGGAGGCAAGCCTGGTGCGGTGTTCGACGACGTGCTCCCCGTGCTCGGCGCGCTGCACGCAATCCCCCAGCCGTTGATCGAGCCCGAGGAAGTCAGCCACGCCGTGCTGTTCCTGCTGTCCGAGCAGGCGCGGTACATGACCGGCGCGGTGATGGATGTTTCCGCCGGGAACAGTGCTCGCACGACTGGTTGATCAGCGCTCAGGCCACTGGACTGGTCTCACACCGCCATCGCCGCACGGACCTCGTCGAGTGAGTCCTCGCCACCCGCGCCGGTGCCCGTGATCCGGCCCGACTCCAACACGTAGTACATATCGGTCGAACGGAGCGCGAAACCGACGTGTTGCTCGACCAGCAGAACGGTGAGATCGCCGCGACGGGTGAGTTCGACGATGACCTGTTCGATCTCCGCGACCACGTTGGGCTGAATGCCTTCGGTCGGCTCGTCCAGGATCAACAACCGCGGCTTCGAGAGCAGGGTGCGAGCGATGGCGAGCTGCTGACGTTGGCCACCCGACAACAGGCCCGCTCGTTTGGTCAGCAAGCCGGTGAGCGCGGGGAACGTGTCGAGCACCTCATCGATCTCGGACTTCACGGTCGAGACCAATTGGAGGTTCTCCATCGTGGTCATCTGGGGGAAGCTGAGCTGGCCCTGGGGGACGTACCCGAGCCCTTTCCGAACCCTGCGGTTGGGACGAGATCTGGTGACGTCTTCGCCGTCGAGCATCACCTTCCCCGACTTCACCGGGATCAGGCCCACAGCGACTCGGAGCAGCGTCGTCTTGCCGGCGCCGTTGTGGCCCATGACCGCTGCCGCGCCACCCTTGGGGATCGACAGGTCGACGTCGAACAACACCATCGAGCGCCCGTAGCCGGCAGTCACACCGACCATCTCCAGCATCGGCTCAGCCATGCGCAGCGACCTCCGTCACGGTTCCCAGATAGACCTCTTGCACCCTCTTGTCGGCCTGGATCTCGGCGACTGTCCCTTCGGCGAGAACCGTGCCGCTGTGCATCACCGTGACGAAGTCGGCGTACCGGCGCATGAACTCCATGTCGTGCTCGATGATGACGATGGTCCGGTCGCCGACGATTCGCTTCAGGAGCGCACCGGTCTCCTCGCGCTCGTTGGCGCTCATCCCTGCAACTGTTTCATCGAGGAACATCACCTTCGCGTCCTGCACCAGCAGCATGCCGACCTCCAGCCATTGCTTCTGCCCGTGGGCGAGGATCCCGGCCGGTCGGTGCGCCAGCGCTGTCAGGCCGATCGTGTCCAGCGCCTGCTCGACACGATCCGGAACCTTGTGGCGGGCGAAGATCAGCCTGCTCGACTTGCGATGGACGCCGGCGGCGATGTCCAGATTCTGCAGCACGCTGAGCTGTTCGAACACCGACGCGGTCTGGAAGGTGCGACCGACGCCGAGGCGCACGATCATGTGCGACTTCATCGTGAGAAGGTCGCGGTTGCGGAACACCGCCTCGCCCGAGCTGTGCACGAGCCCAGTGAGGGCATCGACGAGCGTGGTCTTCCCCGCTCCATTCGGGCCGATCAGGAAGTGCAGCCGCCCCTGCTGCAACGTGAGGTCGACGCCGTGGACCGCCTTGAACCCGTCGAAGTCGACAGTCAGGTTGCGGATCTCCACGTGGTCGTCACCTTCTGGCGAGAAGGTCATGCCAACGCCTCCGATTGAGCGTGGTCGTGTTCATGTTCGCGTTCGTGCTCGTGCTCGACACCCGTGGTCGTGCCCGTGCTCGGCGCAGGTGACCTGAACCTCGACGTCACGGACTTGAACTTCGAACCGATCGAGGCGACGCCGCCGGGGAGCAGGAGGATGACCACGATGAACAGCGCACCTTGGAAGTAAGTCCACTGCGTGGGGAACTGCTCGGACAGCGCCGAGCGACCGTAGCCGACGGCGATTGCGCCGAGCATTGGGCCAAACAACGAAGAACGGCCACCGAGCGCGACACCGGCGATCAGCAGGATCGAAGCCGGGGCATCAACGTTGGTGGGTCCGATGATGCCGGCGATGGGTACGAAGATGGCGCCGCCGATGCTCGCCATGACGGCGGCCGCAACGAACGCGACCAGCTTGATGTTGGCCGGGTCATAACCGAGGAAGCGGATGCGTTCCTCGGCGTCTCGCGTCGCAACCAGCAGCTCGCCATACCGGCTTCGGTAGAACTGCCACAGGATCACCAGGAACAGGATCACGAGGCCCGCAGCGACGAGGTACAGCCCCTTCTTGACGTCTTTGTCGAACAGGTTGTGACCGAAGACGGTCGTGAACGTGTTCAAGCCGTTGAAGCCACCGGTTTGCTTGATCGTCGCGATCAGCAATGTCGCGAACGCGACGGCCAAGGCCTGGGTGAGGATCGCGAAATAGGCGCCCTTCACCCGGCGCTTCAGGATCGCGTAGCCAAGAATGAACGCCACCACCGCGGGGAGGACGAGGATCACGACCACGGTGAACGGCCCGTTTCGGAACGGCTCCCACCAGCTCGGCATGGTGCCGTCGCCGTACAGCGCCATGAAGTCCGGAACCTTGCCGGGACCGGCAGCCTCGAGCTTCATGTGCATGGCCATCGCATAGCCACCGAGACCGAAGAACACGCCCTGGCCCATGACGAGCATGCCGCCACGCCCCCAGGCGAGACCGATGCCCATGGCCGCGAGGGCCAGCGCACAATATTTTCCGAGGTTGCCGAGACGGAACGCACTCAACGAACTGGGCGCCCACACCAGGAGCACCAACGCCAGAGCGACGATGACCACCATCGGGCCATACGTCTTGCGCAGCCGCATCACCGACGTCAGGAGCCGGATCATGCCAGCGACCTCGTCCGAACGGTGAAGAGACCTTGCGGCCGGACCGTGAGAAACGTCACCACGACGGCGAACGTGACGACCTGCGCCCAGCTACCACTGGTCCAGTCAGTGAGGAACGCCGTGACGACGCCGACAGCCCATGCGGCGATCACCGTTCCCTTCAGCTGGCCGACGCCACCGACGACGACGACGAGGAACGCGGGAATGATGTAGGACGTGCCGAGCGTGGGGTTCGTGCCCGAGATCAGCGCGATGGCGACCCCTCCGACACCTGCCAGGCCGGAACCGAGGAAGAAGGTGATGCGGTCGACCTTGCGGGTCGAGACGCCCAGCGTCTCGGCGAGCTCACGATTCTGCACCGTCGCCCGGATCTGACGACCGAAGGAGCTGTACTTCAGGACGGCGCTCAGCGCAGCGAGGGAGCCGACCGCGAGCACGATCGTGAAGAGCTGGCGGTGAGGCCACTGATAACCGAACACGGAAATGCGGCCGCTCACCCAGCTCGGCGCAGTGACCGGATCGCCCTGAGCGCCGAACAGATCTCGCGCGAGCTGCTGGAGAACCAACGAGACACCGACCGTGACGAGCAGGGTGTCGAGGGGTCGTTTGTACATCCACTGGATGACCGACGCCTCCAACAGCAGACCGAGCAGGCCCGCGACGACGAAGGCCACCGGGAGGGCGATCACGGTGGAGAGCCCGGGGCTACTGATCACCTGCTGGGTGACGTACGCCGCGTACGCGCCCACCATCAGGAACTCACCGTTCGCCATGTTGATCACGCCCATCTGGCCGAACGTCAGCGTGAGGCCGAGCGCGGCCAGCAACAAGATGGCCCCCGTGGCAGTACCGGTGAGAAGTGGGGTGGTGAGGAGATGCATCCTTGTGCTTTCAGATCGTCGTCACGCGAAAACGGTGGGCCGATCGGGCGGGGGTACCGTGCTGATGCACGGCACCCCCGACGACCGACAGGTTGTTGACGTTGGGCCTCAGCCTGCGGTCGGATCCCACCAGGTGTAACCCTTGAGGAATGGATCGGGCTCGATCGGGGTCTTGGAAGTCCACACGATGTCGAACTGGTTGCTGGCGTTGATCTGACCGATCAAGGCCGTCTTGGCGATGTGGTGGTTCTCGCCGTTGACCGTGACGGTGCCCTCAGGGGCGTCGAACGTGACGCCACCGGAAACCGCGTTCACGGCGTCGACGCAGAACGACTTCGCCTTCTCGACCATGTTCTTGTACAGGTAGAGCGAGGTGTACGCCGCTTCCATCGGGTCAGAGGTCGGCCGCTTTGCTCCGAACTTCGCCTGGAAGGCCGCGATGAATTTCTTGTTGGCCGGCGTGTCGACGCTCTCGAAGTAGTTCCAGGCGGCGTACTGACCGGTCAGGTCCACACCCATCGACGGAGCCTCTTCTTCGGCGATCGACACCGAGATGATCGGTGACTTGGACGCACCGAGTCCTGCCTCGCTGTAGGCCTTGATGAAGCCGACGTTGGACGAGCCGTTGATGGTGTTGAACACGAAGTCCGGCTTGGCGGCAGCGATCTTGGCGACCTGGGTCGTCCAGTCGTCACTGCTGAGTGGGACGTATTCCTCACCGACGATCTGAATGCCGAGCACCTTTGCGTACTGCTTGATGATCTTGTTCGCCGTCCGAGGGAACACGTAGTCAGAGCCTGCCAGGAACAGCGTCTTCACACCCTTTGACTTGAGGAAGTCCATGGCGGGAATGATCTGCTGATTGGTGGTCGCACCGGTGTAATAGATGTTCTTCGAGGCTTCGAGACCCTCGTATTGAACCGGATAGAAGAGGAGGCCTTTGTCTCCTTCGACAACGGGAAGCATCGCCTTGCGAGAAGCCGACGTCCAACCACCGAACACGGCAGCGACCTTGTCCTCGGTCAGCAACTTGTTGATCTTCTCCGCAAAGACGGTGGGCTCGGCCAGTTCCAGTGATCAGTGCACGGTTGCTGTAGCGGCAGTGTAGAGCATGGTGGGGCTTTGGTAGTTGAGGTGGCGTCGGCGTTGTCCATTGATGATCGTGGCGGCATGGTCGGCGGCGGCTTGTTCGATGTTG
>JBBRPP010000045.1:0-42931 GCA_038227995.1 Acidimicrobiales bacterium
ACTTGTCGCAGGTCACCCAGGCGACCTGCGATGCCGTCGCCGCACAGCTCAACAACCGGCCACGCAAAGCCCTCGGCTACCTCACCCCACTACAGTCCTGGGAACAACTACGTGCACTGACCGCTTGAGCCCAAGGCGACTTCTGCTGACAGCGTGAGACTATGGTCGCCGCGATGACGCCTGAACTCGCACCGTTGGCAGGCAAGGTCGCTGTGATCACGGGCGGCAGCCGGGGGATCGGCTTGGCGATCGCGAACGCGTACGCGCACGCCGGTGCTGACGTGGTGATCGCGAGTCGCAAGCTCGACAACTGCGTGACGGTTGCGGACGAGATCGTTCGTTCGACCGGTCGTCGCGCGGTGCCCATCGCGTGTCACGTCGGCAGCTGGGACGACTGCGATCGCCTGTATGCGGATGTCATCGACCGGTTCGGTGCGTGCCACATCCTGGTCAACAACGCGGGCATGTCGCCGCTCTATCCCGACCTCGTCTCGGTGACCGAGGCGTACTACGACAAGGTCTCTGCGGTGAACCTCAAGGGCCCGTTCCGGCTCGGTGCGTTGTTCGGCGCGCACATGGCGGGTGGTGCGGGTGGCGCCATCATCAACGTGTCGACGATCGGTTCGATCCGGCCGACCGCGCACGAGCTGGTCTACGCGTGCGCCAAGGCCGGGCTCAACGCGCTGACGATCGGGTTGGCCGACGCCTACGGGCCGAATGTTCGCGTCAACGGCATCCTGCCCGGCGCGGTCCTCACCGACATCTCCGACGCATGGAGCCCGGAGATGAAAGCCCGCGCCGCGCTCACGCCGCTGGGCCGTGCCGGGTACGCCGAAGACTTCGTCGGCACGGCGATGTTCCTCGCCACCGATGCGTCGGCCTGGATCACGGGGACACTGCTGCGAGTCGACGGTGGGGCGTACCGCCAGACCATGTGACCAGACCACGCGAGCAGACCATGTGAGCCGCCGCGACGCTTGCTATGGTCGGCGCTGGAAACAGTCAGCGAGGTGCCCTGGGCAACCGGGGAGAATCTGGGAAGCCGGTGAGATTCCGGCACGGGCCCGCCACGGTGTCCGGGGAGCGTTCATCCGATTTTGCCACTGGGCTTCGGCCTGGGAAGGCGGGTGCTGCGTGATGATCCGGGAGTCCGAAGACCGGCCTCGCGAATCGATGCCGCTGCGCGCGGCGACTGCGAGAGCCATGTCCATCACCGAACGTCCCATCACCGAACGCCCGCTCGAACCCGACCTCACCGCGTCGGATCTCCTGTATCGCGTGATCAACCAACGGCGCGATGTGCGCGGCCAGTTCACCGGTGAATCGATCGACGATTCGGTGTTGACGAGAATTCTCGGGGCCGCTCATGCTGCGCCCAGCGTCGGCTTGAGCCAGCCATGGGATTTCGTGTTGATCCGATCGGACGAGACCCGCCAGACGTTCTTCGATCATGTGCGTGATGAGCGCGACGTGTTCGCGGCAACGCTCGACGAGGGCGCAGCCGCGTCGTTCGCGCGGATCAAGATCGACGGCATCCTCGAATCGAGTTTGTCGATCGTGGTCACCTACGACGCCGATCGCGGCTCGCCGGCCGTGTTGGGCCGACATGCGATCGCCGATGCCGGGTTGTACTCGGTGTGCCTCGCGATCCAGAACCTGTGGCTCGCCGCGACTGCCGAGGGCTGGGGCGTCGGCTGGGTGTCGTTTTATCGCGAGGCGTTCCTGCAGCAACTGGTGAGCATGCCGCAATCAGTGCGGCCGGTTGCCTGGTTGTGTGTCGGGCCGGTGTCGCACCTGGAGACCGTGCCCGACCTCGAGGCGCACAGCTGGCAACACCGCCGCCCGCTGCAGCAGCAGATCCACAGCGAACGCTGGGGCTGCTGATCGCGGGCGGATGCGGCTGACGACCGTGATGGCGAACCGGTCGGGTCAGACGCCGACGAGTGCTCGGGCCTCCGCCGGATCGAGGTCGTCGAGCGTGATCTCAACCGGCACGTCGGCGTTGGCGGAAGCGAGTCGCGCAGCCTTACGCAGTCCGATCAGACTGTGGATGTTGATGCCGGCGACGACGAGGTTGAGCACGGCCATCGACCAAGCCGCGATCGCGGTGTCGACGATGATCAGCGCGATGCAAGCGCCGAGGTTGAGGGCGCGAAAGCGACCCGGGTCCTTCTGGGTGAGCGACCAGACGCAGAGTGCGGAGCCGGCCCAGCCGAGTGCGGCGATCATCGCCGGGTCCTCTCGGCGCGGAGGACGGTGCCCTCGTGGTGGCGGGTGACCGAGTCACTCAGGGTTGGGTGGTGATTCATTGTTCTTTCCTGGTTCAACTGTTTGGTTTACTCGCTCATTGTCTGCCGACCAGGGCGGCGGGTCATGAGCAACGGCTACTCATCTCGCGAAGTCGTGGTACTCAGCGGGACCGAACAACACGACATCGCGGATCGAGCGAGCGAACTACCGGTTTCGTTCGGCTAGCGCCCAGGCGGCAGGCAGCAGTGCGCCGGCGAGGAACAACTTGATCGCGTCGCCGATGAGGAACGGCGAGACGCCGAGGGCGATCGCACTGTGGTCGCCGTTGGCGAGTGGCAGCGACAGGTCGTACGCCAGCCAGCCGGCGCCGCACACGTAGATGACGAACGAGGCCAACGCCATCGCCGACAAGCTGGACGCCAGGTTGCGGTCCTGCTTGCGCTCGGCGAGGTAACCGATGAGTGCGGCGGCGAGGACGAACCCGACGAAGTAACCGAACGTGGCGCCGGTCCCTGCGGTCCAGCCACCCTTGCCGCCGGCATAGAACGGAAGGCCGATGGCGCCCATCAACCAGTAGAGGACCTGCGATGCGGCGCCCGAGCGCCAGCCGAGCGCGCCGCCGGCGAGCAGCACGCCGAGGGTCTGGCCGGTGATCGGCACCGGGGTCCAGCTCAGCGACAGCTTGAACTGAGCCAGTGCGGCGGTCAGCAGTGCGAAGCCGAGCACGAGAACGGCCGTGCGCAGCAGCGCGCGGCTGCGCTCTGTCGGCGGGGACCAGAGACGGTCGGAGATGACGATGGGCGCAGTCGCAGACATGGGAGTTCCTCGTGACGCTCGGAGCGGACCAGCAATGGTTAGCAAACGGCATGATGCCGCACCAAGGTGGCCGATACCTGGTCGGGACGGTGCGCGCGCCCCTCTGGCACACTCACGTCGTGCTTTCCGCCGACCAACACCTCGAGCAGACCATCGTCACGATGGCGGGCGGCAGGGCCGTGCCACGCGACGATCAGCGCACAGCGGTCCGCGCGCTGGTCGACGATGGGTCGCGCGTGCTGGTCGTGCAGGCAACCGGCTGGGGCAAATCGGCCGTCTACTGGGCCGCCACGGCAGCGTTGCGCGCTCGCGGTGCGGGCTGCACGTTGGTGGTCTCGCCGCTGCTGGCGTTGATGCGCGACCAGATCGCGGCGGCCGAGCGCGCCGGTCTGACGGCCGCCACCATCAACTCCACCAACTTCGATGATTGGTCGGGCGTCCTCGAACAGTTGCGTGAAGGTCGGCTCGATGTCCTGCTGATCTCACCCGAACGCCTCGCCAACCCTCGGTTCGCTGCTCAGCTGCCGTCGCTGCTCGGCGCGTGCGGTCTGCTCGTCATCGATGAAGCACACTGCGTCTCCGATTGGGGCTTCGACTTCCGGCCCGACTACCAGCGGCTCACGCGCACGTTGCTGGCACTGGCACCGGGCACTCCCGTGCTGGCCACGACAGCCACCGCGAACGAACGGGTCACGCTCGACGTCGCAGCACAACTCGGCACAGACACGGTGACATTGCGTGGTTCGCTCGCCAGGGCATCGCTGCGCCTTGCGGTCGTTCCCGGGCTCGATGCCGTGCAGCGCTACGCGTGGGTTTCCGACGCGCTCGCCGACCTGCCCGGCTCGGGCATCATCTATGTGCTCACTGTCGCCGAGACCGAGCGTGTGTCGGCGCTGCTTCGCGACCGTGGCTTCGATGTCGCTGCGTACTCGTCGAACGTCGACCCTGCCGATCGCGAACATCTCGAAGATCGGCTGCGTCGCAACGACGTGAAGGCGCTCGTCGCGACCTCGGCGTTGGGCATGGGATACGACAAGCCCGACCTCGCGTTCTGCATCCACATCGGCTCGCCATCTTCGCCGGTGGCGTACTACCAACAGGTCGGGCGCGCCGGTCGTGCGCTCGATGACGCGGTTGCCGTGCTGCTTCCGTCCGTGGCCGACGAACGTCTGTGGGACTACTTCGCGACGGCGGGCATCCCGGAACCCGATCACGTCGCCACCGTGCTGGCCGCGATGCAGGACGGCGCGACCTCGGTGCCGTCGCTGGAAGCCGCCACCAAGCTGCGCCGCGGTCGCATCGAAGCACTGCTGAAGATCCTCGCTGTCGACGATGTCGTCGTCCGCGAAACCAGCGGCTGGACGGTCACCGGCACGCCGTGGGTCCACGATGGCGCGAAGTGGGATGCACTCAAAGCCGTTCGCGCCGGCGAGGCCGACATCATGCGCGACTACGCAGCCGGTCGTGGGTGCTTGATGCAGTTTCTGCAGCAAGCGCTCGACGACCCGGATCCGCAGCCGTGCGGGCGGTGCTCGGTGTGCACCGGTCAGCTGCCGGCACCCGGGAAGCAGCCGAGGCTCGAGACGGTGGTGGCAGCTCGGGCCTTCCTGCGCAAGGCCGATGTCGCGATCGAGCCGCGCAAGTTGTGGCCGGCCGGGTTGCAGGGTCGCAAGGGCAAGATCGTCGGTTGCATCGAAGGTCGGGCGCTCGCCTTTGCCGACGACCCCGCGTGGGAGACAACCGTCGCCGCCATCGGCGGGCGCGACGCTCCGGTCTCCGATGAAATCGCGGAAGCGATGGTCGCGGTGCTGGGTCGATGGTCGAGGTCGTGGCAGCGTCCCGTCGCGGTCGTCGCGATGCCGTCGCGGCGTCATCCGCAATTGGTGTCGTCGTTGGCGGCGCACATCGCGCGCGTCGGCAAGCTCGAAATCATCGACGCGCTCGATGTCGTCGGCGGGCCGGCGCCGACCGACGTCTCGTCCGGTGCGCGTGCCGCTGCGCTGCAGTCCTCGATCACGATGCGCCCCGGCGCCGACCTGCCCCGTGGTCCGATCCTGCTCATCGACGACACCTACCGCACCGGCTGGACGGCGACGATCGCCGGCGCATTGCTCGTCGAACACGGGGCGTCGTCGGTGCTGCCGTTGGTGATCCATCGCCTGCCGTAGAGCTGGTGTTCTCGGGGCGTCTTCGGATGAAGCACAATGAGAGACCGAGCGGACAAGGGAGATCGATGATGTGGCGACGCGCAACGCAGATTGCAGTGATCATGACGACACTCACGGTCGGGGCCTCTGTTGCCGGCGACGGTGCCGGCGCCGGTTCGTCCACCGTGGGGTCGTCGGGTCTCGGTGACCGGTTCTTCCCGCTTGGCGGCAATGGCGGTTACGACGTCCTCGACTACGACGTCAGCGGTCGGTGGGAACCGGCGCGCTCGAATCTCGTGGCGACGACGCACATCAAAGCAGTCGCGACGCAGGACCTGACCCAGTTCGATCTCGACCTGCGCGGCTTCGATGTGCAGTCGGTCGAGGTCAATGATCGTCCGGTGCGGTTCAGCCGGTCGGGCCAGGAGTTGACGCTCAAACTCAACAAGGCGCTGCGCAATCGCGACCGGTTCACCGTCGACGTGGCCTATCGCGGTCAGCCGCAGCCGGTGATCGATCCCGATGGATCGTCCGAGGGTTGGTTGCCGACCAGCGACGGCATCACCGCGCTGGGCGAACCGCAGGGTTCACCCGGATGGTTCCCGTCGAACGACTACCCGACCGACAAGGCGACGTTCTCGGTGGAGATGACCGTTCCCAAGAACCTCACGGTCGTCAGCAACGGCTTGCCCGGACGCTCCCAGCGCAACGGACCGTTGACCACCTACACCTGGACCGAGAACAAGCCGATGGCGACCTACCTCGCCACGCTTGCGATCGGGCCGTTCACGATGAGCACCGCCCGAACGTCGGCGGGCATCCCCGTCATCAACGCGATCGATCCGGCGCTGGCCGCGGATTCGGCGGCCGCCGTCGCCCGGATCCCGGAGATGGTCGACTGGCTGACCACGGTGTATGGGCCGTACCCGTTCGATTCCGTTGGCGCGATCGTCGTCGATGCGCCCGATGTCGGTTACGCCCTCGAGACTCAAGAGCGGCCGACGTTCACCTGGGCACCCGACGACCTGACCATGGTCCACGAACTGGCTCACCAGTGGGTCGGTGACAGCGTGTCGATCTCGTCGTGGCCGGAGATGTGGCTCAACGAAGGTTTCGCCGGCTACACCGAATGGATGTGGACCGAGCACGACGGCGGGCAGACTGCACAGCAGTCGTTCGACGACGCCTACGGTTCGCTTCCTGCCGACGATGCCTTCTGGACCCAGCCGATCGGTCCTGGCACGCTGCCCGACGCGTCCGTGCTGTTCAGTAACCAGGTCTACCTGCGTGGCGCGATGACGTTGCACGCGTTGCGGAACCTGGTCGGCGACGATGCGTTCTTCCGCATCCTGCGCACATGGACGACCAGCAACCGTTACGGCAACGTGTCGACAGCTCAATTCGTCAGCCTCGCCGAGCGCATCTCGCATCGCTCGCTCGACGACTTCTTCTCGACCTGGCTCGACACCCCGGCCAAACCGGCGCTGTAACGGGGTTGTTGCTCGGCGACGAGCGGTCGCACACGCAGCTTCGAATCGAAATGTCATCGCGGCGGGCGGCGACCAGACCGCTAAACTCGGCGGGCATTGCCGGGCGACCGAGCGAGGGAGGATGTCTCCAGCGTTTCTCCCGGTCTTGCGCCTCTAGCTCAATGGTAGAGCAGTGGACTTTTAATCCATTGGTTCTGGGTTCGAGCCCCAGGGGGCGCACCGGTTCAGCCCTGTGTGGGAGGGTCGACCGTCGCCTGCGTCACGTTGCGGGATTGTCTGCAGTTGGCGCCGCCGCCGGCTCGGGTCGGTTCGAGGGGAGGGGCTCGCCGGTTTCGAGCAGCGTCTTCAGGCTGGCCACGACAGCGGGCCAGCCGTTGCGCACCATGGTCGCGGCGGTGCTGCCCGGCTCGAAGTCGTCGTGGATCACGGTCAACTTGACCACGTCGCCGACCGGCTCGATGTCGAATGCCACTCGTGATCGCCGCTCCTTGGCGAGCTTGGCGTACACGTTTTCGTCCAGGCGCATGCGCTCGTTCAGTGCCGGTGTGAAGGTGTGCCAGCTGTAGGCAAGCCGGCGATACGGATCGCTCTCGAGCACGATCTGCTCCGGGTCGGCGATGACGACACCGCCGTTGTCCCACGTCATGGTCGATCCGACCTTCCAATCGGTATCGAAGGTGGTCTGCCACCAACGGCGAGTGAACGCCTGATCGGTGAGCGCCGTCCACAGCCGCTCGGGCGTGGTCCGGATGTATGTCGTGTAAACGAAGTCGGTGTTGTCCATGGTCGTTTCCTCCAGTGCTCGTTTGAGATCCGAAAGTGCTCGGACTCGTTGTCGGTCGTAGTGATTGATCCAGCGCTCGGCGATGTCGTTGATGGGCGCGACGTTCAGGTAGTGGAGCTTCTCTCGACCGCGGCGAACGGTGGTCACGAGATTCGCTGCCTGCAGGATCGCCAAGTGCTTGGTGACGGACTGACGGGCCATGTCCAAACCATCGGACAGGTCGCGCAGGCTCTGTCCGTTGCGCGTGTTCAGCTGATCGAGCAGGTGACGGCGACTCGGGTCTGCGAGCGCCTTGAACACGTCGTCGGCGGTCGGCTCCACGTTGCCCCTCAGAACTTCAGGTCTTCGGGGAACGGGGTTCCTCGCCCAGTCTCGACGTAGCGCTTGAGGCTCAACAGGAAGTAGGCCCAACGCGCGCTGCAGTGGGCCATGAACTCGCCCGGCTCTCGCCAATCGGCGTGCGCGAACATCACGACGGTCTCGTCGTTCTCGTGGGTGAGGTCGAAGGTCAGCTTCGTGCCGACCCATTCGTCGGCGCCATCGACACAACCCCAGCCGACGTGTCCGTCAGGATCCAGCCGAGTGATCTCCATGACCGCGGCTGGTTGTGGCTCGCCGAAGAAGAACTGAAGTCGCGAGCCTTTGATCGACTCGCCGCGAACGCCGTCGAGGGTCCACCAGTGCGACACGCCGTCAGCTGTTGCCACGGCTTCGTACACGGGAGCAAGTGGGGCGGCAATTGCGACCCGGTGTCTGATGTCAACCATGTGATCCTCCTCAGGATGTCGCCGAGACAAGGCGCTGACCTGGAAGAGGCAGCCGTTCGGGTGCCTGATGATAAGCAGCTGAACGGCTGCCTGTCAACATCTGATTTGGCCGGTTCGACGGCGGGGACCGAATCGGCGCGCAACCGTCTGACCGCTGATGCAACGTTCCTTCCCGGGGAAGTGCGAACATCGACGTCGTCGATCGTCGGCTGATGGCGGACGCGCCCGAGAGCAGGAACGCACTGATGGACTTCAACCGGTCCGATGACCATGAGGCGATCCGTGAGGGGATCCGTCGCGTGTGCGCCGATTTCAGCGATGAGTACTGGTCGGAGAAGGACGAAGCGCACGAGTTCCCGTGGGACTTCTACAACGCGCTGGCCGAGGGCGGATGGGTCGGGATCGCGATCCCGGAGGAGTTCGGTGGTGGCGGGCAGGGCATCACTGAGGCGTCGGTGATGTTGGAGGAGATCGCAGCGTCGGGGGCGGCGATGAACGGTTGCTCGGCGATCCATCTGTCGATCTTCGGGATGGAACCCGTGCGCCGCTACGGCTCGCCAGAGCTTGCGGCCGAAGTGCTGCCTCGCGTTGCGTCGGGCGAGTTGCACGTTGCGTTCGGTGTGACCGAGCCCGATGCCGGCACCGACACGGCGTCGATCCGGACGCGTGCGGCGCGTGATGGTGACGAGTACGTGGTGCACGGTGCGAAGGTGTGGACCACGAAGGCGCCGTATTGCGAGATGTGCCTGTTGTTGGTTCGTACGACACCGCGCGAGGAATGCGTGCGGCCGACGGATGGGATGACGTTGTTGTTGGTGGATCTGCAGCGGCCCGAGGTCGACATCCGGCCGATACCGAAGTTGGGTCGCAATGCTGTTGTGTCGTGTGAGGTGCGTTACGACGGTTTGCGGGTACCGGTCAGTCGCCGCATCGGTGAGGAGGGCAAGGGGTTCGCGTATTTGCTCGACGGGTTGAATCCTGAGCGGATCTTGATCGCGTCAGAGGCGTTGGGCATTGGCCGAGCGGCGATGCGCAAGGCGGTGGACTACGCGAACAGTCGCGTCGTGTTCGGACGGCCGATCGGGCAGAACCAGGGTCTTGCGTTTCCGTTGGCGGAGGCGCACATGCATTTGCATGCGGCCGAGCTCGCGGTGCGCGAGGCATCGTGGCGGTTCGACAACGGGCTGCCGAGTGGCGAGGCTGCGAACACGGCCAAGTACCTCGCTGCTGAGGCGGCGTTCTTCGCGTGTGATCGCGCGATGCAGACCCACGGTGGCATGGGGTACGCCCGCGAGTACCACGTCGAGCGCTACTGGCGTGAGGCCCGCCTGATGAAGATCGCGCCCGTGAGCCAGGAGATGGTGTGCAACTACATCAGCTCGCAGGTGCTCGGCCTCCCGAAGTCGTACTGACACCCTCACATCGCGGCCCTGATCCGCGCGACCCACCCTGCGCGACCGACTCCGCGTCGTCTCGACGCTCAGCCGCATGTGACAGTGGAAGCGTGACGACGATTCCTGGAACACTGTCCGGTGACGACCGTCAGGAGATCAGCGAGCTGTTGGTGCGGTACGCGACCGGCATCGACCGGCGGGACTGGGTTCTGTTCCGCACGTGCTTCACCGATGACTGCTTCGCGGACTATGGCCCGATCGGCGTGTGGCACGACGCGGCCTCGATCACCGACTGGATGGAACGAGTGCATGCCCGGTGTGGGCACACGATGCACCGGATCACCAACCAGACCATCGCACCCAGCGCCGACGGCGCGACCACGCGCAGCTACGTGAGCGCGCTCGTGCTCGGCCCCGACAACCGGTCCGGCATCGAAGGCATCGGCTACTACGACGACGAGCTCGTCCGCGCGGAACAGGGCTGGAAGATCGCCAAGCGTCGGTTCACCATGGTGCTGCAGCGCACCGTCGAGACCTAGGAAGCACCGGGCGTGGAACGGATCGGCATCGAGCACCTGAGCGTCTTCGGGCTTCCGCCGGTCGAGTTCGTCACCCTCGCCGCCGATCTCGGTTGCCGCTTCATCGCCACCGGGTTGACACCCTTTCGGTTCAACCCGCACGGATATCCGACATGGTCGCTGCGCGACGATTGGGCGTTGCGACGCGAGATGATCGCGGCGATGCGAGACCGCGGTGTCTCGATCTCGCTCGGCGAGGGCTTCATGGTCTCGGCGGCCGGCGACATCGCTGACCGCGCTGCCGATCTCGATCTGATGGCCGAGCTGGGCGCGCGACGCATCAACACGGTCAGCCTCGATCCCGACATGACCCGCACCATCGACCAGTTCGGCACGCTTGCCGACATGGCTGCCGCAATGGGCATCGAGACGACGGTGGAACTCGTACCGGGCTTGACGGTCGGCGATCTCGCGGCAGCGGTCGAGGTTGTCCGAGCCGTCGGCCGTCCGAACTTCACGCTGCTCCTCGACGCGATGCACCTCTTTCGTTCCGGGGCGGCGGTTTCCGACATCGCCGCGCTCGATCCGGCCATCATCGGACACGTGCAGCTGTGTGACGTGCCGTTGACATCGACCAATCCGAACTACACGGATGAAGCGATGTACCAACGAATGGTGCCGGGAGACGGCGAGCTCCCGTTGCTCGATCTGCTCGCGGTGTTGCCCCGCGATGTCGGGATCGGACTCGAGGTACCGCTGCGTTCGGAGGCTGCGGCCGGTGTCGGCCCGCACGTCCGGCTCGGCCGTTGCGTGGATGCGACCCGTACTCTGCTGTCCCGACTCGAAGGATGACCGACCATGTACTTCGGAATGCGATTCGATTTCCGCAACCCACCGATCGCTGCCACGGCGATGGCAGCGCGCTACGCGGCTGCGCTCGACATGGCGGCGTGGGCCGACCGTCTCGGCTGTCTCAACATCACGCTCTCCGAACATCACGGTTCACCCGACGGATACCTCGCCAGCCCGATCCCGATGCTGGGCGCGATGGCGGCCCGGACCACGAGCGTGCGCTTCATGATCGCTGCGCTGATCGCGCCGTTCCATGATCCACTGCGTCTGGCCGAGGACTTGATCGCAATCGACCTCATCAGTCAAGGCCGTCTCGATGTCGTCATCGCCGGCGGGTACGTGCACGAAGAGTTCGCGATGTTCGATGTGCCGATGGGCGAGCGCGGCAAGCGAGTGACCGAGACCGTGAAGACCTTGAAGGCCGCGTTCGCCGGCGAGCCGTTCGAGTTCCGCGGCCGCACCGTTCAACTCACGCCCGCGCCCTTTCGGCCCGGCGGACCATCGGTGATGCTCGGTGGCAGCAGCGAGCCGGCGGCGCGCCGGGCAGCGCGCATCGCCGACGGCTTCATTCCGTCGACGCCGGAGGTGTGGGACTTCTACCGCGACGAGGTGCAGCAACTCGGGCGGCCCGACCCAGGCCCGGGCATGGTCGGAACCACCCGGGTCGTCGCCCTCGCAAAGGATCCCGAGGCCGGCTGGGAGGCGATGTCACCGTTCTTCCTCCACGAGAGCAACGCCTACGGAGCATGGCAAGCCCAGGACGATGTGGCCACTTCGTTCCACACCGTCGCCGACAGCGATGAGCTGCGGGCCACGGGTCAATACCGGGTGGTGACACCTGCCGAATTCATCGAGGAGATGAAGGCCGCGCCGTTTCCTTTCGCGATGTTCCACCCGATGTGTGGCGGCATGCCGCCCGATCTCGCATGGTCGAGCCTTCACCTGTTCGAAACCGAGGTCCTGCCGGCCTTCGCCTGATCGATCGCGTCGGCGGCAGATGTCGCGAGGTCGCTCTTGCGCTCGGACGCGATTCAGATCATCCTGCTCATGTGCTTGGCCGAAGGAAGCGGCGCGGTGAGACGTCGGCGCGTGTCGGCCGGAACGCGTATCCAGGGCTGCGTACGGCGGCGCTCGACGCCGTTGAGCGAGGGCTGTCGGAGCCTTCCCCGGACCACCCGGAGGTGTCGGGCATCGTCGTCGACGTCCCGTCGGGTGGAGCGTTCGCGACGATCGTGGCGCTGACGGACAACACCACGAGCATGTACACCAGCACGGGCGGGGGCACGTTGGGGGCCGGCGAGCACGCAGAGGTTGCGGCAGCGACGCACCGTCTCCTGGCGGAGGTGCAAAGACATCTCGATCAGTTCGCAGACGGCGATGACCAACAGCTTCCGCCTGCTGGCTTGGTGCGACTCCACGTCCTCACGCCCACCGACACGCGGTGGGCCGATGTGCCCGACGCTGCATTCTGGGGGCGCGAGGGCCACCCGTTGGTGCCGGTGATCGCCCAGGTGCAGACCGTCATCGCCGCGATCAGAACGGTCTCGCCGGCCGACACCTGAACTCGGCAGTTCGCGCCGCAACGAGTCAGGTCGGCGTTTCGCCGGATCGGCGCGGCGATGTTCTGACACACTGCTGGCCATGGTGACGACGTTTCGCTCGCTCTCGATCCGCATGCGACACGACGTGACATCGTGATCGCACAGAGCCCGTCGAGCTTCTCCGTGACCGAGCCCGACGACGCGCCGTACGTGAAGTCGCCAGTCACGGCGATCCGGTTCATCGGTTCGCTTGCGGTGCTCGGATGCATGTACTTCGCATTGCAGGGTGCCAAGGACGGCGACTTCGCAACGAACTTCCGTGACGTGTTGGGTGCAGCGCCGCGATGGTTGGTGTCGGGCATCGTCAGCGTCTGCCAACTCGGGTTCGTCGTGCCCGCGATCCTCGGTTTCATCGGCCAGCTCGCTGCGCGCCGGTTTGCGCGCGTCGGGCGAATGCTGCTCGTCGCCGTCGTGTGCATCGCCGGCCTCGTCGCTATGTCGAAGCTTGTCGGCTCGTCAGCGCTGCCGCTCTTCCCGGGCCGACACGGCGGCGTCCGCCCGACTGCGACCGAAGTGGCAAGCACACGTGATCGTTACGGCATCGGCGCTGCGTTCCCGACCACCGTCGACTTCGGCGTGATCGCGGCGTGGATGTTCATCGATCGAGGTCATTGGTCCGATCGCTGGCGCCGCCTCGGTCGGGTCGTGCTCACGCTCGGCATCGGGGCGCGGCTCGGCGTCGGCCTGGCCGACCCCGCGACGATCATCACGGCGTTGGCGATGGGGGCTGCCGCATCGTCATTGGTGCAGTTGATCCTCGGTGCTCCGAACACACGACCCCGAGCACGTGGTGTGGGGGAGACACTCGGAGGCCTCGGCTACGACGTCGCGTCGGTCGAGAAGTTCGGTGGGTTCCGCGGCTTCGCCGGATTCAGGGTTCACCTCGACGATGGCCGCCTGCTCTTCGTGAAGATCATCAGTCGCGATTCGTGGACGGCCCTGCTGCCGGTGCGGATGTACCGCGCGGCGCGGTTCCGTGACATCGGTCAGGACCAACCGTTCCGGTCGCTGCGATCACTCGTCGAGCACGAGGCGCTCTGCGCGTTGAAGGCGTACTCGGACGGCGTCCCCACTGCTCGGCTGGCAGTCGTGGCCGAATTCGCACCGGATGCGATGTTGATGGCGTTCGATTCTCGACCGGTCGAGTCCTTGCGCGATCTCGATCCTGCGCGTCGCTCGCCCGAGCTGTTGACGTCTGTGTGGGCGATCGTCGCCGCGCTGCGGCGCAGCCACACCGTGCATCGACGACTGAACGCTGACGCACTGCTGGTCGCTGAGGACGGCGCGGTGGTCCTCGTCGAGTTCGCATCGGCGTCGTTGGGGGTGGCTGGCCCGGCTCTGTCCACCGACGTCGCCGAGGTCCTCGCCGCGACTGCTGCGACGTTGGGAGTCGAGCGCGCGGTTGCCGCCGCCGTCGATGCCATCGGTCCCGATGCCGTCGCTGCCGCGCTGCCTCGATTGCAACCCCTCGCGATGACGCCGCCGACGAGAGCTGCGGTCAAAGCCGCCGGCTGTCTCGACGAGTTGCGCCACGAGGTGCAACGCGTCACCGGTGCCGACGCGGTGCCGATCGCCGAGCTGGAGCGGATCAAGATCCGCACGGTGATCACCATTGCGATGGCCGCGGTCGCGTTGTGGACACTCATCCCGCAACTCGTCGGCGTCAGTTCGGTGTGGAGCCAGCTGCGCGACGCAGACTGGTGGTGGGCGGCAGCAGCTCTGGGCCTGTCGGCGGTGACCTATGTGGGTGCGGCGGTGGCGCTCGACGGCTCGCTGACCGAACACCTGCCGTTGGCCCCCAACATCGGAGTGCAGATGGCGACGTCGTTCGTCGGCGTCGCTGCGCCCGGCGGCGCTCTCGCGCTGACGGCACGGTTCCTGCAGAAGCGAGGCGTCGACACGCCGGCCGCGGTCGCCGCCGTCGGCATCGACACGGTCGCCGGGGTGCTGGTGCATCTCACGCTCACCGGCCTGTTCGTCGCGCTCGCCGGTTCGTCGGGACTGAAGACGTTCGACCTGCCATCGGCGGCCACGATCGGTCTGATCGCCGCGGGCATCGTCCTGGTTGCGGCGATCAGCGTCGCCGTGCCGTGGAGCCGGTCGATGCTGACGACGCGGGTCCTGCCCGCGACGAAACGCTCGCTCACGAACGTCGGCGAGATCGCTCGCCAGCCGAGCAAGATGATCGAGCTGTTCGGTGGATCACTCGCGATCACGATGGGCTACATCCTCGCTCTCGAGGTTGCGGTCGCGGCCTTCGGCGCCGGCCCGGCGTTCACGTCGATTGCGCTCGTGTATCTCGTCGGCTCGGTGGTGTCGTCGATCGCGCCGACACCCGGAGGGATCGGCGCCGTCGAGGCGACGTTGATCGCCGGTCTGACATCAGCCGGGATGCCCAGCAGCACCGCAGTCGCGGCCGTGATCCTGTTCCGGCTGGCCACGTTCTGGATCCCGTTGCTGCCGGGATGGGGTGCGCTCGTGGTGCTCCAACGTTCCGGCGATCTCTGAGGATCGGCCGAGTCTCTCGGCGAACTCGGGGGTGACACCCAGCCATCCGTGAGGTCCGCGGCTCATCGTGTGTCCTATCGAGTTCGACCGTCGAACTCCTTGACACAGGAGAACATCATGACCCCCATCCGCAAGTTCATCATCGGCGCTGCGGCGCTGGCATCGACCGCCGTCGGTGCCGTCGGCATCGCCTCGATCGGTACGGCGAACGCTGCATCACCCGTTGCCGCGACGGCTTCGACCACGGTCGGAACCCCGGCACCATCGGGCACCAGCTCCACCCCCGCAGTTCCCGCCGGGCCACACGTCGCCAACGGCATCACCGAGACGGTGCTCACCGGCGACACGGCGACCAGCGTCGAGGCCGCAGTGAAGGCGGCGTACCCCGACGCGACGATCACTCGCATGGAGACCGATGCCGAGGGCGCGAAGTACGAAGCCCACATCACCAAGGCCGACGGCTCCGACGCAACGGTCAAGCTCGACGCCAGCTTCGCGATCACAGGAACCGTGACCGGTCACGGCTGACGTGCACATCCGCCTCGAGCGTCGACGGGCCGCCCTCCCCGGAGGGCGGCCCTTGTCGCGCGTGACAACGGTCGAATGGAGGAGTGCGTCTGGCCGATGAGGCCGGCACTCGATGTACAGCTAGAACGCGAAGCGTTCCTCGTGGACCTGTTCGGGCGGCACACCGGCTGCTCGCAGCGCGACATGTACCGCATCGGTCATCCGGGCCGGGCCGCAGAGGAACACCTCGTGCCGGCCCAGGCGGGGAACCAGCGCAACGAGCGCCCGCGCGGTCAAGCAATCGGGGTCGTCGCCGAGCAGGTAGTGCACGCGTGCGCCACGCCGGCGGGCGATGTCGTCCAGCTCGTTCCTGAACAGCAGCTGTTCGGGGCCGCGGGCGCGGTAGAGAAGGGTCAGGTTTTGTCCCGGATCGAGGGGGAGTGTTTCGAAGAGCGCTCTCATCGGCGTGATGCCGACGCCGCCCGCGATCAACAACACGTCGCCATGCGTTCGTCGGGCGTTCGTCATCGCGCCGTACGGTCCCTCCGTCACGACACATGTGCCGACACGGAGGTCCTGCAGGCGGCGACTGCCCTCGCCGAGTGCCTTCACCGTCAGCCGCAATCGCGTGTCGGTCGGCGCGGCCGACAGCGAGAAGGGATGAGCCGTCAGCCACAGCTCGGGAGTCAGGAACCGCCACCGGAAGAACTGGCCAGCCTCCGCCTGCAGCTCGTCGAGGTGGTGGCCGGCGACCTCGATGCTGACGACATCAGGTCCTTCCGGAATGACGGCGACGACGCGCATGCGGTGACGCCTGGCCTGTCGCAGTGGCGCGACCACGCGGTGACGCAGCAACATCGCGAACACGTGGGTGTACACGAGCGCCCATGTGATCTGCAGCAGGCGATGTCCGGACATGTCCGGACCGGCGAGTTGATGGACGAACGACAGTGCGATCCCGACGTACGTCAGCAGGTGAACAGCGTGCCACTTTTCGTAGGACAGCCGGCTTCGAGCGGCCCGCGCCGACGCAACCCCGACGACGAGCAACAGAACCGTGCCGACGGTGGCCGCGATCAGCCACGGCAGGCGAACGACGTCCCACAGCGCCACGGGTTCGCTCACGTGTCGTGACTGCGCCCAGCCGACCACGGCCGCGTACGCGTGGATCAGGATCAGGCTCACCACGATCCGTCCGCCACGGCTGTGCCAGCGGGCCAGCACGTCTGCCCCGATGCCTCGTTCGAGACGCGGCGAGCGTGACATCAGTGCGACGAGCACGACGACCGCATATCCGGCCAACATGCCGCCCAGGTGCGCGATGAGCGGAGCGAGTTGCAGCGGTCGAGGTCCGCGCAGCGCGATGACGATCGGCCACCACGCAACGGCCATTGCACCGACCCAGATCGCGGCGAGCACGCCGTCGGGGGACACCGTTCGTGGAGTTGCCGGCCGCGGCGGGGTCATGGGCCAGTCGTCGCGCGACAGCGGGCGGACGAGTTCCTGTTGGTCCGATCGTGCGCTCATCAGCGATGCCCGTCATGACCGTGCCGCGCCTGTCGGGTGACGACCGCCGCGACGGCGACCTCGTGCGCGACTGTGACTGGCGCGACTGTGACGGGCGCGGCTGCGACTGCGACGGGCGCGACCGTGGTCGGGACGACGCTGGTCGGCGCGACGCTGGCTGGCGCGACGCTGGCTGGCGCGACGCTGCCTGGCGCGACCGCGGCTGCGGCCGGCTGCGGGGCAACAGGCGAGATCGCAGGGGCCGCAATGCCGAACCACACGCCGACGACGGAGGCGATGGTCAGGACAGCGCCGTTCAAGCGCTTGCCCCGCCGGCGGTGTCTGCCCGACGGTCGCGACGGTCGCGTCGGTCGTGGAGTCTGTCCGTCGCGTTGCACGTCACGTGGTCGCAGCAGCGGGTCGATGGGCGATGGCGGTGGAAAGGTCTGACCGAGTTCGGAATTCATCGAGACAGTCCGCCATGCGGAGATGAGAGGTCACCGGATGATTTCCTGGGAGTCAGCTGTGAGTTTGCCTCGTTTCGACGTCTTCAGATTCAGGGCCGACGCCATGGCGCCTAGGCTCCGGCCCACGCCGAGGACGACGGAGTCGCGATGAACAACTTTTTGTGGTATCTCACGAGATCGACCGGCATCGTGGCCACGGTGCTCATGTTGGCCTCCCTTGCATGGGGGTTCCTCTTCTCCGCGCGTGAGACGGGCAAACGCCTGCGGCCCGCGTGGTGGCTGGACCTGCACAAGGGACTGGGTGGCCTGGCGCTCATTTTCACGGTGATTCACCTCGCCGCGGCGTTCTTCGACTCGAACCTCCGCGTCGATCTTGCGACGGTCTTCGTTCCCGGCGCGGCGAACTTCTCGACCACCGCATTCACGTGGGGAGTTCTTGCGTTCTACGGCCTCGCAATCGCCGTGTTCACGTCGTGGCCGAAGATGCTCTTCCGTCGTCGCACGTGGCGCGCCGTCCACCTGTTGTCTGTTCCGGCCACCGCGGTGGCTTGCGTGCACGCTTACCAGCTGGGTTCCGACTCGAACACGACAGCCTTCAAGGTGCTGATGCCGGTGGCGGTCGGATGCGCTGTGTACCCGTTGGGAGTTCGCGTGTGGAGCCTGGCGCTGTCCAAGTCTCAGGAAACTCCCAACAAGTCCTGAGCACCCTCTTACCCCCGGGTAGCTGAATGGGGTACATGGAAACCGAAGCCCCCCAATCAGCTCTCCCGTTGTTCCCGCCGCCGGCCCCCCAGAACGCAATCGATCCCGCGCTGCAGGCTCGCCTTGCTCGACTCGCTGCCGGCCGTGCGCCGCGCGACCAGCCGGGTGCCACATCTCGGACCACTCCGGCCGCCGCGGCGCCCCGTCGCAAGCGGCACGCCGCCAAGGGCAGCCGTGCTGCCGCCGTGCTGATGAGCATCACGACGACTGCGGGGCTGACCGCCTACTTCCAGCACGCCGACAGTGCCGCTGCCTCCACTGGTACCAGCTCGCTGTCCGGTGTCGCCGTCGCATCCGGCACCGCCGCCACGACGACAGCGTCGACCGCGGCGTCGACGACAGCGTCGAGCTCGACGGCGTCGACCACGGCTGCGACGCAGACCACGGTCGCGGCCGCAGCCGCAGCGACAACTGCGACGACAACGACCCTGGCCGACGGCACGTACACCGGTGCCACGTCCACCAACCGCTGGGGGCCGGTGCAGGTGCAGATCACGGTTTCCGGCGGAGTCATCACCCAGTCCGTCGCCATCCAGACGCCCACCGGTGGCAAGAGCGATGGGATCAACGCCCGGGCCACCCCGACGCTCGCCAGCGAAGTCCTGACGGCGCAGAGCGCAAAGATCGACACCGTGTCGGGCGCAACGTACACCAGCGAGAGCTACAAGGCGTCGCTGCAATCGGCCATCGATCTCGCCCGGTCGACCGCTGCCCAAGCGGGTGCGACGTCATGAGCGCGGTCATCGCCCGCGGCGGTCGCCATCACGTCGAAATCGTGATGGGAATGGCCGTGTCGATCGACATCCGCGACGACGTGCCCATCGAGGCGCTGGAGGATGTTCTGCGCTGGCTGCATCACGTCGACGACACGTTCAGCACCTACAAGCCCGACGGTCCCATCAGTCGCTTCGGCACCGGTGCGGCGACGCTCGAGGACATGAGCGACGAAGTCATCGGCGTCCTGGCGCTGTGCGAAGAGCTGTACGACGACACCGGTGGAGCATTCGACGTGTTCGTCGTGCCTGCTCCGAATGGCAGCCATCTCGACCCGTCCGGCCTGGTCAAGGGCTGGTCGATCGAGCGCGCTGCCGAGATCCTCGAAGGTCACGGCGCGACGAACTTCTGCATCAACGCTGGTGGCGACATCGCCATTCGTGGTCATGCTCAGCCGGGTGAGCCATGGCTCGTCGGCATTCGTCATCCCGACCAGCCGGACATGAGCGCGGCGGTCGTCGCCGGTGCCGGGCGCCTCGCCGTTGCCACCTCGGCCACGTACGAGCGGGGCGCACACATCATCGATCCCACCACAGGCGAACCGACAGCCGACCTCGCCAGCGTGACGATCGTCGGACCCGATCTGACGTTTGCCGATGCATACGCGACCGCCGTGTTCGTCATGGGTCCCGAAGGTCTCAACTGGCTGGCCGAGCACCACCCCGACTACGCCGCGTTCATCATCACCCGCGACGACGCTGCGCTGTCCACATCCAACTTCGCCGACCACCGGCTGAGCTGAAACCCGGATTCGTTCGGCCTCCTGCGACAGCCGACCGATCGCAAGTAGGTTGAGCTGTCATGGCTCGGACACGGGTGTACTGCAAGGGGATCCTCGAGGCCGAGGACTTCCCGGTGGCGGAGATCTCGGACCACCTCAAGCGCGAGGACACGGTGATCTGGGTCGACTTCTGTGGGCCGTCGAAGGACGAGCTGCACGAGCTCGCCGACGAACTCGGCTTGCACGAACTGGCGGTGGAGGATGCGCTCAGCGAGCACCAGCGTCCGAAACTGGACCACTATGCGACGCACAACTTCCTGGCATGCCATGCGGTCGATCTGGACGTCGACGAGGGAACGCTCGCGGAGACCGAGATCGACGCGTTCATCAGTCCGCGCTGGCTCGTCACCGTGCGCAAGGACGAGAACTTCCCGATCGATCCGGTGCTCGCTCGTTGGGATCGCTCAACCGATCTGGCGGTGCACGGTGTCAGCTTCCTGCTGTACGGACTGCTTGACGCCGTCGTCGACACCTACTTCGACGCGGTGCAGTGCTTCGATGAGTTCTACGACCGCATCAGTGAGGGCATCTTCGCCGAGAAGCCGATCCCGCCGTCCGAGCAGAAGCACTGGTTCCAGACCCGGCAGTCACTCATCCGATTCCACCGGCTGGTGGTTCCGATGCGGGAAGCGGTCAGCGGGCTGATGCGGCGCGAGCACTCGACCGTGTCCGACGATCTTTATCCGTACTACCAAGACGTCTACGACCATGTGCTGCGGGTGACGGAATCCACCGACGCGCTGCGCGACCTGATCTCCACGATCGTCGAGACCAACCTCAGCCTGCGCGACTATCGCACCAACCAGATCGCCAAGCAGGTGACGAGTTGGGCCGCGATCATCGCGGTGCCGACGCTGATCACCGGTTGGTACGGCATGAACGTTCCGTACCCGGGTTACGGCCAACGCTGGGGCGTGTGGCTCGCCAGCGCGCTGGTGGTGATCGTGTCCGGCGGTCTGTACGCGGTGTTCCGCAAACGCGACTGGCTGTAGGACGCTCCGCAAACTGGCGCCGTGGCAGACCGTTCGTTTCGCTCAGCGGGCGACGAGGTAGATCGCTGCCCCCGTCGCGGCGCAGATGCCCATCACCCGCAGCACGCCGAGCTTGAATCGGAAGACGAGCACGAAGCCGAGTGCGGTGACGCCCAGCGCGCGAAGGCTGATCGTCGACCAGACCGGTGCGGCGAGGTGCACCGGTCCCCAGTTGTGTGTCGTCGTGGTGCTGAACAACGTGTGGACGGAGAAGAAGATCGACAGGTTGGCGATCACGCCGACGACGGCCGCGGTGACGCCGGACAGCGCCGCGGACAACTTTCGGTTGTGGCGCAAGCCTTCGATGTGCGGTGCGCCGAGGAAGACGAACAGGAAGCATGGGACGAACGTGACCCACACGACCAGCGTCGCGCCGAGCACGCCGGCGACCCACGGGTTGAGATCGCCAGGGTTCCGATAGGCGCCGAGGAAGCCGACGAACTGCAGCACCATGATCAACGGGCCCGGCGTGGTCTCGGCCAGCGCCAGGCCGTTCACCATCTCGCCCGGCAGCAGCCAGTGGTAGACGCTGACGGCGCGCTGGGCGACGAACGACAGGATCGCGTACGCGCCCCCGAACGTGACGACAGCCGTACCGGAGAAGAACAGGCCTTGATCGACGAGCACGTGATGGCCGCCGAACACGATCGCTGCTGCCGCCACGGGTGCTCCCCACAGCACCAACCCGACGCTCAGGATCTTGGCCGCGCGTGCGAGCGTCGGGCGCTCGCCGTGCAATGCGTCATCGGCGATGATCGGCGGCACCTTGTCGTCGACGATGTCGGCTGCTCGACCGACCAGCAGCCCCGGTCGGATTCGGTGTGCCGTGTAGCCCGCGAGACCAGCCCCGCCGACCACGATCGGGAACGCGACGTTGAACACGTACAGCGTGACGAATGCCGCGGCCGCGATCGTGATCAGGAACCCGTTCGTCAGTGCCCGTTTGGCGATGCGCCACAGCGCTTGCGAGACGATCGCCAACACAGCCGGGCCGAGGCCGGCGAACACAGCGGCAACGGCGATGGTGTCGCCCCACCTCGCGTATATAGCGGAGAGCACCATCAGCGTCACATAGCCCGGCAGGACGAAGAGCGTGCCGGCAACCAGCCCGCCGGCGGTGCCGTTGAGCAACCAACCCAGATAGATCGCCAACTGCTGGGCCTCCGGGCCCGGCAGCAGCGTGCAGTACGAGAGCGCGTGCAGGAACCGCTGCTCGCCGATCCATCGTCGATCGTCGACCAGCTCGCGGTGCATCACGGCGATCTGGCCGGCCGGACCACCGAACGTTCGCAGCGAGATCGCGAACCATGTACGCGTCGCGAGGCGGAACGGGACGAGGTCGTGCGTGCGGATCGTGTGACCGTAGCGCTCAGCCCCGGATCAGGCAGGCACGCTGATGGTCTTGTACTCGATGTAGGCGTTGATCCCTTCGCGGTGCTGGCTCACGGCATCGACATCGTCATCGAACGGCTCCGTCATGGTTCGCGGACGCCGAGAACGCTGCCACGTTAGTCAATCGAGGACTATTCCGCCAAGCAAAGGACACGTCATGCGCCTCAGCGCCCGCAATCAACTCAATGCAACGGTCGATGTCGTCAGGCACTGCGAAGTGACGTCGAACGGACGCATTGCGTCGACCCGCGATGGGTGTGATCAAATCTCCCCAGGGTTCTGACGAGTTCACCAGGGGGAACGATGGAAGAGGTTCCGTACGGCTCGGTCGCACCGGCGAACGATGCGCTGAAGCGCGTTCGCATCAGGCACTTCCGGCGTGCCAAGGAGCAGGGCATCAAGATCACCGGATTGACGAGCTACGACTTCCTGTCGGCCGCGATCTTCGATCGGGCTGGTATCGACTTCCTGCTCGTCGGTGATTCGGCGGGCAACACCGTGTTCGGATACGACTCGACGTTGCCGGTCACCAGCGAGGAACTGATCCCGCTGTGCAGCGCGGTTGTGCGCGCCGCGAAGCGCGCGCTCGTGGTCGCGGACCTTCCGTTCGGCTCGTACGAAGCCGGTCCCGATGATGCGCTGCACACGGCGATTCGGTTCATGAAGGAGACCGGTGCTCACGCTGTCAAGCTCGAGGGTGGTCGCCGCAGCGCGAAGCAGATCGAGGCGATCGTGCGCGCCGGCATCCCTGTGATGGCGCACATCGGCTTCACCCCGCAGAGCGAGCACGGCCTCGGCGGGCACATGATCCAAGGGCGCGGCGAAGGTGCGAGCCAGCTGCTGGATGATGCGCACGCGGTCGAAGACGCCGGCGCGTTCGCGGTCGTGTTGGAGATGGTGCCGTCGGACGTCGCGGCGCAGGTGACGAAGGAGCTCGCGATCCCGACGATCAGCGTCGGCGCCGGGCCGAGTTGTGACGGTCAGTTGCTGGTGTGGACGGACTGGGCCGGTTTCACCACCGGCCGAATTCCGAAGTTCGTGAAGAAGTACGCGGAACTCGCCAACACGCTGCACGACGCCGCGGTGACGTTCCGGGAAGAGGTCGAGAGCGGCATCTACCCCGGTCCCGAGCACGAGTACGAGTGACCCGCGTCTGCGACAATGTGATGGTGAGCTACGAACATCTTCTGGTCTCTGCCGACGGTCCGATCACGACGATCACGCTGAATCGTCCTGAGAAGCGCAACGCGCTCGCGATGGACGTGATGCTCGAGCTCACCGAGGCATTTCGAGCGGTCGGCAAGAGCGACGCGAACGGCGTGATCCTGGCCGCCAACGGTCCGGTGTTCAGCGCCGGTCACAACTTCGGCGACATGGCCGGAGCGACGGTGGAGCAGACCCGTGAGTTGTTCGACACGTGCACGAGGATGATGAACGAGGTGCAGGCGATGCCGCAGCCGGTCGTCGCCAAGGTGCACGCACTCGCGACCGCAGCCGGCTGCCAACTCGTCGCGACATGCGATCTCGCGGTCGCCGCGGACACCGCCGGTTTTGCGATTCCGGGTGGCAAGGGCGGGCTGTTCTGCCACACGCCGCTGGTGGCGGTGGCGCGCAACATCGGACGAAAGCGAGCGTTGGAGATGGCGTTCACCGGCGACATCATCGACGCCGCGACCGCTGTCGATTGGGGTTTGATCAACCGCGCCGTTCCCGCGGCCGACCTCGATGCAGCGACACTCGACCTCATCACCCGGTGCACGCGTGGCAGCATCCTGTCGAAGGCGTTGGGCAAGCAGAGCTTCTACGAGCAGATCGATCTCCCCCAACCGTTGGCGTACGAGTTCGCGGGCGAGGTCATGGCGTCGGCGGCCGTGACGCCTGACGCGCAGGAGGGCATTGCCTCGTTCCTCGGCAAGCGTCACGCCCACTTCACCCAGCGCCCCTGAGTCAGGCGGCGACGCTGTTGCGCAGGCGATGGACGATCGCGTCGCGATGGTTGCGGATGGTGCGCGGCGTGACCTTCAGGGCGACGGCCATGTGCTCGGGGCGTCCGTAGCTGATCAGGCTGCGGATGAAGTCGACGTCGTCCTCGGTGATGCAGCGCGTCCGGCGAGCATCGCACATCACCTCGAGCAGCTCGTGGATCGGCTCCGACCGCGGGACGTGGGGTGGGTCGAGGAGTGCGTCGTGCGACATCGGAGTCTCGGTTGACGCCATGCGCCGAGCTGGCCGGACGAACGTCTCGAAGCCGATGTCGCGGACCAGGTTGGCGGCGACTCGACGCGGCCGGCGTTCGACGGGGTAGCGGCGGATCAACTGCCACGCGTTGCCGATGAGATCGTCGAGCACTTCCTGCCGCTGCCGAGGGGTCGAAGAGTGACGACGGGCGATGCCGCACAAGGCAGGCAGGATTCGTTGGAGGACGATCCGCGCCGCGAGTGGATCGTGGTGGGCGACGGCAACCAGATTCAAGAGGTGCCGGTCGGCGTCATCCGCCGCGATCTCTGTCCATCGCGATGCGGGGGTAGCCCCTGTCTCACCGCCGTTGGTCCACTGCTGGTGGGCCGGCGCCGGCCGGTATCCACAGCGGATGAGCACGTCATCCAACGATGCGATCTCTGGCCCGGGGAGCCCCCACGAGCGCACCCGGCGGAGCTCGTCGTGGCGAATGCTGATGTGGTTCCATTCGGCGCCGAGGCGGCCGAGGGTGGAGTTGGTGGATGTGGTCGGGGATGCAGTGTTCATGGGCTGCACAGTGCGGAACCGCGGTCACCGAGTGGCTCACCAGCTGTCTCACAGCGGGCGCCAGAATTGTCAAGGAATCGTCAAGAACACCTGGATACGGCTCACATTCTTCCGTTCTGGCGATGCGGCAGCACTCAGCCGGTCGTGAGACCCGACACTGCTTCCCATCAGCCCCACGCCGGCCGCCGGCCCGCCTTCGACATCCTCCTGAACGGCCGACGAGTGACCGTCGAAGGGTCGCCTCCGGCCGCTTCGCTGTTCGACGTGGTGAGACCTGGCGATGACCAGCCGGATGTCGGATCTGTGCCGGAGCAGTTCATCGTCGACGGCCGTCTCGTGGCAGCCCGCCAACGACTCGATGCGACCGGTATCCGCCACGGCAGCGTCGTGATGACCGTCACCGGCGCGCATATGCAGCGGACGACCGCGTCAACCGCCTCGGCCGGGCCGGCCGCGGTTGCTGCGTCAACCGGGTCGGCCGCGCCGGCGGTGCCGGTCGTCGAGCTCGTGTGGACCGCGGGTGTCGACGCCGGGGACATCGTCGGCCTCGGCGTCGGTCGGCACGTGATCGGTCGAGCGCCGACGGCCGTCGTTCGTTGCGAAGATCCCTCGCTCGAACCGCATCACGCCGTCATCGACATCGACGACGAGGGCACGACATGGCTGAGTCAGATCGCCGGTCCCTCACCGATTCTGGTCGATGGTCGTCCTGTCACCGGTCGAACAGCGCTGCACCCAGAGGCCCGGATCGAGATCGGTGCGAGCCTGCTCGAGGTTCGCTTGCCAGCCCCGTCAGTGGCAGCTTCGCCGTTCGGCCCGCCATCGCATCGTGCCCGACCCGGCTCGTGCGCTCCGCTCGCTCGACCGAACAGCACAGCGGCCGACCCGTGGCGAGTCCAGCTGACGAGAGGCCCGCGTCCTGTCGCGGCGACTGCACCGAGCACGCTTGCAGCACCCCGGGCCGTCCGCTCCGACGGCGCGTTCGGCGCCAGCCTGCTGCCGAGCATCCTCGGGCTCGTCGGTGCGGTCGCGATGGCCACGATCTTCGGACAGATGATGTTCCTGGTGTTCGGCGCGATCGGCGCACTGGTTGCAATCGGGACGTGGGCAGGGCAGCGATTCGGCTTGATCCGGTCGCGTCGTCACCGCAGCCGCGAGCGCGACCGCGCCATGCTTTCGTTCGAGTCGGCGTTGACGCGGCAGGCCGAGCTCGCCCGCACCGCCCACCTGGCCGCAGTCCCGACACCGGTGTCGGCAGCGCGACTGACGCAGGTGACGCGACAAACGTCGACCCATCTGTGGGCCGTCCGCGCCGACGATCCGCACGCGTTCGTCGTGTCGATCGGAATCGGAGACGGCTCGTGGCAGCCATCGATCACCGGGCTCGACGGTGACACCTCGCCGGAGGTGTGGAGCATGATCGACGGTGCGACTCGGCTCGCGCACGTACCCGTTCCTGCCTCGTTGACGCCCGGATCGGTGATCGCTGTCGTCGGTGAGTCCGGCGCTGCCGTTGCGCGATCGATGATCGTCCAACTCGCCGCCACGAGCGGTCCGGCCGATTGGCAACTGGCCATCGTCAGCGATCGTGCCGACACCTGGCGCGGGCTCGGCTGGCTGGCACACGTCGTTGGCGACGCAGACGGAACCGATGTGACGGGCACGGTCGGGCTGGGTGAGTTGGTCGGGCGGCTCGATCCGAACGACCACCGGCCGATCGTGTTCGTGACCGATGCCGTCGAGTTGCTCAACGCCCGAACGAGCCCGCTGCGGAGGTTGATGGCGTCGGGTCGACAGGTTGCCGTACTGGTCGTCGTGGCGGCAGAGCACGACCTGCCCGCCGTGTGCACGAGCGCTCTGATCATCGGTCGCTCCGGGCGGGGTCGGTGGATCGCCGACATGAGCGTGGCGACCCTCGGCGAACCGGTACACGTCGCCGGGATCTCCGCGACACGAGCCGAGCTGCTGTGCGCGGCCATCGCCAGGTTCCGCGATCCCGAGTGGGTGGATGACGCCGGCCTGCTGCCGACCGAGGTCAGTCTGATCGAGCTGTTGGACCCGGAGTTCGGCGGCGATGTGTCGTCGCTGCCGCATCGGATCGCGACGCGGTGGGCGCTGAACGGATGTGATCCTGCAGCGCGCGCGCCGATCGGCGTCGCCACCGATGGCGTGATCGAGATCGACCTCGAAGCGGATGGTCCCCACGGTCTGATCGCCGGCACGACGGGTGCCGGGAAGAGCGAGTTGCTGCGCAGCCTCATCGTCGGGCTCGCAGCGTCGTCGAGCACGGATCACATCAACTTCGTGCTCATCGACTACAAGGGCGGATCGACGTTCGATGCCTGTGCCGACCTGCCGCACACCGTCGGGGTCGTCACGGATCTCGATGACCGCCTCGCGCATCGTGCGTTGCGCAGTCTCGAAGCCGAGCTGCGGCGTCGCGAGCGGTTGCTGCGCGACGCGGGTGCGACCGATCTCCACACCTATCGATCGAGGCCGGCCGACCATCAGCCGCTGCCTCGCCTGCTGGTCGTCGTCGACGAGTTCGCGACCCTCGCCGTGCAGCAGCCGCAGTTCGTCGCTGCACTGCTCGGGATCGCCCAGCGCGGCCGCAGCCTGGGTGTCCACCTCCTGCTCGCGACACAGCGGCCCGCCGGCGTGATCAGTGACGACATCCGTGCCAACACCAACCTTCGGCTCGCACTGCGGGTGCAGGACAACGCAGATTCCTCCGATGTGATCGACGACATCGCCGCGGCGCTGCTGCCGCGCACGGTGCCCGGCCGGGCGATCATGCGGCTCGGCGCCGACGAACGCGTCACGTTCCAGACGGCTCGCTGCACCGGCGCGACCGGCGCGACCGGTGCGACCGGCGCGACCGGCGCGGCCGCTGGGCGCGATGACACCGAGCTGGCGGTGCTCGTGGCCGCGATCCGGACAGCAGCCCGAGTCGCCGGTTTGGCGGCACCGCACCGGCCGTGGCTGCCCGAACTCGATGTCATGATGCGATCGGCAGGTCGCGCCTGCGAACCAGCGTCAATCGATGCGATCGGCGTCGTCGACGACCCTGATCGTCAACGACGCCTGCCGCTGCAGTGGAACCCGAGCGAGGGCCCTCTCCTGCTCGCCGGTGCGGTCGGGGCAGGCATCACGACCACGCTGCTGACGATCGCCACGCATCTGGCCGTGGCTGATCGCCCGCCGCAGCTCTTCGTCATCGACGCGATTGGCGACAGTCGCCTGTCGCTGCTCGCCTCGCTGCCGACGTGTGCCGGTGTCGTTCGTCTCCACGAGCGCGAGCGGTTGATCCGCCTCATCGATCGGCTCGGTGGCGAGATCGCCTCGCGTCGCGCCGCGGGCGCGGGCGGCATTGCCGCTGCCGGCGCGGTCGGTGGCGAGGCCGGTGTTGGTGGACCGGTGGTCGTGCTGATCGATGGCGTCACCGCGCTGCGCACCGAGCTGGAGTCGTCGGACATGTTCACCCAACTCGATCTCTTGGACGCGATCATTGCGGAGGGTGCGGCGGTGGGCGTCACCGCCGTTGTCGCATCAGCGCGACCGGGCGCGCTGCCGACCAGCATTCTCGGTTCTGTCGCGCGTCGCTGGGTTTTCCAACTCTCCGACCCGGTCGATGCTGCGCTGCTCGGCGTCGCTGCCAACGCTGTTCCCCCTTCGGTGCCAGGTCGGCTTGTGGACACCACGTCTGGTCTCGAGGCACAGATCATCGGCGTCGACGAGCAGATGTTGCTCGACAGGGCCTGTTCGCTCGGCTCGGCGGTCGATCGAGCATCTATCCGTGCCGACGTCCTGGCCGCGCTGCCGCCCAGATTCTGGTCGTCGGAGCTTCCCATCGGCCATGCCGGTGCGGTCGACGTCGACGTCGTGTTGCCGGTTGCGTTGTCGTTCGTGACGATGCAGCCCGCCGCGCTGAACATCGCCGCCGGCGAGCATGTACTGCTCGTCGGACCGTCGCGCAGCGGGCGATCCAACGCGTTGCTCACCGTTGTGACGTCGTGGATCGCTGCGCGGCCCGACGGTTGGATCGGCTGCATCGCGCCCCGCCGGTCGAGCGCGACGATCGGTCACCGCTTCGACTCTGTCGACGAGCTCCTCGCGGCGATGCCTGCCGAGGCGTCGACAGGACCGGCGGCATCCACAGGCCCGACAGGACCGACAGGACGGGCACCGCGGCCGATCGCGATCGTGATCGACGACGCCGAGCTCGTCGACGATCCGTCCGGCGCGCTGGCCGCTCTGATCGGGCGGCGGTCGGAGCGCGTGACGGTGATCGCGGCGGGCCGACCGGAGGCGATGCGCGGCACGTACGGCCACTGGACGTCCGCCGTCCGGCGCTCACGGCTCGGTCTGGTGATGGCGGCGAGCGCTGACCTCGACGGTGATCTGCTCGGCGTGATCCTGCCGCGGCGGCTGCCGATCCCGGCCCGGCCGGGACTGGCGTGGCTCGTGGCCGATGGCGAGATGACGCTGGTCCAGGTCGCGCTGCCATCCGATCACGTGCCGGTCGCCAACGATCGCTGGGCGGCGCCTCGGCCGGCACCTACCTGCTCGGGTATCGATCTACTTGACGCCGTCGGGGTCGCGCCGTAAAGGTTGCGGCGTATGTCACGCATCCTCACCGTCGGCGCCGCGCAACTGGGGCCGATCCAACGCGACCACACCAGGGCGAGCGTCGTCGAACGGCTGCTCGCTCTGCTGCATCAAGCGTCGGCGAGAGGCGTTCAGCTCGTCGTGTATCCCGAACTGGCGCTGACCACGTTCTTCCCGCGGTGGTTCATCGACGACATCACCGAGGCAGACCACTGGTACGAGACGTCGATGCCGAACCCCGACACGCAGCCGTTGTTCGACGAAGCGAAGCGGCTCGGCATCGGGTTCTCCCTCGGCTACGCGTTGCGGCACACCGACGCCGACGGCACCGTGCATCGTCACAACGTGCAGACCTTGGTCGAGCGCGACGGCAGCATCGTGGCCACGTATCGCAAGGTGCACATCCCCGGACACGAGCACAACGAGCCCGACCGGCCCTTCCAGCACGCCGAGCGGTACTACTTCGAACCGAGCACCGAAGGTTTCGGTGTGTGGCGTGCGTTCGACGGCTTGATCGGGATGATGATCTGCAACGACCGACGGTGGCCCGAGTCGTACCGCGTGATGGGACTGCAGGGTGTCGAGATGATCCTGTGCGGCTACAACACACCGATCCACTACGTGCCCGACCCGAGCCAGGACATCCTCCAGGGATTCCACAACGCGCTCGTCATGCAGAGCGGCGCCTACCAGAACGGCAGCTGGGTCGTTGGCGTGGCCAAGGGTGGGGTCGAGGAAGGCGTCGACTCACTCGGGCAGTCGATGATCGTGGCTCCGTCCGGCCAGGTCGTCGCTCAGACCCTGACGACTGCGGACGAGCTGATCGTCGCTGACTGCGATCTCGATTGGTGCGCCCGCTACACCGGGACGTTGTTCGATTTCGACCGCTATCGGCGCCCCGAGGTCTACGGCCGGATCACGTCGCAGCGAGGCGTCGAGCTGCCCGACTGACGCTGCGGCGGATGGCGGCACCGACGTCCGCAGCAGCAGTAGCGTGACGTCGTGGACGCACGTGGAGATTCGGGTGCGCCGAGCGGCCGCCGGGGTCTCTTCGACCAGGATTCTGGCGACCTCGACCCGGCCGATTTCGGGCGAGACTTCGACCCGCCGGTCGCGCGGCACGACGAACCCCCCGACGATGCCGACGACGACGCATACGCCGCTGCCGGAGGTGGCGGTGCGACAACGCAGGCCCGCACGAAGCGCCGCAACCCGCGCATGTCGTTGCGATCGAAGATTTGGTACGGGCTGATCGGCCTGGCCGTGTTCAGCGCGGTCGTCGCGGCCTTCATCCTGCTGACCAACGAGAACTCGTCGAAGTCGGTGTCGCTGACCGCTGCTGCGAAGAAGACCCAGGGCGTGAAGACGCTGCAGTTCGAGATCGATCGTGATCTCAGCCAGTCGGCAGCGACCCCGGTCAAGGGCGAGTTCGATCAGGGGCGTCAACTCACGCAGGTGTCGCTCGACGGTGCCGAGTACGCGAAGTTGCCGTTGGGCAGTTCGATCACGGCGCTGTACGACGCCAAGAACTTGGTGATGTACCTCGGCGGTGACTACGTCGTATCGCAATTGGCGTCGGGCAAGAAGTATGTGAAGGTCGACATCAACAGCCTGGGTGGCGTGGCCGGGTTTGGCTCGGGGCAGCTCGGCTCGGCGCTGCAGGGCGATCCGTTGAGCGTGCTCTCGTTCGCGGTCAAGGGTGCCAAGACCACCGACGTCGGGCGCGAGACGATCCTCACCAGCGTGTCGACCGAGCACTTCCAGCTCAAGGTCGCGACCGCCGATTTCCTCAAGGCGGTGAAGCTCGACACGAGCGCGGCGTTGACCGACGAGCAATCGTCGCTGCCGAAGACGCTCACGTACGACGCGTGGGTCGACAAAAGCGACTACGTCCGGCAGGTGACGGTCACGATCCCTGTGTCAAGCTCAACGCTGACCTATTCGATCCGCTACACGGCGATCGATCCGGATGTGACGCTGGCGACGCCGACGGACGCGGAGACGTTCGATGTCGGGAGGTTGCTCGGGGGAGGATGACATGACGAAGACTGCGATCGGAACGCTCACGGGCGATATCGCCGAGCAGATCCTGCAATCGGCGCCGGTGCGGATCGCATCATCGCGTTACACGTCGCCGGCGTTCGCCGAGATCGAGCACGAGCGAATGTGGCCCCGGGTGTGGACCGTGGCGTGCACCGTCGATCATGTCCGCCAACCCGGCGACTTCTACGAGCACCGACTCGGTCGATACTCGATCATCATCGTGCGCGGCGACGACGGCGAACTACGCGCGTTCCAGAACGTCTGCCTCCACCGCGGCAACTCGATCTGCGAGGGCAGCGGTACCGGGCTCAGCGAGTTGCGCTGTCCGTATCACCGGTGGGCGTGGGACCTGTCGGGGTCGCTGCGCGAAGTGCCGTCGCGCAAGGGGTTCGGCGTGTTGAACAACGCCGAGCTGTCGCTGGTCGGCGTCCAGGTCGACACCTGGGGTCCACTGGTTTTCGTCAACCTCGATCCCGACGCGATGCCACTCGCCGAGTACCTCGAAGGTGTCGTCGACGACGCGGCGTGGGCCGATCTCGACCAGTTCCGCTGCGCGTATGTGACGCACAACAGAGTGCAGAGCAACTGGAAGGTCGTCGCCGACGGCTTCAGCGAGACGTATCACGTGCAGGGCATCCACCCGGAAATGCTGGCGAGCATGGACGACGTGAACACCGAGCAGCACGTGTGGGACCGGCATTCGGTGTCGCATCAGCGTTACGGCCTGCCCAGTCCGCGGGTGCGCGATCGCAGCGATCACGCGGTGTGGAAGTCGTTCATCGACACGCAGGGCCCGCGAATGGGGCCCGCCTACACCGATGGCGATGCGGTTCCGGCCGTGCCCGAAGGTCAGACGATCCGCGATGTCATCGCCCAACTCATCCGCGATCACCAGTCGACGCGTGGCGTCGACATGAGCGACTACGACACCGACGGCATCCTTCGCCTGTCGCAGTACAACCTGTTCCCGAACACGACGGTGTTGGTGTGGGGTGACATGCTGAACGTGCTCACGTCACGGCCCGGTTCAACGCCCGACGACGCGGAGCTGGTGATGTTCCTGGCGTATCGCGGACCGCAGGTCGACGTCGATGCCGGAGCGGACGCGCCGCGGCCGTTCGAGATCGAGCTCGGTCCCGACGCGAGTGTCGGAATGGTGATCGATCAGGACCTGTCGATGCTGCGCCGGTTCCAGAAGGGACTGCACCAGCCGGGTTTCACCCACCTCACGTTGTCGAGTGAAGAGGTGCGCATCATCAACATGCACCGCGTGCTGTCGACCTACGTCGAGGACTGACCCTCAGAAGCCGAGGTAGCCGTTGACGTCGACGATCAGATGCGCCGACTGCGACGTGACGACGCACACGGTGCCATCCGTGCCGACCTTGACGACAACCGCGTTGGCGATGGTCTGTCCGGCCGAGTAGTTGACGTTCGATGCGAGCGGCGGGGTGATGCCGCATGGGTACACCGCCGCGTAACCGGCGGCTTGTGGCTCGGTGACGGTCACGTTGAGCGTGACGGTGAGCGCGTCGTTCCGTACGCCGCCGCGGCCCGTCACCTTCACGGGCGTGATCGAGGCGAGCGGCTCGGGTCCCCCACCGCTGCCCGCCCCGTCGACAGTGATTGCTCCCGCCCGCGTGTCGAGGAGCCTTGCCGGCAGGAGTGAGTGGAAGCCCGAGATCGACGGAAAGTAGCCGGCGACGTCGGCGACGAGTTGTGTCGGCTGCGAAGTGAAGACGCACACGTCGCCGCCGGTGCCGATCCGCGCCACCGCCAGGTTCGCAATGGTCTGACCCGCCACGAAGTTGAGGTTCGAAGCGGTCGGGGCAGCGGACCCGCACGGAAACACCGTCGCGAAGCCGGCCACGACCGGCTCGGTGATCGTGACGTTGAGCACGGCGGTGCCGGCGTTCGCAGGGATGCCGACTCGGCCGGCGACGTGGATCTGGGTGACCGACCCTGCGCCACGTTGGCCACCCCCTTGCTGCTGTCCGTCGGCGGTCGATGTGCCGGCGCGCGTGTCGATCAGGCGGGCCGGGTTGATCGGGTTGTACGACGTCGTCGCCGGGAAGAATCCGTCGACGTCGACGATGATCTGCGTGGACTGCGACGTGTAGATGCAGACCCGGCCATTCGTACCGAGCTTGCTGAAGACCGCGTTCGGCACGGTGTCGCCCTGCGCGAAGTTGAGGTTCGACGCCGTGGGTTGTGTCTCGCCGCACGGATAGACGGTGATGAAACCGGCCGCCTGGGGTTCGGTGGCGGTCACGTTCAGTGCGGCGGCCAGGGCATCGCCAGGCACTGGTCCGCGCCCACCGACAGTGACCTGCAACGTGCTGCCGGCGGGAACGACTCCCGTGCCGGCGTTGAGTCCGTCGACGGTTGCGAACCCGGGTCGGGTGTCGACCAGCCGAGCCGGGCTGGCCGACACATAGTCCGCCTGGCCCGACGGATACATCACGAAGACGCGGTTCTCTGCGGTGAGCGCGACGACGATGCCGCCGCTTCGTGTGAACCTTGCCGCGTCGTAGTTCATCGAGTTGCCGGTGTTGCCCAGCGTGCCGAACACGGTGTTGGTCGAGTCGACCGTTCCGTGCGCACCTCGCGGCCCGATCAGCGTGATCGAGCCGGCCGCGAAGTTGGCTCCCGCGTGTGTGTACGGATTGAGGGCCAGGCTGCCGCCGGTCGAGAGCGGGACGACATTGGCGGCGAAATGGTCGTCGCTCGACCGACCCACCAGGCTGTTCGACGTACTGATGGAACCGGGGTTCGGCCCGTTCCCCGGCCGGTACGACAGCGCGCCGTTCGATGTCAATCCATTGGTCGAGTTGGGGTCCGAGTTCACGACGTAGGTGCCATTGGCGAGTGCGAAGACCCGACCCTCATGATCGCCGGCCGCCGCGCCGATGAAGCTGTTCGTCGCCGCGACCAGACCCGTCGTTCCTGACCCACCGTTGCCCCAAGTGACTGCGCCGACGTCGGCCCCGGCGGCGCCGTCCCAGAGCGAGCTGCTCACGACGTAGTTGCCGTTGGTGAGCGGTGTGATCGTGCTGCCGACTTCATCGTCGGCGGTCACGCCGATCAGGCTGTTGGCGGCCGAAATGGCGCCGTGAACGCCGATGGTGCCGCTGCCCCACGTCGCCGCGCCGACGGTGGCCGTCGCGCCGTTGTTCCACTTCCACGAGCTGACGACGTAGTTGCCGTTGGCGAGCGGAACGACGCCACCGTACGAAACCTGATCGGACATCGCCGTGCCGACGAGGCTGTTGTCGCTGCCGATCGGGCCGACCGTCGGCGCCGTTCCAGAAGCCCACGTTGCCGGCCGGCCTCGGTCACCGAGCCGTTGGCCCAGAACGGGCTGCCGACGACGTAGTTGCCGTTCGTCAAGAGGACGATGTTGTTGTAGCCGACCTGGTCGTTGAGATGTGACCCGACGAGGCTGTTGGAACCCGTGACCGGGCCGACGACCGTGCCGCTGGTGGAACTTCCCCAAGTGACGGCGCCGACACCTCCGAGCCAACTGGCATCTGGCGCCACGTAGTTGCCGTTGGTCAACACGACGACACTGATCCCGACGGCGTCAGCGGTGTGGTTGCCGACGAGACTGTTCGATGGGCTGACCGTTCCATGGGTGGTGCCGTCCCCGTGCCCGAAGGTCACTGCGCCCGCGTCGACGAAGGATGCCGTGTTGTCCCAACTGGCGGAGCTGACCACGTAGTTGCCGTTGCCCACCGCGTGGATCGAGTCACCGATGGCGTCACCGGTGCGGCTGCCGATCAGGCTGTTCGCGGATGTGATCGGGCCGATCGTCGGCGTCGTCCCGCTGGACCATGTCGCCGCACCCACGAACACGTTGAGCGAGCTCTGCCAGTTGAACGAACCGATCACGTAGTCGCCATCGGTCAACTCGACGGCGAGCGACCCGACGCGATCGTTGGCCGTCGAGCCGATCAGGCTGTTCGAGACGTTGATGAGTCCGGCGCGGCCGGTTGTGCCGTCGGCCCACGTTGCCGCGCCGACTCCCGTCCAGAACGGGCTGAGCACGACGTAGTTTCCGTTCTTGAGTGCCAGCATGTCGAAACCGACCTGGGAGTTCGTGGCCTGGCCGACAAGGCTGTTGCTCGCAGACACGGTTTCGGCTGTCGGCTGTGTGCCGAGCGCGAACGTTGCCGCTCCCGAGCTGCTGTTCCACAAAGGGCTGGGCACGACGTAGTTGCCGTTGGTGAGTCGGGTCGCGCCGTGGATGCCGACCAAGTCGTTGGCGGAGGAACCGACGATGCTGTTCGCCGTCGAGACCGCTCCGTTCAGGCCGGTCGTGCCGTTCACCCACGTGACTGCGCCAACCGATGCCAGCCCTGCACGATGCCAGAACGGGCTCGTCACGACGAAGTTGCCGTTCTGGAGATCGACCACGTCGTACCCGACGCGATCGTCGGCGACCGAACCGGTGAGCGTGCTGATCAGCGCGTTCGTCGTCCCGTCGTACAGGTACACGGCGCCGCCTGGGTTGGCGGTCTCGTCCGTGATGACGTAGTTGCCGTTGGTCAGCACGAGGATCTTCTCGCCGAACGCGACCGACCCGGCAGGCGCGGGGATCTGGACGATGTTGCCGGCGGCTTCGACACGACCTGGCGACGTCGACGCGACGACGAGAGATGCCGCGACTGCGACCACGGCAAGTGCAAGGCGTCGACGAATCATGTCGTTCTCCTTCGGGGGTTGTCCGACCATAGTCCGGTTGGGATCAGCCCCCGAACGAGCCACTGACGTCGACGACCAGATGCGTGGGCTGCGATGTGAAGAAGCACACGCTGCCGTTCGTGCCGACCTTGACGACGACAGCATTGGCGACGGTCTGGCCGGCGGTGTAGTTGAGGTTCGACGCGAGCGGTGCGTTGATTCCGCACGGGAAGACCGTGACGAAGCCGGCGCCTTGTGGCTCGGTCACGGTCACGTTCAGCACGACCGTCGTCGCCCCGGCAGGCACACGGCCGCGGCCACCGACGGTGAGTTGGACCACGTTCGCCGGCGTCTGGAGTCCGAGGCCGTTGAACTGTCCGTCGACCGTCGTCAACCCACCGCGTGTCTCGAGGAGCCGCGCCGGGACGACCGACCTGAAGTTGGTGATCGCGGGGAAGTAGCCGTTGATGTCGACGACCAGCTGCGTGGGTTGCGACGTGAGGACGCACACGCTTCCGTTCGTGCCGATCTGCGATACGACGAGGTTGGCGATCGTCTGCCCCGGGGAGTAGTTGACGTTCGATGCCGCCGGAGTGGGCGCGCCGCACGGGAAGACGGTGACGAACCCCGCGACTGTCGGCTCGGTGACCGTGACGTTGAGGATCGCGGTCGTCGCGTTCGCCGGGACGCCGGTGCGACCGGTGACCTGTACGGCCGTCATCGATCCGGCGGTGAGGGCGCCGCCGCCGTTCTGCAACCCGTCGATGGTGGACAGACCAGCGCGCGATTCGAACAGTCGGGCCGGAACGAGCGGCTGATACGACGAGGTGATCGGGAAGTAGCCGTCGACATCCACCACGATGTCGGTCGACTGAGACGCGTCGATGCACACGGTTCCGCCCGTGCCGATCTTGGCCGTGACCGCATTGGGAACGGTCGTGCCTGCGGTGAAGTTGACGTTGGAGGCCTGCGGCTGGGCGGTCCCGCATGGGTAGACCGTGACGAATCCTGCGGCGGCCGGATTCGTCACGGTGACGTTCAGCGCCGCTGCCGTCGCGTCGGCTGCAACGCCACCTCGGCCGGCAACACTCACCTGCATGATCGAGCCGGAGGCCAGTGCACCGCCGCCGGCTTCGAGCCCGTCGACCGTGGCGAACCCTGGCCGCGTGTCGACCAGACGCGCCGGCGCGAGCGGAACGTAGTCGGCTGCTGCCGCGACGGGCGGGTAGAGCAGCGTCACGACGTGATCGGACGGGTGCGCGACGACCACTGCCCCACCACCGGTCAGCCGTTTGGTGAACACCCGAGTGTTGGCGCCGCTGCCGTTCGTCGGGCCGAACGCGCTGTTGTCGGACGTGACGCGACCGCGAACGCCTGCAGCCGTTCCGAGTGTCGTCGCTCCGGAATCGGTCAGTCTGGAGTTGTCGTACAACGGGCTGCCGACGACGTAAGCGCCGTTGGGCAAGGCGATCACACTGGATGAGCCGACGTGGTCGTCGTCAGAGGTGCCCACGAGACTGTTCACGTTGCTGACCACGCCGACGATGCCGGTCGACCCGCTGCCCCACGTCGCGGCGCCTGCTTTGCTGACGCCGGTGACGCTGACGTTCGGGCTGTCGACGACGTAGTTGGCGTTCGTCAGCGGGATCACCGCGCCTCCCACCGCATCACCCGCGGTCGCGCCGATCAAGCTGTTCGTCGCATCGATCGGACCCTTCGTTCCGATCGCTCCGTTGCCCCACGTGGCAGCGCCGGCGTCGACGATCGTGCCGTTGTCCCACGCGGGGCTGGCGACGACGTAGTTGCCGTTCCGGAGGGGAGTCAATTCGGCGCTGCCGACCATGTCGTTGAGCGAACTGCCGATGAGACTGTTGGCAGCACCCACGACACCGAGGACTCCGATCGCTCCGTTGCCCCACGTGACGGCGCCGGCATTGAACGCCGTGCCGTTGTTCCAATTGGGGCTCGGCACGACGTAATTGCCGTTGGCGAGTGGGATGATCCCCGGGCCGCTGCCGACCTGATCGGTTGCCGTGCTTCCGATGAGGCTGTTGGCCAATGACGGCAGCCCGATGATGCCGGTCGTTCCGTCGGCCCATGTGACCGCACCGACCGACGGCGTCGCTCCGTTGCTCCAGCTCGAACTGGCGATCACGTAGTTGCCGTTGGCGAGGCCGGTGACTCCGTCACCGCCGACCCGATCTGCCGCGTGCGCGCCGGTGAAGCTGTTCGCCGCGGAAACGATTCCCGTCGTGCCGGTGTTGCCGTTGCCCCACGTCACCGCGCCGACGTTGGCGCTGATCGCGCTGCTCCAATTCCACGAATCGACGACGTAGTTGCCGTTGACGAGCGGCACGATGTGTTGGCCGACGTTCTCGTTCGTGCCGCCGCCGATGAGGCTGTTGGACACGTCGATCACGCCTTTGGTTCCGCCGCTGCCGTTGCCCCACGTCACGGCGCCGGCATCGGGCAGCCCGCTCTTGTCCCAGGTCGGATTGCTGACGACGTAGTTGCCGTTGGCGAGAGCGGTCACCGATTGTTGGGAGTGGTCGCCGGCCGTCGAGCCGACGAGGCTGTTTGCCAACGACATGCTGCCGACGATCCCAACCGTGCCACTGGCCCACGTGGTTCCGCCCACCGACTGGTTTGCGCCGTCGTGCCAGAGCGTGCTCGAGATCACGTAGCTGCCGTTGGTCAACACGGTGATGCTGTGGTTGCCGACCTCGTCGCCCGCCACCGAGCCGACCAAGCTGTTGGCTGGGCCGACGGGTCCGTGGACGCCGGTGGCGCCGTTCCCGAACGTGACCGCGCCGGCGTCGGCGTTGGCGATGTTGTGCCACAACGGTGAGCTGATGACGTAGTTGCCGTTGGGGAGCGCCGTGTTGTAAAAGCCGCCGACCAGATCGCCAGTGCTCGTGCCGATGACGCTGTTCGCCGCTGTGACTGTTCCGACGAGTGGTGCGTTGCCCGGCGCCCACGTCACGGCGCCCGCTTGCGCATGTACGCCGTTGCTCCAGTACTTGCTGGCGATGAAGTAGTTCCCGTTCGTCAACTCGACGGCCTTGCTGTCACCGAGCTGGTCGCCCGCAGTGGCGCCGACGAAGCTGTTGGCGGCCGACACCGTTGCGTTGAGTCCTGTCGTCCCGCTCATCCACGTCACAGCGCCGACATTGCTGGTGGCACCGTTGTCGAACAACGGGCTGATCACGGCGACATTGCTCGAGCCGACCTCGATCACGCCGCCGCCGCCGACCTCGTCGTCCGCCGTCGTCCCGGTGAGGGTGCTGATCAGCTGATTCGTGACGCCGTTGTAGAGGTACACAGCGCCGGCGGTGGGCTTCCCGCCGACCGTCGCCGAAGGGTCACTGACGACGTAGTTGCCATTCGCAAGGACGAGGACGAAACCGAACGATTGGCTTCCCGCCGGACCGACGATGTCGACCGTGTTCCCGGCAGCGTGGGTGATCGAGGACGACGTGGCGGCGTGGCCGACCACAGCGCACGACGCGATCAGGGCGGTGATCGCGAAACGGGTCCGTGAAGTGTGCATGGTTGCTCCCCTCGAGCATGTAGACGCACTGTCATGAGCGGCGGGGTCGTGCGATCTTGCACAAATCCGTCGACGTCTTCTGGACACGGAGCCGGCCAACGTCACGCGCCGTTCACATGGTTTGCCTTCCCAAACGGGGCGGCGCTTGACAAAATGTAAAGCGTGACCGATCTCGTCGACTCGACCGTTGTGCCATTCGTCGTCAATGGCACGCCCGTGAGTGTGCGCAGCGATCATCCGCACCTGCTCTCCGCGTTGCGTGATGAGCTGGACATCACGTCACCCAAGGACGGCTGTTCGCCGAGTGGGCAGTGCGGCTGTTGCACCGTGATGATCGAGGGCAAGGCCGTCGTCAGCTGTCAGACGCCGTTGGCGAAGGTGGCCGGCAAGTCCGTGACGACGCTCGAAGGCGTCGACGCCGGCGAGCGCGATCGGTTCGCGAGTGCGTTCGCTGCGTGCGGTGGTCTGCAGTGCGGGTTCTGCATCCCCGGCATCGTGATGCGCGCCAAGGCCCAGATCGACAAGAAGGGCGCGGACCTCAAGCGCGAAGACATGGCCCGCCACCTCGGCGCGCACCTGTGCCGCTGCACCGGATACGTCAAGGTGCTCGACGCGATCGAGGCCGTGGCGATCGGCAAGACGTTCGAGCCAGAGCTCGCGTCGGTCGTGGGTGGTGCGGGCGCGAAGTACGAAGCTGCGGCGTTGACGCTCGGTGATCGCGGGTACGTCGACGACATGCGCGTGCCCGGAATGCTGCACGCCGCGCTGCATCTCACCGATCACGCCCGTGCCGACATCCTCGCGATCGACACGTCGGCGGCCGAGTCCGCAACTGGGGTGACCGCCGTCTTCACCGCCGCGGACATCCCGGGCGAACTCTTGGTCGGCATCATCTACAAGGACTGGCCGGTGATGATCCCGGTCAGCGGCCGCACGAGTTACGCCGGCGACGTGCTCGCGATCGTCGTCGCCGACACACGCGAACACGCTCGCGCCGCGGCGAAGCTGATCGATGTCACGTACGAGGTCCTCACGCCGATTACCGACCCCGATGTCGCGATCGGCGACGACGCCCCGATCGCCGTGTGGGGCACGAAGAACAACGTGCTCAGCGTCAGCGAGTACGCCCGTGGCGATGTCGATGCAGCGCTTGCCGCCAGCGCGTTCACCGTGCACGAGACGTTCCACACGCAACGCATCGAGCACGCGTTCCTCGAACCCGAGAGCACGCTCGCCGTGCCGCGTGAAGATGGAGTCCTGCACGTGTACAGCGGCGGCCAGGGCGTGTGGGACGACCGAGATGACATCGCCCGGATGCTGGGCATCGACAACGATCAGGTCGTCGTCACGTTGGTGTCCAACGGTGGTGCGTTCGGCGGCAAGGAAGACATGTGCAACCAGGCACACACGGCGCTGGCCGCGTGGTGGCTGAAGGTGCCGGTGAAGTGCACGGTCAGTCGCGAAGAAAGCCTGCGGATGCACGCCAAGCGTCATCCGATCCGGCTCGAGTACTGGGCCGGATGCGACGCCGAGGGCATGCTCACCGGCGTGCGTGTCCGTGCGGTCGGCGACTCCGGTGCGTATGCGAGCGTCGGGATGAAGGTGCTGGAACGCGCGGCCGGCCATGCCAGCGGCCCGTACCGCGTTCCTGCGATCGATGTTCGGGCCGTTGCGGCCCGCACCAACAATCCGATCTGCGGCGCGTTTCGCGGGTTCGGTGCGAACCAGGCCCAGTTCGGAATGGAAGGCGTGCTCGATCGATTGGCGGAACACGTCGGCATCAGCGGATGGGAGATCCGCAAGCGCAACGTGATCCGTCCCGGTGAAGTGTGGGGTCCGGGTCAGGTGATGGACGACGGGTGTGCCGGCGCGGAGGCATGCCTCGACGCGATCAAGCCGAAGTACGACGAAGCGCGCGCGGCGGGCAAGGCCGTCGGATTGGGGCTGGGCCTGAAGAACAGCGGCCTCGGCAATGGTTTCCGCGAGCTGAGCCGCGCCGTCGTGCACTTCCGCCCGGAACCGAACGCGAACGGGCTCGACGTCGAGGTTCGTCACGGCTGGACCGAGATGGGTCAGGGCGTGCACACGGTCGCGTTGCAGGTCGCCGCGCAGGAACTGGGCATCGATCCGAACCGGATCGAGGTGATCGTCGACACGACCCGTCAGCTCGGCTTCGGCCAGACCACCGGCTCACGCGGCACGTTGATGGCCGCGGGATCCGTCCAGCAGGCCTGCATCGCGGCGTTGGCCGGAGGGTGCGAGGTCGGCGTCGATTACGTCGGCGAGCACCTCGTCGACTGGACCCAGAAGATCGGCGACCCCGACCACCCGCAGCCCGTGATCCACTCCGCGTTCGGCTACGCGACCCAGATGGCGATCATCGATCGCGCCACGGGGCAGATCGAGAAGATGGTCGCAGTGCACGACGTCGGGAAGGCCGTCAACCCGCTGCTGTGCGAAGGCCAGATCGAGGGCAGCCTGCACATGGGTCTCGGTTACGCGTTGAGCGAGCAGTTCCCACACGATCCCGAGACCGGCTTCCCCACCAACACCACGCTCCGGTCCCTGGGCATCCTGCGCGCGAAGGACGTCCCGCCGATGGAGATCCAACTCGTCGAGGTGCCTCAGCCGCGCTCGCCTTACGGCATCAAGGGCGTGGGTGAGATCGGCCTCGTGCCAACCGCGCCAGCGGTCGCCGCAGCGCTGCACGAATTCGATGGACAGTGGCGCAACACGTTGCCGATGCGCCCCAAGGGCGGCACCGACTCCGACGACTGAGCGTTCGCGGGATGTGATGGCACGCTGTCAGCAGAAGTCGTCTTGGGCTCAAGCGGTCAGTGCACGTAGTTGTTCCCAGGACTGTAGTGGGGTGAGGTAGCCGAGGGCTTTGCGTGGCCGGTTGTTGAGCTGTGCGGCGACGGCATCGCAGGTCGCCTGGGTGACCTGCGACAAGTC
>JBBRPP010000046.1:0-42166 GCA_038227995.1 Acidimicrobiales bacterium
GACAACATCGAACAAGCCGCCGCCGACCATGCCGCCACGATCATCAATGGACAACGCCGACGCCACCTCAACTACCAAAGCCCCACCATGCTCTACACTGCCGCTACAGCAACCGTGCACTGATCACTGGAACTGGCCGTCGCGATGCGATTGCTGGTGGGATCGAAGTAGACGCTGGCGCCTTCGTACTCACCCAACGACCGCCCGTCGGAAGTGCTCCAGAGTGTGAACGTCTGGTTGTACGCAGGCGTCTGCGTGGCGAGCATGGTGCCGTCGGCACTGAAGTCGATGGTCCCGACGGTGCCGGCGACACTGAGGTCGCCGATCTCCGCGAACGTCTCGGCGTCGAACAGGTGCACGCTTCCGCCGACCTCATTGGTGGCGATCCTCGTTCCGTCGTCGTTGAAAATGGCCTCGAAGACGTTGTTCCCGGTGCCGAGATCCGCCAGCTTCTTCCCGGTCTCCACATCCCACACCTGGGCGGGCGCTTTGGACATGCCGATGACCACGCGGGTGCCCGACGGATCGAATTTCGCCGGCCACAGCGCGCCACCGGCAGTGTCGAGGATCCGGATGACATCGCCGCTGCCAGCATCGACGAGGGCCGCGCTGCCGGAGTCTGACGCGATGAGCAACCTCGTGCCGTCCGGGCTGAATTGCACATCCGAGATGCTGCCCGTCGCTGCTGAAGTCGGCGACGGGTCCGAACGGAGTGCGCTCCACATCGGCGATCGGCTTGCCCGTCGCAGTCCGGCGTCGTGCCGACCGCCACGAACTCAGCGTCCTTCCGGGTTCCCTCGATCGTGTCTTGGACGATCAACGCGTCGTGGTCTCCGGCGCCGCTGCTGCGGCGCACGCGGGTGCAGCCGTCCGGAGCCGGCCGCCATACGATCTGTACATTCGTCGATCCGACTATCCGGCCGTGGTCGACGCGCACCGGATGCGCGACAGCGACGAGCCGAACCTGATCGTCAGAGTCGCGCCGGACGATGCTTGGCTGTTCGAACGAGACCATCACGCGCCGATGGTCGTCGCGATGGTCGACATGGTCGATGATCGCGACGACCGCTCGGCAACCGAGGCGCTGCGAGCCCGAACGTGAGCGATACCGAAGCGCCAACAACGACCTGCCGGTCGCCCACCTCGGACCGCTGACCGTCGCTGGCGCGTCGACCTGGGAAGCGATCGCGCAGCTCGCCACTGTTGTCCCGGTGGATCGTTGGGCGATCGTCGGTGGACAGATGGTCGCGATCCACGCATCTCTGGCAGGCGTCGACCCGCCGCGAGTCACCGACGATGGCGATGTCGTCGTCGATGTCCGGGTGTTCGGACGTCAGGCAATGCGAGACGTGGCATCAGCGTTGGTGTCGATCGAGTTCACGTCGTCGGAGTCTCCCGAAGGCGTGCCCGGTTCGAGCGCGGCCACGCCAAGATCGACTTGCTCGCGCCCGACGGCATTGGAGCGAATGCCAAGACGATCCCGCCGGGTTACGCCATCCAGGCGCCCGGAACCACGCAGGCCCTCGATCGCACGGTCCACGTCGTGGTCGATTTGGGCGGTCGCCAGCTGAACGTGCGATGTCCGTCGCTGCTGGGCGCCATCATCGCTAAAGCAGCCGGCTCGAAAGAGATCGTCTCGCTCACTCTCGACGAACGCCTCAAGCACGAACGAGACCTTGTCTTTCTGCTGTCGCTCGCCGCCACCCGGCCGATCGACGACCTCGAAACCATGGCAGGCGAGATGTCGAACAAGGACCGTAAACGGCTACGAGCAGCGACCACACCGATCTTCCACGACCCCTACCCACCGGGCTCGCTCCACAGCGCCGAACATCGACGACGTCATCGACGTCGCAACCCTGCTGCTCGGATAGACCTCCCTTGGCGTCCATCCCGCGACCGCAGGCAGTCTGGGTCTTGAGACTCAAACGATCAAGGTCGGAGTCACGGACTTCGGCCAACCAGTCAGCTCAGAGCCGAAATTCAGGGGCGCCCTCGGAGAGATTCGAACTCCCGCACATGGTTCCGGAAACCAATGCTCTATCGACGCATTAGCCCAGCTCAGAGGATATGAGATGACGAGTCCGATATTCTCCTCCCATGGTCCTCCCAATGGAAAGAGCAATCGCGGCCCGCCGGCGGCCAGTGCAAGAGGTCAGTGTGTTCGGCCTTCAGAACCGCTCGACCGGCGAGCGCACCAAGCGCCCATGGATCGTGAGATGGGCGATCCAAGGGCGGCAGCGGAGCCGGGCGTTTCGGACGAGAGCCGAAGGCGAGCGATTTCGATCCATGCTGTTCGCTGCCATCCAGCGGGGCGAGTGGTTCGATGATCACAGTGGCGAGCCGCTGTCGTGGTTGCCCAGCGACGGTGACACGAAGGTGCATCTGTGGGTACGGCGCTGGCTGGCCGAACAATGGGCAGAGTGGGCCCCGCGCACTCGAACCTCGGCAATCGAGGCACTGGTTCGGTTCGTGTCGCTCGCCGTCAGCGCGCACGCCCCCGCTCCTCCGAATGAGCTGCGCTCGTATCTGCGATCTGCTCTGCGGCCTGATCGCGAAGTCGAGGACGGTGAATGCGATCGGTGGCTCGACGAGTGGAGTCTTTCGCTGTCCGATCTCACTCGGGCATTCCTCGCGCAGGTCGACACCGAACTCGGTCTCGGCGCGGACGGACAGACGCTTGCTGCGTCGACGGCAGTTCGGTTTCGGACGGTCGCCAAGTCGTGCATCCGCCGGGCAGTCGAACTGGAGGTCATCAGCTCCAACCCGTGGCCGCCGGCATCGAGAGGTCGATCTCAACGGAAGTCGGTGAAGCCAAAGCGGAGCATTGACGCCAGGACCCTTCCGGATCCCGCCACGATGGCACGTGCGATCGAAGCGATGAGGAGCCATCAGCCGGCGAGCAGAACGTTCCAGCTGATGACGGCAGTCGCCTACTACGCGGGTCTTCGTCCCTCGGAGGTCGTGATGCTCCGCAGCCGGGCGTTGCACCTCCCGAAGTCGGGATGGGGCCGAATCGACGTCGTGGAAGCCGACGTCGATTTCGACGAGCCGGGCGAGCCGAAGACGGGACCCAGAGCCGTGCCGATTCCACCGAATCTTGTGGCAGTCCTCCAGGCGTGGATCGATGAGCGAGAAATCGCTGCGGATGCCTTGCTGTTCCGGACGCGGAATGACGGTCGGCCTGCGGCATCCAATTGGGCACGCTCATGGCAGCGTGCCCTCCGCTTGATCGGGCATCCGCCCCTTCGGGTCTACGACTGCCGACACGCCGCAGCGACTACATGGCTGATGGCTGGCGTGCCTCTTGGTGAGGTTGCCCGTCGCCTCGGCCACAGCGTCGAGACTCTGGTGACGACCTACGCCGGAGTGCTGGCCGGCGACGAGGCACTCGCCAACAAGCGGATCGATGACGTCCTGTCGACCACCGGTGCGCCTCGCGCCAGACGGCCTCGCCGGGCTTCGTAGCTACGGGGACCAAACGGGAGTCTGTTGCAGCTGAATCCAGTAGCCGATCTCGATCGGGTTGAAGCGAAGCAGATGCCCCCACTTGACGAAGGGAATCCGCCGCTCAGCCACCAGCCGTCGTACGTGGCGAACCGAGACCCCGAGGTGCTCCGCTACTTGCTCGATGTTCATCAGAACCGGCAAGTCGTGTCCGCCGTCTGAGTGTGCAGTGGTGGCGTGGGCCTTCATCCGCCAGACGTTGAGCGCGTGACATCACGGATCACTACCCGGACAGCGTGGTTCGGTGGGCGTATCCTGTGCTCATGCCCGCAACGACGTTGACCGAGCTGCGCACACGGCGCCTCGAGATCATCGAGATCGCTCGCGCCAGGGGTGCGTCGAGGGTTCGTGTCTTCGGGTCGGTCGCCCGAGGCGAAGCGACCGAGACGAGCGACGTGGACTTCCTCGTCGACCTCGAACCCGATCGCAGCCTGTTCGACCTCGGGGGCCTCCTGATGGATCTTCAGGATCTGCTGCAGCGCAACGTCGACGTCGTCACCGAACGCGGGCTACGTCCGAGGGTCGCTCACCGCGTGCTCGCCGACGTCGTCGATCTGTGAGAGGCGATCACGACCGCATCCTCGACATGCTCGAGATGTGCGATCTCCTCATCGAGCACGCTTCGGACCTGAGCCGGCTGGCCGAGGATCCGGTGATTCAAGCAGCAGCGCAGCGGTGGATCGAAGTGCTGGGTGAGGCTGCGTCGAATGTGTCGGATGGGACCAAGAAGGCACATCCGCAAGTCGCCTGGCGAGAGATCACGGGCATCCGGGTGATCCTCGCCCACGCCTACTTTCACATCGAGCAGGACATCGTCGGCAACGTCATCGAGCACGACGTGCCCCGACTCTGGGCTCAGCTCCAACCAATCGCCGAGTCGCTGGCGAAATCCGAAGACGAGCTGTCGTAGCTCGGGAGTCACACCGAGCTTGCGCATACCCGACCTACACGTCGGTTCGCTGAAGCCGACGTCGGCGATCAGACGTGGCCGGCGGCATGGTCGCTTCGCAACCCGCCGAGAGCGCTGACCTCATGACCGGGGGCGCGCCGGCGCGACCGCCCAGCCAGGTCGACGACGTGCGCTCTGCCCGTTTCGGGCTCTGTATCCCGTCAGAGGAATCGTGTTGTTCTCTCTCTCCGTAGCGGTCGGCTCGACCCTGCGGGCGGAGGGTGCGTCACGAAAGCGGATTTCGGGAGGCATGTGTTGTCGTGAGACCAGATTTCGCTGTTCCTCTCGATGACCGACCACCGGACTTCCTCACGGTGGGGGAGGCCGGCGCTGTGTCGCGTATCAGTCTCGGCATCGCCGACGAGTTGGCACCCGAGTTTCTGGCGACCCAGTCACGCGCGTCGTCCGCGATCGCGTTGCCAGTCGCGTCGGTGACGTCGATGTCTCACGCGACTCGTCCACGTGTCCGCCGCTCGTCTCGTGTTGAGCAGCCGTCGATCCCGTTCGGCGCGTAGACAGCGATGTCCTCGACCGCGACCGCTCGACTCGACAACGATTCATGGACAGACGAGTGCACAGGGACGCGATCGCGTGGTGGTCCGCGGTGACGGTTCGGGTGACGACGTTGAAGGGTGTGGACGCGGGTAGCTACTACGTGGAGCAGCTGCCGAACTACTACCTGGACTCGGGCGAGCCACGCGGGGTGTGGCTCGGCGCGGGCGCGACCGAGCTCGGCTTGGCCGGCGAGGTCGACGATGATTCGTTCCTTGCGTTGATGGCAGGCAAGGACCCGCGTCGTCCTGATCGGGATCTCGGCCGCCGGTTCGGTGAGAAGTCGGTGCGCGGGTTCGATGTGACGGCGTCGGCGCCGAAATCGGTGTCGGTGTTGTTCGCGCTCGGCGACCGCGACGTTCGCCGTGAAGTGGTTGCGTCGCATGACGCCGCGGTGACGGCGTTGCAGGGTTGGATCGAGACTCATGCGCACACCCGTTACCGGATCGGTGGTGAGGTCGCGATCGTCGACGCGTCAGGGATCGTGGCGGCCGGGTTTCGTCAGCACACGAGTCGGGCGTTGGACCCGCAGCTGCACACGCATCTGGTGATCCCGAACCGGGTGATGTCACCTGATGGTCGTTGGTTGGCGTTGGATGCCCGTTTGATCAAGTTGGATCAGCAGTCGCTGTCGGCGATCTATCACGCCTCGTTGCGAGCGGAGATGACCTTGCGGTTGGGGGTCAGCTGGGTGGCGCCGGTGAACGGCATCGCCGAGATCGCCGATGTCCCGGCCGAGGTGTTGGTCGAGTTCTCGGCCCGGACGAAGGACATCCGTCGCCGGATCGAGGACAAGCTCGACCGGTTCGCGGACACGATGGGTCGCGATCCGACACCGCGGGAACGGTGGCGGCTCGAGCGCGAAGCAGCGATCGACAGCCGCCCCGTCAAGGCACACGCCGTCGACGCCGAGGTGTTGCATGCGGGTTGGGCCGAGCAGACCCGTCAGCTCGGCCACGACCCGGCAGCGGTGGTTGCCGGCGCGCTCGACATGGTGGTCGAGCGGGGCGGGATTGACGAGTCGATGCGGGGGTGGATGATCGATCAGACGATCGTCGCGATGAGCGAGAAGCAGTCGACGTGGCGACCGACCCAGCTCCACCGCGAGCTGGCAGCTCTCGTGCCGACGATGACGGCGGTGTCGGCCGGTGAGTTGACGGTGTGGCTCGACGGTGTCGTCGATGAGATCGTCGCGACCCGCTGCGTGGACATCTCCAAGCCCCCGAATCCGGGGGATCTGTTGCGGCGCGATGGGCGACCTGTGTCGGAGTCGGTCGCGGATCGGGCGTTGACGACGCAGGCGATCCTCGATCAAGAGCAGGCGCTGATCGAGTGGGTCGACCGGCGCCTCACCCGCGACAGTGTCGACGCCCCCGACGCAGCGGGTCGCAGCCTGAAGGAGTTGGATGTCGCCCAGGCCGCGGTTGCGGGTGCGGTCGCCGGTGACGCGGACATCGTGATGGTGGTCGGCCCGGCCGGGACGGGGAAGACAACAGCGTTGGCACCGGCGGTTGCGGAGATCCGGGCAGCAGGTCGGGTGGTCTTCGGGGTAGCGCCATCAGCAACCGCGGCCGAAGTGTTGGCCGAGGAGACCGGGCTGATCGCGGACACGCTCGACAAACTGTTGATCGAGCACCGCCTCAACCGGCCACCCGGTCAACGTTTCGACCTACCCGCGGGTGCGACAGTGATCGTCGACGAAGCCGGCATGACCTCCACTGCGAAACTGTTCGAGCTCGCCAAGTTGGCCGACGTGAAGGGGTGGCGGGTCGCGTTGGTTGGTGACCCGCTGCAGTTCTCGGCGGTTGGGCGGGGTGGCATGTTCGGTCTCCTCGTCGACACCTTCGGTGCGATCGAACTCGAACGGGTTCACCGTTTCGACAACGAATGGGAACGCGAGGCCAGTCTCCGTCTCCGCCACGGTGACATCGGCGTCGCCGACATCTATGAGCAGCACGGCAGGTTGCATGGCGGCACCGCGATCGAGATGGAACGCGGATCCGTGGCACGTTGGTGGGAGCTGCGTTCGGCCGGGAAGCCGGCGTTGTTGATGACCCCGACCAACGAGGCAACCGAGCGACTCAACGCGCGCTGCCAACACACCCGCATCCGTAACGGCGAACTCGACACGGACGGCGTCACGACGACGGCCGGCCCGTACCGGCTGTTCATCGGCGACGAGATCACGACACGACACAACGACCGCCACCTCCTCACCGACCGCGGGGTGACGGTCAAGAACCGGGCCGTGTGGACCATCGACAACATCAGCGCCGACGGTGCCATCACCGCGACCGGGAAAGCCGGGACGGTGACGTTGCCGGCGGAGTACGTCGCCGAGCACGTCGATCTCGCCTACGCCCGCACCGGGATGGGCGGCCAAGGCCGAACCGTCAACGGCGGCCTGCTGTACTCCGACGGAGCGACCGATCTCCGCAACCTGTACGTGCCACTAACCCGCGGCACCGAAACCAACGAAGCCTTCTTCGCGACCACCGGCGAAGAGACCGCGCTCGACGTGTTCATACGGTCGATGTCCACCGACTGGATCGACAAACCCGCACACACCCGTCGCGACGAACTGAACAACACCACCCCACACCGGCCAGGACTCCTCGACACCATCCACCTCCGCCAACTCGTCGAACGACGCTTCGAGATCGGCCACACGCTCGAGCGCGCCGGCACCGTTCTCCGACGCGCGGGCCTGGACCGGGCCACAGCCCACACCGGCCTGGCCACAGCAGAGCAACGCATCGCCCGACAGACCGCCGCTCTGGAGTTTGCCAACGATGTCCTCGCCCGCCACGACCGGCCGCTGCACCGCCGCAACCACGAGCATGAGATCGCCAAAGCACAACACTCCGTCAGGGCGCTGCCCTACGACATCGCCGACGCCAACGTCGAAGTCACCACGCTCAAACGCAAGATCACCAACACCTACCTCGCCGAACGCGACGCCACCGCCGTCATCGCCCAGCGACCGCAACTCGAGAACGAAGTCCGCATCATCGCCGAACAGCTCACCAACGACCGGCGCGCCAGAACGAGGATCGCCAGCCTCGAACAACCCGACGCCATCACCGACACGCTCGGCCGCCGCCCGAACCCCGGAGAAGCGGCCCGCACCTGGGACCGCACGGCCGGGCTCCTCGCACAACACCAAACCGCATTCGGCATCGCACGCGGCGCCGGACCCCAACCACGATGGGACCTCGACAACGCCTACAGCCACAGCCACCAACGCCTCACCGAAGCAATCGCAATCGTCCGGCCCGCCCCGTCACGCCGAATCGAGATCGAACTACCCGGCATCGGACCTTGACGCGACGATCGCTCAATGCAACCCGTGCCGGTGCCCGCCCCTGTGGGTGGGGTGATGCGGGTGATCGCAGACGTGGTGGTCGCGGGCACCCGAGGTATTGCGCTGCGGCATCCGAACGCCGCCAATCACTGCAGAGCTCTTCGCCCTCGAATCACCGGAATAAGCGCGTCCGATCACCGGAGTAACTCGGAGCGCCCGGTCCCAGATCTCAAAGATCTGTCGGGGACCCACCGGTGTGTTCTGGAGCGCGCGTTCTGCTCGGATCGCGTATCTCGGCAATGGTGCGGAACGGCAGATCTGGCGCGCCAGCGGTGAAAGGATGTCAACGTGGACAGCGCGTTGATTCCGACCGAAATCGAGGCGTGGCTCGGCGAACTCGGGCGGGGCTGGACCATCTCGGCTTCGACTGACACCGACGGTTCGTGGACCGTTCAGCTCGATCATCCGGCGAGTGCGGGCAAGATCCTTGAGACCGGCGCCGAGAGCGAGCGTGATGCCCTGCAGATTGCGAAGCGCTGGCTCGAAGACGACGACGAGCTTCGCATTGTCGCTGCTGCCCCAGCTCTTGTTCATCTTGACCTGTGCCTCGGCGTGCGAACGCTGACGCTGGCGTTCGACTGGCACAATCGAGAGGTCCGAGGCGTCACATTTCTGATGTACGAGCACGGACATCTGACCGAGCAAGAGACCGCATGGCTTGCGGGCTACGTCGGTGAATCCGCACCCGGCCGGGCTGCCAGCCCGCTGAGATAGCACGGCAGATCGGCAGTTCGGAGCGGATGCTCTGCTCAGCTGCACCGACCAGCAAGGATGATTAGCCAGGCAGTCACCCGGCGACACCCTCGCTGCCTGGAGCATCGTCGCTCGCGATGCCGTCCTCGGCAACATCCTCGCCGCTTTTCTTGCGCATCTCGCGGTAGTCCTTCGCGCCGCCCTCTTCCGGCTCGACTTCGAGGGTCACACCGTCGATCGCGACCACGCGCAGCACCTCGCCGGCCTTCAGCGGCGTGGCCCGGTTGGTACGGGCTCGCCACTTGCCCCCGGCGACCTCGGCGACGCCTTCGGGGCTGATGTCGGCGACGGCCGTGCCCATCTCGCCGATCATCCACTCGCGTCCGACTGTCGGCGTGGCGAACCGAGTGCGGACCATCGACGGCATGCCGACGATGAAGGTCAGCATGATGCCGCCGATGCCGGCGAGCAGGGTGATCCACGACGGACGCAGATCAGCGCCGAGCACGTCGCGGAACAGGAACCACGAGCCGATGACGAACAGCACGACACCGACACCGGTCCACAGACGCGGGATACCGACCTGGACGTCGACGGCGAACGCGAACATCGACAGCAGGATCGCCGCGATCGCCCAACCACGCGTCGGCAGCGATGCCAGGCCGTAACAGGACAGGATGATGCATACCGCGCCGACCACCCCGGCGACACCGACGCCGGCGGTGTAGAACTCGAAGATCAGCAGGGCGAGGCCGATGATGAACAGCAGGTAGGCCACGGCGGGGCTGCTGACCGTGTGCAGCAACTGATTGAGCAGGCCGAGCTTGTAGAAGCGGACCAGTGTCGCGTTGCTTTGCGTGTTGCCGTTGTCGTCGCGGGTTTCGGTGACCGTGTCGAGCACCTTGCCCTCGCGAGCGCGGAGGCCGTCCATGACTAGAACCATGTTCCGAACCGACGGCACACCCTCGTCGGCGGCGTACGGCTTGAGAACACGATTGAGTCGAGCGTCCTGGAAGCCGACGCTCTCGGTGCGGAGACGGTCGTCGACCTTGCCGAGGCTGCCGAAATTAATGGTCAGGCCTGGAACAGACAACGGGGTGCCGTACTTGCCGATGTGAGCGCCCGGCGCCATACCGGTCGCGTCGGCGGCGGCGAGCATTTGCGTGCCCAGACCGAACAGGTTCGCTCCAGACGGCCCCACCCAGATTCCGATTGGGACGGGCGAGTCGTGGAGGACGCCGAGCAGGTAGGCCATTCGGTCACGGCTGACGATGGCACCGCTCGAATTGACCTGGAGAATGACGGCCTGCGAGCCGTCGGTTCTCGCGTCGTCGAGCGTGGTCACGATCTTGTCGACGATGATTTCGTCGATCAGCCCACTGACCTGAACCACGTTGACTGGGGACGTTCCTGCATCAGCCGCAATTACGTCAGGTCCCGCCGGGTTGCCTGTCGCACGGGTGTCGCTAGTCGAGGAGGCGGATGCGCCGTTCGGCGTCGAGAGCAAGGCGAGGCCGGCTGCGCCGGATAGAGCCAGGATCGCGAGTTTCCGCAAGGGCGCGAACGCAGGGATGTACTTCGATGCGGTGCGTTGGGGCAGTCTTTGCTCGTACTTGCGGCTGAATGACGTCACGCGACAACGGTAGCCATTGTCATCGACCCTCGTCTCCGACGGCCGGACGTAGTTACGGCCACAGGCAGATCAACCGCGACCTTTCGACGACTCGCAGGTCTTCGCTGCGGAGCGCATATTGCCCGCTCGTCGCTCTTGACGCAAGGACGTTCGTCGATGCAGAACGACGTGCCGATCGGCAGAGATCTGGGTGCGTGGACTACGAGCCCGATTCGAGATGCCCACCGGATTCGTCAACGAAGATTCGCGCTGGCCCGTCGCAGCCGCAGCTACCGCTCGTCGGCCGAGCGACGAGTCGTGTTGCGGCAATAACCGACCCGTCGGATCGCTTGGCGCTCAACGTGAGCGGAATCTTGCGGCCGTCGGCGAGAAGCGTGACCGTGAACGACCGGAACATCGTGGCATCTCCCGCCGGTCCGAACGTCTGGGGCGTGCACCTTCCGCTGTCCGTGCACACAGTCCGCTCCGACACGTCGCCACCGACGTTGATCTCCGCGTGCGGCCCCACGCACTTCGCCTCGCACGAGGCGCACGAGGTTCCGACCAAGATCGGAAATGCGCCCAAGGCAACCGTCGCGCCCAAACGAGCAAACCCAGTTCGACCAGCCACCCTCATCCCGCCCACACTTGCTCATCTCGCAGGCGATGACAAGCGCCGAGCGGCAGATCGGGGTGTGACGACCGCGGGTCCCTGGCGTGTCGCCTGCTTACGATGTGCAGGTGGACCCCGAGACCCTTTCAGCCCTCGAACAAGCGCTGGGGATGAGGGTGACCGAGGCTGCGGTGGCAATCGGCGGGTTCAGCGGCTCGCGTTGTTGGTCGGTCGGGCTCGTCGGCGGTGAACGAGTGTTCGTGAAGGTCGGTGGTGACGTCGAAGCGATCCTCGGCAATCGCAACGAGGCCGCCGTGTTGGAGTCGATCGTGTCTGCGCATCTGCCCTCGTTCATCGGCTTGTTCGACGACGGACGCTTGCTCGTCACCGAAGACCTCGGCTTGGCCGACTGGTCGCCTCGGCCGAACCGCATGGATGGCCTGTGGGCGGCAATCATCGACATCGGTTCGCACATTGGACCGTCGTCATTGTGGCACCGCGTTCAGGGTCCTGGTCGGGACACGTGGGTGGCCGCCATGTCCGACGATCGCTTCATGAGTGCTGTCGGCCTGGAACATGGGTGGATGCAGCGGTACGGCCCGATTGTCGGTGCCGCATCCGCGCAGGCAGACGGCAGCGGCGATCGGCTGGTGCACGGTGACCTCGGACCGGGCAATTGGTGTCGCGATGCGGCTGGCACGTGGCGGTTCGTCGACTGGGCCGCTGCCCACCGTGGCAACCCAGTCATTGATGAAGTCATCGCGAGTGTCCGCCTCACCCGCCTGTCGGGTGCACCAGTGGCGTCGACGAACGTGACTGACCACGCCGAACTGGTCGCTTTCGTCGGTGGGCGGTTTGCCAGCGAACTCCTCGACGTCGATTGGAGCCTGGCGCCTCAGCAAGCGCGCATCGACCGTGTTGGCGACATCCGAGCAAGTCTCAGCTTGGCAGCCCATCTCCTGGAACTCCCGATGCCTTCATTCAGCTGAACGGGCCGTTGCCTGGGTCAGCTCACCGCTCCAACAGGTCGAGAACGGCAGTTATGGACGGACGAAGATGGAGATGTCGTCCAGGGCATCGGACACGGTGCCAGCCATTGCAGGGTCGGATGCAAGCGAGTTGAGGCGTGCGAGCATCTCCTCGGTGACACTCCCGTGAAGGCGGGCCATATGCCCAATCGACATCACCGCGGCGCGACGGACTCCAAAGTCATCATCGTCCAGACCGTTGACGATGGCTTGCTCGATGAACATCGGATCGTCATCGTGGAGTGCGAGCCGGAGAATCGCCTCGGTTCGATTTCGGCTATCTCCCGCCTCGCTAGCGGCACCGAAATCGGAACGGCTGATCGGCGGGAGTTCCTCGTACCTCATCGATGAAGCGTGGCGCGATCACTGCCCAACCGCAAGACCAATCGGCAGTTCTGGCGCGACTGTCGGTGGAATGGTGCATCATCAATTGTCCGGATGGAACCGAAGCGACCGTCGTGGGTTCGAACCCTATGTGTGTGACAAGACTGACCCGGTGACCGACGTACCGAGGAGATCCGTTGACGTCGTCGAATCGGCGACCTTCGATGACTTCTACCGAGCCGAGTACGCACGCATCGTTCGTTTAGCTCGAATGCTCACGGGAACTCCCGAGGCTGCCGAGGACCTTGCCCAAGAGGCTTTCGTCACTCTGTACCGCCATCTGCACCGGATCGATAATCCGGCGGCATTCCTGCGCACGACGACCGTGAACCTATGCCGAAATTGGCACCGGAGCCGTCGACGCGAAACAGCTCGGATGATTCGAGTCGGTCCACCAACCCCGTCTCTGTCACCTGCTGCGCGCGAGATGGACGCCGTTCTGGCAGAGCTTCCGTATCGACAACGTGCGGTCTTGGTGTTGCGCTATTGGCTCGATCTCCCCGAAGCAGAGATCGCGGCGAACATCGGCTGTCGTCGGGGCACCGTCAAATCTCTTCACGCACGCGCCCTCGCCACACTTCGAAAGGACATCTGATTGTGAACACCCACACCGAGGATCAGCTCCGAGATCACTTCCGCGATGTCGCAGAGGCGATGAACGTCACGACGCCGGATCGGTTCAACCTCGTACAGCCGACCGCTGTCACGGTCGGTCCGAGAACTCGACCTGCACGACGCGTGTTGGCCCCCGCTGCGATCGGTGTCGCAGCCGTTGCGATCTGTGTGGTCGGATTGATTGCGATCCGAGGAAACGACAATGGAACCCGCGTGAACTCGACTGACCAGGGGTTCGTTACGACAGTCCCACCGGCGGGACCCGCCCTCTTCACGCCGTCCGACTCGGACAAGTACTCGGTCACGACGCGACAGGTTTTCGAACCCGACTCGAGCTGGACGGGGGCGGCCTCGACACCAGATGGACGAGTATTTGGATTCTCCCTCGGCGAATACAGCGGAGATGAACTGCCCTCGGACGAGACGCGCGAGATTGGAAAGCTCACCGTCACCGCATCGACTGACGGCACCGCGCCCGACGAGATCTACCGGACGGTACGAACTGGTTGCATCGCACTCACCGTGGCCACGGCCTCCGAGCCAGCCTTCAGCGACGACACGATCAGGATCTTCGGATCATTGAAACTGGCCGACGCTGCGGTCAACATCGAGCTTCCTTCGGGATGGACAAACCTCGGGGCGTCGCTGCACGGCGCACAATACGTATCCCAACTCGGCCTCGCCGGCCACACGACTGAGACGCTCACCCTGATGCAGATGCCAAATGCCCCGATCGGCGTCTATCTCGCTACTGCGGAGACGGCACCCGAACCAGTCGACGTTCGCGGCGACCGGGCATGGATCATTCGCTCGACGACCACAGCCGGGTTCACGACACTCGTCGGCGAACGAGACGGCACGGCATTCCGTCTCGACGGTTTGGCAACACCTGACCAACTGGTCGCGATCGCAGAAACATTCGTCCGAGCATCGGCCACGGACTGGACTGGCACAGCAACGCCAGACGTACAGCCGCCTGCGACCCAGCCGCCGCCGCCCGCATGCGTGGTGCCAGCCCTGGCCCTCCAGGACTAACCAAACCACGACGGCATTCCCGGCAGCGCAGATTGCCCGGTCAGGAACGCCAACGCAAGGCTCACTCTCGACGCAGAATCGCGGATACACGGGTGATCCTCCGTAGCGCCGAGCGGCAGATATGGCGCTGTACTTCCCCCCACGTGCGACATACCCTTGCCCAATGAAGTCGAAGGGAGTCAGCTGGCGAAGGACAGCGACAGCCGCAGGAATCGTCGCGCTGTTCCTGACCGGTTGGGTCGTGCGCAGCCTTCCCGGGTCGAGTGGTATCGGGTTCTTCGCTTGGTTCGCGGTGGTCTCAGTCGCGATCGTTGGTGCTCTCACGATCTGGCTGAATCCTCGTTCCCACAAATCCGACTGAAGCGCTCCGACTCCCTGGACCGATCACCGGAATATCTACAGATATGCACTTGAGGGGAGAGGGTTATGGGCTGGTGCGTCACCGTTGCTGCGGCGAGCAGCGGGGGCGGGTCAGCCGCCGCCGGCGTTGGACGGGTTCTCAGCGTCGATGGCATCGAGGACCATATGTGTGTAGAAGTCGATTGCCGCTGCGGTGCCAAGGTGCACGCCGCCATCTCCTGGGCTGAGTTCCCCCGCGATCTCGGCGCTCAGTGTCTCCCAGTCGATCACCTCGACGTTTGGGTGACGCTCAGGCAGCGCTCTGATGAGGGCGTTGTTGGGAGCGATCCACTCTTTCGGTGCCTTGACGGTGAGGAAGAAGACGTGGGGAATATCGGTCAGGAAGGCCGCCATGTCATCGAGCTGTTGCTGCGTGACGGGACCGTTCGTGCCGACCTGGATCACTACCGTGTCGAACGATCGCTCGTAGTCGACGTTGGTTGAGATGTTCTGGACCATGCCCGCACCTTGGAGGCTCTCCTCGACCACTGCAGCGAACCCGAACTCAGACAGCGCGTGGGCTGCTCCCGCCATCACCGAGTCGCCGAAGGCAAGCACGCGGTGACCCCCTGGTGTCGTAGCACTGTTCGGAACCGTGGCTCCGGCATCATCGCTTGGTGTGCTCTCCGGGCTGTCGGGTGTGAGTACCAGCTGCGTGTTCATCGGCAGCGTGGCGGCGGGATTGGCCACGGTGTTAGGGACGGAGGGGTTGGTCTGGCTGGGGACAGAGAGGTTGGTCGGCTCGACGCCGGCTGTGCTGGCAGTGGCAGATTGCAACTCAGCGCCCGTGGTGGAGCGGGTGCCCAACCACACCGCGCCGAGCAACGCCGGCGCGACTGCTCCCGCTACGTGGCGCTGACGGCGGCGGCGCACCCGCCTGCGGACATCGCTGAACGTGGGACGTAGCGGCGCGTGATCGGCCCATTCGTGAAGCGCCTCTGTGATCTTCTGATCGAGTTTGTCGTTCATGTGAGTACCTCGCGTAGGTGGGTACGTGCCCTGTGGAGTGTTGACTTGACGGTGCCGGCGGGCATGTGGAGGGTCTCGGCGATCTCGGCGTCCGAGAGCTGCAGGTAGTAACGCAGGACGACGACCTGGCGAAGCCTCGTCGGCAGCGCGCGAACCACATCGGCGACATGATCGGCGTTCATCGAAGCGTCCTCGTGTCGTACCGGGACGAAGCGGCGCACGATCGCGCGACGTCGCTGCACGACACGGCAGTTGTTCACGACGGCGATCCGCATGTAGGCCTCGGCGTTCTCCACACGCGCCCACCTCGGATAGGCCTTCGCGAAGGCGTCCTGGACAGCTTCTTCAGCTTGCTCCCTAGTGTCGAGCAGGAGGAACGCGAGGCGAACCAGGCGCGGATAGAGCCGCTGGTACGCGACCTCGATCGGCTCTTCGAGACCAATCGACGTGGTTGCAGTCTCCCGGTCGGCGACGCGAGCGGCTCTGCGGTGGCTTTCGCCTATGCCGACCCCGGGGGGAAGTAACGGGTCCGCCGGCATTTGGGTCACACCTTCACAGACTCTCGAGAAGGCCAAACGGTTCTCGGACCTTCCGGACTTCGTGGAGAGCTCACACCCGCAACCTGTGCCGGTGGAGATGGAAGCGTCGACTCAGCCCTGGGGCCGCCGTCAACAATCGAGATCGGGGAAACGCACAGCCAAGTGACGACCGAGCACGCCCTCCAGCCTGCCAGGTGCTCAGAATGCCCTGATCCCGGCGGTCATGTCCAGGGTGCCGAGCGGCAGATCTGGCGCGCCATCGGTGGAAGTATGTTCGTGTGGAGAGCAAGCTGATCCCAATCGAGATCGAACGGTGGCTCGGCGACCTCGGGCAGGGCTGGACCATCTCGGCTTCAACGGCGGCTGACGGTTCGTGGACTGTTCAGCTCGCACATCCGGCGAGTTCGGGCAAGGTTCTTGAGACCGGTGCCGCGAGCGAGGTTGAGGCATTGAAGATCGCAAAGCGCTGGCTGAAAAGCGACGATGAGATTCGCATCGTCGCTGCTGCACCGCTCTTGGCTCATCCTGATCTGTGCAGCGGAGTGCGAACGCTCACGCAGGCGTTCGATTGGCACAATCGCGAAGTGCGGGGTGTCGTATTTCTGATGTACGAGCACGGACATTTGACCGAGTCAGAGGCCGCATGGCTGGCGGGCTACATGGGTGAATCCGCACCGGGCCAAGCTGCCAGCCCGCTGGGATAGCACGGCAGATCGGCAGATCGGTGCGGTGTCAGATCCGTCGCCGGTTCCGTTCGTCGACGACGCGTGTCACTTCAGCAAGCATCGGGTCCGCCCAGCGGGCCGCTTCGCTCGCAACCAGGTTGACTGGCATCGCCTTTTCTGCCCTTCGCCTTGATCGTTTCGCCGGTCGAGCCGAACCGGCGAGAACCTCCAGCGCGGCGATCAGGAGGAACCCTTGCCTCGGCAGACCCGGCCAGATCGCATTCGCTGTGTCCGGATCAAGCATCAACGCTCCGGCACGCGCTCCGATGTCGGCAACTTGCTCCGCAGACAGCACCAGAGCGGCCACCACGAGATCGTCTTCGCCGTACCGCCAGAGGTCGCGAGCAAGGGACAACGGCGTGGTCACAACCTGCATCGACAAGAGCGCATATTGCCCGATATGGAGCGGGTCGGCAAGCCGCTCTTGACCGAAGAAGCACGATCGGACACGCTTGACGAATGATCGCGTCGTCTTCAGAGCCATCGACCGGCGATCCAGTTCGCGACCTCCTGGATGGCCTCGGACGCGATGACGATCTCGAGGTGGTGTACCGGATCGTCGGGAACTCGTTCGGCTTTGGCAGTACGACATCACCTCGTCTGTTGCTCGACCTGGCGGCATCGGCGTTCAGAGCGTGTGGTGCGTCTTCGGCGAACCCGTTGGTGTTCGACGAGTTGGAGTCGCGGTATCTGCCCGAGTGGCCGGCGCGAGGGAACAGCGCCCACCAGAAGCGTCGCTACGCGATTCAGGCCGCAGTTCTGATTGCTTCAGGCGTGGAGCCTGAGGACACCTCGTGGTGGCGGTCAGATGATCTCTGGGTGCACGCTTTCGATGCGGTCATCGTGTTCGTGCGTGCTGCTTCCGATCGGCGGCGGCTGACCGTCCGAGAGATCTGCGACGCACTCGGTTCCACGTAGGGCGCCAACCGGCGCCGGATCGTGCGCGCCGCCAACCCCGCCTCACCATCGGACAACCGAACCACACGGCCATCACCGCGACCACGGCGTTGCGCCGCGATGAACTCGAACACGTCCTTCGTCGTCACCTCCGACGGTGACTTGTCGATCACTGCGAAGAACGCCCGCAGATCCGACCTCGTCGCGATCACCGTGTTCGGACGACACCTCGCCGCCACGAACTCGACATACCGATCCAACACCTCAGCCCGCGACAGCGAGCGCGCCACAACCTTCGACAGAGCCATTCCGGCTCTACGCGGCGGACGCTGGGTGGCGGCCTCTGATTCTGTAGGTGGGGACGGTAGTCCATTGGATGCCGCAGCCGAGGAGTAGGCGGCGTCGATAGTTGGTGAAGTTGCGGTAGCCGTGGCCGATGCGGCGGATCTTCTCGATGATCAAGTTGACGGCTTCGGTCGGTCCGTTCGAAGCGCCCCCTGTTCGGTGGTAGGCGAGGATCTCGTCGCGCCAACGATCCACGGTCTTCGCGAGCCGGGTGAGCTCGGCGACGTTGGCGTTGGCGGCGTGCTGGAAGAACACGATCAACCGGCGCTTCGCGTGAGCGAGGTCGGTGGCGGCGTAGACCTCGGAGAGCAACTCGCGGGCGAGCCAGACGGCGGCGATCTCACCATCGACATCGCCGGCGGCGAGACCGGCGCGGAGCTTGTCCCAACCGCGGTCGTTGAGGTTGCGCCATGTCATCAACAACAGTCGACGGATCCCGTAGAGCGGATCACCCGTGCGGCCACGATGCCCGGTCGATGCCTGTTGCACGCGGCGACGGACATCGTTGACCGCTTCGGACGCGAGACGGATCGCGTGGAAGTGATCGACGACCAACGTCGCGTCGGGGAGGGTGGTCCGGATCGCTGCCGCGTAGCCGGCAAACGCGTCGATCGTGGCGACCTTGATCTGGTCCGGGAACCAGAACGGCCGCGCCTGGACCCACTGACGAACCACAGCACCGGAGCGGCCCGGGACGACATCGAGGAGCCGGCCGCGGTCGATGTCGACGAACGTCGTCACCATCTGCGTGCGCCGCCTGGCGTTGGCGTGCTGGAACGTGTGCTCATCGACACCGAGCCCGACCACACGCTCGAGACTCGCGTCGGCGGCGATCAACTGGTCGCCGTAGTCGATCACTGCTTGATGGGCGCAGAACCAGCCGACACCGAACTCGCGGGCCACCTCCGCGACCGTGTCCAACTCGCGTCCGACACGACGACACACCTCCCGACGAGCCCGCTCCGTCAACGACGCGCGTGGAGCGATCTGCGTTGACGTCTCGGACCATGACCCGCGCTCACACTCGGCTTCGCGGCACCGCCACGTCCGCTTCGCCCACACCAGCACGACCGGCACCCCAGCGATCGGGAGATCACGAATCAGGACCCGGCGGCGGCCGTTGCCGACACCGAACACCCCGCACGACGGACACCCCGCCCGGGTCGCTGTCGTCTCGACCTCGAGCCACCACTCGCCCTCATCCATCGTCTGTGCACGCACCCTGAACCCGGGCATGCCGAACAACACCGACGCATCCGCGCCGCCACTACCGTTCCTCACGTCGGAGGCCTCCTCAAGTCTGTGAATGTCGCAATCCACAGAATGTCGAGGCCTCCGGCACCACCGGTGGATCTATACGATCACACCGCCCGCGACACCCACCCAGCCTTCAACGCGTAGAGCCGCCATTCCAACGATCCCCGATCAACACAGAACCCGCTCGACGAGCAAGAGGCCAAAACAGCCTCCCCGATCACCGGAATATCTGCCGTTCGGCACTACCCACGCGTTACGCGATCCGAGCAGAACGCGCGGCGCATATCCACGCTCGCGACCCGGTGCACCCCCGGGTCGGCACACGACGATTCGGTTGCTGTCCCGGTTTCTGGTCCAATCACCTGCGCCCCTGAGTTGAGTCGCTGCGGCGTCGTCGACGATGACCGCAGGCAGGCTGGCTTGCCATGACGGCAGTGGCCTGACCGCACGCTTGCGGTTGGGTGGGAACCAGGGGGAGCGGGATCTCCTCCCACACTCCTCCCAATCACAACGGCAAACTGCGGTCATTCACGGTCGAGGGCGGTCAATGCGCCGGTCCCCCCACCAGGGAATCTTCGCTGGTCAACACACAAATCGCTGGGCGCCCTCGGAGAGATTCGAACTCCCGCACATGGTTCCGGAAACCAATGCTCTATCCCCTGAGCTACGAGGGCGGGGAAACGCCCTGCACGCTAGCGGGCGACGGCGTGAATCGACAGCCGATTCACGAGGTCGATCAGGCACAATGGAAGTCCCATGGCTGATCCGATCGTCACCGTTGCTGCACTGCTCGCACCTGCCTTCGCGTCCGTCGGCGGCGTCGGCGCGGATCCTGTCGTGCGTCCCAGCGATCGAGCTGATGCGCAGGCGAATGGCGCGTTGGCCATCGCCAAGCAGCTCGGCCAGAACCCGCGTCAGGTGGCTGACGCGGTGCTCGGCGCTGCGCAGTCAGCGCTCGCGGGCGTGTGCAGCACGGTCGAGATCGCCGGACCTGGCTTCCTCAACCTGACGTTCACCGACGAGTTCCTCGCGGCTCAGCTCACCGCGGCCGCCGCCGACGAACACCTCGGCGTCCGCGTCGCCGATGTCGTACGCCGCGTCGTCGTCGACTACTCGGCCCCGAACGTCGCCAAGGAGATGCACGTCGGCCATCTGCGCACCACGGTCATCGGCGACTGCCTGGTTCGCCTCTTCGAATACCTCGGCCACACCGTGATCCGTGAGAACCACATCGGTGACTGGGGCACCCCGTTCGGCATGCTGATCGAGCACCTCGTCGACCTCGGCGAGGACAGCGCCGCCGCCGACCTGTCGCTCGGCGATCTCGACGGCTTCTACAAGCAAGCTCGCCGTGCGTTCGACGGCGACGAGACGTTCCAGGATCGCGCCCGTCAACGCGTTGTCCTGCTGCAGAGTGGTGACGCCGAAACGCTGCGCCTGTGGGGTCTGCTCGTCAGCCTGTCGACCAAGCACTTCAACGCTGTCTACGACATGTTGGGCGTGCTGTTGACCGACGACGACCTCGCCGGCGAGAGCATCTACAACGCGTTGTTGCCCGAGGTGATCAGCCGGCTCGACGCGGCCGGCCTGCTGCAGCAGAGCGACGGCGCCGACGTCGTCTTCCCGCCCGGCTTCACCAACCGCGAGGGTGACCCGCTGCCCCTGATCGTGCAGAAGCGCGGCGGTGGCTTCAACTACGGCACCAGCGATCTGGCGTGCGTGATCGACCGCATCGAGCGGGTGCACGCCGACCTGTTGGTCTACGTCGTCGGTGCGCCTCAGGCACAGCACCTGTCGATGGTGTTCAAGGTCGCCGAGATGGCCGGCTGGCTGAAGCCGCCTGCCGAGGCGGTCCACGTCTCGTTCGGCAACGTGTTGGGCGCCGATCGCAAGATGCTGAAGAGCCGCAGTGGCGAGCCGATGAAGTTCTACGACCTCCTCGTCGAGGCCGTCGAGCGGGCATCGGTCGCGGTGGCCGAGAAGAACCCGACGATGGACGATGCCGAGCGGGCCGCGGTCAGCCACGCGATCGGCATCGGCGCCGTCAAGTACGCGGATCTGTCGACCGACCGGATCAAGGACTACGTGTTCGACTGGGACCGCATGCTGGCGTTCGACGGCAACACCGCGCCGTATCTGCAGTACGCGCACGTTCGCATCTGCAGCATCTTCCGCCGGGCCGAGATCGATCGGTCGCTGGTGCGCACTGGCTCGTTCGAGATCGTTCTCGGCACGCCGCAGGAACGTCAGCTCGCTCTGCGCCTGCTCAAGTTCGACACCGCCGTCTGGGACACCGCTGACCGCTACAGCCCTCACCGGCTCTGCACCTACCTGTTCGAGCTGGCGCAGGACTTCACCGCGTTCTTCGAGCATTGCCCCGTCCTCAAGGCGCCCGACGAAGCAACGAAGCACAGCCGTCTCGCGCTGTGCGACGTCACCGCGCGTGTGATCGCCACAGGCCTCGACCTGTTGGGCATCATCGCGCCGGAGCGCATGTAGCGATGGGAAGCGAGATCCCCCTCGGGCTGTTGCCGGACACGGCGACGATCAGCGACGACGGTTCGCTGTCGATCGGCGGCTGCTCGCTCACCGAGATCGCCGCGACCTATGGCACGCCGACCTTCGTGTACGACGAGACCCACCTCCGCAATCGCTGTCGTGAAGCCGTTGCCGCGTTCGGCTACCAGAACGTCGTCTACGCGACGAAGGCGTTCCTGTGTCGGGCGATGGCCAAACTCGCGTACGAAGAAGGCCTCCTGCTCGACGTCGCCACCGGTGGCGAATTGCACGTCGCGTTGTCGGCCGGCGTGCCCGCTGCCGCGTGCACGTTGCACGGCAACAACAAGAGCGTCGGCGAGCTTCGGATGGGGATCGCCGCCGGGGTCCGCCACATCGTCGTCGACAGCTTCGACGAGATGGACCGCATCGATGCGTTGCACACCGAAGGGTTGCCCGTGCCCAACGTGCTGCTGCGGATCACGCCCGGTGTGCACGCGCACACGCACGAGTTCATCGCGACCGGACAGGACGACAGCAAGTTCGGATTCAACCTGGGCAACGGTGACGCAGCACTGGCCGTCGATCGCGCCCGCCGCTCGGCGTCGATGCAGCTCGTCGGCGTGCACTGCCACATCGGGTCGAACGTCTTTGCCGCGTCCAACTTCGGCAAGGCGGCTGAGGTGATGGCGAACTTCGCCGTGCCATTGGACCTTCCCGAACTCGTCCTCGGTGGCGGTCTGGGTGTGGCTTACACCGTCGGCGAGGAAGCACCGACGATCACGCAATGGGGCAGCGTGCTGCTCGATGCATGCGCCGCGATGGGCGTTCGCTCACGTGTCAGCGTCGAGCCGGGCCGATCCATCGTGGCCGCCGCGGCCGTCACCCTGTACACCGTCGGCACGGTCAAGCACATCCCCGGTATCCGGACCTACGTCGCCGTCGACGGCGGCATGAGCGACAATCCGCGACCCGTGTTGTACGGCAGCGGATACGAAGCCTTCCTGCCGCGTGCTGCGGCAGCCGAACGCAGCGAGTCGGCGCGTCTCGTCGGCAAGCACTGCGAGAGCGGTGACGTCTTGATCTTCGACGCCGCGCTGCCCGCCGACGTGCGCGTCGGCGACGTCCTGGCGACACCGGTCACCGGTGCATACGGGCACAGCATGGGCAGCAACTACAACAAGGTCACTCGCCCGCCGGTGGTCTTCGTCGCCGACGGCAACTCGCGACTCGTCGTCCGGCGCGAAACCTACGACGACCTGTTGGCGTGCGACATCGGCTGACGCCAGCCGCACGCGCCGGTTAACCTCCCCCGCCATGGCGGGAATCGGCGATGCAATCGGAAAGCTCCTCAGTGGACTGCGCGGCAAGCGTGGTGCAGGGTCGACACCACCGACACCACCGACACCAGCGACACGGTCGACAACGCCCGGATCGGCGCCGTCAGCCTCAGCGGTGCACCGAGCGCCCACGAGTGATTCGTCGTTGGCCGGTGCACAGATCGAGTACAACCCGGTGCTCGACGGCAACGCGGATCCGGGCGAAGTCGTCTGGACGTGGGTGCCGTGGGAAGAGGATCCGACGCAGGGCAAGGATCGCCCGGTTGTCATCGTCGGTCGCCGCGGCAACACCCTCATCGGCGTGCCGCTGACGTCGAAGCACCACGACAACGAACGTCAGGTCGCGGTCGGAACGGGACCTTGGGATCGAGAGGGGCGACCGAGCTACGCCAAGCTCGACCGAGTGCTCGAAGTCGACCCCAGCCAGGTCCGACGCGAGGGATCGATCCTCGATCGAACCCATTTCGACGAGATCATCGCCGCCCTGCGCTGACCCCATGACCGGTTAGGTCGTTCGACCCATTTTCCGTTCAGAAGCGTCGACGGTCGTTGCACTCACCGTGCGGCGTACGTACCATCGCACGCCGAGGGATGTACTGATCCAACGGGTGCCTGTCATTGGTCGCCTTGTCCGTTGGGGAGCAAGGGCGAAACCGACCCCGAATCAACGACACGCTCGACTCGAGCGTGTGAGGATCGAAAGGGTCGGACATGTCGGACGCATCTGCAGAACCACGAGTGAGGCGCCGGGGCTTGATGCTCGTCGCCGGACTGCTCTCAACCCTGATCACCCTGGCCATCGGCGCCGGAGCGGCCTCGGCGCACGAGGCTTCGCTGGTGGCCAGCGCGGACTGCGCCGGCACGGTGTCGTACACGGTGACCTCATGGTCGGCGGGGCTCCCGGGCTCGAACGCCGCCATCCAGATCACCGACTCGTTCTTCGACAGCTCCGGCACCTGGACGGATCTCATCGTTCAAAACGGTGCTTTCGGCAATCTTCCGACCGTTCCGACCATCTCCGGAACGTTCCCCTGGCCGGCGGGGAACCCCGATTCGATCTGGGTCAGTGTCAACGTCCTCGCGCCGTGGGGTGACGGGGCAACCGCAGCCATCAGCACGTCGGTGCAGGTCAGCCGGCCGCAGACATGCATCCCGGGCACCCCATCCGCAACGGCCACTGCGGTCTGTGCGAATGGCACCGGCACGGTGGCAGGCACCTTGACCGTTGGCCCCGGCACCGGTTCGGTCACCTTCACGGTGACGCTGCCGGCTCCAGCGGCGGCCCAGACGTTCACGGTTCCGTCGGGTACCTCGCAGAACTACTCGATTCCCAATCTCGGCAATGGAACGGTGACGGTGACTGCTCCCGGGATGAGCACTGTCACCACCACGATCGCCTGCACGGCCGGCTCGGCAACGGCCACCCCGAGTGTCGCGTGTGTCAACCACAACGGTGATGTCACCGTGACGTTGGCCTACACCGGAGGGGACCTGCCGATCGATGTCGTGCTCGACGGTGTCACGTACACGTTGTCGGCCCAGGTGCCGACCAAGACCGTCACGTTCCCCGGCCAGGCCGACGGAACGTTCAGCAAGACGATCAAGATCGGCAGCGCAGCGGCGACCGTCGTCACGCTCGACGTCGCATGCGACAGCAAGTTGACGGCGACAATCGTCTGCAACGAGCTCGATGTCAGCGGCACCGCAGTGTCGTACTGGTTCAAGATCAGCAACAACGACAGCCTGCCGCTCGCAATCACGTGGGCCGACGGCGCCGTGACGATTCCAGCCAACAGCAGTGTGAACGTCAAGACGGCCAACAAGCACATCGACGTCTCGTCGACGGGCAACCCGGTCGTCAGCGCTGATGCCGCGGGCAATGCCTGCGGAACGACGGTGAACTTCACCAAGAGCCTGATCGGTCAGCCGGCCACCGGCGAGACGTACACCGTCACGGTGTCCCGGCTCGTCGGGGCGAGCTACGTCCCGGCGCTCACCTTCGATCTTCTCGCCGGAGTGACCAAGACGTTCACGTTGCCCTCGACGTTCGATCCTGCTGGGATCACGTACAAGGTCGACGAGACCAACGCGGGCACAGCCCAGATCCACACGGTCACGCCCAGCAGCTTCACGCTGAACGGCAACCTCGGCCAGGCCGTCAGCGTCGCGATCACCAACGGATACGCGTCCGTTGCCCTCGACAAGCAGGTGTCGGCAACCAAGGTCAAGGGTGGCGACCAGCTGCAGTACACGCTCGTCGCAACGAACACCGGTGGCTTGACCCTCGATCCCGTGATCGTCGCCGACTCGCTGCCGCCCGAAGTCTCGCTCGTCTCGGCACTCGTTGCCGGCGGGAAGGGTGACTGCACGCTGGCCAAGGCCGACAAGCCGCAGCTGGTCGAGTGTGTCATGAACGACCCCCTCGCACCCGGTGCGAAGACGGCCACCATCACGCTCGTGACGACGGTCGATGCGAGTGTGGCGATCGATGCCCAGTTCCTGAACCAGGCCAAAGTTCTCGGCACCTACGCCGGCAACCCCACGCCTCCGAGCAGCAGCCGCACCGACGAGATCACCCGGCTTCGTAGCGCAGTTCAGGCCAACCCGGTCAGCTGCATCCCGGTCGTTGCAGGGACGGTCTGCAATCTGTCGGCGAAGGTCGGAACCACAGTCGTGTCCGGTACGGACAGCGAGTCCCCAGTTCCGACGACGACACCCGTGACCACCCCGGACATGACGGTTCCCGCCATTGCGTCCCTGCCGGTGACGGGCGCCAGCCGAATCAGCAACATGTTGACGATCGGCTTCGTCCTGCTGTCGCTCGGTGGATTGGCGATGTTCGCCCGTCGCCGTCGCCCGACCATCAACTGATCCAACGCAACGCCCGAACGAGTCGAAAGGGCCCGCCAACCATGGCGGGCCCTTTCGCCGTTTTCATCGCGGCTGGGGGCAAATGGTTTCGACCGACACATCGTCCCGCGTAGCCTGCTGCGGTGGCTCTCCATGGCAATCGTGTTCGAATCGGTGTACTCGGGTGTGGCAACGTCGGCGCCGCCTTCGTGCAGCTCGTCGCCCAGCAGGCTGACAGCATCGAGACGCGAACCGGCGTGCGGCTCGAGGTCACCCGAGTCGCCGTCCGCAACATGTCGCGCGAGCGCGAGGTCGACCTGGCGCCCGGTGTTCTCGTCCGCGATGCCCATGTCGTCGTCGACGACGCCGAGGTCGACCTCGTCGTCGAGGTCATTGGTGGTATCGAACCGGCGCGCGAGCTGATCTCGACAGCTCTGGGCAAGGGCAAGCCGGTCGTGACCGCGAACAAGGAGCTCCTCGCCAACGTCGGCACCGAGCTGTACGCAGCCGCTGACGCTGCCGGAGTCGACCTCCTGTTCGAAGCGGCCGTCGCCGGTGGTATCCCGTTGATTCGAGCCCTGCGCGAGAGCCTGCGCGGTGAGCCGATCCGTCGGGTGTTGGGCATCGTCAACGGCACGACCAACTTCATCCTCACCAAGATGACCGAGGAAGGTGCCGACTACGGAGCAGCGTTGTCAGAGGCGCAGCGCCTCGGGTTCGCCGAGCGCGACCCAACGGCGGATGTCGAGGGATTCGATGCCGGCGCCAAGGCGGCGATCATCGCCACGATTTCGTTCGGGGTCAAGGTCGTCGCCGGCGATGTTTATCACGAGGGCATCAGCGGGGTGACCGCCGCGGACATCGCGATGGCCACTCGGTTGGGCTATGTCGTCAAGCTGCTGGCGATCTGTGAACAGGATCGAGCAACTGGCGAGGTCGCCGTACGGGTGCATCCCGCAATGGTGCCGAAGGAGCATCCGCTGGCCAGCGTTCGGGGCAGCTTCAACGCAGTGTTCGTCGAGGGCGAGGCGGTCGGTTCGCTGATGTTCTACGGTCGTGGCGCTGGTGGGTTGCCGACAGCAAGTGCGGTGCTCGGTGATGTCATCGATGCAGCGGTCAACCTCCGCCAGGGAACGCATGGGTCGCTGGGTTCGTTCGGGCGGGCCACCATCCGGCCGATCGACCACACCAGTTCCGAGTACCTCCTCAGCCTCGACGTGTCGGATCGGCCGGGCGTCCTGCACGCGGTCACCGGCGTCTTCGCTCGCCACGATGTGAGCATCCGGGCGATGGAGCAGGAGGGTCTCCACGAGGACGCGCGTCTGGTGTTCATCACTCACGACGCGGTCGAGGCGTCGTTGCAGGCCTGCATCCGCGAGCTCCGCGATCTCGATGTCGTCAAGCGCGTCGGCAGCCTGCTGCGAGTGATCGGCAGCTGATCGTGCGTTACGTCTCGACGCGTGGGAGCGCGCCCGAACTCGGCTTCTGCGACGTCTTGTTGGCCGGCCTCGCGATCGACGGTGGGCTGTACATGCCGCAGCTCTGGCCGGCGCTGCCCGACCTGTCCGCGACTCGCAGCTACGCCGACGTGGCCGCAGCGGTCATGTCGCCGTTCATCGGCGACGAGATCGATGCCGCCGTGTTCGCATCGATCTGTCGGGACGCGTATGCGACGTTCCGTCATGACGCAGTCGTGCCACTCGTGCAGATCGGCCCGAACGAGTGGTTGCTCGAGCAGTTCCACGGCCCGACGTTGGCGTTCAAAGACGTTGCGCTCCAACTCGTCGGCCGCTTGTTCGATCATGTGCTCAGCGACCGCAACGAGCGGGTCACCATCGTCGGTGCCACCAGTGGCGACACGGGCAGCGCCGCGATCGACGCCGTCAAGAACTGCGCCAACGTCGACATCGTCATCCTGTACCCGTACGGACGAACCAGTGACGTTCAACGGCGCCAGATGACTACCGTCGATTCGCCGAACGTGCGCACGCTCGCGGTCGACGGCACATTCGACGACTGCCAGGATCTCGTCAAGGCGATGTTCAACGATCAACCGTTCCGTGAGCGGATGAAGTTGTCGGCCGTCAACAGCATCAACTGGGCCCGGGTGATGGCCCAGATCGTGTACTACGTGACGGCGTGCCGCTCACTCGGCGCCACGGCGTCGGCCGGCGTGACGTTCAGCGTCCCGACGGGCAACTTCGGCAACGTTCTCAGCGGCTGGATCGCGCGAGAGATGGGCGCGCCGATCAACGACTTCATCGTCGCGTCGAACGCAAACGACATCCTCACCCGATTCATCACTCACAACGACATGTCGGCCCGCGATGTCGTGCCGACCCACAGCCCGTCGATGGACATCCAGGTGTCGTCGAACTTCGAGCGACTGCTGTTCGAGATGAACGGTCGCGACGGCGGGATGACTGCCGAGCAGCTGCAGCGTTTTCGCCACACCGGCTCGCTGCAGGTCGAGGCCGACCAGGTCGCGGCGTGGATCTCGCCGTCGTTCCGCGCCGCTCGCTGCAGCGACGACGACACGATTGCGGAGATCCGCCGGGTGTACGAGGCCAGCGGCCAGCTGATCGATCCGCACACTGCCACGGGCACTGCCGCAGTACACGCGCTCGGCGCCACCGAGGCGGGACGACCGGTCGTCACGTTGGCGACCGCGCACCCGGCAAAGTTTCCCGACGCGGTCTACCGGGCCACGGGGATCCACCCCCCGCTGCCGGCGCATCTCGCCGACATCTTCGAGCGCGAAGAACGTCTCAACCGTGTCGCCAATCAGCTCGATGCGGTCGAAGCGTTCGTCGAAGGCGCCTTCGTCCACTGAGCGGCCATCGAGCAGTCATCGCTGCTGTTGTTGCATCCGCCACGACGGCGTGGATAGGGTGCGGCTTGCTCGGTCCCCGAGCCGCACCTTCCGATGCGACCCGCAACCTCTGCGGGCGGAACCGTGACCGTGTGAATTCTCGCTGGCGACGCGAATCATCGCGGTGCCACGCATGGCCCCTGCCCGGCGCCAATCCCTCACTCTTGGAAAGCAGGTTCTCCGTGGCTGCGGATGCCCTTGAACAATCGGTGCTCGAGTCGAAAGACCGCGAGCAATTGGTCGCCATTGCCTCAGCGCTCGGCGTGAAGAGCACATCGCGCGCGAAGAAGGCAGATCTGATCCAGAAGATCCTCGAGCAGACCGGCGGCTTCTCGTCCGACGTCGCGCCTGCGCCGGCGCCTCGCCCCGCACCAGCCCCACCGGCCGCAATCGCCGCGGCCCCCGCCCCTGTTGCGGTGACCGACGAGATCATCCTCGGTGAAGATGGCGAGCCTCTCGCCGATTGGGAGATAGAGCTTCTCCGTCAAGGCGTCAGCCTCGAGACGACCTCGGCCGCGGAGCCGAAGGCGGCCGCCGGCGCGCGGTCGGTGTCGCCCGAGGTCGAAGCCGATGGCGACGCCGACGACGAGGCCGGCGATGACGAGGATGCGGGCGCTGAAGGAGGCGATGCCGGTGAGAGCGACGGCGAGGGACGGAACCGTCGTCGCCGCCGGCGCCGGAACAAGAACCGGGGCGACGGGGTGGTGGACAGCGATCGCGCCGAGACACCTCGTCCCGATGTGCCGCGCCCGGATCCGCAACGCAACGAGAACCAGCGCAACGACCGCAACGAGAACCCACGCAATGACCGCAACGAGAACCAGCGCAACGACCGCAGCGAGAACCAGCGCAACGACCGCAACGAGAACCAGCGCGGCAATGGAAACGGCAACGGCAACGGCAACCAGGCTCGCTACGAGCGCCCGGACCGTGAGCCGACCCCTGAGCAGCTGGCGGCGATCGACCCGGTCGAAGTCTCGGGCTACCTCGATCTCCGCGACGAGGGCTACGGCTTCCTGCGCGTCAGCGGCTACCTCCCCAGCCGCGACGACGCATACATTCCCGTCAAGCTGACCCGCCAGTTCGGGCTGCGCAAGGGCGATCATGTCACCGGGCTCAGCCGCCCGGCCGGCCGGAACGAGAAGAACCCGGCGCTCCTCGAGGTTCACTCGATCAACGGCCGCGATCCTGAGTTGGCGCGCGATCGTCCGCGGTTCGAGGACCTGACCCCGCTGTTCCCCGACACCCGGCTGAACCTCGAGGACACCTCTGATCCGACCAACATGACGACGCGGATCATCGACCTGATCTGCCCGATTGGCAAGGGTCAGCGCGGCATCATCGTCTCGCCGCCGAAGGCCGGCAAGACGACGATCATGAAGTCGATCGCGACCGCCATCGAGCGCAACCATCCCGAGGTGACGTTGATCGTCCTGTTGATCGACGAGCGCCCGGAAGAAGTCACCGACATGCGTCGCACCGTCAAGGGCGAAGTCATCTCGAGCACGTTCGACCGTCCGAGCGAAGAGCACACGCACGTTGCCGAACTGTGCATCGAGAAGGCCAAGCGGCTGGTCGAGCAGGGCGAGGACGTCGTGATCATCCTCGACGGCATCACCCGCCTCAGCCGGGCCTACAACCTGGCTGCGCCGCCGACGGGCCGGATCATGTCCGGAGGCATCGATGCCGGCGCCCTGTACCCGCCGAAGAAGTTCTTCGGCGCGGCGCGCAACATCGAAGAGGGTGGCTCGCTCACGATTCTCGCCACCGCGCTCGTCGAGACCAACAGCCGGATGGACGACGCGATCTTCGAGGAGTTCAAGGGCACCGGCAACATGGAACTGCGCCTCGACCGCCGTCTCGCCGAGCGACGCGTCTATCCGGCGATCGACGTCGACGCATCGAGCACGCGGCACGAAGAGCTGCTGTTCGATCGCACCCAGTTGCAGATGGTCTGGAAACTGCGCCGTGTCCTGTCCGGCCTCGCTGCTGATGGCAACGCGGCACCGGGGCTCGAGCTCTTGGTCGATCGGCTCAAGACATTTCGCACCAACGCCGAGTTTCTGGCCGAGATCTCCAAGCAACCGGCTGTCTAGTCCTGGCTGTGTCGCTCGGGCCGATTGTCCCGATACACTTTCTCATCCGTTCTCATTATTGGAGCTGTCATGCAGACCGACATCCACCCCAACTACGCCGACATGGTCGTCAAGTGCACCTGCGGTAACACGTTCACGACGCAGAGCACCAAGACAGGCAACCTCAGCGTTGAACTCTGCAACGAATGCCACCCGTACTTCACCGGCAAGCAGAAGCTGGTCGATTCCGGTGGCCGCGTCGAGCGCTTCAACAAGCGCTACGGCGCTCGCAAGGGTGCGTGACGCTCGCCCAGCGACGCAGGGTCGAGAACTTCAGAGATCCTTGAATTGCACGAACGCCATCCGATCAATGATCGGATGGCGTTCGCTGTTTTCGGCTTGAGTCGTGCAGCAAGTCGACCGATGAACAAACGGGACTGACCGACAGGGGACCGTTTGCCATGGCCGATCTGGCTCAACTGACGCACTTGCTGCGCCGCACCGAGTACATCGCCCGCCCGAGCCGCATCGCTGCGCTGCAGGGCGGCACGTTGGACGCCGCGATCGACGACATCTTGAACTTCCCGGCAACGCCGGCAGTTCCGTCGTACCTGCAGAGCGACATCGACGGCGAAGGGTGGGACCAGTACGTCTTCGCCACCAAGTGGTGGTTTGACCGGATGGCGTTCGACTCCACTCGGCCGCTGCAGGAGAAGATGACCATGTTCTGGCATGGTCACTTCACCAGCTCCAACGACAAGGTCAACAGCACGTACGCGATGGTGAAGCAGAACCAGCTGTACCGGGTCAACGCAGTCGGCAACTTCCAGGCGCTGACGCAGGCGATGGCGATCGAGCCGGCGATGCTCGTCTATCTCGACAACCAGGACAACACCAAGGGTTCGCCGAACGAGAACTTCGCCCGCGAGCTGATGGAACTGTTCACGCTCGGGGTCGGCAACTACGCCGAGAGCGATGTGGAGGCATCGGCGCGGGCGTGGACCGGTTACGGCTTGACCCCGTGGCAGTCGTCGATGCCGACGTACATGCACTACGAGTACCACGACAATCAACACGACAAGACCAACAAGACGTTCTTCGGCAAGACCCAGGCCTGGACCGGCCCGCAGATCATCGACGAGATCCTCACCAACCCCACCAAGAAGTTGGTCGCGTCGAAGTTCATCGTGACCAAGCTGTGGGAGTACTTCGCCCACCCCGGGCCACCGCAGGCGGTGCTCGACGCGCTGGTGCCATCGTTTGCCGCCGACTGGAACATCAAGACGCTGCTCAAGGCGATGTTCCTGCGGTCCGAGTTCTACGCCACGGCCGCGACTCAGGGTCTGCTGCGCAGCCCCGTCGAGTGGATCGTCGCCGTGCTCTACTCGTCCAACATGCGTTCCGATGTTCTCGACCCGCAGTGGTACACGGACGGGATGGGGCAGACGTTGTTCCAACCTCCGAACGTCGCCGGCTGGAAGAACAATGCCTACTGGATCAACTCGAGCACGATCGGCGCCCGCGCCGACTTCGCCCAGTACGTCGCGTATCGACTGCACTCGACGAACAACTACAACAACCTGGCCGACAAGACACTGACGACGATCCAGCAGGCGATCGACATCGTGGTCAACCTGTTCGGACTGGCTCCGCTGTCGTCGGTGACGCTGAACGCGATGACGACGTACATGACGGCACAGCGGGCAGCTGAGCCGTGGGTCAGCTGGGCCGAGATCGACAACCTGCTCACCATGGGCTTGCTCGCCCCCGAAATGCACCAGGCCTGAGGGAGACGAACATGCTCGATCCAGACATCTCGACGGCGGACGCTCGCGCGCTGCTCTCGTTCAGTGACAACGATCCCAGCGGCTACAGCCGACGGCGGTTCCTGCAGATGGTGGGCTGGGGAGTTGGCGGCGGCGCCGTGCTCGGCGGTCTCGGTTCGACCGTCTTCCCGAACATGGTCCCCGGGCAACTGCGCGACGCGTGGGCGGCAGGCCCGATCGGTCCGAACGACAACATCCTCGTCCTCGTCGGCATGTACGGCGGCAACGACGGTCTCAACACCGTCGTCCCGTTCAACAACCCGCTCTATTACCAATACCGCAGCAACATCGCGATCCCTGGCAATCAGGCACTGCATCTCGACGGAAACGTCGGTCTGCATCCGAAGCTGACGTTCTTGAAGAGCCTCTACGATCAGCAGGAAGTGGCCATCGTGCAGGGCGTCGGTTACCCGAACCCGGACCTCAGCCACTTCAACTCGATGGCAACCTGGTTGCAGGGCAACGCATCCACCCAGAACCTGCTCACCGGATGGATCGGTCGTTGGCTCGATGGCCTCGGTGGAGCGGAGGACCTGTTCAAGGCTGCGGTCATCGGTTCCGATCTGCCGTTGAGCTTCGTCGGCCAGAGTCGCCGCGGTATCGCGATCCCCGACTGGGGCTTCGACTTCGGTGGGCGGACACAACCAAACGACATGCGTCTCTACAACGCGGTCAAGAGTCTGTCGTCCACCTCGGCCGGGCGAGGGCCGTGGTTCGATGCCTTCGCGCAGGCAGAGCACACCCAGATCGACGTCGCTCAGATGGTCGCTCCCGTGTTCGCCGGCGACATCCCCGACGGCTCGCTCGTCCGGCCGATGACCGTGGCCGCGCGACTGATCAACGCCAACATCGGGTTGCGGGTGATCGATGCGAGCTTCGACAACTTCGACACGCACTCCGACGAACCGAACGACCACGAGGCTCGGATGGAGGAGTTCGATGCAGGTCTGCAGGCGTTCTTCGGCACGTTGGACACGCAGTGGCGCAGCCGGGTGACGATCTTGACGTTCAGTGAGTTCGGTCGTACCCCGTGGTCGAACGACTCGTTGGGCACGGATCACGGCACCTCCAACAACCACTTCGTCATCGGTGCCAACGTGAAGGGTGGCCTGTACGGCCAGCAGCCTTCGCTGGCCGGCCTCGACCAGTGGGACCGGATGGACTTCAACGTCGACTTCCGCTCGCTGTACTCGACGGTCATCGACGGCATCCTCGGCGGCGGTTCCAGCACCGTGCTCGGCGGCAACTATCCGACGATCGACCTGTTCCGGCCCGCGGGCACCGTCGGGGCGCCGATCCACGCGATCGCGCCGTCCGTCGCGACGGACTTCGTCGGCATGGTGCCGGCCCGTCTGATCGACACGCGCGATCCGGGTGGCTCACCGATCGGACCACAGGGCTCGATCACCGTCCATGTCGCCGGGTATCAGGGTGTGCCGAACACCGCCGTCGCCGCAGTGCTCAACGTGACCGCGGTCGGCGCGACCTCAGCGTCGTACGTGACCGTGTGGCCGACCGGTGGCGGTCGCCCGCAGACATCGACGCTCAACGTGAATGGCAACGACGTCGTGCCGAACCTGGTGATCACCAAGCTCGGCGATTCGGGCCAGGTCGACATCTACAACAACGCCGGCACCGTCGATTGTGTCGTCGATGTCGTCGGTTACTTCCAGGAGGCATCGGCATCGCGGTTCACCTCGATGTCGCCCGCCCGTGTTCTCGACACCCGCACCGGAACGGGCGCGCCGCAGGCCCCCATCGGCCCGGCGTCGTCGATCGACGTCCAGGTCGGCGGCCAGCTCGGCGTCGACGCCAAGGCCGACTCGGTGGTGATGAACGTGACGGTGACGGACCCGACGGGCACCGGCTTCATCACGGTGTGGCCAACGGGCACGACGATGCCGACCGCGTCGAACCTCAACTTCGTGCCCGGCCAGACGGTGCCGAACCTCGTCATCGCCAAGCTCGGCAAGGGCAAGGTCTCGATCTACAACTCCGGTGGTGCATCGCAAGTGCTCGCCGACGTGCTCGGCTACTTCAAGTCCGGCGATGGCGCGCGGCTCACCGCGATTGCTCCAGCCCGGCTGCTCGACACTCGTACCGACGGTGGCGCGTCGAAGCCGGTCGCGCAGACTCCACTGGTGCTGCCGGTCGTCGGACGCCGTGGCGTGCCCACCAACAGCGTGACCGCAGTGGTGCTCAACGTGACTGCGACCGAGGGGACGTCCAATGGTTATGTGACGGCGTTTCCCAGTGGCGAGACCGCGCCGCTGGCGTCGAACCTGAACGTCCGCGCCGGTGACACGCGAGCCAACCTGGTCATCGCCAAGGTGGGGGCGGATGGCGCCGTCGCGCTGTTCAACTCGGCCGGAACGGTGCACCTCATCGCGGACGTGGTCGGCTACTTCACCGACTGAGCGCCTGCCGATAGCGTGGCCCGGTGGCTTCATCTCTGCCGGGCGCCCCAGTCGATCCTCAACGCCGGGCGGCGTTGCTCAACCTGAAGCTGCGCGCTCTCGTCCGTGATCATGTCGGTCACGAGATCGAAGTCAGCGCAGCGACCGTGCCCGCGCCGTTCGGTCACGGCGCGGCGATCGTGGTCGACGACACCGCGTGGGTGTTGCTCGACGATCAGCCCGAGCGTCGGCTCGGAGGAGCGCTCGCATGGGCTCACCGCCAGACCGCCGCGACCGAGGTGGCCGTCATCACCGAAGCTGCCTCCGATGTCCTCGCCCGCCGCGCCGCGCTGTTCGCATCACCGATCACGATCTGGCACGCGGTCGATCGCATGCTCGTGCCGGCGCTGCCCCTCCCATATGCCGATCCTGCCGAGATCGACCCGAGCCATGAGCAGTTTCGGTCGGTGATCGAAGACGGCGGGGCCGAGGTCGTCATCGAGCATGGTGTTCTGGCGGGAGAGGTCCGTGGCCTCGAAGTGTGCCGCGTCGTGACGGATACGTCGACAGGTGAGGTCCGGCTCGAGGTCGGCGTCGGTGCTCACGACCGCGAGGCGTTCCTGATGCTGCACGGTGCCAAGCCGACCGTCGAAGCGCTGGCCGGTGTCGCCGTCACCGTTGCCACACATCGCCGGGTCGGTGCGGATCCTCACCCGCTGAACCGGTTGGGGGCCGAACGGTTCCTACGGTGGCTGTCGGTCAATGATCCGTCGTCGATCGGGGCTGATCGACTCGCCCCTGCCGAGCCGCCCGTGCCGCGCCCGAACCTGAAAGATGCGGTGCCGTGCGTGGCAGTCGGTGTCGACCCATCCGGCAGAAGGATGGTTGCGGTGTACTCGATCGGCATCGATCTCGACCTCGTTCCGTTCGCGCTCGATGCCCGCGAGCGTCACGCCCCGGGAGCCGATCTGGTGCTCGTCGTGCCGCCGCGCGATGCTGCGCCGGTCACCGTCGAGCTCGCCGCGAGGGCGCTGCAGCCGCCGCGGATCGTCTCCATCACCCCGTAGCCTGCTGGGGCTGTGATTGATCGATTGGATGCCGTCGAGGACGAGTTCCTCACTGTCGAGGCCGAGTTGTCGGACCCGGCCGTGCTCAACGACTCGTCGATCCTGCGCCAGAAGTCGAAGCGCTATCACGAGCTGACGCCGATCGTCACCCTCATCCGGGCGCAGCGCGCCGCGTCGGCAGATGCCGCCGCCGCGCGCGAATTGCTCGTCGATGCCACCCCCGACGATCGCGAGATGATGCGCGACGAACTCGCTGCGTCCGAGGCCGACGTCGATCGATTGGCGGAGGAGATTCGCCTGCTGTTGCTCCCGCGTGACCCGAACGACGGCAAGGCCGTGATCGTCGAGATCCGCGGTGCCGAAGGTGGCGAAGAAGCGAACCTGTTCGCACGCGACCTGTTCGAGATGTATTCCGGTTTTGCCGCCCAGGAGGGCTGGACGATCGAGGTCCTGTCTGCCGACCCCAGCGATCTCGGTGGCCTCAACCAGATCACGTTCATGGTCAAGGGAGACACGGCGTGGGGCCGGCTGAAGTTCGAGGGGGGCACTCATCGTGTGCAGCGGGTCCCGGTCACCGAGAGCCAGGGCCGTATCCATACATCGTCCGCGACGGTGCTGATCCTCGCAGAGGCCGAAGAGGTCGAGGTCGACATCGACGAGAAGGATCTGCAGATCGACGTCTATCGGGCCAGCGGCCCGGGGGGTCAGGGAGTGAACACCACGGACTCCGCGGTCCGGATCACGCACAAGCCAACCGGCATTCAGGTCGCGATGCAGGACGAGCGAAGCCAACTGCAGAACCGCGCCCGCGCGATGACCGTGTTGCGCGCCCGACTGCTGGCGGCGGCGCAGCAGGAAGCGGACGCAAAGGCGTCCGCCGAGCGTCGATCACAGGTCGGCAGCGGTGGGCGGGGCGAGAAGATCCGCACGTACAACTTCAAGGAGAACCGCCTCACCGATCACCGGATCGGCTTCACGATCTACCGGTTGCAGGAAGTGCTCGCCGGCAACCTGACCGAGGTCGTCGATGCCCTCACCGCCGACGAGCGGGCGCGCCAGCTCGCCCAGAGTGATGGTTGATCCGGTCCGACCGGACGGCACGATCACGTGGCGCGAGTTGTGGGCAGAGACGACAACGGCGCTCGATGATCGCCTTCATGCGCGATGGATGTGCGAAGCGGCGTCCGACGCCGACGGGGCGGCGTTCATCGCCGAGTTGGATCAGCCGGCCACCGAACGGATGGTCGCGCATCTCGACGCAATGATCGCCCGCCGCCTGGCGGGTGAACCGCTGCAATACGTGCTCGGCCGCTGGGCCTTTCGCACGCTCGACCTGATGATCGACCGGCGGGTGCTCATCCCGCGGCCGGAGACGGAATGGGTGTGCGAGGCAGCGCTGAACCTGGTTCGGCCGCTGACGAATCCAGGCGCCACACTGCGACGAGCCGCGCCACTGCGACTCGTCGACCTCGGCACCGGCAGCGGCGCGATCGGCCTCTCGTTGGCCGCCGAACTGCCGCCCGGATCAGCGACCGTGTGGTTGACGGATGTGTCGGCCGATGCGCTCGACGTGGCGCGAGCGAACCTGGCCGGCATCGGCCGTGCCGGCGCCTGCGTTCGAATCGGGCTCGGCTCGTGGTTCGACGCGCTGCCCGACGATCTGCGCGGAGCCGTCGACCTCGTGGTCGCGAACCCGCCGTACATCTCGGCCGACGACGTTTCCGTCGATCAGGCCGTGACGGACTGGGAACCGCATTCGGCGCTGTTCGCTGATGACGACGGCTTGGCCGACATCTCTGTCATCGCCTCCGGCGCCGTTGATTGGTTGCGTCCTGGGGGATGGTTGGTGATGGAGATCGGCGCGACGCAGGGTGATGCCGTCGGCGCAATCCTGTCGGCGCATTTCGGTGACGCCGTCGAGATCCGTGAGGACCTCACCGGCCGAGACCGGATCGCCATCGCCCAGCGGGGATAGCTCGCTCAGTCGAAGCGCGCAGCGAGCTGACCGAGCAGGCTCTCTTCGAGAGGATCGATGTCGTGATCCACGCCGGCCACGTCACGGGCGGCGGAGAACAACGAAGCACGCAGCACGCTGCTGCTGATCCGGGCGTCGATCGAGTCGAGGAACTCGTCGATCGTGTCGCTGGAGACCGCGTGGCGGACCTTGGCCATGGCCGGCCCGAGGTACTGATCGAATGAGAACGTGTTGCTCTCCCAGCCCGAGTCCTCGCTGATCGAGCGGATCTCCTCGACCTCTTCCGGCGCGATGTGATGGTCGACGATCATCACGAGGAGCAGCAGTTCGACGGCGGCTTGGTGCTCGCGGTCCTCGGTGGCATGCACGGAGACGTTCGCGTAGAGGTCTTGGAGGCGGGCGTTCACCTGCCCCAACGTAGCTGGCAGCTACGCGGTGATGTGCAACGCGCGGCGCAGGAAGTCGAGTTGGTGCAACAGGAGGTTCTCGGCCACGACCTCCTGCGGCGTCATGTGGGTGACGCCTGACAGCGGAAGGACCTCGTGCGGCTTGCCCGCTGTCAGCAGCGCGCTGGACATCTGCAACGTGTGCGCGGCGACGACGTTGTCGTCGGCGAGACCGTGGATGAGCAACAGCGGTCGCGTGAGTTGGTCGGCGAGCGGGATCAACGAAGAACGGTCGTACGGCTCTGGATCGGTGAACGGATCGCCGAGGTACCGCTCGGTGTAGTGCGTGTCGTACAACCGCCACTCGGTCACCGGAGCACCGGCAACGCCCGCGTGGAACACGTCGGGTCGGGTGAGGACGGCGAGCGCCGCGAGGTAGCCGCCGAAGCTCCACCCGCGGATGCCGACGCGATCGCGGTCGAGCGTGATGCCTTCGGCGGCGAGCGTGGTGGTGATCGCTTCCAGGGCCCGAACCTGGTCCTCGATGACCGGCCCGGCGAGGTCGTGGTACACACCGCGCTCCCACTCGGTGCCGCGGCCGGGTGTGCCTCGACCATCGATGACGATGACGGCGAAGCCCTGGTCCGCGAACCACTGCGAGGACAGATACGCGCTGCGGGCGCTGACGACGCGCAGGGCGTGAGGCCCGCCGTACGGGTCGAGCAACACCGGGAGCGGATCCGTGCCGCGTTGGCGGGGGAGCAGGACCGCCACCGACAGGTTGTCGTCGCCGACTCGGTGCAGCGTGACGTTCGGCTCGACGAGAGGCTTCTGCGCGTTCGATGCGATCACGGTGTCGCCCACCGTCGTGCGCGCGCCGTGGGCGTCGAGTGTGGATGATCGGATCGCTGTGGTCGATCCACCGACCGCGGCCGTGTGCATGCCGGGTTGGCCCTCGGTCAGCTGGGTCCAGGCGACGTCGCCGTCGGCCATCGAGCATGTCCACACGTGTTGGACGGTTGGGTCGTCGAGTGGATTGGCCAGGAAGGTGACGGTTGAACCAGTGACGTCGACGACGGCGCGAACCTGCAGATCGCTGGGCGAGACGATGTCGTCCCCGATCAACAGCCGCCGAGCACCGGCACGATCAGCGGCCATCACCAAGCGGCCGTCACCAAGCAGGTTCGGTGTGCCGGGCACGAGATCGATCCACTGATCGTCGTGATCGTCGAACAGCACCGTGGTCTCGCCCGTGACGGGATCGGCCGACAGCACGATGAGCGATGTCTGATCGCGAGACTCGACCGACAGCAGCAGTTGGTTCGGCTTCGGCCAGACGACGTTGGCGAGGTAGGGGTACGAATCGCTGTCCCACTGCACCTGGACCGAAGAGCCGTCCAGCGACAGGACGTGCAGCTCGACGCCGGCATTGTCGGTGCCGGCCGCCGGATAGCGATGCTCTCTCGGAGAAGCCTCGGGATGGGCCGGATCGGCGATGTGCCATGTCGAGATCGGCGAGGTGTCCACTCGCTCGACCGCGATCGTGGTTCCGTCGGGCGACCACCAGAATCCGCGCTGGCGCCCCATCTCCTCGGCCGCGATGAATTCGGCGCTGCCCCACGTGATGGTGTCGGTGGGATCGGGTTCGGCGATGAGTTCCCAGCTGCTGCCATCCAGCTCGCCGATGCGGAGCGAAGAACCGGCGACATACGCAACGCGCTGGGCGAGTGGATCGGGACGGGGATCGAAGACGGGTCCCTGCACCGCGAGTTCGCGGGCCGCGCCACTGATCAACCCAGACACGAACAATCGGCCCCCCATCGCGAACGCGGCGACCGTCACCGCGGCGTCGGTGGCATAGGCGACGATGCCGCCTGCCCCTTCCCGAGTACGTTCGCGGCGGGCCCGCTCTTCGGGCGGAAGCTCGGCATCGTCACCATCGGCCAGCAGTTCGCGTGGATCGGCGACGAGGCGCTCCGTCGCGGTCTCGACATCGAGCACCCACAGGCAGTTCACCGGATCGTCGCCCGCTGCGCTGCGGAGAAACACGACGCGTTGACCGTCGGGTGACACGGTCAGGTTGCGCGGTTCTCCGAGCGTGAGCCGCTGCGTGCGCGCGTACTGGCGAGGGAACGTCAGCTCGGTCATGGCTTGACGAGGATCTTGGCGTGTGCCTCCGGGTTGCCCAGGTCGGCGAACGCCTGAGGGACGTCGTCGATGGTGACCCGGCCCGTGATCCACGGTGCCAGATCGACGCGACCATCGGCTATCGCCGTCAGCGCATACGAGAACTCGGCCGGCTCGTAGCCGAGCACGAACTGCAGGTTGAGCTCGCGGCCGATGCCGAGCATCGGATAGATGTTGTCCTGTTGCATGCATGCGCCGACGATGAGGATTCGAGCGTTGCGCGGAGCCACGCGCATCGCCTCGTTGATCATTCCGGGGATGCCGACGGCCTCGAAGATCACGAGCGGCCGCATGCCATCGACCTTGCGCCATGCTTCGATCGCGGTCGTCTCCCTGGGGTCGACGACCACGTCGGCGCCGAGGCCGACGGCGAGGGCGCGGCGCTTGGGGGAGAAATCCGCCGCGATCACGGGCCCGATGCCACGCATCTTCAGTTCAGCGATGCACGCCAGGCCGACAGGGCCGAGACCCATCACGATGGCCGATTCACCACTGGTGATCTTCGATTTGGCGACGGCATGGACACCGACCGCGAGTGGCTCGGTGAGCGCGGCCAGGTCGACGTCGAGGCCATTGGGAACCTTCACGCCCATCAGCTCGTTGAGCACCATCAATTCGGCGTAGCCGCCCGGATAGAGATTGCTGAAGCCGATGCCGTGCAGACCACTGGCATCGAATGCGATCGGCATCGACACGATCACGTCGCCGACCGCGAGGTTGCTGACGTCCGGACCGACGTCGACGACCTCGCAGCAGAACTCGTGGCCCATCACCATGTCGGCGTCGGGCTCGAACATCTGCATCGACACCGGATCCGGTTGCAGCCCCTCGTTGAGCTTGGCGCCGATCTCGCGCTGCTCGCGGCCGTGCTTGAGCAGGTGCAGGTCGCTGCCGCAGATGCCGCATGCGAGGACTTTCGTGAGCACCTGGCCCGACCCCGGGACGGGCTCGGGGATCTCGTCGACACGAAGTTGCCAATCGTTCATCACGGCTGCGCGCATGGCCGAAGCGTACGTGATCAGGCGGTCATCGGCGGCGGTCGGAACGGGCCGATCCGTTGCTCGATCACACGCGCGACGGCCAGTTCCAACGGTCGGTGCACGGTCCCGGTTTGACTGATCCGTGAGGGTCAGGATGGCCGGTGCTGTTGACCACCACCGACCGTTGGAGATACCAGGATGCCAGGCTTGCCGTTGTCGTTGTGCGAGCGCGA
>JBBRPP010000047.1:0-42060 GCA_038227995.1 Acidimicrobiales bacterium
ACTGCGACCCGTACTCGTGCTGATGATCGAGGACCATCCGCACTGCACGCTCACGAAGCTCGTCCGGGTACTTCCCATTGCTTGGCATGACTCCATCCTTCTCAAAGGTTGGAGCCTCCACCAGACCCGGGGCGCTTCAGTGCCGGCGTGGACTTCGTCGTGGACACCGGGCTCCCTGACGCCGATGTAGTACTGCAAATGACCACGGACCACTACACCACCGGCAGCGGGTACACCGCCGTCTACGACTGTGGCGTCGGGTTTCAAGGAACATCCAGCCTCAACAACACCGGACACGCCATCGCTTCGGGCACCGCCATCGCCCATACCGACCACACGGGTCACGTCTGTGTCCACGCTCAACACACCACTGACCTCGTCGTTGACCTCGTCGGAAACCTGGCCGGCGCCCACATCAACCCACCTCAACGCGTGCTCGACACCCGACTCAGCTGACACCACAAACACGTGCCTGCTGTCAGCCCAGACGCTGAGCAGCCGCTGGGCGCTGTTGACGTACTGATCGCTACCGGGCATTCGGGGCGGCTCGGGAACTGGACGACGTCCGGTTGACGTCGAATGAGATGTGATGATTCGCCCAGCGCTGCTCGCGATCTTCCTGGTGGCGTGTTCAGCACCGTCAGCTTCATCGACGGGCGCTTCGTCGGCGTCGCAACCGAGCGCGGTGATGACCAACACCTCGCCCATCTCGTCCGCAACTTCGACGACCGCCGAACCGGCACCGGTCTATCATCGGCACGGTCCGCTCGACGTCGTCATCCAAGTCGGCGACTACCACATCGCAACCGTGCCCGACCTCTTCACCACCGGTCCAGAACTCATCGTGTTCGGTGACGGCGCGGTCTACTCAAACAAACTCGATCACGATACGGACGGCGTCGCCAGCTTCAGCCACCGCCATGGCCAAATGAGCGAGGGCGTCGTACAGCAGCTTTTGCGAGACGCGCTGGCGCTTCCCCCAGACGCCACCATCGGTCAGGGGCCATCCGACGGCTTCCCCATCCTGCTGAAGAGCGGCACCCGACACTGGGAGATCTACGACACCAACACAGAGCCATTCGCCACCTACCTGGACGAAGTTCGCACAGCGGTTCGCTCCGTGGCCATCAGCGATTGGCAGCCAACTCGATGGATCGAATCCCGGCTCGATTCAAGCGACCCACAGAACCTGAGCGTGCAATGCGCAGTCGTGCAGAGCACGAACGCAGGCCCGCTCTACAGCGCGCCGGTGTATCCCAACGCGCTCGGTCAGTACCCGATCGAGCCCTTCCCTTGCTTTGGCTGACGTACCCCGAACTGCCGATCTGTCCCATCGCGGAAATACGCGAACCGAGCAGAACGTGAGCTCCGAAGTGCGAGGCGGCACGTCGTGATCAATGGAGCCGCGGTTATTCCGGTGATCGTGTCGGGTTATTCCGGTGATCGGCGGCAACGCGCTGCCAGCGGCCGTTGTTGAGCGAAACTGTGGTGATGGTGCCAGGTGCTCACGGCAGCGATGACGGTGAAACTACGCGAGCCCTGCAGCGTGTGGCCCCACCCGCCGAGGCCCTCGAGTGGGTTGTCAAGGTCGCAGGCGCGAGATCAGTCGAAGTCGCAGAACGGATGCCCGGCGGTTCGTCTCTGGCGATGCATCGAGTCACGGTCACGTTCGAGAACGGACATACCGCGCGACTCGTTCTGCGTCGCTACGTCCGCCCCGAACAAGTCGCCGAACACCCCGACGTCGCCGCCCACGAAGCGACCGTGTTGGAACTCGTCGAACGGATCGCGACGCCGACCCCTCTACTGATCGGCGTCGACCCGACCGGGGAACTGGCTGGCACACCCGCGGTGTTGATGACCGAACTCGACGGCCGACCGGATTGGTCGGCCGGCATGCGGTGGATGCATCAACTAGTCGAGGTCCTCGACGGCGTCCACGACATCGACGCCGACACGGCGAGCATGGTGGGACCGCTCGCGGTGTATCGGCAGGAGTCGTACGCGTTGCCGAAATGGGTGACGAAGCCCGAAGTGTGGGAACGGGCGATCGAAATCTTTCATGGCCCGACCCTCGACGACGACAGGACGTTCATTCACCGCGACTTCTACCCAGGGAACGTGCTGTGGCATCGAAAGACGGTGACCGGTCTGGTCGACTGGGAGTCCGCCAGTATCGGACCGCGATCCATCGATGTCGCGCACTGCCGCTACAACCTCCTGTTCGACCGGTCGGACGCAACCGAAGTGTTCACACGCGAGTGGGAACGCCACACCGGCCGAACCTTCAACCGGTGGGCAGACACCGCCGTGATCATCGGACTGCTCGACTCACAACGGCGGCACCCGCCGGCCAAACGCGAACGCTTCGACATCGAGACGATGCTGCAACGCGCCATCGACGAGATCGACGGCACTTGACGCGCGCGAATCACGCCCCGCCGAGGGTCCGGATCACCCGGACAACCGAGCACGGAGCCGGCGTTCGGCGCCGTTCACGATCTGGACGGGAGCTGGAACGCTACGCCCAGCGGACGCACGCTGAATGCGGCATAGGTGGTACATGACGTCCGCCCAACTACCGTTTCGGCGATGGCTCTTCGTCTCGCTGTTCACCGCCGCAACTGGCAGGCACACGTGCAGACGATCGCGGCGTCGCTGCCGGGGTTGGTTCCCGTCGTCAAAGGCAACGGGTACGGGTTCGGTCGGCAGACGCTGATGCCCGTCGCCGCCGGCCTGGCCGCGCAGATCGCGGTCGGCACGGTGTTCGAGGCCGCGGATGTGCCCGATGATCGAACCGCCATCGTCTTGACGCCGCACCTCGGCCCACTGCCGCTCGGACTGGGCGCCGACACGATCCTCACCGTGGGCAGCATCTCGCACATCGACGCGCTCGCTCGCCACAGCTGGCAAGGTCGGGTGACCGTGAAGCTGCAGTCGAGCATGCGCCGCTACGGCGTCGCGGCAACGGATCTCGATCCGCTCATCGCCGCGATTCGTGCCGCTGGATTCACGCCGGTTTCGTACACCCTTCACCTCCCGCTCGCCGGCACACAGAACGACCACGTCGCGGAGATCAAACCATGGCTCGCGTTGCTCGACCACGCCCTTCCGCTGTCGGTCAGCCACCTCGATCCGTCGACGTACGCCGGGTTGCGCGGTGCTCACCACACCCATTCGTTTCAGATCCGCAGTGGAACCGCGTTATGGCACGGCGACAAGCACGCGCTGCAGTTGACCGCCGACGTTCTCGACACTCATCCCGTCGACGCCGGCGACGTCGCTGGGTACCGCGCCACACCGGTGCCGGGTGCTGGGCACGTCGTACTCGTCGGTGCGGGTTCAGCCCATGGCGTACGAGCCCTCGACGACGGCCGCAGCCCGTTCCACCACAACCGTCGCCGCGTGGCGATGCTCGAGCCGCCCCACATGCACACCACGATGCTGTTCGTGCCGGCCGACGCTGCCGTGCCGATGGTCGGCGACTCCGTCGATGTTCAGCGGCCGCTGATCACGACCGCCGTCGACGAGATCGACTGGCTCGACGACTGATCGTGCTCACCCGCGCTCACCCGCCGGTGATGTTGCTGTCGCCGGTGATCTCGGCGAACGTGTTGCACTGGTTGCGGTCACCCGTCGTGTAACCCTTCTTGAACCACGACACCCGCTGTTCGGATGTGCCATGGGTGAAGGTCTCGGGATCGACTCGTCCCTGCGTCTTCTGCTGGATCCTGTCGTCGCCGACGGCAGCCGCGGCATTGAGGGCTTCGTCGATCTCACTGTCGCTCTCGAACTGGTTGCGAGCGCGTGCATCATTGGCCCACACGCCGGCAAAGCAATCGGCCTGCAGCTCGAGCGCGACGGAATACTTGTTGGCGTTGCCCGAATCGTTCTGCTCGGCCTGCTGCACCTTGGCGTTGATGCCGAGCAGGTTCTGGATGTGGTGGCCGTATTCGTGGGCAACGATGTAGGCGTCGGCGAGGTCACCCTGCGCGCCGAACTGATCCTGCAGCTGCTGCAAGAAGTCGAGGTCGAAGTACGCGAGGTGGTCGTTCGGGCAATAGAACGGTCCGGTCGACGACGATGCTTCGCCACAGCCCGTCTGCGTCGAACCGCTGAAGAAGACGGTCTTCGTGATCTCGTAGGTCTCACCGCGGGCGGCGAACTCGCGACCCCAGAACGCCTGCACGTCTTCGGTCGCGCCGCAGATGATGCTCTCCAGCTCGGCGTTGCACACACCGTCACTGGCGGCGGCCGAGCTGTCGTTGCCGCCGTTGGCACTGGTTGCGATCTGCGATGGGTTCACGCCGGAGGACGTGCTCACGCCACCGAGCAGTTTCGGTAGCAACAGCACGGCCAGAGCGATGATGATCCCCACCGCGCCCCCACCGAGTTTGCCCGGCAACGGTATGCCTCCGCCGCCACGACCCCCCAGGATGTTGCCGAGTCCGCCCAGTCCGCCGCCCGACGAACCGCCGCCACTTCCCCGTCGGTCCTCGATCTGCGACGAGTTCCCTGTCTCACGAATTTTTGTCACCGGTCATCCTCCGTCGATTCGGCGTGCAGCCTACGACGTACGAACGGCACGAGCCCGCGATCTGCGGTGCAGGCCGCGCAGGCCGATCGCGCCGGCACCGATCAGCGGCCCACGATCGCCGAGCCTGGCCGGCGTGATGCGGACGCCGCGCACGAAGCTGAGCCGGCAGTGCTCGTTGAGGCTGTCCTGCGCAGCATTGAAGAAGGTGGCACCGAACCCGAGTGCGACCGAGCCACCCACCACGACGAGATCGAGATCGAGCGCGTTGCAGACCGATGCAACGGCCCGGCCCACCAGTCGCCCGGTGCGGACCATGATGTCGTACGTCGGTTCGGTGGGCGGACGGCCGGTGATCGCCTCGATCGCCGGCCCTGACGCCTCGGCTTCGAGACAGCCGCGGGCACCGCACGGGCAGCGGCGCCCGTTCGGCTCGACGATGAGGTGGCCGATGTGGCCCGCGTTGCCGGTCGCCCCGTCGAGGAGTTGGCCGTCGAGCACGATGCCACCGCCCACGCCCGTCGACACCACCATCGCCATGAAGTTGTTGCGGCCCATCGCCGCCCCGACCCAACCCTCGGCCAATGCCAGAGCCTTCGCATCGAGGTCGCCGAACGTCGGCAGCTTGAACGTGGTCTGCAGCCGGTCGCGCAGTGGGAAGTTGCGCCAGACCCGGATGTTGAGTGGCGACACCGTCTCGCAGTTCACCGTGACGGGACCGGCGCAACCGACGCCGATCACCACCGGACGCACTTCGTGGTGCTCGACGGCGCGGTCGATCTGTGATTCGACCAATCGACGCAGCTGACCGAAAACTCCCTCGGCATCGAGCTTGTGATCGACGGGCTCCTGTTCGAGGTCGATCATCTCGCCCGTCATCTTCATCAACCCCACGGCCATCTTGGTGCCGCCGATGTCGATGGCGAGAACGACGTCCATGCCAGACGAGGGTAGCCCCGATGCCTCACGAACGAGCCGTCAGCAGCGCGGGGCGCAGTTCAGCGGCGTGGTCCACTCCGACGGATCTCAGGCACCGTCGCGCCACGCGCGACCGGCCCTGACATCGGTCGGAGAGTCAGCCGCCGCCTGTGCCGGCCAGGGCGAGGAGATCGGTGCGGCCGATCTGCACCAACAGGCTTGCGACGTCGAAGTAGACGCGCTCATTGGTGATCTTGTCGCCCTCGAAGAAGAACACGGCGATCACCGGCACACGGAACGACTTGCCGGTCGGCGCCATGCCGTAGAACTCGCCGAGGTTCGTGCCGAGCAGATCGAACTCGGTGATCACCGAATCGTCGGCGAAGTGGAGGCGCACGTTCTCGTGGCGCTGATCGGGGAACGAGGTGCGCTGACCACGGTGATATGCAAGTACCTCGTCATCGCCGTCATACACCGCGCCGGTGGGCACGATCTCGTAGTGCGGGGAGCCGTTGAACGTCGCGACGGTGCGCTCGAAATCCTTGTCGACCTCGGACCGGAAGTGCTCCTCGATGATCTCGGAGCGGCGCTGGCGAAGTTCGTCGGTGAGCATCGGCGAAATCTAGATCACGCGAACACCGAGCAGCTGAGCGGCGTTGTCGAGCGCCGGCCCGAGGTCGACCAACCGGCGAGTCACGGTGGGCCTGGCAGGGAAGACGGTCGCCCGTTCCCACACCGCGACGCAACGTCCGGGACCGAACACCGACGACGGATAGCCGATGCCGTCGACAGCCGTGTGGGCATCTATCGCCCGCGCCCACTGCCGCGACACGTCTCGTGGACCCGAGTTGATCGCCTGGTTCCCGCCGGCTCGCGTGACCCAGCCTCGTGAGGTGTCGAGCAGCGACAGATCGGCAGCCAAGGAGAAGGCGGTCAGATGCCAGTTGCGAGTGTCGGCGGTATCGATGTCGACCACGGATCCCGCCGACTGGAACACCTCGGCGATGACCGTCGCCAGCGCGGCTCGGCCATGGGCGAGATAGGCGATGCCGTGATCGGGATGGTTGCCGATCGGTGGAGGATGATGATCGAAGCGACTGGTCGTCGGGCCCCAGTGACGCATCTCGTTCCAGTCGCACGGGTGACTGCCTCCGAGCGGGTGCAGGCGCACGACCAGTGTCCCGGCGCGAAGCACGAGCAGATCCTGGCGCCGGACAGGCGTCGATGCGACCCGGCTGTCGTCGGGTGGATCGAGACGTTCGGTCATATCGGCCAGCGGCTACAGAGCCGCTGCGAGCTCGGCGACGACGTCGATGTCACCGCCGACCGTCAACCACTCGATCGGACTGAGCTGACTGTCGTCGAGCGCGAGGTCGGCATTCGGCGCATGCACCCATCGATCGACGACGAGTGGATGAATGCGCGGCCGCAGCGCGGCCGCGAGCTGAGCGAGTCCGCGCAATCGCTTGCCGTCGACGACCTGCCACATCGGGAACATCCGCGTGCCGTCGGTGTCTTCCCAGAACACGATGGCTCGATCGGTGACGAGCTGACTGATCCGCGACGTCTGCACGCGCAGCACGCGCGCCACCGCGGGGATGCCGCGACATGACCGATCAGCCAGGCGCAACATGCCCCGTGACACCTCGATCAGATGGTCGGCGCGCGCCGCGACCGGCTGGCTGAAATCCGCGCCCAGTCGTTCCCAGACACGCTGCTCGTCGGCGGGAATCTGCGGCGAGCGCGACGAATCGAGCAACCGGCGCTGGACGGCAGCGAGCACTTCCGCTTCGACCCGCCCGCGACCGCTCAATTCAGTTTCACTCAGCACCTTCGCCATACTGAGATGCTACCGCTCAGTCGGGCGCACCGCCGGGAACGAACAGTGCAGGCAGTCCGCCGGTGTGGATGAAGACGACGTTGTCGTCAGCCGTCCAACGGCCGTCAGCGTCGTTGCCGAGCAGACCGGCAAAGCCCTTGCCCGAATACGTGCGGTCCATGATCCACCCGCCCTTGCGGGCCGCCCAGCGAATTGCGTCATCGGCCGCTGCGGTGGGGATCGCGTAGTCCTCGCCCAGCCACCTGGTATCGATCTCGACATCGTCGGCGACCACGCCCGACCCATCGATCAGGCCGAGCGCGTCAGTCGCCAACTGGGCGATGTCGGGCAGACCGAGCACGACTCCCTTGGCCACACCGATCGCGATGACCTCGGGGCAGTCGCGGCCGAGCGAGCGCAGCAGCGCCTTGCCAGCGACAAGACCTGCATGCGTGCCGCCGCTCGACGACGTGAACACGATGCTGGCCGGCGCGATTCCTGCCGTCTCGCACTGCTGCATGATCTCCAGCATCCCCACGACGTAGCCAAGTGCGCCGACCGGAGTGCTGCCCCCGATCGGTATCGAGTGCGGCATGAGGTTGTCGGCCGCCAGTTCGTCGGTGAGCGCTTCACGGGCGATCTCCAGTTCGCCCCAATGGGCCGGCGGCACACCGGTGAAGTGCAGGTGGGCGCCGAAGAGATGCGACAGCAACTGGTTGCCCATCAGCGTGTCGGGCTTGTCGCCCGACAGCACGAGGTGTGTCTCCAGCCCCAGGCGGGCACCGGCCGCAGCGGTCATCCGGCAGTGGTTCGACTGACCCGCACCGACCGTGACCAGGCAATCCGCGCCGTTCGCGAGCGCCTCCCCGCACAGGAACTCGAGCTTGCGGGCCTTGTTCCCGCCAACACCCAGACCGGTGAGATCATCGCGTTTCATCCACAGCTGAGCGCCGCTGGGAAGCCGTGGCCCGAGTTCCAACGGTGTCGGAAGGGTGGCCAGTGACGCCCGCGGAAGTGAGGCCAATCGTCGCAATGACATTGCAATGAACTGTACGTTGGCTGTCAACCAAACCAGCAGCGCCCCTCGAGCGTGTCCTTGCTGGTGTTTGTTGCGCTTATGGATGACGTCCGTGTGGTCGATGACCTCGAATCACTTTTCCGTGCCCATCACGGTCGTCTCGTGCGCGCCCTGACGGTGGCGTGCGGCGACGAGCAGCGCGCCGCTGACGCCGTTCAGCATGCGTTTGTCAAAGCCCACCTCAAGTGGCGCAGCATCATGCACTACGACGATCCGGTCGGCTGGATTCGGCGGGTGGCCATCAATCGTCTTCGCGACGAGCACCGCAGCGAAGTGCGCAAGAAGCGCACGATCGAGCGCCTCGCGGCCGAACCGCAGCCCGAATCCGTGGCACCTCAGCTCGACGACGTCGCCGCGCTGTTGGCCGGCCTGCCTCGCCAGCAGCGGTTGTCGCTGGCGCTCTATTACATCGACGGTTTGCCCGTGAAGGAGATCGCCGCAACGCTGGGCATCTCCGACGGTGCCGTCAAGTTCCACCTCCACCAGGGCCGCAACACACTTCGCGGCCAGATCGAAGAACGCCCGTCATGAGCGGCTACGACGATTCCGTGCTCCGCGACCAACTCCAGCGGTTGGGGGGTCACTACCTCGACGACGACATCGCCTACACCCGCCTGCAACAGCGCGTCCGCATCGCCAAGCGCCGACGGGTCGCGACGGTCATGACCGGCCTGGGCGCCATCTGCGTCCTCGGATTCGGCGCCGTTGCCCTGTCGCACAACGGGGACACGCATCGACTGAGCCCGCTCGCGAGCAGCAGAGAGCCGGACAACAGCAACACGACCTTGGTCGGGATCAACCCATCTCCGACCGCTGCCGACGACTCGTCGACAACCGCAACGACAGATCCGGCCTCGACGGCGGCAACCGACACGGCAACGACCGCAGCGCCCACGACCGCAGCGCCCACGACTCCGGCAACCGAGGCGACCACGCCCGTCGTGATCGGCAACGGCCAAACGCAGCCGACGAACACGCCCACGACGCATGCAGCCTCGGGCAAGGGCTCCGGCGGAAGCGGGTCCAGCGGGAACGGAAGCGGGTCCAGTGGCGGCAGCGGGTCAGGCACCGGCAAGTCCACGACGACAACAGCGTCGACGCAGACGACCGAGGCGACATCGACCTCGGCCTCGCCATCCACACCGGACAGCGGTCCGCAGACATTCACGACCGCCGGTGGCAACGTGACGGTGAAAGTGCAGAACGCGGCATTGGTGCTCGTCAGTGACCCCGCTGCCGACGGTTTCACGGCACGAATCACCTCCTCGCGCAGCGACAGGATCCGCGTCGAATTCAGCAACGGCCACCGGTTGATCCGTGTCGAGGTCAATCTCGATCACGGCCAGGTGACCCACAGCATCACCGACCAGAACTCGGGTGACGGCCTTCCATCGTCGACGACCACAGAGTCGACCGTCGAGAGCGCACCTGGCGGAGGCAGCCACGGCGGCGGCACCTTTCCCGACGGGATGAGCCATGGCCCGGGCCCGGCGACCACCGTTGCTTCAGACGGTTCCGGCAGCTGAACCCAACGGGTCTGCTAACACTGGGGTCGATGCAAACGGATTGGAACCCGCTCCTGCGTGGAGAGTTCGAGAAGCCCTACTGGCCGCTGTTGCAGGACTTCGTGCGCGACGAGCGCGCCCACCACACCGTCTACCCGCCACACGATGACGTGTTCGCCGCAATCCACCTCACCCCATACAGCGAGACACGCGTGATGATCCTCGGCCAGGATCCGTATCACGGCCCGCGGCAGGCGCACGGCCTGTGCTTCTCGGTGCGCCGTGGCGTCGTCGTACCGCCGTCGCTGGCGAACATCCACCGCGAGTTGCACTCCGATCTCGACGTGCCGATCCCTGGCCACGGCAACCTCGAACACTGGGCCACGCAGGGCGTGCTGTTGCTGAACGCAACGCTCACGGTGCGCGCGGGCCAAGCGGGCAGTCATCAGGGCAAGGGGTGGGAGACGTTCACCGATCAGGTGATCCGGGTCGTCAACGACAAGACCGACCCCGTGGTGTTCATCCTGTGGGGCGCGTTCGCGCGCAAGAAGAAGGCGCTGATCGACCTCCACCGACATGTCGTGATCGAATCGGCGCATCCCTCGCCGCTGTCGGCCCACAACGGCTTCTTCGGCAGCCGGCCGTTCAGCCGGACCAACGAAGCGTTGATCGCGAGGAGTCGCCAGCCGATCGACTGGCGACTCCCCGAGTAGTCACATTCGCCGACCGGTCAACCGGTCGTGGCGGGTGCAGACGAAGACGAACCGGCGCCGGCGGGGCTGGGATAGTTCGGCGGAGCTTCACCGGGCGGTGTCGTCGTGTACAGGCTGACAGCGCCGGCCTTGTCGAAGAACTTGTCCGTTGTGGGCCATGTGCCGGGCAGGTAGCGCTTGCCACCATCGACGAATTCGTACATGCCGGTGCCCTGCTTGCGGATCTCGTCGGGTCCGGTCGCGGCCGGGTCCCACCAGATCATCGTGCCGTCGTCGATGCCGTCGTAGTCGGCAGCGGGCCACAGCCCATGGTCACCCCAACTGAGTGACGGCTGGCTGATCGCCGCGACGGTTGGCTTGCCGTCCTCGAGCGCCTTGGACCACGTCGCGTGGGTCAAGTTCGGGCCCACACCCTGCAGCGCTGCATAGAACACCGCAGCGTTCGGAGCGATCACACCGATCGTGTCCTTGGCCGGCGGCTCGACCCCGGTGAACCACTTGTACAGGGCGTAGTAGCCGCTCGTCTCCGGCGTGAGCCGGGCGGCGAGGTCGGTGAAGCCGAATGCGTGTGCCCACTGGTTCTGGTTGTACGTACGGGCGAAGGCGTTCGTGTCGACGAGCGCTGACGCGCTGATCACCCATTCCGGGTGGTAGTCCTGCGCCTCGGCCTCGTTGGTGAAGTCGCGCGGGGCGACGGGGTCACCGCTGAAGATGATCGAGGTCACGCCGGCGGACTTGAACTTCGCAATCGCCTGCGAGGCCGTCTGCTGGATCGTGCCCGGATCGAGTTGGTACGGGATGATCTCGGCCAGTGCGGCGCCGTTGTCGGACATGGTCTTGGTGAACTCGTCCGCAAGCTGTTTCGAGGTGTCGCTGCTGTTGATGTAGAGGTAGCCGAACTTGCGTAGAGAATCGACGAACGCCGGCCCGGCGTGGGTTGCGTTCTTGCCGATGAGCGTCTTCTTGATCATCTCCAACACCTGAACCTGAGCCTGCTCCGCGCCCTCGGCGATGGACCACACGTTCGGGTCGCGCTGCTTGCTCCAGTCCGGCGGCTGGCTGGGTGTGCACGAGATGCACATCACACCGTGCGCGGCGAGCTCGTCGGCGAACGCGTTCGTCAAGGCTGGGCCACCCCAGACCATGAACGGCTTGATGTCCTCGGCGATGTGCACGGCGTCGGCACGAGCCGCTGTCTCATCGGATGAACCGCCGCTACCGACCACGGGCACCAGCTTGACCTTGCGGCCGTACGTCTCGTAGTACGTCTGGTAGTAGTCGACCATCCCCTGCATCGTCTGCGTGATCTGATCGTTGGTGTCGTTGTTCTTGATCGCGTCGGTGATGTAGCTGATGATGGGGTCGTTGGGGATGCCCTGGTACAGCGCGATGGTGATCGTGTCGGCCGAGACACCGTCGGCGGTTGCACCACCGTTGTCACCGGTGAAGGGCGCGTAGCACTCACCCGCGAAGAAGTCGGGAACGGTGACCTTGCCCGTGGTGGTGTCGCAGTTCTTCCCCCACTTCACATCGATGCCCTGATCCTTGGCCTGCGAGTAAGACAGCGGGAACGTGATCGGCTTCGGTGCGCTCGACGCCGTGGTCGGCGCCGAACTCGATGTCGATTCGCTGCCGGAGCTCGGTGTCGAGCCAGCGGTCGTCGGTGCAGCCGACGACGAACTCGACGCGGCGGTCGTCGTCGTCGCTGCTGATGTCGTCGTTGCGGTCGAGACCTTCTTGTCGTCATTCCCCCCGGCGACGACAAGAACCACGATGCCGATTGCGACGACCACGACGATGCCGATGATCGGACCGAATCGTCTCATCGCTGTCGCGTTCTTCTTCCCTCCACCACCTGCGCTTGCTGGTTGCATTGGTTACCCCCTTGTTGATGTGTCTGTTCCAGATCGAGAGATCGCCGCGCTCGACGTGCCGAGATAGCTCTCGACGACATCGGGGTGTTCGAGGACATCACTCGGTCGGCCTGTGGTGACGACGGCGCCCTGATCGAGCGCCAGCAGTCGGTCGGAGATCGAACTGATCAGCGGCATGTCGTGTTCGATCACGATCAGGGCCGCGCCCATCTCGTCGCGCAGCCGCAGCAGGACGGGCGCCAGCGCCTCGACCTCGCGTTGAGCGATGCCGGACGACGGCTCATCGAGAAGGATCACCGTTGGCCGGTGCGCGACCTGACACGCCAGATCGACGACGCGCCGCGTGCCGGTCGACAGCTCACGTACGAACGCGTTCCGGTACTGCGTCAGGCCCATGAGTTCGAGCAGTTCGTCGACGCGCTGAGCGACTTCCTGTTCGGAGTCGAACGTCTGCGGCAGGCGCAACGCCGCGGCGAGCATGCTCTTGCTGCCGACGAAGCGCTCGGTCGACACGGCGATCGTCTCGGCAACGGTGATCTCGGGGAAGAGACGCGCGTCCTGGAAGCTGCGGCCGAGGCCGGCGGTGGCCCGTTGCGCGGGCGACGCCGCGGTGAGGTCGTTGCCGGCGATGATCACTCGCCCACCGTCGGACGGCGTGAAGCCGGAGATCAGATCGAAGAGCGTTGTCTTGCCGGCACCGTTGGGGCCGATGATGCCGAGGATCTCGCGCGGCGCGACCGAGAACGACACGCCGTTGACAGCCCGGATGCCACCGAAACTGCGCACCAATTCCTGGACCTCGAGAGCCGGCGTCTCACCCTCGACGGCGACGTACGGAACCCGGTCCGCGGCTTCACCGACGCTGGCGTGTGACAGGAACACCGACCGCAGCAGATCGGGACGCGCCAACAGTTCGGCCGTCGGCCCGCTGAAGCGCACGGTGCCGCGTTCGAGGAAGTACGCGCGCTGAGCAACGGTGAGCGCGACGTTCACGCTCTGCTCGACCATGATGATCGCGACGCCGTCGGCCGCCATCCGCTCGATGATCGGCAGCAGTTGGCCGACGATCACCGGGGCCAGACCCAGAGACAGTTCGTCGATCAGCAGGACACGCGGCTTGGCGATGAACGCCATGCCCAACGCCAACATCTGCTGCTGACCACCGCTGAGGTCGGCCGCCGCGCCGTCGAGCCGCGTGCGCAGGATCGGGAACATGTCGAGCACGGCCTCGGTGCTCTGCTTGACCTCGTCGGGCTTGCGCCGTTGCGTCCACCCGGCGAGCTGCAAGTTCTCGCGGATCGACAGCGAACCGAACACCCCCTGACCACCGGGCATCTGCGAGATGCCGAGCACGGCGATCTCGTTGGGCGGGGCGTGAGTGATGTCGCGACCGTCCAGCACGACCGCGCCGCGGTCGGCTTCGACAACGCCACTGATCGCCTTCAACAGTGTTGACTTCCCCGCGCCGTTGGTGCCGAGCAACGCGACGATCTCGCCTTCCTTGACATCGATCTCGACACCGAACAGCACTTGCCGCCCGGCGTAGCCGGCATCGACGCCACGAACGAGCAGGAGGTCGGCCTCACCCTGGCGACGCTGGTACAGCGCTTCCGATCGGGCGGCGGCAGCCTTCCACACCTGGGCGATGTCGGCGTCGATGACGTTGCTGACACTGCGCAGGATCAGTGCACCGATGATGAACAGCGGCACCATCACGAGCATCCCGGCGCGGACGTTCCACTTGTCGGCAACCCAGCCGATCAACGGCAGCACGATGAGGCCGGGGATGACCCAGAGCGATGCGACGCTGAATCCGGTGGCCCGGGCGCGTGATGGGATGGCGAGCGAGAAGGCGACGAGGATGCCGGGTCCGAGGGTGGCCAGCGACGCCGAGATCACGCAGTTCATCGCAACCGCGAAGACGATGTTCGGTGCGAGTGCGAAGCCGACGAGCACCACCGAGGTGCACAGCGCGATCGTCGCGAGGAAGCGGATCAGACCTTTCATGTCACCGATGTACTTGCGGGTGACGATCCGCGAACCCATGACGATTCCGACGAGGCCGAATGGCTCGGCGATCGCGCTCGCAAATCCACGGGCCCGGTCACCCAGGCCGAACTGGCGCTCGTACAGCACAGAGGCCAGCGTGACGAAGCCGATCAGCGCGGTGGCCAGGAACGGCAGCGACCACCAGATACGACGCAGGCTCGCCACCTTCTGCACGGTGCGCCACGATTCGGCGAACGATGCCGGGGCCTCCTCGGTATTGACGACTTCCTCGGATGCTCCGGTCGCGGCTCGTTCCCACCGTCCACGGATCGGCTCCCGGAGGCGGAAGGCGAGCATCGCGAAAATGAAGGTCGGCACCATGAACACGATGAACGGCGTGCGCCAACCGAAGTAGTAGGCGAGCAGTCCGGCCGACAACGGGCCGACGAACGACCCGACCGCGTTGGCGGCGCGGTGGGTGCTGAACACACGGCTGCGCGTTTCGATCGGGTAGTAGTCGGCGAGCAGCGAGTTGTGGGTCGGGTCGACGACCGCCTTGCCGATCGACGAACCCGAGCGGGCGATGGTCAGTACGACGACACCCATCGCGATGCCGGTCATGCCGCTGAACAGACCCCACACCAGGGCCCCCGCAATCGCCAACGGAACTCGTTTCGATCGGTCCGCGTACTGCGCGATCGGAACCTGCAATGCGAGCGCGGCGACCGACGACAGCGCGACGAGACCGAGTGCCGTCTTGAGGTCGAGGCCGAACGCCTTCTTGATGTTCGGCAACAGGATGCCGAATGCCGTGCGGTCGAGCTCGTCGACGGCGTTCAGGCCGAAGAGGATCACGAGGGGGATCGGCGACTCACCGCCGCAGATCTCGCGCAGCCATGTCATCGGATGCTTCACGGCCGCCGTGAAGTTCTTCGTCGCATCACTCATGAGCGCGCACTCCTCGCAGCAGCTTCGGTTTCTTCGGCGTGTCCGCGTCTCGCCGCCTTGGCGACGAGGTCGCGCAACTTCGTGATCTGGCTGCCGAGTCCACCGGGTAACACGAGCAGGATCAACAGCACGCCGACCGACGTCGACAGCAGGCGCCACTCGACCGTCGGCAAGCGCAGCGTGCCGCGCAGGTAGATCGCGCCGATGATCGCGCCGGCAATCGAGCCGAGCCCGCCGATGATCGCCGCGGTGAAGACACCGAAGCTCTGCCCGGGTGTGAACTGGCTCAGGCTGAACGCGTGATTGAGGTGCACGAACAGTCCGCCGGCGACGCCGGCGATCGCGCCGCTGAGCATGAACGCCGAGAGCTTGGCCCACACCGTCTGCACCGAGAAGCTCTGCGCGGCGCGCTCGTTCTCGCGCATCGCGACGATGACGCGACCGGTGTGCGATCGACGGATGCCGCGGACGCCCAACACGACGAGCGCGAGGATCACCAGTGTGTAGACGTAGAAGCGCGTCGGCGTGTCGATGTTCAAGCGACCGAACAGCGGCGAGATCTTGAGGCGCTGCTTCGGCACCCACTTGGCAATCGAGAACTGGTTGTTGAGAACCCAGTTCGTCACTGTGAGACCGAACGCGAGCGTGGTGACCGCGAGATAGAGCCCTTGCAATCGCAGCGCGGGCACGCCGACGAGCAATGCGGCGAATGCACCGGCCGCGCCGCCGATCAGGAGCGACAGCGTCAGGTCGATGTGCCACCGCGAGGTGCAGAGTGCGCTCACTGCGCCGCCTACGGCGACGAAGCCCATCTGGCCCAACGAGATCTGGCCGGCCCATCCGGTGAGCACCATCAACGACAGACCGATGACGCAGAAGACGACGACCTCGGTGGCCTCGATCAGTCGATCGACTCGCAGCACCAGCGGAACGAGGATCAGCACCGCGAGCACGAGCGCGGCGCTTCCCCACCGGGCGAGGCGAACCAACGGCAGCCGCACCGTGTCGGCCGGCAGCGGACGTACTTCTTCTGCGCCGCGCCACGACGACGTCTGGTCGTTGTCGCGGCGGCTCACCGATCGCCGCTGCAGCAGGAGCGCGATGAGCACGCCGGCCGAGACGAATGGAACGGTGAGCAGACCGTCGTTGAGGTGCCACCGCACCCAGTAGTCGAGGAAGCCGATGCCGATCGCAGCGACCGCGATCACACCGAGGTTCTGCATCCGGCCGATGACCAGTGCCGCCATCGCGAACAGCAGGTTGGTCACATCGAACGCTTGACCGATGGGGGCACCGAGGATGCCGGCGCGAAGGTAGAGCGAGATGAAGGACAGCGCCGCGGCGATCGCCCACACGACCGTGCTGAGTCGAGCGACCGGGATGCCCAGCATGTTGGCTCGATCGCTTCGTTCCGCCGATGCGCGAACGGCCACGCCGAGACGCGTCTTGTTGAGGAAGAAGGCGACCAGCAGCATCACGACCGGTGCGGCGATGAGCGCGACGAAGTCGTTCGACAGCAGGATGACGTTGCCGATCGTGACCTTGAACGACGACGCCTGCGGCAGACGAACCTGCGCCACGTTGCGTCCCCACCACCGCGGCACGAGGATGCCGAGCACGACGAGGATCTGGGTGATGCCCAGCGTCGCAACCGTGAGCACCAGCCGCGAGGCATTGCGGAAGCGACGCACGATCGCCATCTCGACGATGCCGCCGAGCACGATCGCGATCACCAGACCGACGACGAAACCGAGCGGATACGGCCAGTGCCAGAAGACGATCAGCGCAACAGCGAACGACGTCGGCACGTTGCCGAGGTCGGCCTGGGAGAAGTTGAGGACTCGGTTGGCGCGGTAGACGAGCGCCAATCCGAGGGCCAACAACGCGGTGAGCATGCCGAGCGACAGGCCCTTGATGGCAACGCCCCACGGCATCGGGTAGACGCGGAAGAGGACGTACAGCAGTGCGGCCGCGACAACGAGCGCGGCCGCACGTGCGCGGCGCTGACGGTCAAGCCCCCTGACCCATTCAATTGTCCCCATTCGCCCAGAACGTACACCGATGGCGCGCACTACGGTGAGTTGGATGGAATTGCCGGCGGCGGGGTCCAAACCATCGTGGACGCAGAAGGGAATCGTGCTTCGCGTCCGTCAACGCTCACGGTTCGCGGACTTCGTCATCAGCGCCATCGACGGCTTCAAACGGCACCGCACGAGCCGCAACGCGGCGCTGCTCGCGCACTACGGATTCCTCTCTGTGTTCCCCTTGATCATCGCCTTGACGACCGTGCTCGGGTTCGTGCTGCAGAACAACACCCACCTGCGCACCACCATCGTCAACTCGGCGATGGCAAACGTGCCGATCATCGGGCAGACCATCGGCAGCGACCCCAGCAAGCTGCACGGCAACATCATCGTGTTGATCGTCGGCCTGGCGACCACGCTGTGGGCCGGCACCAAAGCATTCGTCGCGGCACAGAACGGCATGAACGACATCTGGGAGATCCCCGATGACGAACGACCGAAGCTCGCCCAGAGCCGCCTGCGCGCGCTGGTCGGCATCGCGGTCGTCGGCGTGTCCCAGATCGCGTCTGGGATCGTGTCGGGTCTGATCGGCGTCAGCGGTCTGGCAGTCGGGTTGCTCGCGCTGTTGGTGATCGTGTCGATCGCGATCAACATCGCCGCGCTGATGGCCTCGTACCGCGTGCTGACGGCGCGCCGCCTCACTCGCGCACAGTTGCTGCCCGGTGCGATCGGTGCCGGCATCGTGTTCTCGATCCTGCAAGTCGTCGGCGGCGCACTGGTGATCCGGGCCACGAAGAACGCTCAATCCGTCTACGGCACATTCGCCTCCGTCATCGGTCTGCTCACGTGGCTGAGCTTCCACTCGATCGTCGCGTTGCTCGGTGTCGAAGCCAACGCCGCACTCGATCGAGATCGTTTCGACCGCTCGGCATTCGCCGCGAAGACAGCTCCCACGCGCTGACTTTGAGCGGGACGGTCGGCTCGAACGCCACCCGTGGGAGAGGAATGAGCGAGAAATTCGGCGCAGCCGAACGGCCGGGGGCGCGATCCCCTCGATCGGTCGGTGTGGCCTGCACGCGACCGTTCGCGGCCGAATCGGCGATCGCACCGCCAGGCCCGCAAGCGAATCGACAGTGCGGAATTCTCGGAACGAGCGATCCGATTTTCGGACTGAGAAATCAGCCGAACTGATTGATGCAACAGGCTCGCTGACTGTCGAATCGACCAGTCGCATTCCTGTTGCGGACTCCCTACGGTGTCATCCCTGTGAACAACGAAGCACCCACAACGCCGCTGGCACGCCTGGCGAAGATCGACGCATTCCTGCAGGAAACCGACGCGCCGACACCATTCGTCGTCGTCGATCTCGACCTCGTCGAAGAGCGCTATCACACGCTCGTCGAGCAGATCCCCACGGCGCGGGTCTTCTATGCGGTGAAGGCCAACCCGGCACTGCCGATCCTGCAGCGCCTCGTCGCGCTCGGTTCGGCGTTCGATGTCGCCAGCCCGGCCGAGATCGATCAGTGCCTCGCAGCCGGCGCCGACCCCAGCGTCATCTCGTACGGCAACACGATCAAGAAGCGCCGCGACATCGCGTACGCGACATCGGTCGGCGTTCGCCGGTTCACCATCGATGCCGTCGAGGAACTGCGCAAGCTGATCGACGTGGCGCCTGACGCGTCGGTGTGCGTGCGCCTCCGCCACGAATGCGGTGGAGCCGACTGGCCGCTCTCGCGCAAGTTCGGTTGCGACCCGTCCGAAGTCGAGGAACTCCTCGTGCTCGCGACGGAGGCCGGCATGGAATGCGGCGTCTCGTTCCACGTCGGCTCGCAGCAGCGCGACCTCGACGCGTGGGACGACTCGCTCGAAGTCGTCGCCCGCATCATGGACCGTGCCAGAGCGCGCGGCGCCAACCCGACGTTCGTCAACCTCGGCGGCGGCTTCCCCGGCACCTACCGCGAGCACGCCCCGTCGATGGATGCCTACGGTCGCGCCGTCCGCAGCGCACTGGCGAAGTGGTTCCCCACCGGCCTCGGCGAAGTCATGGTCGAGCCCGGCCGTTACATGGTCGCCGACGCGGGCGTGCTGCGCACCGAGGTCGTTCTCGTGTCGCGACGTTCGCCGCTCGACACCCAGCGTTGGGTCTATCTCGACTGCGGCAAGTTCCACGGTCTCGCAGAGACGATGGACGAAGCGATCCGCTACCGCCTGCGCACACCGCACGATGGCGGCCTCACCGGACCGGTCGCGATCGCCGGACCGACCTGCGATTCGGCTGACGTGCTGTACGAGAAGAGCGACTACGAGCTGCCTCTGGCATTGACCGAGGGCGACATGGTCGACGTGATGTCAGCCGGTGCGTACACGACGACGTACAGCTCGGTCGGGTTCAACGGCTTCGCTCCCCTGGCCGAACACTTCGTCTGACCCGCTGCACGCGCCACCTCGTGTGACGCAGTTCTCGCTGCCGGCCGCACGGACATTCCCCGGCTGCGTCGTGCTCTCTTTGCGGACCCCCGATAACTTTCTGGGCGTCACGGAATTCGAGTGGCGTACTCATGGTTGCAGCCATGTTCTGGTGGTCACCCTCCAGGCACACAGAAGGGACGCTGCTCGACATGGACAGAATCGAGATTTCCGGACTCCGCGTGATGACGCTGGTCGGCGTGTTGAGCCACGAGCGCGAGTTCCCGCAACCGCTGGAATTCGACATCACGCTCGAAGGCGATCTGCGCGATGCAGGCGCCAGCGATGATCTCGCCGACACGGCGCACTACGGGCTCGTTGCAGAGCGCGCTGCGGCCATTGCCCGTGAATCCAAGGACGAACTGCTGGAGCGGTTGGTCCATCGCATCGCCGAAGACGCACTCACCGTTGACCGGGTCGAGGCTGTCGAGGTCGTGGTGCGCAAGCTGCATCCGCCGATCCCGGAAGACCTGCAGTTCACGGCCGTGCGCATCCGTCGCACACGCGCCGATCTGCAGATCCCGCCGCGCACCAGCCACCGCGCCATCGTCGCGCTCGGCACCAACCTGGGTGACCGCGTCGCCTACCTGAAGCTCGCCGTCGAAGAGCTCGGCAGCGGCATCATCGGCCAGTCGCAAGTCTTCGAGACCGCCCCGATCGGCGGGCCCGACAACCAGGGCGCGTACCTCAACATGGTCGTCGCGGTCGAGACTTCGTTGGATCCATTCGCGATGTTGCGGCGGTGCCAGCGGATCGAGTCGCTCGCGTTGCGCCAGCGGGTCGTGCATTGGGGACCGCGCACGCTCGACGTCGATCTGCTGTTCTTCGACGACATCACGATCAGCAGCCCTGAGCTGACGATTCCCCACCCTCGCTATGGCGAACGCCGCTTCGTCCTCACTCCGTTGGCCGAAGTCGCGCCCGAACTGTGCCCGCCCGACTGGGACGCAACGCTGCCTCCTGACGCGATCACGCCGCTCGGTCCGCTGGCCGACCTCTACTGATTCGACGCGACCATGGCGATGACGACTGGCCTAGGCGAGGCCGAGCTTGTGCTCGAGCGCTCGCACCTGATCGGGGTAGTGAGCGCGCCCGTATTCGGGTCGCTGCTGCAACACGATCTCCATCAGCTCCCAGTGTTGGGGTGTGTCCTTCCACGGCAGCGCGATGTACAGCGGCAGGTCCCAGCGGCGCAGCGCGTCGAGGTTGCTGTAGACGATCTTCTGGTAGACGTAACGGTCGGCCCAGGCCCAGTTGCTTGGGGCGAAGCCGGTGCCGGGGTCGATGATGCACCGCTTGCGCAGACCGAAGCGATCGGCGTCGGCCAGGCGGGCTTCGAAGAACTCCACCAGCGTCGCCACCGGGTCCGCGCCGACGTGCTCCATCTCGCGCGGGTTCGGACCCGACAGGAATGGCAGCACGATGGGCACCTCCATCTCGGCGGCCACCGCCCACATCTCGTCGGTCTGCATGCCATCGGCTGCGTTGAGCACCGTGGCTCCGGCCTCGATCGCGCGCCTGGCGACCTGCGGACGCCAGGTGTCGACACTCATCGGCACTTCCAGCGCGGCCAGCGCCGGAATGATGTGCTCGAGTCGAGCCCACTCGGTCTCCCAGCCGACGACGGTGGCTGCGTCGGTGCTGCCCTGACCACCGACATCGAGTCCGTTCGCACCGTCGGCCAGCACCTTGCGAGCTCGCGCCAGCGCCGATTCGACGTCGGTCGCGATCGAATCGGTGTTCAGCGAATCGGGCGAGGCATTGACGACCGCGAAGAGTTCCACGACGAGCGAGGCTATTGGGCATGAGCGCATCTACCCTCAGCGACGTGAGCTCTGTTCGCACCTTCGACGCGTCGGGCTTCTCGATGGCCGACGCCGTGGCGGCGAAGAAGGGACGCACGGTGAGTGTCTGCATCCCGTGCAAGAACGAGGGCTCGACCATCGGCGCGCTCGTCAACCTGCTGCGCACCGAACTCGTCGACGCCACGGGCTTGGTCGATGAGCTGATCGTGCTCGACGACAACTCCGCTGATGCCACGGCCGCCATCGCCGCGGCGAACGGCGCCACCGTCGTGTCGGTCAACACCGTCAACGACGTGTTCGGTCAGGGCCGCGGCAAGGGCAACGCGTTGTGGGCATCACTCGCGGTCAGCACTGGCGATTTCATCGTGTGGTGCGACGGCGACGTCACGACCGTCGAGCCCAGCTGGTTCGTCGGTTTGTTGATGCCGCTACTCACCACGACCGATGTGTCGTTGGTCAAGGCCACGTACCACCGGCCCACCGATCAGGGTGGCGGCGGCCGCACGACCGAACTCGTCGCCCGTCCGTTGCTCAGCCTGTTCCTGCCCGAGCTCACCGGTCTGCATCAACCACTCGGTGGCGAGTTCGCGGCTCGGCGGACGACGATGGAGCAGATTCCGTTCGTGCAGGGTTGGGGCGTCGAGATCGCGATGCTGGCCGACGTCGCCGAGCGCTTCGGCGCGACGGCCATCGCCCAGGTCGACGTCGGCGAACGTCAGCATCGACATCAGACGCTCGATCGGCTAGGCGTGCAGGCGGCCGAAGTCATCGCCACGCTGCTCTCTCGCGTCGGTGCCGACAAGGGCTTCGCCAGCGATCAGCTCGCGCTGATCCGGCCCAACGGTTCAGCCGAACCGCTCAACCTCGACGAGCGCCCGCCGATGCGATCGGTCCGCGAACTCGGCTGACGCTGTTTCACAGCGACCGCATCATCTCCAGGGTCTGCTGCAGTGTGGCGATGTGGTCGTCGACCGTCTCGCACCGCAACTGACCGGCAACGCCCTTCGCAGCCATCGTGTTGACGAACAGATGTGTGCCGGCGGCCGCCTTCCACGCGGCCGCCTCGGACGCGCAGATGTCCTGGCCGCGGGCGGCGTGCACCTGACCGGCGACCGGGAACCCATCGGGCTCGCGGCCGTTGGCGCGCAACATGTCGCGGAATTGTGCGAGCGAGTCGTGATTCCGTTGGCTGGCACCGGTGAAGTAGAACCCGTCGCCGATGCGGGCCGCGCGCTCCATCGCCGGCGCGCTGTAGCCACCGAACCAGATCGGGATCGCTCGATTCGGCAGCGGCAGGATGCCGGCCCGATCGATACGGTGGTACTTCCCCGTGAAGTCGACCACCGGCGTGGTCCACAACTGGCGCAGCAGATCGATCTGCTCGTCGAGACGTCGAGCGCGGTTGCGGTACTCGGTGTTGAGCGAGTCGTACTCGACCCAGTTCCAGCCGGTGCCGACACCGAGCACGAACCGTCCGTCGGACAGCAGATCGATCTCCACCGCCTGCTTGGCGACCAGCGCTGTCTGCCGTTGGGGGAGCACGAGCACACCCGGCATCAGCTCGACGTGCGTCGTGACACCGGCGAGGTAACCGAACAGCACCATCGGTTCGCGGAACGGATCCAGCTCTGTGTACGGCCCCGTCAGCGGCGGTTCACGGTTCTCGTGGGGCGCACCGAGAACGTGATCGTAGGTGATGATGCGGTCGTAACCCATCGCCTCGACGGCCTGGGCCCAGGCCTTCACGGCCCCGGTGTCGTTGCCGATCTCGTTGGTGGGAAGCACTGCTCCGAACTGCATGGTTGAGTGCTAGCAGATCACGATTCGAATGCGCGCAGGCGGCGGTCAGTTGCAGGCGAGCGGTGCCGTTGCGGACACGCCCTTGCGTGATGCAGACACGACGAACTGCTGCTTCGACACATCGAACGAGACCGAGTCGACGTGCCACAGCAGGAAGACTCCGGCAGGAGTCCACGTCAACGCGTTTGGTTCGGACGAGGACCCGTCGTAACAGACGCCGACGAGGTTGGCCGGGCTGCCGCCCTTGACCACCGCGACGATCGCGCCCGTTGTCGTGTTCTGGGCGAAGCAGCGCAGCGAGGTGGCATCGATGGGCGTCGCGCTACTGCCGCACAGGCCCGGCATCGTGGCCGCGCCGGCAGCAAGCACTGTCTTGGCATAGGTGAGATCGGTGCACGATGCGACCGCGACGCCATCGGCCGTGACCGCGAATGGATCAGCGGCCGTGCCGACGGTGAAGACCGCCGCCGTCGGGGCGAGGACGGTTCCGGCCGGGTCGACACACCCGACGGCGCCGCTGCGATAGGTCACGACGTTGCCGTTCGCGAGAGCAACGAAGCAGTCGCCGGTGGGGCGGTATTCGCCGTTCGCTCCGGCCTGGCATGCCGCCGTTGATCCGCCGACCCGGGCCGCCGGCGTCGCGACGCCGGTGGGCGACGGCGGCAGCGACCCGACTCCGGCCGGGGCCGTGGTGACACCATCGCTGGCCGAGATCGGCGTCGAGGTGACCGGGTTGGAAACCGACGACGCCACGGTCGACGAAGACGCCGACGAAGGGCTCGACGAGGACGAGCCGGCGTTCGTTGTCGTCGAAGTCGTGGCCGACGTCTTGGCATCGTTCCCTGATTTGACGATCACCGCAACGATGACCACTGCTGCGACGATCAGGCCCGCGATCACCGCGATCGTCGACTTCTTGATCGGCTGCCTGGGCGCCGTGGCCGTCGCCATCGAAGGATCGAACACTGCGACCGGCGGAACTGGCGGCATGGTCAACGAGCCGTCTACGGACTGTGCACTGTCGCCGTCGCCGTCGACGTCAACGTCGTCGGATCCGCCGATCTCCACGTCCGCGGGTGACGATTCAGCGTCGCTGTGATCACCGTCGCCACCGTCGGGACGGTCACCGTCGGGCGCCGCCACGGGCTCTGTTGCCCAGTGCACATCCGAAGTCGGCGCTGTCTCGAACGCATCCGAAACGTCGGCGCCGTCTGATTCGGCGCCGTCGAGCGGTGCCGGCCAGGCGCTCATCGGACCGGTGTGATCCTCGACCGGAGCCGGGTCGTCGACTGGCAAGGACGCATCGACACCGTTCTCGCCGCGGGTCACTTCCCAACTGGGGATGCGGACGACATCGCGGCCTGCCCAGCCGAAGAAACCGCGCTCACCCTGGATGGGGTCGATCACATAGGCGATCTGCCACGTGTGCGCGAAGTAGGTCACATGCGTGTCGTGCTCGGTCTCGCCAAAGTACACACCGGCGCCGGGCCGGCTGTGGTACCAACCGACGATGCGCTGGTTCGGGTACGTGCGTGCGACGCGATCGGCGGCATCGCTCATGCTGTCCGCGCTGAACTCGAACACGCCACCTGCGGGGCCTGCAGAGTCCACCGGCATCGCGGCCATCACCATCACGAGCCCCGCCTTGGGTGACGCATTGCCGATGATCACCCCACCGAACTGCGTGTGCGCGTTGGTGGTCAGGTGTTCGTCGATCTGTTGCAGGACGGGCCCCCGGACGATGATGTCCAACCCGCCTGCTCCTTGTGCCGCTCCGGAGTCGCTCATTCGCAGCGATTGTAGGCGCGGCCGAGCAGGTCCCTCAGACGGAGGGCACCTGTTGGGTGATGCAGTGGATTCCTCCACCTCCGAAAGCCAGGATCGGCCCGACATCGAGACCGATCGTCTCCCGGTCCGGGAACTGCTCGGCGATGATCGCGAGCATGTCCGCATCGGCCGGATGGTTCGCGGTCGGCACGAGCACGAACCCGTTGCCGACGTAGAAGTTGCCATACGGCACAGGCCGGCGCTCCCCACCGATCTCGACGAAGGGCAGGACCGGGATCTGCACCACTTCCAGCAATCGACCGGCCGCATCGGTGCTGCCGCGCGCCCAGCGGGCGTTGACGTTCATCCGCAACCAGTCCGGCTCGTCGGGGTCGTCGCAACCCTGCAGGACGACGACGCCGGGGCGCGCGTACGCGGCGACGTTGTCGACGTGTCCATCGGTGTCGTCGTCGTCGGCGAGGCCGTACGGCAACCACACGACCGTGGTGATGCCCAGCTCTTCGCTGAGGCGCTCTTCGATGTCCAGCTTGGTGAGATCGCCGTTGCGGTTCGGGTGCATCAGGCACTGGATCGTGGTCAGCAGCGTGCCCTCACCGTCGACTGCCAGCGAGCCACCCTCGAGCACCATGGGGATCCGCTTCGTGCGGTGGCCCGCGTGGTCTGCCCAACGGCCGGCGGCGAGGTCGTCCTGATCCCAGGGCGCGTACTTCGTGCCCCACCCGTTGAAGGTCCAATCGGTGGCGAGCAGGGCGCGTGTGTCGTCGACGCCGTCTTCGCCATCGATGACGTAGATGGGGCCGCTGTCGCGGAACCACGAATCGTCGATGGGCATCTCGACGATCTCGACCTGGCCACCGCACAACTCGGTTGCCCGCGCCGCCGCTTCACCGGGGTGGACGATCATCGAGACCGGTTCGTACGCGGCAATGGTTCGAGCGACCTCGGCATGCGCTTCCTCGGCCACCGACATCAGCTCGCCGTACAGCGATTGCCGCGCCGGCCAGCACAACACCGTGCGCTCGTGCGGGCCGAACTCGGCCGGCATCCGGGCGCTCATCGCGCGACGCTGCCGTCGAGCGTCAACAGCGGGCCGTACAGATCGGGCCGGCGATCGCGGAACAAGCCCCACGCATGCCGCATCTGCCGGATCGCCGTGAGGTCGAACGTCGCGACGATCACGGCTTCCTCCGTCCGGCCGGCTTCTGCCACCTTTGCTCCAGTGGGGTCGGCGATGAACGAGCTGCCGTAGAACGTGATCTCACGGTCTCCACGCACGCCGACCTCGTGACCGATGCGGTTGGCGGCGATCAGCGGCGTCAGGTTGGCGCCCGCGTGGCCCTGCATCACGCGCTGCCAATGGCCGCTCGAATCCCACGACGGGTCGGGGGGCTCACTGCCGATCGCCGTCGGGTACAGCAGCAGCTCGGCGCCCTGCAGCGCCATCGCCCGCGCTGACTCGGGGAACCACTGGTCCCAGCAGATTGCGACACCGACCTCGGCGTGCTTGGTGTGCCAGACGCGAAAGCCGGTGTCGCCTGGATTGAAGTAGTACTTCTCGGTGTAGCCACCACCGTCGGGGATGTGGCTCTTGCGGTAGATGCCGAGCTGCGAGCCATCGGCGTCGACCATCACGACCGTGTTGAACGTCGCGTTGTTGGCTCGTTCGTAGATGCTGAGCGGAAGCACGACGTTCAGCTCGGCTGCCACCTTCTGGAAGTGGGCCACCGTCGGATGCCCGTCGATCGGAAGCGCGCGGGCGAAGTGCTCGGGCAGCATGTCGATGCAGAAGTACGGCCCCTCGAACAGCTCGGGGATCAGGATCACCTGCGCACCCTGCGCCGCGGCTTGGCGCACAAGCCGCTCGGCCGTTGCGATGTTGTCGGCGACCCCTTCCACCATCGCCATCTGGATCGCTGCAACCGTGACGTTCATCGCGCCAATCTAGTGGACCGCCCCGTGGCCGCGCCCAGGGCCGATGTTGGCCGCTGCGAGACGAGCACCTTGGCGTCTGTGTCACCACATAGACCTGACTCTGCCCTCTGTTGTGACACAAACGTGCAGTTCAGGCCAATAATCCGCTGTTCGCGCCGGGGCCCTCCGGGCAGAGCGGCTGGTCTAGCTCTTGGCGAATTGAATGGGCGCTCGCCCGGGGCCTGGCCAACCCGGGGTGGGTCCGAGTCGCGTGACGCCGCCCGACCGGACGAGGTCCTCGACCGCCTTGCGGACCGTCATCGGGCTGCCGCCAACGCTGGCCGAGAGGTCGGCGAGCGTGAACTTTCCGGTGACGCTGCTCATGATGTGCGCCTGGATCTCCTTGGCGGACACGGACCTGCGGTGGCCCGAACGCGAACCGGATGACTTGGATCGCGCCGATGGGCCGAGGCCCGCAGCGCGCAATACGGAGTCGGGGATTCCCATCTCGCGGAAGGACGCCACCGGAATCTCGTTCTGCTCAGCCCATGCCCGCGCGTGCTGGACAAAGCGTTCTTCGTACCCTCGACCGTCGACATCGCGAGCTTTGGCCAATGCGGCAATCGCCTTCAGCTTCTCGATCGGATCGGTTGCCGACGCCGATGTATTCTCGAGTTCGGCGATGCGACCGCTGTCGATGAGTTGCGCTGGATCCTGCCGGAACAGCAAATAGTTGCGGATAGCCAGTTCAGCTTCTTCACCTTGGGACACGCGCCCAACATTACTGCATACCGCGTGCGATCGACTCTGTTCGCCACCGCCCTATTCATGCAGAGCTTGTACCAAGTTTGCTGAATGGCCGTCGAAGCTATATTCAGCAGGCCAGAAGGCAACCACGCACATTGGTCGTCTGTCGAGACGTGGATTGGCATCACGCGTTGGGTGGCACCGAACGGTCGCTGACCCAGTTGCCGTGGAAGCCGTACGGAATACGCTGCGGCAGCAGCACACGGGCCACCTCGCCGCGGCTGAAGTCCTGAGCGTCGAGGATGACGAGCTCGGCCTTCTCGTTCGGCACGTCGTGCACGAACGTCATCAACCATCCGTCGTCTTCGCTGGTGGCGCCGTCACGAGTGATGAACACGGGCTCGCCCGCGCTGCGGCCCGGGCCGTGATCGAACGACCACCGCTCGCCCGTCACCATGTCGTGCTTCAACGTCGGCCATTCGGCCTGTCCGCCAATGACGCTCGCGCAGTAGCCGAAGCGGTACGGCTTGGCCGTCAGCTTGCCCTGGTGCCGCGGGAACTCCTGCGGCGTCTCGTCGACGACGGTGGTGGACACCGAACGTGTCGCAGGGTTGACGGTCCACCGCTCGAGATGGGCAAGGTTCTCCTGGAACGGCCCGTTGCGGTGGATGTCGAACATCCGGTCGTAGACACACAGGTCGATGACCAATCCACCGTCTGCGGTGTCGTAGGCGTTCATCGGGTGGAACGCGTAGCACTCGGGAACGTCGATCCAGATGATCTCGGATGCATCGGCTTCCCGGGGCAGCAGACCGATTCGCGAGCCGGTGCCGGGCTGCCACGTGAACGGGAACAGGCCTGCGAAGGCGCGGTCGAAATCGAGCCGGCACGGGAAGTCGTACACGACGGCGTACTTCTCGGTCAGTGACATGTCGTGCAGCATCGTGGGGGCGGGCAACGGAATGTCGACCGTCCGCCGGACCTTGCCGTCGGCAGCGACGACGACGTACTGCACATGGTCGAGCCACTCGGGCAGCGCGTAGACCATCGCGTGCATCTCGCCCGTCGCCGGGTCGACCTTCGGGTGCGCCGAGAAGCCGCCGGGCAGCGTGCCGAAGAAGTCGTTGCGGGCAACGGTTTCGAGCTCGTAGGTCAGCTCGACCGGCACACCGCCGGCCTCGACCATCGCCCACGTGGTGCCTGCGAATCCGCCCACGTTGGTGTTCGGTCCACCGGGTGAGTTGTTCCAGTTGCGACCGGGGATGTCGGGCTGGCCGCGCATCTCGCTGAGCGAGGAGCTGCCGACGTAGCGGTTGCGATACCAATCGGCGTGACCGTCGCGCAGCCGAACGCCGTGAACCATGCCGGCGCCGATGAACCAATGGTGGTTCGCCGGATCGTCGACCTGGAACGGGTTCGGACCGTTGCGCAGATAGCGCCCGTTGAGTTCTGGTGGCAACTCCCCGATCACCTGCAGATCGAACGCTGTCACCTCATCGGCGACCGGCGCGTAGTTCCCTTCGAGGTACAAGTTGGCTGACATCGCAATCCCCTTCGCATAACACTGTTACGTCGTGACCTGCCTGTAACATTGTTACATGACTCGCTCGTTGTCAAGTGCCGGATCGTCGAAAGAGCTGATCGAGACGGACGTCACCACCGATGGCAACGATTCGCGTTCGACGATCCTGGCGGCAGCGATCGAGATCATCAGCCACGAGGGCGCCGGCGCGTTGACCGTCCGCTCGGTGGCCAAGGCAGCAGGCTGCAGCACCACCGGCGTGTACACGTGGTTCGGCGGCAAGAACGGTCTCGTCGACGCGATCTTCATCGACGGCTTCAAGCGCTTCGGCCAGGCGTTGACATCGGCACGGAAGCGACCAACTCCACTCGCCCACCTTCGTGCTTTGAGCCTGTCGTATCGGTCCTGGGCTCTTGCCAACCCGACGCACTACATGGTGATGTTCGGCGGCGCCGTCCCCGATCATGTGCCGAGCGAGGCCGCGATGGTCGCCGCCAGAGCGACGTTCGATCAACTGGTCGACGCCGTCACGGTGGCCGCGCAGCACGTCACGTTCGCCAGCACCCCCGAACAGGTCGCCCATCACCTGTGGGCCGGCATCCACGGCTACGTGTCATTGCAATTGGCCGGGATGGACCGTGCCGACAGCGAAGCCGAGCGAGTTCGCCGCTATGACTTCGGCCTCGACGCCCTGATGCGCGGCGTGCTGCAGCACTGACCCGAAGGCGCGCAGCGGGCGGCGACCGTCAGGACGGCAGCTCACGTCTGATCGACCACGCCGCGATTTCGGTGCGGCTCGACAACCCGAGCTTGCCGAGGATGTTCGAGACATGCACGGCCGCCGTCTTGGGCGAGATGAAGAGGCGGTCGGCGAGCTGCGCGTTGGTCAGCCCCTCCGCGATCAGACTCGCGACTTCGGTCTCGCGGGCGGTGAGGTCACCGATCGGACGCACCGCCGTTCCCTCGAGCCGGCCCAACATCGCTTCAGCCCGATCCCTGCGCCAGCCCGGCCATTTGCCCAGCGCGGCGACCGCGAATCGAGTCTCGGCCAACGCCCCCGAGCGGTCGCCTGCGCCGAGCAACGCCTGGGCGAGGGCCAGATGCATCGACCCTTCGATCGAACGGGGCAGTGTGTCGTCTGCCGTTGCCAGGGTCACCCGCAACGACGCGACGGCGCGGTCGAAGTTGCCGTCGGCGAGTGACAGCAGCCCATCGGAAGCGTCGGCCAGCGAGTCGTGCGAGGGATGCTCGCCGAGGTACCCGTTCACCAAACGGGCGCGGATCTCGTCCACTGGAATGCCCACCTCGATCGCACTCGCGACCGCCTCGAGAACGACGCCGAGCGCGAACCAGTTGTCGCTGAGCGAGCCGCTGGCGATCAAGTTCTCGAACGCGATCCGTCCGGCCTCACGATCCTGGGCGACAGCAGCCAGGCTCAGTTGCGGCATCGTGACCTCGTCGTTGTGGCAGTTGCCCGGAGTGACGACGAGGTCATCGCCGATCAGCGCGAAGCCGTCGACGACTCGGCCTTCCTCGGCCGCCAATGACGCGGCCTGCGATCGGTACTGCAACCACTGATCGGCGGCGGGCGTCCAGCTCGCCCACTCTTCGAGCAGCCGCCGGAAGCCGTTGAGGTCACCGTTGGCGTGCGCAGCGAGCGCGTCCCACCACAGCACGTTGAGCTGACCGAACTTGTCCAACCCGAACGCGAACGCAGTGCTGCGCAGTTCGTCGCGGATGGCTCTGCTCTCTGCACCGTGTGGTGCGAGCAGGCCGAGGGTGTTGTTCAGCGCGCGGCTGATGAGGATCCCATCGCCGATCAGCCGAGCGTCCTCGGCGACGTCGCGCAGCGCCGTGAGCGCGATGCCCCGGGCGGCCCGATTCGACTGGACGCTCGCCAACTCCAGACGAGCCTGGACGAGGATGTGCTTGTCGCCGGCCGCTTCGGCCCGGGCAACGGCCCGCTCGGCCCACGTTGCAGCCTGGTCGCTGTCGCGCATCATCATCAACTGGGCGACTGCGGCTTCGGCGCGGGCACGATCAGCACCGTTCGGCAATGACTCCGAAAACGCGATCAGCGCTGTCTCGACCTCGTCTGCCGCTGCGTTCTCGTTGCCTTCGAGGTGGATCCGGGCGGCGTAACGCATGGCATCGATCTGGTCTGCGGTGACCGACGCGACTCGCAGCCAATTTCGAGCGTGACCGAGCGCCTCGCCGAGGAAGTTCAGGCGCCACGCGGCCTCGGTCGCGACGGCCAGCAGGCTTGGGTCGTCGCCGTCCTCACCCAGCCCGACCGTCGCCAAACGGAGCGCCTGGAACGATGACCCTCGGTCGAGATACGCGCGCGATCCTGCTCGGGCCAGCGCGGCGATCTCGTCGTATCGACCGGCGCCTTCGGCGTGCAGGGCAAGCGCTGCGAAGTCATCCGGGGCCAGCCGGCTGATCGTCTGGAAACAGGCCTCGTGCAGCCGACGGCGTTCGCGGCCGAGCAGTTGATGAATCACGGATTCGGCGAGCAACGCATGCCCGAACCAGAGACGGTCGTGCCGAGTCTCCTCGATGACCCCCTGCGTGACGAGCGCCCGCAGATGCGTGACGAGTTCGACATCGCCGAGACCGGTCACCGCTGCGAGCTCTTCGAAACCGGCCGGCTGACCGAACACGGCGAGCACCTCGATGATCACCCGCTCCTGCGGGGTGAGGTTGGCGACCTGTTGGCGCACGGCTTCCTCGAGTGACCACGGCAGCTGGGCGCTGACGATGTCGTCGCTGCACGCTTCGGGCCCTGCGAAGCGCATCAGTTCCTCGATCACGAATGGCACGCCGCCGCTGCGACGGTAGACGGCCTCAACCGATGCCGACGATGCCTGGCGCCCGATCACGGCCGACATCAACAACCCGACCTCGACCCGGTCGAGTCGGTCGAGACGGAACTGGTCGACCTCGTTGCGTCGTTCGAGCCGCAGCACGAGATCGCCACCCGGCGCGCCACGGCTGAGATCTGATGGGCGGTACGTCGCGAAGATCACGACGTTCGGCAGGTGCTGGCGAGCGATCGCATCGATCACGCTGACGCTGTCCGAGTCGATCCAGTGCAGATCCTCGATCACCAGCGCGACCCGACCGCTGGCGGCGGCTTTCGTGATGACCGCGACGACGGCATCGGAGAGATCACCGTTGCGGTCCTCTTCGATGCCGGGCGCCAATTGGCTGGCGACGTCGAATGGCCGACCGAGCGACCGCGGCTCGGCGACGGCCGAGAAGACGGTGACGTCGCGAGGCAGGATCGCCAGCATCTCGCGCAGCAGCCGGGTCTTGCCGATGCCGGCTTCACCAGCGATCAGCGCCACCGTGGGCAGGTCGGATGCATGCAGGTCGGCCATCTCGACGACCGCGCGGAGGCGATCGAGGGCGGCCGTCCGCCCGATCATGATCGGACTGAGACCGACGCGACCCGTCAACACCTTGCCAACACTACTGATGCCGGCAGATACCGGGATCGAGCCGGCTCGCGCAGGCGTCGAGGTGGTGTCGGCGTCCCGACGCACGAGTCGACGTCACGCGACCCGAGCGGAAGCGTGCTCGAGTTCGCGCGGCGTCGAGATCGTGGCCGGCGGTTCTGCGACTGGGGAGAGTGGCGCAACGGTCAGCACGAGGGGCGCCATCGGGCCGACGGCGGAGGCGGCGACGGGCCGACGGTCGTCTCTCGATGCCCGCAGCTGCCGACGCAACCGGCGCCGGTCGGCAGCGGCATACATCGCCTGGCGGTGGTCGGCGGCAATCGTGAGTGTGAAGTTGGGATTGATCATGAGGTTCATGGCAGGTCTTCTTTCCTTGCCTTCACTGTGCGCCTCTGAGGGAGCCGGCCGCATCGGACGAACTACCTATTTGTGCGCCGACCCGGCGCGTAGGTAGTGCGTCGCGTCGCGTCCCTGCGTCGAGGGCGGGCGCAGTAGGGTTGGGGTCGCTCGAAGTGAGCACTGGGCATGCGCCGCCGCATCTTCGATGCCCGAGGAGATCACCATGAAACGGCTGTCAGTCGGACTCGTCCTCGTCCTGATCGGCTCGTTCGTGCCGCTGGGCATCACCGGGGTGGCCGGTTCGACACCGACGTTCGTTGCGGTCACCGACGGAGCGGTCAGCTCGTTGGTGACCGTCAAGTCGATCGATCCGTGCAAGAAGCCTGACCCCACCTACACGGAATGGGTCGCGAACATCAGCTTCGCTCAGGGCGGCAATCCCGAACTCACGTATCAGGACTTGTCTGTGGCTGCGGACGGCAGTTGGTTCGGATCGATCCGAGTCCCGATTTCTGCCGTGCTCGGTCACGCTCAACTGGTAGCAACGTGCTTCAACGCGAGCGGTGGTCTTCTCGAGGTGGCCTACGCTCCCGTCGATTTCATCGTCACACCGGGGACGTTCGATGCCACGCCTACCGGAGCGCTCGGTTCATCGATCACCGTCAGGTCCGAGGACGGTTGCGTCACTCCCGCGGGGGCCGGAGATTGGGTTGCAATCGTCAACTTCGCCCAGGGCAGCAACGCTCAACTCAGCTTCGTCGATCTGGCCGTGGCCGCCGACGGCAGCTGGTCCGGCACGATCCGCGTCCCACCGACCGCAACGCTCGGGCCGGCCCAACTGGTCGCGTCGTGCTTCGACGCGCAGCACAACGTCTCGTTCGGGGCGACGTACACATCGGATCCGTTCAACGTCACGCCAGGATCGTTCGACGCGGCTCCAGGTGGCGCGGTCGGTTCATCGGTCACGGTGAAGTCGATCGACCCGTGCTTCGCACCGGCCGGAGCATTCGCGTGGACCGTGATCGTCCACTTCGCCCAGGGTGGCAACAACCAGCTCAACTTCGCCACCGGCATCCTTGCCACCGACGGCAGTTGGTCCGGGACGTTCGTCGTGCCCGCGACCGCAGTGCTCGGCCCCGCACAGGTGACGGCCAGATGCTTCGACGCGTCGAACGCGATTGTCACCGTCGCCACGTATTCACCGGTCTCGTTCACCGTCTCGGCGACGGTCACCGCAGCGACCCGAGTCTCGACCGCAGCGACGGCAACGGCACCAGCGGTGAGGGTCGCGCTCGGATGATCTGAACGGGGTCTTCCGGAGCAAGGGAAATCTCACTCGACGGCTATTCCGAGTCGGTCGGCGAAGCTCTTTGATGGCATCACAACGCGTGTCACGCGTTCCGGTGGTCTCGTCCCGAGACGCCGACCACGAGAATGATCAGGAGTGAAGCCATGCGGACTCAACGTTGGGTACATGCCGCGATCGCCGGTTTGGTCGGCGCAGCAGCGGTGACCGGGGCCGGCCTGGCACATGCGGCGTCCACGTCAACCCCCGCAGCGGCGCCGTCGACCTTCGTGCCGATCGTGCCCTGCCGTCTCGCTGACACGCGTGGCGACAGCCCCGTCGGCAACCGGGCGACGCCGCTCACGGGTGGTGAGGAGGCTGCATTCCAGGTGACCGGCTCGAATGGTCAGTGCGCGATTCCGCCGACGGCCACCGGCATTGCAGCCAACATCACGTTCGACCGGCCCACGACAGCCGGCTACCTGACGGTGTTCCCGGCCGACGCGCCTCGACCCGGCACGTCGAACTTGAACTGGACACCCGACAGCCCTCCGACTCCCAACCAGGTGACGGTCAAGTTGTCCGTCGCCGGCGCGATCAAGGCCTACAACTCCTCGGGCGAGATCGATCTGATCATCGATCTCGTCGGCTACTACCAGCCGGCCGGAACCGCAACGAGCGGGGGTGGCCCAACCGGCCCGGCAGGACCAGCCGGCGCCGTGGGGCCGAGCGGACCAGTCGGGCCACGCGGCACCTCGAGTTGGGACACCATCCCCTCCGGACAGACGGTGACGGGATCGCAGGCCTGGCTCTTCACGGCACCGGTTGCCGGCAGCGTCTTCGGTTACACGACGAGCTTGCCGGCCGGCGCACCTGTGTCGTTGACCGACACCACGATCAACTTCTCTGCTGGCGAGGCGCTGGCGACCGATGCCGACCCGGCATGCACCGGCAGCCTCGCCAACCCGACTGCACCGGCCGGCAAGGTCTGCATCTACCTGGCCGGAGCGATCAACGCGACGGGCCTGTTCGGGAGTCGGCTCTCATTCCTCTCCAACAAGGCGTTCGAGGTCATCTGGACCACCATCGGTACCGGCGCAGGGGTCGTCCAGTACTCGTGGGCCTACACCGCTCCGTGACGCAGGTCAGAAGCCGGGGAACAGTGGTCGCAACCCGGCGACCGCGTCGGCGTCGATGCCGACCGGGGTGTGGGTCTCGTCGAGACGGCCATAGACGAGACGCACGAACGATTCGGCCGGCAGATCGATGATCGTGCCTTCACCCGCGCCGGGCGTCAGCGACACGCTGCCGCTGCCACTGGCGAGGATGAACTCGTGGGTCGGGTCGCTGGTACGAACGGTCACGTTGCGCTCGACACCATCGTCCTTGGCCGCGAAGCGAGCGATCAACGGAAGGCTGCCGAGCATGACACCGGCCGCCTGATCGGGCACGACGGCTTCGGGATCGAGGACGACCTCGACATCCCAGGTGTGCAGCGCGTGCTCGTTGAGGCGCATCCCCAGTGCTTCGGCCAGACCCAGCTGCATCGGGCCGAACGGGAACACGAGCGTGGCCCGTTGTTCGTCGGTGAGCGCGCCGACCGCCTCGAGGAACGCGTGATCGGAGGCGACGACACCTGTGGCCTGATCGGCCGGCGTCTTGGCGTTCCATTCGTCCCACACCGATTGGTTGAACCCGTCGGGGACCGGCGTCCCGCTGACGACCGCTTCGAGGGTGCTGCGCATGATCACGGCACCGGAACCGAGATGCGACAGGGTGTCCGCGATCGTCCACTCACTCGGGTACGCAGGCGCTGTGAGCTGGCCCGGCTCGAGCGATTCGACGATCGCGCGCAGGCGCTCGACGGATGCGTGCAGGGCGTGCAGTTGATCGTTCATGCGACCAAGGTATCGGCAAAGTTGAGATGACCCCGTGGCCGCTACGGCCGTGGCAGACGACCGGCGGAGCGCGCCCCGACGGTCATCAAGCGGGTCGTGTCTCCGGGAACCGCACGAGCGGGATCGTGCGCTCGGTCTTGGCCTGATAGTTGTCGTACCAGGCCCGGTCGGCGGTCAGCAGCGCCCAGATCCGCTGATGTTCCGGGCCTTCGAGGATGTCGGGAACCGACCAGAACGTGCCGTGTTGAACGCGGCAGTTCACCTCGGGGTTGGCGTTGCGGTCGGCCAGGTTGAGGTACCACGACGGATGCTGCGGGGCACCGGCGAACGAGGCGACGACGACCCGCAGTCCGTCGGGGTCGCGCCAGAACGGCAGCGCGACCTTGTGCGCCGCGCCGGTCTTGCGACCCAACGTCGTGATCAGGATGTGATGCATGCCGGCAACGACCCACGCAGCATCGGCGTCGGTGGCTTCCAGCCCCGCGACGTGCGCTTTGGTGATGACGGGGATTTCCTCGAGCGACGGGGTGTCCCACGCTTGCTCGACGCGCTGATCGGTGGCCATGACGATCAGGGCTTCGCGAGTTCGGCGTCGATCGCGGCGGCGATCGCTTGGTCGTCGGGGGTCATCGTCGGGGCAAAGCGGCGAGCCACCGTGCCGTCCTTGGCGATGAGGAACTTCTCGAAGTTCCAGAGGACATCGGGGTTCTCGTTCGGCGTCATCCCGAAGCCACGCAGGCGTTCGCGGAACGCGTCCGGATCACCTTCGGCCTGCGGCACCGCCGAGGTCAGCGCGCCGTACAGCGGGTGCTGGTCGTCGCCGACGACGCTGATCTTGGAGAACATCGGGAACTTGATCGAGTAGTTCATCTCGCAGAACTCGACGATCTCGGCCTCGGTACCCGGCTCTTGTGCGCCGAAGTTGTTGGCCGGGAACCCGAGCACCGCGAAACCTTCGTCACGACGATTCTCGTAGAGCGCCTCGAGTTGTTCGTACTGCGGCGTGAGCCCACATTTCGACGCGACGTTGACGACGAGCAGGACCGAGCCGGCGTAGTCGCCGAGTGTGGCGTCCTTGCCGTCGATCGTCGAAACGGGGATTTGCTGGAGATCGGACATCGGAGTTCCTCGATCGGGTTCGCGCCATCCCGATGATGGCCTCCAGAAGTCTGCTGCAGCAGGCATCGGCTCCTGCAATCGAAGGATCAATGCAGGGCGGTGTTGACCAGCAGCGGGCCGAGGTATCCGTTGGCAAGGCTGCCTGATCCCGACTCGGACAGATGGACACCGTCGAGACGCCACGACTTGTCCTGCGCGGCACCCGTGACATCCGCCCACCGCAACAGGTCGACATCGGTCACCTGGGGACCGCTGGTCGTCGCCACATCGCGGATCGTGTTCTCCTGTTGCAGCCAGCGGGTCGGCTCGTTCATCTCCGGGTACGGCCACGGGACGTCGGGACGCGGCGGCACGATCCAGACCACTCTGGGCGCACCCTCGGCCAGCAGCGTGGTGGTCGTCTGGCGATACGCATCGGTGAGCCGCTGTGCGAATCGTGGATCGGTCGGGGCGAGGGGACCTTCGGCCGTCGACCACTGGCGGTTGGCGACATCGGCCAGCGTCGTCATCAGCACCACCACATCCGGCTTCAGGTTCCGGATCGCCTGCGGAACCTTCTTCGTCATGATGAGCTGCGGCGCCTTCGCGAACTCGGTGTTGTCGAAGGACGTGATCGTTCCGTCCATCAAGAACCCGACGCCCTCGGACCAGATGGTGGTGACCTTGGCGAGATCCGGATGCGCCGCCGACCACGCCGACAATCCGACTGCCATCCGGACGGCCGTCGAGTCGCCGACGACCAGGATGCGCACCGGACGCGTCGGCTTGGTGGTGACCGCGACCGACGTCGCGAACGGCATCGTCGTGGTCGTCGCTTCCTCGATGCCCGTTGTGGTGGATCCGGCGCTGGTCGGAGGTGAGCTCGGTGGTGAGCTCGACGGCGACGTGGCGGTGGTGGTCGGTGGCGATGTCGGGGCGGCGACGAGTGATGCGAGCGACGACGCAGGGTCGATCGCAGCAGCGTCCAGCACGGCCTGATCGGCTTGGAAGAACGGCACGGTGCCGGGGCTCAACGTCACGACTGCGAAGACGACACCGACGGCACCTACGCCGAACATCGCCGTGCGCCGGGGCTGCCACGATGCCCTGCGGATCGGTTGCTCGACGAGGAAGTAGGAACCGATCGTGATGGCGGCCGTGACCCCGATCGCGAGGACGAATCCAGCCGGACGAGTCAGGTCCCAACCGTGGTCGCGGAGCACGACGAAGACCGGCCAGTGAAACAGATACAGGCCGTAGCTCACCCTGCCGATAGCGGCCAGCGGCGCGGCCCCGACAATCGCGGCAGCACGGCCGGGCACCTGAATGGTGGCGATCAGGCCGGCGCTCAACAGCGCGAACGCCGGCAGCAGGCCGGAGTACGCCGGCCCGCCACGGGTCGGGAAGAGGCACGCGCACACGACGATCGCGCCGACCAACGGCAGGGTGAGATGGCGAACCCACGCAGGAATCCGATGCCCAGCAGACATCCACGCCGCCAGCGTCGCACCGATCAGGATCTCGGCGAGCCGCGCGGGCGTCGCCCAGTAGGCAGCGTCGGCGCCGAAGACCGCGGCGATCACCGGCGCCGCAGCTGCGAACACGATCGTGATACCCCCGACGAACGCGACGAGTGAGCGGCTGCGGCGTCGGGCACACAGAGCGAGCAACCCCACGAGGACGATCGGCCAGAGCAGGTAGAACTGCTCCTCGATCGCCAACGACCAATAGTGCTCGAACGGCGAGACGGTCGCCGCGGAACCGTGCAGGAACACATCGGCGTAGCTGGTCGTGCCGTCCAGCCGAACCCAGTTGAAGACCTGCGACACCGCCCCGAACGCATCCCTGTGGAGCCCTTCGACCGCCGTGAACTGGCCGACCGCGCGGGCGATCACGATCACGACGACACACAACAAGCTGGCCGGCAGCAGGCGCTTGCCACGCCTGACGTAGAAGGTCGACAGACGGATGCGTGATGTGGCCGCGTGTTCGGTGATCAACAGGCGGGTGATCAGGAAGCCCGACAACGTGAAGAACACCGAGACCCCGAGATACCCCGCCGGCATCCACGTGAAGCCGGCATGGAAGAGCAGGACGAGCGCGACTGATATCGCTCGAACGCCGTCGAGTGCCGGTTGATACGAATCAGAACGATGCCTCACGGCACGGTTCACCGCGAGGCGTCGCCGAATCGGAACTCGGTGGTCATCGCATCGAGCGTCTCCTTGAGCGTCGTGTCGAGCGGCAGGTCCACGGCGCGGACGACGTCAGCGAGTTGGCCAGGCCGACTCGCACCGATGATCGGACTCGTCACCACCGGGTTGGCGAGCACCCATTGCACCGCCATCGTCGCCAGCGGAACCCCGGCCTCAGCCGCGATCGGACGAAGCTGCTCGACGACATCGAACATCCGGTCATGCCAGTAACGCTGCTGGTACAGGGCGCCCGATCGCTCGAGTGCAAACCGGCCCTCTGGCGGTGGCCCCTGCTTGTGCTTGCCGGTCAGGAACCCACCTGCGAGCGGGTTGTACGGGATGACAGCCACGTTGTCCTCTGCACAGAGCGGCAGCAGCTCGCGCTCGATCTCGCGGAACAGCAGGTTGTAACGGGGCTGCACGGAATCGAAACGGTGGATTCCGAGCGCCTCACTGCGACCCAGCGATCGGGCCACGCGATAGGCGAGGAAGTTCGAGCAGCCGGCATAGCGGACCTTGCCGGCCACGATCAGGTCGTCGAGCGCCTGCAAGCTCTCGTCGATCGGCGTGTTCGGGTCGTCGCCGTGCAACTGATACAGGTCGACGTAGTCGGTCTGCAATCGGCGCAACGAGAGATCGATCGAGCGCATGATGTTCTTGCGCGAGTTGCCGCCCTCCCACGCCCGCTTGCCTGTCGGGTAGAAGCACTTGGTGGCAACGATGAAGTCGTCGCGGCGGCCCTTCATCCAGTTGCCGACGATCTCCTCGGTGCGACCCAAGACATCGAACGGCGCACCCAGCGGGTACATGTCAGCCGTGTCGATGAACGTGATGCCGGCTGCGTCAGCGGCATCGAGAATCGCGTTCGATGTCTCGTCGTCGCACTGGAATCCGAACGTCATCGTGCCGAGGCACAGCCGCGAAACCTGCAGGCCGGTGCGGCCGAAACGAACGTGGTCCATGGGCCGAAGCGTACAGTCGCGCGGCGAACGCCTCTTGGTCGTTCGGGTGCGCGGTGCCGCTTCGCTTGAGCGGTGGGCAGGTGAAGGTTTTATGGTGCAACCCATGGATGCTCTCGCCGCCCTCACACAGTCCGAAAATGAATTCCTTGCCCGGGCTGACCAATTGACGGCAGATCACTCGGACCAGCCGACCGTCTGCGGAGATTGGACAGTCGACGGTCTCATGAACCACGTGGTCGCTGGGTCCTACATGACGGTCACCGGCCTCACCGGCGCGCCGAAAGAAGAGGTCATCGCTGCGATGCAGGGCCCGTTCGAGGGCGACGTGATCGACGCATTGCGGACTGGTCTCGTGGCCCAAGCCGCGGCAGTCCGCCAGCCCGGCGCGCTCGAGATGACCGTGCATCATCCGGCGATCGACATGAGCGGCGAGCAGTTGCTCGGCTTCCGCATCGTCGACATGACCATGCACGCGTGGGACCTGTCGCGTTCACTCGGCTTCGACGAGTCGATGGATCCCGACCTCGTCGCGTGGACATGGGAGTGGCTGCAGCCGCTGGCGCCGTTCATCGGCACGCTGGGCATGTTCGGCACCGGTCCCAGCGGCGATCTCACCGACACCGACCCGCTCGCGTTGCGACTGGTGGACCTCACCGGCCGTCGGCCCTGATCGATCGGGCATCCCAGCGCGTTGCAGTGACTAATCTGCTCCGATGACAACCGGGGAATTCTCGACCGCGGCGGCGCTGGTCGGTGCGGTGCCTTTGACACTCACGATGAAGACCGGCACTCTGCGCGACGCCGACGGCCGGCTGACGTTCACTCGTTCGAACGGTGAACGCTTGCTCGATGCTCCGATCAGCGAGATCCACTCCGTCGCGCAGTCGGTGATGGGCATCACCCTGTGGCACGGCGATCGCCGCTACCGGTTCGCGATCGGGAAGAACACGGTTCCACTTCGCGGTGGAACCGGGTTGGTGGGTGCCGCCGTCGCTGCGGTCCAGTTGCCGAACGCGCTCGAGCAATCGCGCGACAACAAATACCTCGCGCTCAGCTGGCTCGCCGATCTGCAGACGGCGGGGGGCCAGCCGCCACCCGGCCTGGCGATCAAACGACCGTGGAAGATGTGGCAGTGGCTCGCCGCCGTCACAGGTGGCGTCCTCGGCCTCGTGGCTGTGATGGTGGTGATCATCCTGCTCACCAAGTGAGTCGGATGCCCGAGGCGGCGGGGCGCTTCTAGCCCTGATCGTTCATGAGTCTGAGGTGTGCTGAGGTCGCGTATCCGCGGAAAGGCCCTCCTGGTCTGCTTTTCTTGACGTTGCGACACGTTGGAAACACTGACCAGGAGGGCACTCGCGAAGTGAACCGTAACAGCACGCTG
>JBBRPP010000048.1:0-41816 GCA_038227995.1 Acidimicrobiales bacterium
CACTGCGACCCGTACTCGTGCTGATGATCGAGGACCATCCGCACTGCACGCTCACGAAGCTCGTCCGGGTACTTCCCATTGCTTGGCATGACTCCATCCTTCTCAAAGGTTGGAGCCTCCACCAGACCCGGGGCGCTTCACCCGGCGCACACGCGAGCCCTTGAGCGCTCCTCAGTTGTCAGATGTTTCTGGGTTGCCCCATGATCAGGTCGGGGGTACCTTTACATGCATGCGAGAAGTAAAGAATCGTCGTCGAGGCGCGACGAGAATCAGCTCCAAGAATCAGATCACGATCCCGGCTGACGCGCTGCGCGCCGCCGGCCTTGAAGTTGGCGATCGTGTCGTGGCCCACGCCGACGGCGCGGGCCGCGTCGTCCTCGAGCGAGAACATGACGTCATCGCCGAGTTCGCTGGTGCAATGACGGGCGCATACACGGCCAACGAACTCGACGATCTGCGACGAGAGTGGGACTGATCCACCTCGACGCTGGGGTCCTCATCGGTTTTCTCGACGCCAGCGACGCACATCATCAGACCTCCCGTGCAGCGCTTGCCGACGCGCTCCGACGCGGCGACCATCTCGCGCTCGCTGCCTCCGCTCTCGCCGAGTGTCTGGTGGGTCCGGCTCGCCGAGGCGAATCAGCCGTCGACGCCGTTCGGACCATGATCGACCGCTTCCCGATCGAGATCATCTCGCTCGACATCGAGATCGCGACGACAGCTGCGAAGATCCGCGCCGCGCACCGCGCGCTTCGACTCCCGGATGCTCTCATCATCGCAACGGCCATCGAGCAGGCCGCAGACCACCTCGTCACGACTGACCGAAAGTGGCCCACAGCGAAGGCATTGACCTACAAGGGAACCATCACCCAACTCTGATCAACTCGCCCAGAACAACGCGACAAAACGACGCCGTCTCGGCCCGTCCCGAGGAGCCCGATCGGCGCGTCGGCACACGCTCCCGCTGCCGGTGACACAGCGATCATGGTGCACGCGGATGCCCGTGTGCACGGTGAGCCGACAATCAGCCGTTCCGCAGGATCGTCGCCTTCGCAGCACTGAATTCGTCGTCGGTCAGTGCTCCGCTGCGCCACAGCGCCGCGACCCGTTCCAGCTCGGACGCGAGGCCGCTGCCCGCAGCGGGAGTCGTCGTGTTGTCGCGAGCCGCAAGGACGTCGGTGATCGCTGCGACGACCGACTGCCAGCCGTCGAAGCACACGAACCGCTCGCCGACTGCAGGGCCGCGGAGGCGCACCACCTTGTCTCCGACCTCGGCCAGCGAGCGCTGTGGCTCGTCGACATCGACCCACGTGATGTTGGTCAGCGTGATCGGCCGGATGATCTTGGCCGAACGCAACGTCGCCCAGATCAGAAAGGCCCTGCGGTTGGTCACCACGAAGAGTCCGGCCTTCTGGCCTGACACCAACGCCTTGGCCAACGCCAGAACCGTCTCGCCCTCTTCCAACCGATCGAGCAGGCGATTGCCCTCGAGGGGTGACATCAGTCGCTGGGACTCGGCTCGCACGCGGGCGGGATCCATTGCGTCAACGTACCGGATGCGCCGGCTCCGCCGGGAGGTCACTCGGATGGTCACCGAGGAGATAGCGAGGGCCATCGCCCAATACGGCCGCCGCATCGAGCGGGTTGTACAACCGGCACGACTTGAACGACAGGCACCCACATCCGATGCACGACGTCAGTTCGTCGCGAAGATGTTCGAGCAACTTGATCTGATCATCGAGTCGCGTGCGCCAACCGCGGGAGAGCCGAGCCCAGTCGGCGACCGTGGGGGTGCGCTCATCCGGCAGCGTTGCCATCGCAACTCTGATGTCGGCGAGCGTCAACCCCACCCGCTGAGCGACACGGATGAATGCAACACGGCGCAGGACCTCGCGGTCGTACCGACGCTGACCGCTCGCGGAACGTGCCGAGTGCAGCAAGCCCTCGCGCTCGTAGAAGCGCAGCGCGGACGTGGCGACGCCCGAACGCGCGGCGACCTCACCGATCGAGAGTATGTCATCCATCACAAACCCCTTGACTTCAAGTGAACTTCAACATTCAAACTGATCCATGTGACAACCTCAACCGAAGCCGACCGAGAGATCCGGCGATCTCAGGTCATCCACGACGCGGCCGCACGCCTGTCGATCCCGCGCGAAGCGTCGGCCGACTCGTTCGTCCTCCATGCTCCCCTCGAGCTGATGGGCAGAGTCGGGCTTCTGCCGTTCATTCCGCAGCACTCTGACGCGGCCGCGCTGGACTCGATCGAGCACCTGGCGAATCAGTACGAGGCGTCCGGTCCGGCCGCGGATCTCGGCAGCCCGCCCGACTGTGCCTCGCCTGCCCACGCGTCCGCAGCGCTGGCCGAGCTTCTGAACGCCGGTGACATCGACAGTGTTGATGCTCCGACGACGTGGTTGGCCGAACACTGCAGCCACGACCAGATCCGTCACGCGCTCGGCGAACTGATCGTCGATCGGTTGGCTGCCGCCGGCCACGCGTCGATCGGCCTGCACCTCCTGCCGCTGGTGGCGAACGGATCATTGCCATCGACGCTGTTGCGCGGGACCATGCGCGAAATCGCCCGTAACGCCGACTGGCGGATCAGGTGGTTCCGCGACGACGTCAGCCAGGCGCCGACGACGGCGACCGTCTCGATCGAGGACGCGCTTCGCAACCTGCCGATGCTCGGCCGGCCGGGCAGCGACTTCATCTACCCGATCATGTCGCAGGTCGAGCGTTCCGGTGTCGCAGATCGACACCTGGCGCCGGCGCTCGGAACTGTCGTCGACGTTGCCGCAGCGCGTTCGGCGATTCAACGTGCCGCGTGCTGGAGCATGCTCCACGACGACCCGACGCAGGCGCCGTACGGCTGGACTCATGCGCTCACGATGTCGCAAGCCGTGCTGGGTTTGGCCGACGAGGGTGTGTCAGCCCGAACGGCGGTAGCGGTGGCGTTGACGTTCATCGCCGGGTTCCGAACAGCGCATGGAACCGTCGAGCTCGGTGACCTGTCCGACGACGCAGTCGACCTGGCCCTCGCCGCCGCATCGAGTGCAGAACTCGCTTCCTTTGCCGCGTCGCATCATGACGCTCACCTCGTCAAGTACACACTCGCCTGCCTGCATGCCGCAGAGGCTGATCCTCCGTGGCGACATCACTACCTCGCTGCGGCGACGCAACTCGGCAACTGGTGGAGAGCACACGACGCCGCCCACGACAACTGACGGTCGCGCTCGTCGCAGATCGCGACGACGGGTGTATGTTCGCGCTCGTTCGATCATGAGGGGAGGCCGCTGTGGCCATTGATGGTACGTGTGACGATCGGTTCGCTGCGGTGAAGGCCGCGTTCGAGCAGAACCTGGATTCGGGCCAAGACGTCGGTGCGTCGGTGGCGATCATGCTCGACGGCGAGTTGGTCGTCGACCTGTGGGGAGGCACCGCGACGTTCGACGACGGCGTCGAGAAGCCGTGGGAACGAGACACCATCATCAACGTCTGGAGCATCACCAAGACGATGGCGAACCTCAGCGCGCTCGTGCTCGCCGATCGTGGCGATCTCGACGTGAACGCCCCGGTGGCCACCTATTGGCCCGAGTTCGCTGCCAACGGCAAGTCGAACCTGCCGGTGCGCAACCTGCTCAGCCATTCCGCAGGCCTCAGCGGATGGGAAGAGCCGATGACGACGGAAGACCTCTACGACTGGGAGAAGTGCACGTCGCTTCTCGCCGCCCAGGCACCATGGTGGGAGCCGGGTACGCAGAGCGGCTATCACGCGATCACCCAGGGCTACCTCGTCGGCGAGGTCGTTCGCCGTGTCAGCGGAGCGACCGTCGGCGAGTTCTACGCGAAGGAGATCGCCGGGCCGTTGGGTGCGGACTTCTACATCGGCACGCCACCGGAAGCCGACGCTCGCGTCGCACACGTGATCCCACCGTCCACCGGACTCGCCGGTGCCGGCCCGGTCGACAAGACCTCGATCCTCGGCAAGACGCTGCTCAACCCCGGCCCGGGTGCGGAGGTGTCGCAGACCATCCCGTGGCGCCGGGCCGAGATCCCCGCCGCCGGCGGCCACGGCAACGCCCGTTCTGTGGCGACATCGCAATCAGTCGTCAGCCACGGTGGCGAGTTGAACGGCGTGCGGGTGATGTCCGAGGCCGGCATCGCTCGCATCTTCGAGGAGCAGACCTACGGGCAGGACCTCGTTCTGCCCGCGACCTTCAAGCTCGGTATCGGCTACGGCTTGAACTGCCCCGAGATCCCGATCAGCCCCAACCCGCGGGCGTGTTTCTGGGGTGGATGGGGCGGCTCGCTGTGCATCAACGACCTCGATGCACGGATGACGTTCGCTTACGTGATGAACCGGATGGGCGAGGGCACCACCGGCGATGTGCGCGGTGGCACCCTGCTGTTCACGGCCTACGCCGCAATGGCGGGGTGACCACAGTCGCGGTTCGGGTGGGCGCGCCGGGCGCGTCATGACGCGTTGTTCGCGCCCACCGTCACGTCGATGGGTGTCGTCCGATCAACCCGGCCAGACGATGGTCTGCATCTCGGTGTAAGCGATCATGCCGAAGTCGCCACCGTCGCGGCCGACTCCACTCATCTTGAAGCCACCGAAGGGCGTGTCGTGGTTGCGCTGGGCCGTGTTGATGCCGACGTTGCCGCTGCGTAGCCGCTTCGCAGTGCGATAGGCGCGGTCGCTGTCGGTTGAGAACACGTAGTCGTACAGGCCGAAGTCGGTGCTGTTCGAGATCGCGATGCCTTCCTCGTCGTCCTCGAACGGAACGACCACGACCACCGGCCCGAAGATCTCTTCCTGCACGGCGGTCATGCCTTGCTTGCACCCGGCGATGAGCGTCGGACCGACGTAGAAACCCGTGTCGAGCCCGGCGGGGCGGCGACCGTCGACGACGATCTCTCCGCCCTCGCTGGCGCCGAGGCCGATGTAGTTCTCGATGCGACCGCGCTGGGCGGCGGAGATGACGGGTCCGACGAGTGTGTCCATGGAGGTCGGGTCGCCGACCTTCAGGTTGGGTGCGTACGCGGCCAGCTTGCCGACGAGCTCGTCGTAGCGGCTCTTGTGGACGATGGCCCGCGTCGGCGCGGTGCAGATCTGGCCGCTGTGGAACGACCACACGCTGGCGATCGCGCTGACCGCCACATCGAGGTTGGCGTCTTCCAGAACGAGTCCGGCGCCCTTGCCGCCGAGTTCGAGCAAGAGGCGCTTCATCGTCTTGCCGCTCGCTTCGAAGATGCTCGCGCCAACACCGGTCGAGCCGGTGAAGCTGATCATGTCGACATCTCTGGTCTCGGTCAGCGCGACGGACGGCTCGGGTCGTGACGACGTGATGACGTTGATGACGCCCGGTGGGAAGCCGACCTCGTGCATGATCTCGGCCAGTTCGATCACGGCGAGTGGATCCTGTGGGGCCGGCTTCATCACGACGGTGCAACCGACGGCAAGGGCCGGAGCGATCTTGCCGGCCATGTTCACGAGTGGGAAGTTGTAGGGCGAGATGCACGCAACGACACCGACCGGCTGGCGGTTCACGACCGCTCCGATGAGGCCTCCGGCGGCCAGGGGAGTGGCACCCATCGGCGACGGTGCGAGCGGGATGTTGAGATCCTTCATTGCACCCTTGGCGTAACGCTCGAAGCGTTCGATGGCCACAGGCACCTGCATCCGTGAGCCGACGAGTGCCGTCGCTCCGGTCTCGCTGATGATCAGCGGCACCATGTCGGCAGCGCGCTCGCGGAGCTTGTCGGCGACGGCGAGCAGCAGCCGGGCCCGCTCCGCCGGTGGTGTCTGCGACCAGGCGGGGAACGCCTTCTGCGCTGCAGCGGCCGCGGCGAGGGCTTGATCGACGGACGCCTCTGGTGCAGTGCCGACGACCTCTTCGGTGGCCGGGTTGACGATGTTGAATTCGCCGTTGTCCCCATCAGCCCATTCGCCGCCGATCAACAACCGATAATGCTTCGACATGTGCCGTGTTCCCCCTCGTCGCGCCCGGTCGGGCACACTCGCAGTTTAGAGTCCAGGCCAGTCTAGAATCTGACGGTCCGTCAGATTCTCATGGGGAGTCGCACAACATGCTCGATCTCATCATTTCCGGGGGCCTCGTCATCGATGGCACCGGCACTCCGGGCGTCCTCGCCGACATCGGCATCCGCGACGGGCGCATCGTCGCGATCGGCTCCGTCACCGAGGAAGCCACCGAGACCTTCGACGCGACCGGCCTCGTCGTCGCGCCAGGCATCGTCGACCCGCACACGCACTACGACGCGCAGTTGCTGTGGGACCCGACCGCGAGCCCATCCAGCAACCACGGTGTCACCACCGTCATCGGTGGCAACTGCGGATTCACGCTGGCACCGTTGATCCCGGGCGACGCCGACTACCTGCGCAAGATGATGGCCAAGGTCGAAGGCATGCCGTTGGCCGCGCTGGAACACGGAACCGACTGGAGCTGGGAGACGTTCGCCGAGTACCTCGACCGGATGGACGGAAACATCGCGGTCAATGCCGGCTTCCTGGTCGGCCACTGTGCGATCCGTCGCTACGTGATGGGTGGCGAGGCTGTCGGCAAAGCCGCGGATCCGCAGCAGGTCAAGGCGATGCGGGCCGAGCTCAGCACCGCGATCGAGGCCGGCGCGCTGGGCTTTTCGTTCACGAACAGCTCGTCGCACAGCGACGGAGAGGGCGAGCCCGTCGCCAGTCGCTGGGCCACACCCGACGAATTGATCGAGCTGTGTGAAGAGACCGGCCTGCACGAGGGCACGACGCTGGAAGGCATCGTGCCGGGATGCCTCGACATGTTCGCTGACGAAGAGATCGAGCTGCTCGGCAAGATGAGCGCCGCGGCCAACCGGCCGATGAACTGGAACGTGCTCACGGTCGACTCGCGCGTTCCCGAGCGCGTGCCGCGCCAGATGCTGGCCAGCCAGCGGGCCACCGAGTTGGGTGGCATGGTGGTGCCGCTGACGATGCCCGTGCAGGTGCCGATGAACATGAGCTTCAACACGTTCTGCGGCCTGTGGCTGATCCCGGGCTGGCAGCAGATCCTCGGTGTGCCGGTGCCCGAGCGCATCGAGCGCCTCAAGGACGGCGACATCCGCTTGCAGTTGCTCGAGCTCGGACAGTCACCCAAGGCCGGCGTGTTCCGCCGTCTCGCGGACTGGGGCGACTACGTGATCGGTACCACCTACGCGCCGGAGAACGACCAGCATCGCAACCGCCGCGTCGCCGACATCGCCGCCGAAAAGGGCATGAGCTCGTTCGGCGCGCTGCTCGACATCGTCATCGCCGACGAGCTGCGCACGGTGCTGTGGCCACAGCCCGCCGACGACGACGGCGAGTCATGGCGGATGCGCGCCGAGCTGTGGAACGACCCGCGGGCGATGATCGGTGGCAGCGACGCTGGTGCCCATCTCGATCGCATGTGCGGCGCGCCGTATCCGACGCGATTCCTCGCCGACTGCATTCGCGGACGTCAGCTGATCCCGGTCGAGAAGGCCATCCAGTTGATGACGTCTCGTCCGGCAGCATTGTTCGGTCTCGTCGACCGCGGCACTCTCGTCGAAGGCGGCCTGGCCGACGTGTTCGTCTTCGATCCGAACACGGTGGACAGCGAGCCGGCCGCGCTGGTCACCGATCTACCCGGCAACTCGGCTCGCCTCACCGCCGGCTCGTTCGGTGTCAAGCGGGTGTTGGTCAACGGCGTCACGATCATCGTCGACGGCCAGCCGACCGGCGCGACGCCGGGCACGGTGCTGCGCAGTGGGCGTGACACTGCGACGGTGCTCGCCCGCTGACCGCGTCAGGGTTCTGCAAAGATCGCGCTGCATCGTTGAACGCAGCGCGGTCGAGCCGATCCAAGGGGCATGAAGCAGCACCCAGCGAACAACTCCCAGGGGGAACCTGATGTGCCGACGCACACGGTCGTGGCGTCGTGATTGGCAAGGTGCTCGTCGCTGCGCTGCTGACGCTTCCCGCGCAGTGCGCCCCCACGGCAGTGCCGAATCAGGATCGGCTGTCGATCCCGGCAATCGGCCTCAACCGAGTCATCGTCATCGGCGGCCAGCGTCAGCTCGATGCCGGCAACGCGGTCAACTACACGGAGGGTGGTAGGTCCCTCTGCTGGCCCGATGAAGGCTGCATCGTGTACATCGCTGGCCACCGCACCTCGCACGGGGCTGTGTTCAACAAGGTGCCGAGCATCGAGATGGGCAGTCAGATCACGATCACTCATGGCGGCGTCGCGTACAGCTACACCGTGGTCGACAAGGTCATCCAGTCGCGCACCCACCTCGCGCCTGACTTCTTCCGTGGTGACCTGATGGTGCAGACCTCGTGGACGGCCACGACATCGATGCTGGTGTACGCCGTTCGCAGCGACCCCTGAACTCGCGGGCGCCAGCGCGCGGGTGATCTCGAATCAGTTGCGCGAGGGCCGGTTCCTCCGGCCATCGAGTGTGATCGGCTCAGCGGCGGCCACGGCGGCGGCCCCCTTGAGGACCTTGGCCAGCAACTTGAGCAACGTTGCTCGTTCGGTGGCCGTCAGTTCTGTGAGGACGGCCTGTTCGACTCGACGGACGCCGGGCAACAATCGATCTGCCACAGCTTGACCGTCGGCAGTGATCTCGATGAGAACGCTGCGCCGATCCTCGGGGTTCGGGACCCGACGGACCCAACCGTTGAATTCGAGCGCGTCGAGGGTGCCGGTCATCGTTGCCGACGAGAGAAAAGTGCGCTCGCTGATCTCGCTCGGCGTGAGCGCGGCGTGCGCGCCCTCGATGACGGCGAGGCTGTTCAAGACGTTCTGCGGTGCGCCGAACGTCGCGAGCATCGTTCGTTCCATCTCGGCGATCACCGCCTGGCCACACCGGAGCAGAGTCGCGAACACCTCGGCGGCGGCGGGGTCGCCGTCGGGGAACTCGTCGGCGAAGTCGGGGCTGACCTTGACGACGCCAAGCGCAGCCGGGGAGGGCGAACCGATGCCCGACCTCCGCTGGCTGCGCTGGCGTCGGTACTCAGGCACTCTCGAAGATCTCGATTCGCGGTGCGCCTGCAACCCCGCCGTTCATCATGGCTTCCTTCAGCGCAGGATCACCCGCGAGCGCGCTCGCCGCAGCCGTCGTCGGGAAGCGATGGATGACGGTGACGTCGTTGCCGTCGTCGGGCATCCGCAACACCTCGGAGTCGGTGACGCCGTGCTTGGCGTGCAGGGCACTCACGACGTCGGAGTCGTAGGTGGCGCGCCAGGTGGCGTAGTCGGTGACGGGATGACGGACGATGAGTGTTGCGCTCATGGATGAATTCCTTTCGGGACGGAAGCTACTCGCTTCGATGTGTTCACTATGAGTGCATCTTGTCACCGTGTCAAGTAATTTACATCCGAGATAAATCGTTCACGTCGGAACAACATCGACGGATCGAATCGTGACCCGGTTGTCGTGGTAGACGGCGCCGGAGCCCATGTCGCTGTCTTGCTCGAGCGTCGTCGCATTGACCGACCGGTCCCCGACGAACGCCTTGGTCCAGCTTCCCTTCACCGAGACCGCGATGCCCGGTCGGGCCGCCTCGCCGATCGCGAGTCGGGCGATGAACGATCCTCGATCGTTGCCGACCTCGACCATCTCGCCGGCGTTGAGCGCAAGGGCCTTGGCGTCACGCTCGCAGATGGTGACGACGGGTTCGCCCGACCGCTCCATGTTGCGATCGATGCCGGCGAAGACCGAGTTGATCGTGAAGTGGCTGGCCGGGGTCACCAGCGCGAACGTGCCTTCGGCGTCCACCGATGCCTCGCGCGGCGCGACGTATGACGGCAGCAACCCGTGCCCGTCGGCTTCGCCACGACTCGAGGTGAACTCGAACGTCTTCGACATCGTGGCGAAGCGTTCCGCGAAGGGCTGGAAGCCGTTGGTGCCGGGGATCCGCACGAAGCCGGCAGTGCGGAGTTGGTCCACGCCGATGCCGGCATCGCGCCAGAGCGGAGCGTCGAGGAGATCCGCAGCGAGTTCGAGATCGGTCGCGTACAGCGCAGGCTCGGTGAGCCCCATCGCCGACGCCAAGCGGCGAAGCAGCTCCGTGCGGCTGAGACATTCGCCGGGAGCGGCAACGGCGGGCTCGTTCCAGTTGAGGTACAGGTGCCCGAAGGAATCCATGATGTCGAGATGCTCGGTCTGCAAGGTCGATGGCAGAAGGAGATCGGCGTAATCGGCGGTGTCCGTCCGAAACGCATCGAACACGACCGTGAACAGATCGTCGCGAGCCAAGGCCGTACGGACGGCGAGCTGATCGGGGTTGGACACGACCGGATTGGCGCCGCAGACGAACAGCGCCCTGACCGGTTCGTCGCAGCGACCCAACTCGGTTGCGATTCGGGTCATCACGAGCGTTCGTACGCCTTCGGGCCGTAAGTCGCGGCGAGACAGCCGGAACGAGTTCAGCTGGTACGCGTCGCCCGTGCTGTAGACCAAGCCGCCACCGCGCCTGCGATAGTCGCCGGTGAGCGCCGGCAGGCATGAGATGGCACGTGTGGTCTGGCCTGCGGACCGGTGTCGCTGCACACCTTGACCGACCTTGATCGCCATCGGTCCGGCCGCCGCCATTCGCTCACCGAGCGCGATGATCACGTCCGCAGGGACGTCGCAGATCTCGGCGACGTGCTCTGGGGTGTAGTCCGACAGCGACGACTCGAACTCGGCCCAGCCGGTGGTGGCCGCATCGAGGAACTCGCGATCGGGTCCGGTTCGCGCGATCACGTGGCACAGGCCCAGTGCCAGCGCGCCATCCGTGCCGACGCGTGGTGCGATGTGCTGGTCGGCTCGCTCGGCGGTGCGGTGTCGGACGGGATCGATCGCGACGACATGTGCCCCGTTCGAGCGTGCCTCTTCGACGAACGGCCACAGGTGCTGGTTCGAGGTCAGTGTGTTCGATCCCCAGAGCACGATCAACTTCGAATGGATGACGTCTTCGGGGTCCATGCCTGCGGCTGATCCAGATGTGTAACTGATGCCGACGTGACCCGAGACCGAGCAGATGCTCGGATGATGGTGAGCGGCGCCGATCGCGTTCCAGAAGCGATGTCGCGCGCCGACTCCTTGGAGGTAGCCCACCGTGCCCGTGCCGTCGAACGGCCAGATCGCATTCGCCCCGTGATCGCGAATGATCGTGTGGAACCGCTCGGCGATGGTCGCCAAGGCTTCGTCCCACGAGATTCGCTCGAAGTCGCCGGAACCCTTGGGGCCGATTCGACGCATCGGGTACAGCAGTCGAGACGGATCGCGGCTGAAGTCGAGGAATGGATTGACCTTCACGCACAACCCTCCGCGAGTGTGCGGATGATCGGGGTTCCCGCGGAGTTTGACGGCCTGACCGGAATCGTCCACCGTGACGACCCAACTGCATGCGTCGGGACAGTCGAGGGGGCAGGCTCCAACCACGTCGTGCGACATGACGCCATCGTATGGGAGGACTATCGTCTGACCATGGCGACTTCTTCGGGCAGCGACGTGATGGACGTGTCGGATCTGACCGACTGCGACATCACGGATGAGGAATTGACTGCGTTGGCGCTCGCCGCGGACCCGGACCAGGAGATCGACGTCGACGCGTTGCCGCTGTCCGCGTATCGCAACGAGTTCCCCGAGTTGCTGCCTGAGTGGTATATGCCGACGCCCGCGTATTCGTCGACGCGCCGCAACGCCGTCATCGGTGCGGTCGTGATCTTCTCACTCCTGTTCATCAACGCGCTCGGCCTCTGCATCACGTACGGTCGGCTCGAAGTTCCCTTCTGAATCGAGCTGGTTCGCTCATCGGCGGTAGCCGCTCCCGAGCGCTTCTGAAATAGCATCGGCGACCGTGCCCACGTTCGCCGAACACGTCCTCGCCCGCGCCGATGACGACAACCTCGCCGTGATTCTCGACGATCAATCCTGGACATACCGAGAGTGGGTCGCGGAGTGCATCGTCAGAGCTGAGCTGTTCGAGGCATTGCGCGTCGACGGTTCTCCACACATCGGGCTGCTGTTGGAGAACACACCGGACTTCACGATGTGGCTCGGTGCCGCCGCGCTCGCCGGGGCCACGGTGGTGGGCATCAATCCGACTCGACGTGGTGCTGAACTTGCTCGCGACATCTCCTACACCGAGTGTCAGTTGATCATCACCGACCAGACTCATCTGGGGTTGCTCGATGGTCTCGATCTGGGTGTCGCACGCGACCGAGTTCTCGTCGTCGGCACGCCCGAGTACGACGGTCTCCTCGTATCGAATCGCCGCGAGAACGCCGCATTGTCGTTCACACCACCGTCGTACGCGGATGATGCGCAGTTCCTGCTGCTGTTCACCAGCGGCACCAGTGGTGCGCCGAAGGCCGTGATCACGTCACACCGTCGTTTGCACTTCGTCGCGACGTCGATCACGGGGATCACGAACCTGACGTCCGACGACGTCACGTACATCTGCATGCCACTCTTTCACAGCAACGCGCTGTTCACGGCGTGGGCGCCGAGCGTCGTCACCGGCGCGACGATCGCGCTCCGTCGGACGTTCTCGGCAAGCTCGTTCCTGCCCGATGTCCGCCGCTACGGCGCGACCTACTTCAACTACGTCGGACGGCCACTTGCGTACGTCCTGGCGACTCCCGAGGCCGACGACGACGCCGAGAACCCGTTGATCCGGGGCTACGGCAACGAGGGTGCCGAGGCCGACCTGCACCGATTCTCGAAGCGGTTCGGTGTGACACTGAGCGACGGCTATGGCCAGACCGAGACCGGCGCATCGATCGTGCGCGTGCCCGGGATGCCCGCCGGCTCGCTGGGCATGGCAGCGGCGACGATCTCGGTCCGCAACGCCGACACCGGTGCGGAATGCCCGCGCGCGAAGTTCGACGAGAACGGTCGGCTGCTGAACTCCGACGAGGCCATCGGCGAGATCGTGAACAGCACTCGCGGCACTTTCGAGGGGTACTGGCACAACGAGGAGGCCAACAACGAACGTCTCCGTGACGGGGCCTACTGGACGGGCGACCTCGCCTACCGAGATGCCGATGGCTACTTCTACTTCGCCGGCCGCAGTGCCGACTGGATCCGCGTCGATGGCGAGAACTTCTCGGGTGCGCCGATCGAGCGGATCATCGGGCGCTTCCCGGGTGTAGTCGTCGCTGCTGTGTACGGCGTGCCCGACCCGACGATCGGCGACCGGGTGATGGCTGCTCTGCAACTCGGTGAGGGCGTCGAATTCGACCCTGTTGCATTTGCAACGTTTCTCTCACAGCAACCCGACCTGGGTCCGAAGTGGGCGCCCACATTCGTACGCGTCGTCGACGCGTTGCCCATGACGCAGACCAACAAGATCCTCAAGCGCGACCTCGTCAAGCAGAGCTGGCATTCGAACGATCCGATGTGGGCGAGGCAGGGGAAGGCCCTGGTCTACGAGCCGTTCGTCGCCGAGCGGGGCTGAAGCGCCGTGCGTTCCGACGACGTCCTTCTTACCGAATTCTCGTACTCCTCAGGAGTGGCATTCAGAAAGCGTTGCCAGACTCCATGACTTCTGCGCAGCCGCCAGACCGACTCTGATCAGAGGAATTCCCGATGACTCGCCCGACATCTCGATTCGAAGAAGTGACCCGCCGCGCGTTCGTGAAGCGTTCTCTGGTGATCGGTGCGTTGGTCGCGACGCCCGGACTTGCGTGCTCGACCGACGACAAGCAGACGTTCAAGTCGACCGCGTCGACCGCGTCGACGACGGCGACGACGATCGGGGCCGGCTCGACGACCAGTGCGGGGGCCTCGTCGGTGCCCGCCTCGTCGGTGGCATCGGGGGCATCGGGGGCTTCTGGAGCGTCCTCGACGATCGGCGTGGCCGCGGCCTCCGGACCAGCCTTTCCGACCGGAGGCAAAGTGGTCGTCAACTTCACCTTCGCTGCCACGGATGGCGGCGGCCGTGTGAACAATCCGTTCATCGCCGTGTGGATCGAGAACGCCAGCGGTGAGCTGGTCAAGACCGTGAGCCTCTGGTTCAAGGATCGTGAGAGCAAGTACCTCAACAATCTCACTCGCTGGGCCACGGTCGAGACAGCATTCGCCGCGGCGGGCAAGACCGATCCATACGACACCGTGTCCGGCGCAACACGTCTCGCCGGTGCTTACTCGGTGGCATGGGACGGCACCGACGCCTCCGGGGCGGCGGTCGTCCAGGGTCAGTACTTCGTGTGCATCGAGGCTGCCCGCGAACACGGACCGTACGAGCTCATCCGCGGACCGATCGCCATCGGCTCGACCGCCCTGACCGCACCGCTGGCCGACAACGGAGAGCTCACGACAGCATCGGCGCAGCTCGTTGTCTGACGTGTTGCCGACGCAACCCGTCGACGTCGACGTCGACGTCGAGGTCGATGTCGAGGTCGACGACGAGGAAACAGCGGTTCTCCGCTCGACCGACACGCGGCAGGCCGGCAACCGGCGCAAGCGGCGAATGGGACAAACAGCGCGTTGGAGCCGGCTCCTGCACGTCTACACGAGCATGATCAGCCTGCTGGTCGTGCTGTTCTTCGGTCTGACCGGGGTCACGCTCAACCATCCGACGTGGACGTTCGGGCAGTCGCCGACCAAAGACACGTACACCGGAACGTTGCCAACCGGCTGGTACGCGAACGGCAACGTCGACTTCCTGAACATCTCTGAATTCGTCCGGAACCACTACGACGTCAAGGGCGAGGTGGGCGACTACAACGCGTCCGCCACCGATGGGTCGATCAGCTTCAAGGCTCCTGGCTATGCAGCCGATGTCGTCTTCACCGTGCCGGCCGGCGTCTACACGGTGACCATCGAACAGCAAGGGATCCTGGCGGTCCTCAACGACATCCACAAGGGCCGCGACACTGACTCGTCGTGGCACTGGGTGATCGACCTGTCCGGCGGATTGTTGGTCGTCGTTGCAGTGACGGGCCTGGGAATCCAAGTCTTCCAGCGCAAGCGTCGCCGCATCGCGTTGATCGTCGCAGGTGTCTCGACCGTCGTCACCCTGATCATGATCTACATCGCGTTGCGCTGAGTCGGCCTGTCAGCGTCGTTGCTCGGCCAGCCGTCACTGCGCCAGATGCGGCCGGACGCATCGACGACACAACACTCGACACTCTGCAGATCCCTCGTGAAGGAGATGCTGGCCGACGGCTCGAGGACGCTCGCGATCGTTGCGACCGCGTCTGCGGTCACCGCGTCTGGAGCAAGGACGGAAGCCGACCGAATGGTGTCGACCGGCTGACCGGTCCGCGGGTCGAGCACGTGACTGAACCAGTGCTGGCCGACGTGAACGCCGCGCCGCGCTGATCCGCTGGTGGCGAGCGCTCTGTTGCCGACGGAGACGACCGTCAGCGGCTGTGCGTTGTCGTAGGGCGTCGCCGGGTTCTCGATGCCGACCCGGACGGCACCGACGCCGCGATGCAACAGATCGCCGCCGGCGTTGATGGTGATGGCGTCGATCGAGTGGATCGAACCATCCCCTCGCGCCGCAGCCATCGCTCGATCGACGATGTAGCCCTTGGCAATCGCGTTGAAGTTGATCGAGCGGCAGTCACCGAACAGTTTGGCGCCCTCCGGCCCAACCTCGTACCGGGGTCGGGTGATGGCTCGCGCCCGTGCTTCCAGATCGTCGGGCTCCGGCACCTGTCCGCTCGCCGCGGCTGACGCCCAGATGGTCGACAATTCGCCGACAAGCGGGTTGTACGCCCCGAGCCCGACTGCTTGCCAGTGCAGCGCGATCGCCAGCAATTCGTCGAACTCTCGGCTGGTTCCGACGAGGTCGCCGCGCCGCCATCGACACAACTCGCTCGACTCGTCGAACGCGCTGAACACTTCCTCGAGTCGTTCGAACTCCGCCACCATTCGAATGTCGGCCGCGGTGGCGACATCGCGATCGGTGCTCTCGATGCGGAACTCGACAACGGTGCCGAGCAGTGGTTGGTGGGTGGTCACCAGTACGTGCGAATCGGATCCCGAGTCCATGGACGGAAACGCTACGGCTTGATCCGCAACGCGAGTTCGAGTTCAGCGCGGCAGGAGATGGGCTCGGTCGTGCGATGCGAACTCTGATTCGAGCGCCACGGCGTCGGCCGCGGTGAACAACCGGTAGGTGTCACCTCGTTGCGGCTGCCACCACACCGGATCGTCGGTCTTCCACATCGCGTTGCGGATCGGTTGCTTGTTGACCTTGTTGTTCGCCGTGAGCGGCATCTCGGTGATCACGCGGATGAACCGCGGAGTCCACTTCGTGCCCAGGTCACGCTGCGAGTCGAGGAACGTGCGCAGCGCCGCGGCATCGAACGTTGCGCCTTCTGCCATCTCGATGGCCGCCATCACTTGATCGCCGGTTTGCGGGTCGGGCACCGCGTACACCGCGATCATCACCGCGTCGGGGAAGCGACAGAGGATGTTCTCGACCGGAGCGGCCGCGAAGTTCTCGCTGTCGACGCGTAGCCAATCGGTACTGCGCCCGGCGAAGTAGTAGAAGCCGGCGGCGTCGATGAAGGCCAGGTCTCCCGACCAGTACCAGCCATTGCGGAGGCGGTCGGTGGTGGCTTCGGTGTTGTTGTAGTAGCCCTCGAAGATCCCGCCGCCGGCCCGGTTCACGATCTCACCGATCGCCTCGTCACCGTTCATCAACCCGCCGTGCTGGTCGAACACCGCGGCCGGACACGGCTGAAGTGTGGTCGGGTTGACGACCGCGATGTCCGCCCCGCCATCGAGGCGCGGCACACCGAGCGCGTTGGCCGGCGTGTCCGGAGTACGCACGATGACGACGACGCTCTCGCTCGATCCGTAGCCCTCGATCAGCGGACAGCCGAACCGTTCGAGGAAGCGATTGCGGTCCTGGGCGCTGGCTTCGGTGCCGAAACCCAGGCGCAACGGATGGTCACGATCGTGTTCGGTCGGTGGCTGCGACAGCACATAGGCGATCGTTCGTCCGACGTAGGTGAAGTACGTGCAGCCGAAGCGGCGGACATCGGGAAGGAAACCGCTGGCAGAGAATTTTCGGCGCAGCACGAGCGTCGCCCCGATCGCCACCGTCGGCGACCAGCACGCCATCAGCGCGTTGCCGTGGAACAGGGGCATCGAGCAGTAGCTGACGTCGTCGCGGGTCACGCCATAGCCCGCGGCGGTGCGGACGCCCGCCATCGCCATCCGCTCGGTGCTGCAGATCACCGCCTTCGGAGCGCTCGTCGACCCGCTGGTGAACAGCAGGAAGCCCATCGTCTCGATCGGTGGATCGTCGGGTGGCGGGGGAGTGTTTGCCGCGGCCGCGATCAACGCCTCGTACTCGGCACTGTCGACGCGCAGAACTCGGCCGTTCGCGACGCCGAGATCGAGCCCATCGAGCAGGTGCGCGAACGAACCATCGGTGATGATCAGCTGGCAGTCGGTGTGGCGGATGTCGCGCGCCAATTCATCGCCTCGACGCGTCGGGTTGATGCCGACGATCGTCGCCCCGGCAAAGCCCGCGCCACCGATGAGGAAGAGGTACTCGGGGATGTTCTCCAGCAGCACGCCGATGTGGAACGGTCCGGGTCGGCGGAGACGGCACAGCATCTCGCAGCGGCCGGCGCTCTCTGCCACGACTTCGTCCCACGTCCAGGCCTGATCCTCGAAGAGGTAGCCGGGGTGCGAGTCGCCCCGCCTCCGACGGAGCAACGACGCGACGGTCTCACCGAAGCCGTCGACGCGGGCGGGAACGCTGCGTGCCGGGGACGTCACGGCAGCACGACCGCCGGAAGTGGATGGCGGTAGAGGCCGGCCGCGTTGAGGCTGCACATCTTGCGCACCTCGTCGTCGGGGATGTGGCCCCACGTTTCAGCGATCGTTCGCTGCACGTTGGGCCAGATGCTGTCTCCGTGGGGATAGTCGACCTCGACCATGATGTGATCGACGCCGATCACGTGGCGGGCATCGATGGTGGACGGATCGTCGAACGTGCAGAACCAGAAGTTGCGGCGCAGCACGTCGGCCGGAGGTGTCGACCAGTCGCCGGCGTAGCCGTTGCGCCGGCACATGATCTCCAACCGGTCGATCAGCATCGGCACCCAACCGATGCCGCCCTCGCTCATCGCGATCTTGAGCTCTGGGTGGCGCAATGCGTAACCGCTCCACAGCCATTCCGAGCAGGCGGAGAGTGACAGCTGTCCGAACATCGTTGCACCCAACTGCAGCGCAGGCGCGCCCTCTGGCATCGGATAGGTGCCGGATGAGCCGACGTGCAGGCTGATCACCGTGTCGGTCTCGACACAGGCCTCGATGATCGGGTCCCACCACCCGGTGAACAACGACGGGAAACCGATGGCGTGTGGTCGTTCTGGCAGGGTGACGCTCGTGAAGCCGCGTGCGGCGTTGCGCCGGATCTCCGCGGCCCCGAGTTCGGCATCGGCGAGGAACGTGATGCCCATCGGGATGATCCGCTCGGGGTAGGCCAGGTACCACTCGTCGTACAGCCAGTCGTTCCACGCCTTGGTGACGGCCAGGCCGAGCGCCGGATCCGAGGCGGCGCTGAAGACCCGACCACAGAAGCCGGTGATCTGCGACGGGAAGTTCATCGATGCCCAGATGCCGCACAGGTCCATGTCGGCGATGCGAGCGTGCACATCCCAACAGCCTTTGCGCATGTCCTCGAAGCGTGCTGGCTCGAGGCTCTGCGAGTGGCGGCCGGCGACAGCGTTCAGACCGACCTGGCTGAATCGCTTGCCGTCGAACTCCCAGACCTGATGGCCGCTCTCGTTCTCGATCAACTTCGGCGCGCCGCCTTGCAGCGCAGCGGGCAGTCGTCCGTCGAACATGTCGGGCGGTTCCACGAGGTGATCGTCGACAGAGATCACCGTGTAGCGGATGTCTTCCTGCGGCGGGTCGGGCAACAATGCCGCTGTGTTGGTCGGTCCGATCACGTACGTCATTCGAGGCCACCTTTCGCTGCCGCCGCTTCTCTCGGCTGCACCAGACCAAGATCTCGGGCGGTGTCCAGGGCTTGGACGTAGCCACCGTTGGGCACGGTCGGATCGCCGACCAGATGAGCGATCGCCGTACCGACGATGTCGGGTGTGATGCCGTACTTGGCGACGAAATCGAGCTGGGATCCGGCAGCGACGACGCGCTCGGTGGCAACGAAACCCGGGTTCACGTTGAACGAGCGGATTCCCTGCGCGCCGTGCTCGACGACGAGCATGTCGGCGATGCGGTGGAATCCGGCCTTGGTGACCGAGTAGGCGAGTGGCCAGCCGCCTTGGCCCACCGGCGAGCGCGGCACGTTCTGTCCGGCAGCGGACGTGATGTTGACGACGGTGCCGCCGCCTGCCGGCAACATGTGGTGCAGCGCACGCTGGGTGATCAGCAGTTGGGCGGTGATGTTGCCGGTGACTCGCTTGACGAGGTTGTCGGGCGCTGTGTTGGCGAACAGTTGATCGCTGCCGCCGCCGACGTAGATCGCGTTGTTGACGAGCACGTCCAGCCGGCCACCCAATCCGGCGACCGCAGCGTCGACGGCATCAGCGAGTGTCTCCAGCTCGAGCAGGTCGAGACGAACCTGCACGGCACGTCCACCGGCGGCCTCGATCGCCGCGGCAGTGGTGGCGAGACTGCCGGGAAGGGCATCGCCTGTCTCCGGGGCGATCGACGACGGGTCGCCCTCGTGCATCGTGCGGGCTGTGATGGCGACGTCGTATCCGGCGGCCGCGAGCGCGATGGCAATACCTTTGCCGATGCCACGGCTTGCTCCGGTGACCAGCGCTGTGGGTCTCGTCACGACATGCTGATTCTGCATCGGGTTCATCGGCGATGGCACTCCTGCCCGGCGGTTTCGACTGGCAATCCGTAAGAAAATGCCTGCTCAGCCCCCATGCCGAGCGTTTCTGACACGGTATCAGATTCGTCGTCGGACCGGATCGTCGAACGCCGAGCAGGGTCGGGTACCGTGCATTCGTGCCCCTCGACATCGCCTGCATCAGCTAGGTCGTCGTGGCGTCCGGTTCACTGCGCGACGAGCGCGAGTTCGTCCGCTGGGCCGTCGCCGACGGCGTGTCGGTCACCGGGACCGCAGTCAGCACGGTCGTCCTCCCGATCGTCGTCTACCAGGCCACGCATTCGCCGGCGCTCACCGGTGGGTTGTTCGCGCTGCGCGTCATCCCGTACATGCTGTTCGGTGTCGTGGCTGGTCCCGTGGCCGACCGTTGGAACCGGCGGCGGCTGATCATCGGTGGTCACATCATCGAAGGTTTGCTGGTGGCGACGATCCCGATCGCGCACATGCTCGGCGTGCTCAGCGTGGCCCAGGTCTACATCGTTGGGCTGCTCGCGGCGACGTCGTTCGTGTTCTCCGATGCGGCCGTCTTCGGCGCGGTCCCGGCGCTCGTCGGCACCGAACGGTTGGCGGCTGCGAATGGTCTGCTGGGTTCGATCGTCTCCGCGTCGGAGATCATCGGGCCGGCGCTCGGTGGGCTGCTCGCATCGGCCTTCGGGCCGACGAACGCGATCTGGATCGACGCCGCGAGCTTCTTCGTCGCCGCCGGCCTGGAGGCCACGATCGCCTCCAACTTCCGTGTCGGCGAACCAGAACCCGGCGGCCTGCAGATCCGGGCTCAGATCAAGCGCGCGTTCGGATTCGTCCGCGCCAACCGGTCGGTGGGCACATTGCTGTTGACCGGCTTCGGCAACTCGTTCGGATTCGGCATCGTGATCGGGCTGCTGGTGCCGTATGCCGTGCAACGGCTGGATCTGCCCGACAAGGGCGGCCGGCTGGGCCTGCTGTACAGCGCGACCGGCGTGGGTGCCCTGGTGGCCGGACTGATGTTCGCGCGCGTCTTTGCGCCACGGCGCGTCAAGTGGATGTCGCCAACCACGGTGCTGATCGCAGCGCTCTCGGTCACGGGCCTCATCATCGCCACGAACTGGATCGCGGCGGGCGTTCTGCTGATCGTGTTCGCGTGGGCCAACGGCGTCACGGTCACATCCGGAATCACCTATCGGCAACTGGCATCGCCCGACGACCTTCGTTCGAGCGTGAACGTCTTCGGACGGATGATCTAGTGGGGCGGTCAGCCGTTCGGCGCCGGAGTCGGTTCGATCGTGGCCGCACATGCCAACGTGCGCTCGGCGTACATCGTGGCTGCGGTGATGATGTTCTCGACCGCGGCGATGGCCCTTGTCTTCCTGCGCCCGTCGACAGAGATCCATCACCCGGCGATCGAGCCGTCAGCGCTCTGATCGCCGACAGTTTCCGTCACAACACAGACCAGAGCCTGGTCAATGAAGTGACGCAAACTTCACATCGGCGGGCCGCCCCACAGCGGCACCCCGGGATCGCGGCCGGCGAACAGTTCGTCCTTGGCCGCGATCAGGTCGTGCACCGTCCACGGTGAATTGCCGTGGGTGATCGAGGCGAGGATCGTCGTCGGTTGAATCCGGTGGACCTGATCGCCGAGGACGATGAACGCCTGGCCGCTGACATCTGCCGCGGCATCACTCGCCAGGAATGCGACCATCGGGCTGACGTTGGCCGGGTCGTACTTGTCGAAGCCCGCTTCGGGCTTGGCGAACTTGGGATTGGACACCGTCATGGGGGTGCGTGCCCGCGGTGCGATGACGTTGACCGTCACGTTGTAACGCTGCAGCTCGCGCGACATCACGAGGGTCATCGAGATGATGCCGCCCTTGGCGCTGCCGTAGTTGCTCTGGCCCGGGCCACCGAACAGCCCGCTCTCGCTCGTGGTGTTGATGATCCGACGCGGGATCAGTTCCGCGCCCTCGCCCGCTGCCTTGGCCTGGTTGCGCCAGTACAGGGCGGCGAAGTGGCTCGGCACGAAGTGGCCCTTGAGATGGACGTCGACGACCGCATCGAAGTTCGGTTCCTCCATCGAGAAGCTCATCGCATCGCGCAGGAAGCCGGCGTTGTTGACGAGGATGTGGAGGTCGCCGAACACTGAGACGGCGGTGTCGATCAGCGCCTGGCCGTCGGCCCATGAACTGACGCTGCCGCGGTGCGCGACTGCATGCCCGCCTGCTGCGATGATCGCCTCGACGGCTTCGTCGGCGCGCTCGCTGATGTCGTTGACCACAACCGAGGCTCCCTCGGCCGCGAGCAGCTCCGCGTGGCAGCGGCCGACGCCCTGACCGGCTCCGGTGACGATCGCGATCTTGCCGTCGAGTGCTCCCATGATTTCCCCCATCGCTGCGTTTCTGATGCCGCGTCAGATTGTAGGCGGACGGAGTGTCAGGAACAGAAGGTGCAGACGGCGTTGCACAGCACGCGGTGAAAGACGTCGAACGAATCCAGATCGAGCCACTCGACTGTCTCGTGGATCCCGCCGCCCGACGGCCCGAACACAACGGACGGAATGCCTGCCTCGGAGAGCAGCGCAGCGTCGGTCCAGAAGGTGGCGGCACCGACGTCGAGACCCGCGCCCGCGGCGACGAGCGCGCGCACGATCGGCTCGTCGGTGGCCGTGAGCAACGGTGATCGGCTCATCGACGTCTCCCACTCGACCCGAGCGGATGCATCGACTCCGGCGGCCAGCGTCGCGAGGTCTGAGGCGAGCGTCGACGCGTCCTCGCCCGGGATGTTGCGGCGCTCGATGTCGATCTCGCACCGGCCGGGGTAGGTCGACATCTCCGAGCCGCCCCGGATCAGCGAGGCGTGGATCGATGCAGCGCCGACGATGGCGTGCGGCTGTCGGTCGAGCTTCGCCTGCAGCTGCGCGAGGCCGCTCAGGATCGGCGCGGCGTGGACGATCGCATCGACGCCCAGCTGCGGTCTCGACCCGTGCGCGGCCCGCCCGTGTACGGTCACGCGACCCCACGCCCAACCGCGGTGGGCGTGAACGATGGTGAGGTCGGTGGGCTCGAGCACGATGGCGGCATCGGTGCGCAGGCCGCTGTCGATCAGGTGTTCAGTGCCCTTCGAACCGCACTCCTCGTCGACCACAGCGGCGACCACCACATCACCGCTCAGACCGAGTGCGGCTGCGTCGCGGGCGATGACCAGCGCAGTGGCCACACCGACCTTGGTGTCGAGCACGCCTCTGCCGTACATGCGCCGGCCTTCGATGCGGACAGCGAATGGCGATTCGTACGCATCGACACCGACCACATCAGTGTGCGCGTTCAACATCACGCTGCGGCCACCGCCGGACCCCGGTGCGGTCACGATCACGTTGGGTCGCCCGGGCTCGACGAGCGAGACCTCGACGCGCAATCCTGCCGCCTGTGCCCAGCGCACGATGTGCTCAGCGACACCCGATTCGCCAGCCGCTCCGGGCACGAGATCGGGATTGACCGAATCGATCGCGACCAGTTCGCTCAGCAACGACAGGATGTCGGCGCGCTGGCCGTCGAGGTTCATCAGGCGAACGCCGACCCGCGGTTCAGCGGCCCGTCAGCGAGCGGTACAGCAGGTTCGCCACGGTGTCACGCAGCGATTCAGGAGCAGCGCCACGACGGGCGATCTCGTTGCGGTAGGGGAGCAGCCGTTCGATGATCGCGATCATGGCCGTGGCCGTCACGAAAGGGTGACTTGATGCCGGCAGTCGACCCGCATCCTGTGCCTGCGCCACCATCTTCGACATCGACTCGATGATCAGCAGGTGGGCCTTCGAGCGTTCTTCGCGGAAGTCGGCGTTGCCCTCTTCGGCCTTCAGGTTGCGAGCGCGGAGCACGGCGTTGTGGTCATCCCAGAACGTCGTGTACGCATCGACGAAGGCCTCGGCGCACGCCATGCCGTCGGCTCCGTCCCACCCGCCGGTGAGATGGGAGACGAGCGGCATCTCGTCCTTGGTGGCCTGCTCGGCGAGGGCCAAGAGCGCAGCGTCGACATCGACGAAGTACTGATAGAAGGTGGCCGGCGATGATCCGATCTCGCGGGTGATGTCGACGATCTTCAGGTCGAGCACGCCGGACTCGGCAAGGAGCTTCGAGGTTGCTTCGAGCAGACGCTTGCGGGTGCCTTCAGCGCGCGTCCCGAGGACCCGTCCGTCTGCACCGAGGATCGTCTTCTTCGAACGCGACACGTGGCTCCCTTGCGAAGTCACGAACCGTACACGGCCGCCGGAGGCGGTGCGTTCACCAACAGGTCGTGGACGAGTGATCCGAGTTCTGCCGGTTCGTAGCGGGCGCCCTTGTCGAAGACTGCGCCGTGCTGCCAACCGTCGGCGATGCTCAGTTGGCCGCCCGCGATCTCGAACATCCGGCCCGTCACGTCGCAGAGTGCGGACCCCAACCACACGACGAGCGGGCTGATGTTGGCCGGGTCCATTGCGTCGAATCCCTCGTCGGGCTTGCGCATCATGTCGGCGAACGCCTCTTCGGTCATCCGGCTGCGCGCCGATGGCGCGATGCCGTTGAGGATGATGCCGTAACGGCCGAGCTCCTGCGCGCCCACGATGGTGAACGCCGCGATGCCCGCCTTGGCGGCCGAGTAGTTGGCCTGCGAGACACTGCCGAACAAGCCGGCACCCGACGATGTCGTGACGACTCGCGCCTCGATCGGCGTGCCTGCCTTGGCCTGCGCGCGCCAGTAGTCGATCGCATGGCGCACCGGGCAGAACATCCCGCGCAGGTGGACACGCATGATCGCGTCCCACTCGTCGACCGACATGTTGACGATCATCCGGTCGCGGACGATGCCCGCGTTGCACACGACAGTGTCGAGGCGGCCGAAGGTCTCGATCGTCTGGGTGATGAGGTGACCGGCCTGGTCCCAGTCGCTGATGTCGTCCCCATTGATGATCGCCTCGCCACCGCTGTTGCGGATCTCCTCGACGACCTCCTGGGCGGGCGACAGGCTGCCGCCGGATCCGTCGAGCTCGGCCCCGATGTCGTTGACGACGACCTTGGCCCCTTCCGCCGCGAACGCGAGCGCGTGCGCCTTACCGAGGCCGCGTCCGGCTCCGGTGATGATGACAACTCGGTCGTCACAGATGCCCATGAATGTCTCCTACAACGCGTTCGCGAATGCTTCAGCGTGATGATCGCTGTTGCCGAAATGAGTGTCGAGCACGCACGCCCTCTTCCAGTACCGCTGAGCGTGGACCTCCCACGTGAATCCCATTCCGCCGTGAACCTGGATGCAGGTCTTGCCACAGAAGACGGCGCTGTCGCCGGCGAGGATCTTCGCCATGCGTGCGGTCTGGACGAGGTCCGTGCTGTCGCCGCGACCGTCGATGTTGACGGCCGCCGAGTACACAGCGGCTCGGGTCACCTCTGCTCGGGTGAGCATGTCGGCGAGCATGTGCTTCACCGCCTGGAACGATCCGATCGGTCGGCCGAACTGTTCGCGCTCCATCGCGTACGCGCGTGCCAGCTCGATGCTCGCCAGGCACAAACCGAGCTGGAGGGCCCCGGTCAGCACCATGCCATCTCGTCGGAATGCGATCGCCTCCTCGGCGTCGCCGACGCGAACACCATCGGGTACGTCGGCAACCGTCGACACGGGCGTCAACGGATCGAGCGGATGTGCCGATGTCTTCACGGTCAACGCCGCCGGATCGAGGAGGAACAGACCGTCATCGCGCACGAGCACCACGTCGTCGAGCGAGGCGTGATGTTCGACGATCGTGACGGGCTCGGAAGGCTCGATGATGCCGACGACCCGGCTGCCGTCGCCCGCGCCGTCGATGAATGATGCCGCAAGATGGGTCGCGACCAGCGGGCCGGCCACAAGGGTGCGGCCGAGCTCTTCGAAGGCCAGCACCGACTCGACCATCCCGAATCCGTCACGCCGAAGACTGAACACGCCGACATCGGCGAGTTCCTTCCACAGCGGTCGGTCCAGCGCCCCGCCGGTCTCTTCATTGGCGCGCACCGTGTCGATCGGGAAGCGGCCGGTGAGGAACGAGCGAATGCCGTCCTGCAGGGCTCGCTCGTCGTCGTCGAGTTCGAAGTCCATCAGCGATCCTTGGGCAGGCCGAGGATGCGCTCGGCGACGATGTTGCGCTGCACCTGAGACGTGCCGGCGGCGATGCCCAGTGACAGTGCGTGGATGCGACCGTGGACATGAGCGTGAGTCGGCAGATCACCGACGTCGTCGATGCTCAGCGATGCCCGGTCGAGGAGATGCATCGCCAGATCGCCGAGGCGTTGGCGCAGCTCGGCGTAGGAGAGCTTGAACACGTTGCCGCCCGGCCCGACGAGGCCGGTGCGTTGGGCCTGGCTGACGTTGCGCTTGGTGAGCGCCCACAACGCGTCGAGCTCGGCACACATCCGGCCGAGATCGCGGCGCAGGCCGGCGTCCTCCCACGCGGGCACGCCGTTGCGGGTGATCTTCTTCGCCAGGGCTGCGAGATCGTGGGCGAGCTCGACCGACTGCAACAGTTCGCTGACGAAGGCGGTGCCGCGTTCGAAGCTGAGCGTCACCATCGCCACGCGCCAGCCGTCGTTCTCGGCACCGACCCGGTTGGCCACGGGGACTCGTACCTCGTCGAAGAAGACCTCGCAGAACTCGGTGCTGCCCTCCATCGTGCGGAGCGGACGGACATCCATGCCGTCGAGCCCCATCGGCACGATCAGCCACGTGATGCCGCGATGCTTCGGGACATCGGTGTCGGTGCGGACCAACATCTCGCAATAGTCGGCGTTGTGACCGAAGCTGGTCCAGATCTTCTGTCCGGTGATCACGTAGTCGTCGCCGTCGCGGATCGCCCGACAGCTGAGGCTGGCGAGGTCGCTGCCGGCACCGGGCTCGCTGAACCCCTGGCACCAGACGTGGTCACCGCGCAGGATGGCGGGGAGATGGAAGGCCTTCTGCTCTGGGCTGGCCTCGGTGACGAGTGTGGGGCCGGCGTGGAGCAGACCGACGAAGTTGTGGCCCACGTACGGCGCCCGAGCCCGCTCGCTCTCTTCGAGAAAGATGAGGTGCTCGGTGGGGCTCGCGCCCAGACCACCGAATTCCTTGGGCCAATTGATGCCGGCGTAACCGGCGTCGAACAGCATCCGCTGCCAGGTCGTGTCGTATGCCCGTCGCGCGGCCCAGTCATTGCGCTCTGGTTCGGCCGGCATCAGCGGAATCGCGGTGGCAAGCCAGTCGCGGAGGTCGTGACGGAACGAGTTCTCTTGCTCGGTGAATTGCAGATCCACGCAGGTCTCAGTCTTCCAACGTCCGTTTGTCCCTCGATCACCGAGGCGTCCGGTCCCGGTCGGGCGGGTAGGCGTGAGCGTATCTGACGCGGCGTCAGAAGGCGGAACTGCTCCGGCTGATACCCATGTGGCGGCCGCGCCGGTGCCACCTTCCGTGGTCGGAGGTTTACGGAGCGTGTGCGAGACGGTGAGGGCCTGGTAGGGTTCACGGCGGTGCGGGTATCACGGCACAAGCGACCACTCGATGAGCAGGCTGAGCAGATCGCGCAGCTGAGCGAAGATCTCGCAGCAGCGCGGGCGCGGGTCGAACGGCTCGAGCAGATCATCAACGAGGCGCCGATGGGCGTCGTGTCGTTCGCCGCAGACATGTCGGTCGAGTTCGTGAGCCGCCCCGTGTTCAACGCCAGCGGCGTCACCGATGTCGCCACCTTCACGGCGCTCGACGACCCGACCGTCCACCCCGACGACGTCGCCGCGATCACTGCGGCCAACGCGCTGGCACGCAGCGGTCAGCGGGCGCAGTACAGCATCCGGGTGCTCGCTCCCACGGGCGAGTGGGCCCACGTCGACGGAACGCTGGTCCCGATGTTCGTCGACGGCCGACCGGACGGACTGGTCTCGGTGTTCCGCGACGTCACCCGCAGCCGACGCCTCGATGACGCGGTGCAACGGTTCAAGGCCATCGCCGACGTGACCACCGACATCGTCGGCATCGCGTCTCTGGACGGCCTCGTCCTGTACCTCAACCCTGCTGGGCAGCGCTTCCTCGGTCGACCGGATGACGGAGTCCAGCACCTCAGCGAGTTCTTCGAGCACATCCCGCGCGACTACCACAGGGTGCTCATGCGGGATGCGTTCGCAGCAGTGATGCAGGGCGAGGTATGGCAGGGAGACGTCGCTCTCATCAGCGGCCAGGATCTCGCCCGGAGACCGATGTCAGCGGTCGTCGTCGGGGTCCGCGACACCGATGGTGAGCTGGTCGCGTTCGCTGTCACGTATCGCGACCTCACCGACCGCAAGCGCCTCGAAGCCGAACTTGCCTATGCCGCGGCCCACGATCCGTTGACCGGGTTGGCCAACCGGCAGGAACTGTTCAAGTCGCTGGAGACCAGCATTGCGTCCGGCGCGCCGACGACCGTGCTGTTCTTCGATCTCGACAACTTCAAGGTTGTCAACGACAGCCTCGGTCACGCGGTCGGTGATCAGGTGTTGACCAAGATCGCCGAGCGAATTCGGTCGGGTGCGCGGGGCACCGATGCCGTCGGTCGTCTCGGCGGCGACGAGTTCCTGGTCATCTGCCGCGGCGTGTCGCGGCCGCACGACGCGCTCACGATCGCCAACAACATCCTCGCCAGCGTGCGTCAGCCGATGGAGATCGCAGGCCGACAACATTCCGTGACGGGCAGCATCGGCATCTCGTTGACACAGTCGGAGGGCGGCCGGCCGAGCCCATCGGCAGCAAGTCTGATCCAGGAAGCCGACATCGCGATGTACCGCGCCAAGCGCGCCGGGCGTCGGCAGGCAGTGCTGTTCGACGACTCGATGCGGGTCGAGGCGATCGATCGACTCGAGCTGGAGCGCGAGCTGCGACTCGCCATCGAGCGTGACGAGTTCGAGCTGTACTACCAACCTCTCGTGCACTTCGGGCGGGCGGCCGTGCAGAACTTCGAGGCGCTGATCCGGTGGAACCATCCTCGCCACGGGTTGCTGTTGCCCGACGAGTTCCTGCCGTTGGTCGAGCAAGTCGGCCTCACCGGTGCCGTCGGGCGATGGGTGTTCGCCGGCGCCACGAAGGCCGCTGGGGCGATGCGGTTGATCGAACCGGACCTGTGCATCGGCGTCAACGTGCACCCTGATCAGATCCGTCAGCCGGGCTTCGTCGACAGCGTCACCCGCAGCATGCTCGCGGCCCGCATCACCGGCGAGGCGATCGCGATCGAGATCACGGAGCATGCGGTCACGGTCGATGTCGAGCACAGTCGTCGAGTCCTGGAGGAGCTGCAGCACATCGGGGTCTCCATCGTCATCGACGACTTCGGCACTGGCTACTCCAACCTCGATCTGCTGCGTCGTCTGCCCGTCGACTTTCTGAAGATCGACCGCAGTTTCATCGCCGGGCTCGGCACCGAACCGGGCGACACGCAGCTGGTGCGGATGATCGTCGGGTTGTCGCGTGAACTCGGCATCACCGTCGTCGCCGAAGGCGTCGAGACCGAACTGCAGGAAGCCGAGCTGATCCGGTTGTCGTGCGAGATCGGCCAGGGGTACCGCTACGGCCGACCGATGCCGTTCGCCGATGCGATGTCGCTGCTGCGGGCGCAGCAGGCCGGCGTCACGGCCTGATCGCCCGCGAGCAACACCTCGGCCTCGACAGCCGGCTCAGATGGCCAGGCCACCATCGAGTGACATGATCGTGCCGGTCATGAAGCGGGCCTTCTCGGACGCGATGTAGGCGAAGCCCTCGGCCATCTCGCTGGGTTCGGCGTTCGTCATCGGAGACATCATCTTGTTCATCTCCTTCCAATCTGCGCCCTCGGGCAGCTTGGCGAAGGAGTTGATGATGTTGGTGTTCGTGCCGCCCGGCGCGACGGCGTTCACGCGCACGCCCTTGCCGCGGTACTCGAACGCGATCGCGCGGGTCAGCTGGACGACGCCGCCCTTGCTACTGCAGTAAGCGGCGCTCCAGGGGAGACCCTGCAAGCCGGCGTTCGAGGCGGTGTTGACGATGACGCCGTTGCCCGACGCGAGCAGATGGGGAAGGGAATAGCGGCACATGTAGAACGTGCCGCTGAGGTTGACCCGAATCACTCGGTCGAACGCTTCGGGGTCCTCTTGGTGACTCCAGGCGAAGTGGCCGATGCCGGCGATGTTGAGCAGGATGTCGATCCCGCCGAGTACGGCAACGGCGGCCTCGACGCACTGCTCGACGGCGATCGCACTGCCGACGTCACACGTGAACGCGTGCGCGCTGCCGCCCGCCGCCGTGATGCCGGCCACGGTCTCTTCCGCGCCGCGCACGTCGAGGCAGGCAACGGTTGCACCTTCACGAGCGAACAGCTCGGCGGTTGCCTTCCCGATTCCCGAGCCGGTTCCGGTCGCGATGACTCGCTTGCCGGTGAAACGATCAGTGGAACTCATGGCGTACCTCCATAGGTGGCGCGTAGGTCTTTCTTGAGGACTTTGCCCGTCGGATTGCGCGGCAGCGTGGCGACGATCTCGAGCTGTTCGGGAATCTTGTACATCGAGAGTCGACGCTCTTTGAGGAAGCCGACGACATCGGACAGTTCGATGGCCTGGCCTTCGCGTAGGACCAGCACGGCGCACGCGCGCTCGCCGCTGCGGTCGTCGGGCAGGCCGATGACCGCGGCCTCCGCGATCGCCGGATGGGCGTGCAGGAGGTCCTCGATCTCCTTGGCGGAGATGTTCTCACCCTTGCGGATGATGATGTCCTTGAGCCGGCCGGTGATGCTCACCCAGCCACCGTCGTCGATCACGCCGAGGTCGCCGGTGCGGAACCACCCGTCCTCGTCGAACGCATCGGCATCGAGGGCCGGATCGAGGTAGCCCATGCACACCTGCGGCCCCTTCACGCGCAACTCGCCCTCCTCGTTCGGACCGCACTCGTGGCCGTCCATCACCAGTCGCAGCTCGACGTCGGGACATGCCCGCCCGTCGGTCTCGGCCTTCTTCACGTCGGGGTCGTCGACATGCACCATCGTGTTGATCGGTGATTCGGTCATGCCCCATCCGCCGATCAGCGGCGCGCCCATCTCGTCCATCATCTCGCGATGAAGCGTCTTCGGTTTCGGAGCGCCGCCGCCGTTGAAGATGCGGACGTCGGGCATCAACCGTGTGCCGCCCGGCTGCTGACGCTGAGCATTGAGGTACGCAAGCCAGAAGACGGTGCCCGCGCCGGCGCAGGTGCAACCGTGCTCACCCAACCAACGTGGCGTGTCGGTGGGGTTGAACGTCTCGACCATCAACAGCTCGACGCCGGTCTGCATCGCGTTGAAGATCCACACCAGACCGCCGACGTGCGTGATCGGAAAGACGACCGCGGCCTTGTCGTCGGGCCCGACGAGCATGCTCCATTGCATGCCGTTGTTAGCTGCCGACATGCTGCGATCGCAGTGCTTCGCACCTTTCGGGTCGGCGGTGGTGCCCGACGAGTAGAACAGCCAACGCAGACCGGTGAACGACGGCTCGAACGGAGCCAGGGTGGTCGGGTCCCCTTCGGGCAGATCTGGATCGGCGACGATGACTCGCACACCCTGTCCGGCGGTGGCTTCCGTGACCATCGGCCCGTAGTCGAACCCGCGGAACACGCCCGGAACGATGATGACCGAGCACGTGCTCTGACGGGTGATGAACTCGACCTCACGGGTGCGGTAGATCGGCAGGATCGGATTCTGCACGGCGCCGAGTCGCGACAACGCGCCGGCGAGCACGAGTGCCTCGAAGCGAGACGGCAGGATCCACGACACGTTCGTGCCCGCCGTGACACCGAGGTCGGCCAAACCGGCCGCGACGCGTTCGCACCAACTGCGGTACTCGCCGTAGGACAGGGTCCGCCCGGCCTCGTCGATCGCCATCCGTTTGTCGGGCGTGGCGCCCGCGCGCTCGACGATGAGTTCCCACATCGTCTTGCCGTTCGTGTCGATCAGCCCCGCTCCGCGGAGGTCTCGGTGCTCACCGAGCATCGCCAACGTCATGTCCATGTTTGCTCTCGTTCCCGATGTCGATCTTCAGCGCGCCGCGGCCGTCAGAAGGTGAGGACGCCGCGAGCCACCGTGCCGGATTCGAGGCCGTGGACGGCGCTCTCCCATTGCTCGATGGGGAAGGTCTGCGAGACCAACTCGTCGAGCAGGACGTCACCGCGACGGTAGAGCTCGATGATCTTGGGGATGTCGCGATGCGGCGAGATCGCGCCGTAGCGGCAGCCGATGATGCCGCGGTCGACCTGCACCAGGCGGCCATAGAGACCGTGGAACTCGGCTGTCGCAGCCGGGACGCCGATCACGACGACGGTGCCTTCCCACTCGAGGCATTCGAGTGCGTTGTTGGTCACGACCGGATGAGCGACGCAGTCGAACGCCCAATTGACGCCGCCACCGTTGAACGGGCCGCGCACCATCTCGTCGTTCCACGGTCGCAGCTTGCAGATCGCATCGACGATGTCTTCGCGCTTGCCGTCGAGGAAGTGGGTCGCGCCGAATTGCATCGCGAGCGCTTCCTTGGCCGGCTCGGTGTCGATCGCGATGATCGTCGATGCACCCTGCACCTTGAGAGCCTGGATCACGTTGAGCCCGACGCCGCCGACGCCGAACACGGCCGCACTCTGGCCGCGCTTGACGTTGGCCCGGTTGAGCACGGAGCCCATGCCGGTGACGACGCCGCATCCAACGAGCGCGGCGGAGGTCAGCGGAACGTCGTCGGGGATCTTGACGCATTGCACATCACGGACGACCGTGCGTTCGGCGAACGCGCTCGTCGCGGCGAAGTTGTAGATCGGCTGGCCGTCGAGCGTGAACGGCTGTGTCCAGTTGCCGAGCGTCTGTCGACACGCCGTCGGCTTGCCGTCGTTGCAGCGATCACAGAAGCCACACGCAGCGAGCGTCGCGATGATCACGTGGTCGCCGGGCTTGACGTGAGTGACCGCATTGCCGACCTGGGCCACGATGCCCGCCCCCTCGTGCCCGCAGACGCCAGGTGAGGGGACCGGGTAGAGCCCGCTCATGTACGAGATGTCGCTGTGGCACAGGCCGGCCGCGGCGATCTCGACGATGACATCGCGCGGGCCGGGCGCACGCAGCGACAAGCCGTCGACGAATTCGGTTTTCGTGCCATCGAAGACGATGCCGCGCATGGTGACCCCCAGGTTTCAAGCGATGTGCCCGACGGTAGTCGGGACGATGGAACCGGTGGCAGCGGAGCCACCGGAGAACGATGTGCCGCGACTACTTCAAGTCGAGGTGGAGCATCTTGATCGCGTTGCCGCGCACCAGCTTGTACACCGTCTCGTCGGAGAGGTGGGCCATCTGCTGCTCGGCGATCTTGGCGGTGTTCGGCCACGTGCTGTCGCTGTGCGGATAGTCGCTCTCGTACGTGACGTTGTCCTCACCGATCTCGTCGAGACAGGTGAGGCCGTGCGGGTCGTCGAAGAAGCAGCCGTAGACGTGGCGCTTGAAGATGTGGCTCGGCGGCTCGAGCACCTTGTCGGCGATGCCGCCCCAGCCGCGGTTCTCTTCCCACACGGTGTCGGCACGTTCGAGGATGTACGGGATCCAGCCGATCTGGCCCTCGCTGTAAGCGATCTTGAGGTCGGTGTACTTGGTGAAGATGCCGCTCATCAACCAGTCGACCATGCTGAAGCAGCAGTTCGCGAACGTGAGCGTGGAACCCACTGCGGCCGGCGCATCGGCCGATGTCGACGGCATCTTCGAGCCGCTGCCGATGTGCATGTTGATCGTGACCTGGGCGTCGTTGCAGGCTTCGAAGAACGGATCCCAGCTGCCGCTGTGGATGCTGGGCAGACCGAGGTTGGTCGGGATCTCACTGAAGCAGACGGCGTGAACGCCCCGCTCGGCGTTGCGGCGCACCTCTGCGGCTGCCAGCTCTGCGTCCCAGAGGGGAACGATGATGAGCGGGATCAGGCGGCCACCGGACTTGCCACACCACTCCTCGACCATCCAGTCGTTGTACGCCTGAACACACAGCAGACCGAGCTCGTGGTCGGCCGCCTCGGTGAAGGTCTGCCCACAGAATCGCGGAAACGTCGGGAAGCACAGCGATGCTTCGAGACCGTTGATGTCCATGTCCTCGAGGCGTTCCTTGAGCAGGTACGAACCCTGACGCATCGTGTCGTAGGTGATGCCGGTCATCGTGATCTCGTCGCGCGAGAAGCCGACTGCGGTGTCGAGTCGGGTGAGCGGCCGGCGAAGATCTTCGTAGAACCACCAGTCCACGGGCTCGCCGGGATCGCCGATGTCGCCAGGAATCGCGGTGAACTTCCCGCCGATGAACGTCATCTCCTTGACCGGTCGACGTTCGATCCGAGGACCGACGTCGCGGTACTTCGCGGGCAGGCGGTCGGACCACACGGTTGCGGGTTCGATCACGTGATCATCGACAGAAATGATCTTGGGCAATTCACGCATATCGCGAACTGTAGCCCGTTTCTGACGGTGTGTCAGATTCGAGCGCGCCTGGTCTTCGACCACGTCAGTGGGCGCGAACAGCGCGTCATGACGCGCTCAACGCGCCCACGTTCTCGATGGAGACGAGTGTGGGCGCGAACAGCGCGCTATGACGCGCTTGGCGCGCCCACCTTCATGACGAGACGACGTCGGTGAGCCGCTTCAACAGGTCGGGATCGGAGCTGGCGGGGACGAGGATCAGTTCGTCGCAACCGGCGTCGCCCATCGCGGCGATCACCTCGCGGAGCCGATCCTCGGTGTGGACGGTCATCGCCTCGGCCAGCATCGTCGCGATCTCGGGCCCGAACACCCCGAGGTAGGCGGTGGCGAAGCCGCGGAGGGTGTCCCTTGCATCCGGTCCCAGCGCGACGAACACTCCGGAGATCAGTCGCGGGCGAACCGTGCGGCCCGCGTCGGACCATGCCTGCTCGGCGGAGCGGAACGACTTCTCGGCATCGGCTGCGTCGCCGGTGAGTGCGAAACCGCTGACGCCGTCAGCCCAGTGCGCAGCACGGGCGAGTGACTTCGGACCCATCCCGCTGCAGTACACGGGTGGACCACCGGCCTGCACCAGTGGCGGCCCGATCGGGTTGCCGTCGGGTGCCGGACCTCCGGCCCACAGACGACGCAGCTCGGCGACCGTCGTGTCGACGCGGCTGTGGCGACGCTCGAATGGCGAGCCGAGCGCGTCGTAGTCCTGCTGCCGCCCACCGACCCCGACCGCGAGCTCGACCCTTCCGCCGGACAGCACGTCGATCGATGCCAACTGTTTGGCGAGCATCGCCGGCGCGTGCCATGGCGCGACGGCGACGTTGAAGAACACACGGACACGCTCGGTGAGCACCGCGGCTGCGGTGCACAGCGTGACGCCATCGAGGTTGTGGAACGTGATCCGCTCACCGGCCGAAACCGACGAGTACGGCCCTTCGTCGATGCCGCGGCACCATGCCTCGACGCGACCGCGGTCGAGTCCGGTCGCCATCTGGGGGAGCGCAACACCGATGTCCATCCGCAGAATCTATGATGCGGTGATGGCATACCCGTTGTTGGATCCGAATGCGTACGAACCGGACATCACCGACATCGACGAGCTGCGTGCTCACCGCAAAACCAGGCTGGCTCTGGGCTACCGGATCTTCGGCGCACTGCGCTGGGGTGCGTTGGGCGATGGCCACATCTCGGCCCGCGATCCGGAACGCGACGATCACTTCTGGCTGGCCCGGTACGGCGCCCCGTTCCACAGTGTGACTGTCGACGATCTGGTCCTGGTCGGGCCGGAGGGCACAGTGGTCGGCGGCGAAGGTTGGATCAACCAGGCTGCGCACAACATCCACTGGCCGATCCACGAAGCGCGGCCCGACATCGTGAGCGCGGCTCACACGCACACGCCGTACGGCACGCCGTTCTCGGCGCTGCTGCAGCGGCTCCGCCCGATCACCCAAGAAGCGTGTGCGTTCTACGACGACCACGAGATCTTCGACGACGAAGAAGTCGACGTGAAGTCCACAGACGGTGGCAAGCGAATCGGCGTTGCGCTCGGTGATGCCAAAGCCGTGATCCTGCGCAACCACGGCCTGCTCACCGTGGGCCAGACCGTCGACGAGTGCGTCGGTTGGTACGTGATGATGGAGCGCACGTGTGAGGCGCACATGAAGGCCCCCGATGGCATCGCGATCGGTGCCGAGGCGGCTGCCGCCGCGTACCAATCGGTGGGTCTGGCGCATTCCGGCTGGCACTACTTCCAGTGGCTACTGCGCACCTACGTTCCCGACCCCACCGTCGTCGGCTGAGTCACGGCGCGCGAGGTCGAGGTCGATTGCGACCACGCCACCCGGTGTTGCCAGGACCGCGCCGGGTTTGCCGGGCTGGTGGAGGCGGATCCGGCGCGGTCCGTCGCTCGAGCAACCCTCCCGTATCTCCACGTGACGAAACTCGCGAGCCGCAACCGCTCCGCGAATTTCGGTTTTGTGCGAGCGACAACGCGCACGTATCGATCGTCGGTCACGCAACATCCCGGCCCGGTAGAAGTCGCCGTGACTACTTGATCAGCAGAACGCTGATCGCGTGGATCGCCAGCCCGGCCAGGCCGCCGACGACCGTGCCGTTGATGCGGATGAACTGCAAGTCGCGCCCGACCTGCAGTTCCATCTTGCGCGCCGTGACGTCGCCGTCCCAGCGGGCGATCGTCGATTCGATCAGGTTGGTCACCTCGCTGCGGTAGTTGTCGACGACGTAGGTCAGTGCCTGCGCCACCCAGCGATCCACCTTGGCCTGTAGCTCGGGCTCGGTCATCAGCCGTTCGCCGATGTTGCGGAACGACGACGTCAAGCGTGTGTCGAGCTCGCTGGTCGAATCAGCGGCTGCAGCGAGCAGACCGCGCTTGGAATCGCGCCACAGCGACTGCATCCACGCCCGCATGTCGGGGTGCGCGAGGAGTTCTTCCTTGAGCTGCTCACCTTTCGCCAACAGTTCCGGATCGGTGCGCAACCGATCGGCGAACGACTCGACGCGCCGCTCGATGTTCTCGCGCACCTCGTGGGTCGGGTCACCCCCGACATCGATCAGGAACCGGGTGACACCGTCGTAGATCTTGGCGAAGATCCGGTCGTCGATCGCGTCCGGCACCCACCACGGCGACTCGTCCTCGAGTCGCCGGCGGAACGTGAGCCGATTGTCGTCGAGAAAGCCGTGCAGCCCGGTGAAGATCGCGTCGAGCAGACGCTGATGATGGCCGCCCTCGATCGCGAGATCGATCGCACGCCCGACGAGGGGCGACACGGCTGTCGAACGGATCCGGCTCTCGATGATTCGCTCGATGCTCTCCTGCACCTGGTTGTCATCGATCACCTCGATCACTCCATGGATGCCGTCGCGCGCGGCACTCGCAGCCCGGGAAGCGTTGGTCGACTCGCTGAGCCACTGACCCAAACGCTGACCGACGTGCGCGTTTGCCAGACGTTCGCCGAGGACCTCGCTGGACGTAAAGTTGGTCTCGACGAACTCTCCGAGCGATCGTCCGATCTGCTCTTTGCGGCTGGGGATGATCGCGGTGTGAGGGATGGGGAGGCCGAGCGGATGGCGGAACAGCGCAGTCACAGCGAACCAGTCCGCGAGCGCGCCCACCATGGCTGCTTCGGCGAAGGCACTGATGTATCCCCAGGTCGTGCCGTGCTGCAGTTCGGCGACGACGAACAGCACCGCGGCCGCGACGAGCAGCGCGAGTGCGATGCCCTTCATCTTGCGGAGTGCGGCCGCCCGTTCGAGATCATCCATCAGCGACCTGTGTACCCGAGTCGTATGCGCAACGAAACCCGATGTGGCACGACGGCTCTGCGGCGGCCTGCGGATGGCGTGCTGCCGGCCGGTAGCGGCTGCAGTAGTTCGCTGCGCAGAGATACGAACCGCCTTTGGTGACCATCGTCGTCGCTGTCGCAGGGGTGCAGCACGGCGAGTGGGGCGCAGCCACACCGCCGGTCCATGTGTCTTCTGTCCATTCCCACACGTTGCCAAGCATGTCGAACAACTCGTTGACGTTCGGCGGGTACGCGCCGACCGGTGTGGTCCCGGGCCGCGTGCGGCGGGTGCTGCGCGACGGGAACTCGCCGATCCACACGTTTGCCAGCAACATCCCGTCGTCCGCGAGGGGCCACGTGGGCACCTGGTCGATGCCGCCGGACGCTGCCCACTCCCACTCCGTTTCTGTGGGAAGCCGCCCGCCCGCCCACGATGCGTATGCGACAGCGTCGGCGTGACCGACCTGGACAACAGGATGGTCGAACTGGTGGTCGGTGAGTTCGTCACGACCATTCGTGCGCCGCCACGATGCCATCGGGTCGTGCCGCCACCACAGCGAGGGGTTGCCGAGGTCCACCGGTGCGTCGGGCATCACGAACACGTTGCCACCTGTTGATTCCGCCGCACCGACGTGTCCGGTCGCAGCGACGAACGCAGCGAACTGGCGGTTGGTCACGGGATGTCGATCGATCGAGAACGCGTCGACCGTCATGATTCGTGCCGGTCGCTCTTCGGGATAGTGGTGATCGTCGCCCTGGACGAACGACCCCGCCGCGATGTCGATGACAGGTGTGCGCAGTGTCATCCCACGAGGCGCGGCGCCTGCAGTGCACCGACGCTCATGTCGATCAGGTTGCTGATGAAAGCGTCGGTGGACACGTTCAGCGGGCGACCGGTGTCGATCTGGCGGGCGCGGAGCGCGAGCGCATCGGAGACGAGCATCAGGAAGGTGGTCACCCGCTCGTGGCGCATTTCCATCGGCAGGTCGGGCACCGCCGCGGCAAGCATCACGAACGCAGCGTGCGCCTCGGCCGGCGTCTTCGGCGCACCTTCGTCCCAGTAGTCGAAGAGGTCCGAGAGTTGGGCGACGATTCGCAGGAACTCGCGTCCCTCGCTCGATTCCAGCTTGCGCGCGAACGGCAGGATGACCGAGCACACGACCGCTGGGATGTCGTCGGTGCGGCCTTCGTCACGGATGCGTTGCAACATCGACGCTCGCTCGGTTTCGATGCCGATGTTGTGGCGCTCGATGATCGCGTCGAGCAGACCCTGTCGACCACCGAAGTGGTAGTGCAGCGCCGACGTGTTCTTCTGATCGGCTTGATCGACGACGAGCCGCAAGGGCACGCGAAACACGCCCTGTTCGGCGAACAGGCGTTGACCGATCGTGATCAGTTTGTCTCGGGTGTCGTGCGCCGTGCGAGCCACGGCCTCACACTAGGCCCCGACGAAGTTCGGTGCCTGTTTGCCCTGCATCTCGCACAGGGCCTTGTACGCCTGGCCAATGCTGGTCGCGTCGATGATGTTGACGATGTTGTCGTTCTCGTCGAGGTCGAGGTTGGCGCCGTGGATCACGAAGAACACCTCGGTCAGCTCGGTGTTGTCCTCGGGGACGTAGAGCGTGTGCACCGAGCCCGCGGGCTCGTAGACATAACTGCCCGCCTCGTACCGGGCGCCGTATTCCTTGTAGATCCAGCACCCGGCCGTCGTCCACGCGAACACCGGCCCGGTGTGGCGGTGACGAGTGACGGCCATGCCCGGCTCGAAGCGGTTGGCCACGATCCACATCCCGGCCGCGATGTCCGCGTGCACGAGACGCAACTGGCCCCCGGGGATGTCGACCCACGGCGTGTCGACGTCGGTGGCGTGGCCGATGGGAAGTCCGAGATCGAGTGACATGATCAGATCCTTTGCAGAATGGTGCCGGTTGCGATGGCGCCACCACAGCACATGGTGACGAGGGCGATCTCCTTGCCGGTGCGCTCGAGTTCGTGCAGCGCGGTGGTGATCAGGCGACTGCCGGTCGAGCCGACCGGATGACCGAGCGCGATCGCGCCGCCGTTCACGTTGACCTTGTTGACCAGATCATCGCGGGAGATGTTGTTGACCTTGGCCCAGCTGAGAACCACGGAAGCGAATGCCTCGTTGATCTCGATGATGTCGATGTCGTCCATCGTCATGCCGGCGTCGGCGAGCACCTTGGCGGTGGCATCGACCGGCCCGTCGAGGTGGTAGTACGGATCGCTGCCGACGAGGCACTGGGCCAGGATGCGGGCCCGGGGGCGCAGACCTTCGGCCTTTGCCCGCTCTTCGCTCATCCACAGCACGGCCGCGGCGCCGTCGCTGATCTGGCTGCTGTTGCCGGCGGTGTGCATGCCGTCAGGAAGCACGGGCTTGAGTGATGCCAGCTTCTCGGCGGTGGTCTCGCGCAGGCCGCCGTCGCGGTCGACGACGCGCTTGTTGCCCTCGGCGTCGACGACGGTGACGGGAATGATCTGGCTCTCGAACCGGCCCTCTGCTGTTGCCTTGATCGCCTTCTGCTGCGAGATGAGACCGAGGAAGTCGACGTCTTCGCGGGTGATGCCACGCTTGGTTGCGATGCGTTCGGCCGACGTGAACTGGTCGCCCATGTCCCACGGGAAGTCGGCGGGCTTGCCACTGCCGTTGATCAGTTCGCCCTCGGGCGTGCGCGGTGTGGCCGCGCCGAGCCACACCTTGCTCATGTGCTCGACGCCGCAGGCCAGGCCGACATCGATGACGCCGGCGTAGATCATGTTGTGGATCAGGTGGTTGGCCTGCTGGCTGCTGCCGCACTGCGAATCGATCGTGGTTCCGGCAACGTGATAGGGCAGACCCATCTCCAGCCACGCGGTGCGGGCGACGTTGCTGGTCTGCTCGCCGGCTTGGGTGACGCATCCGCCGATGACCTGGCCGACGGTGCCGGGGTCGATGCCGGCCCGCTCGAGGACGCCGACCTGCGCTGCACCGAGCAGCTTGGATGCGTGACAGTCGGCGAGTTCGCCGTTGCGCTTGCCGATCGGTGTGCGGCCGGCTTCGACGATGACTGGATTCCCCATGAGAACACCTCGATGTAGAGAGTTTCTGACGCAGCGTCAGATTCGCCCAGGTTAGCGGGGAGCCATCGCCATCCCGTGGTTGTGGGGTCCCAACGGATCGACCATCGCGACGGTGGGATCCTTCAGCCACGCGGTTGTGAGTGCGTCAGATTCGTCGATCAACTGGGCCGCCTTGGAGAAGTCGGTCGGTGGGATGCGGATCGGGCACAGCACCGGCGCGATCCGCATCGTGCAGTGTCCGGCATAGCGGTCGGCGTCGATCCGCAGTCGCTGCTGCACGAGCAGGCTGATCGCCTGGAGTGCCGTGCCGAGAGCACCCTTCGGCGCCTGATCGAGCGAACACGCATAACCGCAGGGCAGCACCCACACATCGGTGGCCCCGAGATGGACGGCGTGCGAGATGGGGCAGTTGTTGACGACGCCGCCGTCGACGAGGATCTTGCCGTCGATCTCGACGGTGGGGAAGACCCCCGGAATGGCGGCGCTGGCACAGATCGCGTCGATCGCCGGACCGCGACTGAGGAGGTGATCGACACCCGTCTTGATGTCGGTCGCGACGACGTGGAACGGGATGAGCGCGTTCTCGAGTCGATCGAAGGTGAGGTCACGCTTCAGGATTCGGCGGAGCCCTGTATCCGGCACGAGGTGATCGGAGCGACCGATGAACCCCATCAGCCCGCCGAGGAACTGCGTCGGGAAGACATCGTTGCGACCCAACCTGCGCCACACCTCGGCGAGTTGTTCGATGTTCGCATCGAGTCCCCGGCCGGCCAACCATCCACCATTGACGGCACCGACCGATGTGCCGACGATGAGGTCGGGCTTGATCCCGGCGCGGAACAGTGCCCGCAACATGCCGACCTGCACGGAGCCGAGGTTTCCTCCACCCGACAGGACGAAGGCGGTCTTCATGTCATCGAACGGTCAGCTGGTGGCGGCGGTGAGGGCGCGGCGGACGAGGACGGTGGCGAGGTGGGTCCGGGTTCATCCGCAGGCGGTGAGGGCGCGGCGGACGAGGACGTTGGCGAGGTGGGTCCGGGTTCATCCGCAGGCGGTGAGGGCGCGGCGGACGAGGACGTTGGCGAGGTGGGTCCGGGTTCATCCGCAGGCGGTGAGGGCGCGGCGGACGAGGACGTTGGCG
>JBBRPP010000049.1:0-40058 GCA_038227995.1 Acidimicrobiales bacterium
GACTTGTCGCAGGTCACCCAGGCGACCTGCGATGCCGTCGCCGCACAGCTCAACAACCGGCCACGCAAAGCCCTCGGCTACCTCACCCCACTACAGTCCTGGGAACAACTACGTGCACTGACCGCTTGAGCCCAAGGCGACCCTTGCTGACAGCGTGGCTGACTCAGCCGCGATCAGAGGTGGGCGGCGAGGGCAGCGAGGAGGGGTGAGGGGTCGAGGTCGATGGCCTCGGCGTACAGCTTCACCTTCGGTTCGGTGCCACTGGGGCGAATCTGGAGGCGGATGTCACCGAGCCAGAGGCGCAGCAAGCCGGCTTCCTCGAACCACTCCGCACCGGTGACCGGATGACCGGCGATGTCAGTCGGCGGGTTGGCGCGCATCGCGGCCACCTTCGCCGCGGCGACGACGGGATCGAGCGCAACGCTGAGGTCGGTGGTGACATACCGGCCGAACCGCGCTGCCAGGGCATCGAGCCGATCCTGCAGGGTGACGCCCTCCGCAGCGGCAAGTGCAGCGACCTCGGCCATCATCACCGCGGCCGAGATGCCGTCCTTGTCCATCGGCTGCTTCGTGACGAGGTAGCCGAGCGCCTGTTCGTAGCCGAACACGAAGTCGAGATCTGGGTTGTCGAGAATCGTGCGACCGATCCACTTGAACCCAGTGAACGTCTCCCGGAAATGAACGCCGTGTTCAGCGGCGAGGCGGCTCAGCAATGACGACGACACGAGCGTCGTGATCACGAGGCGATCGGCGCCGGTCGTGTGGCGCAGGATGTGGTCGCCGAGCAGCCAGCCGAGCTCGTCGCCGGTCAAACGCCGCCAGCCACCCGTGGGCGTCGGGATCGCTGCACCGAGACGGTCGGCGTCGGGGTCGTTGGCCAGCGCGAGCAGGGCGCCGGATTCGCGGGCGCGAGCGAGCAGCAGATCCATCGCTCCGGGCTCTTCCGGGTTCGGGAACGCAACCGTCGGGAACGAACCATCGGGCGTCTGCTGCGCGGCAACGACGGCGGGCTCGGGAAGATTCGACAGGTTGAACGCGCGGAGCAACGTGGCGCCGCCGACGCCGTGCATCGCGGTGTACGCCACCGGCACGCCCGTCAGTTCTGGACGCAGCCTCACGGTGGGCACCGATGCGAGGTAGCGCCGCTCGGCCGCTTCGTCGAGTTGAACGATCAACGGGTTGTCGGCGGCAGCGAGTTCGACCTGACATGGATCGAATTGATCGATGCACGCGGCGATGCCGATGTCGTGCGGGGGCACGATCTGCGCACTGTCGGAGAGGAAGACCTTGTAGCCGTTGTCCGCCGGCGGGTTGTGGCTCGCCGTCACGACGACCCCCGCAATCGCTCCGACCGAGAGGATGTTCCACGCCAGCACCGGGGTGGGAAGCGCGCCGGGCAGAATCATCGCCCGCACGCCGAGCGCGGAGACGACTCTGGCGGTGTCCCACGCGAAGACATCACTCTTGCGACGAGCGTCGTAACCGATGATGATGCCGCGTTCTGCAGCATCATCGGGCCAGTTCTCGAGCACATAGCGAGCCAACCCGGCTGCGGCTTGGCGGACCACCAATCGGTTCATCCGCAACGGCCCCGCACCCATCGCGCCACGAAGGCCGGCCGTACCGAACTGCAATCGGCCGTCGAATCGAGCGGCGAGTACTTCCGGCGGGCCGGCGATCAGGCCGGCCAGTTCGGCGCGGACATCGTCATCGGGCTCGGCGGCCAGCCAAGCCCGGGCGGTGAGGAGAGGGTCCGATGTACCGGTCATGCCAACCTCTTGAGTTCGACGAGTGGGCGAGCGCCCACGTGGGAGATGACTTCAGCCGCTGCCACCGAGCCCAACCGTCCGCACTCGGCGAGAGGAAGCCCTTTGGTGTAGCCATAGAGGAACCCGGACGCGAAGAGGTCGCCGGCACCGGTTGTGTCGAGCACCTGCTCGACGGCTTCGGCGCCGACGGTGATCACGGCATCGGCGGTGATGATCACCGACCCCGTTGCGCCACGCGTGATGGCGGCCAGCGCACAGTCGGCGCGGACGGCGGCCACTGCTGCGTCGAACGAATCGACCTCGTACAGCGAGAGCAGTTCCTCCTCGTTGCCGAACAGGATGTCGACCTCGTCACTGACCAGCGCGCGGAAGTCGTCACGATGCCGATCGACGCAGAACGAATCGGACAGCGTGAGCGAGACCTCGCGGCCGTGGGCATGCGCGACACGAGCTGCGGCGCGGAACGCCTCCTTGGCGGCCGGTCGATCGAAGAGGTAGCCCTCCATGTACAGCACCTTGCCGGACGCCACCGTGGTCGTGTCGATGTCGGGCGGGCACAGCAGCGACGACACTCCGAGGTAGGTGTTCATCGTTCGTTGTGCATCGGGCGTGACGACGATGATGCATCGACCCGTCGGGGTCTCGGCCTCCGGCGCCCCCGGACGAAACGCGACGCCGACTGCGCGGAGATCGTGCCCGAAGACGCGACCGAGATCGTCGTCGGACACCTTGCCGATGTAGGCGGCACGCCCACCGAAGGACACCACGCCGCACATCGTATTCGCGGCCGAACCACCGCTCATCTCAACCGCCGAACCCAGCGCGGCATAGATCGATACGGCACGCTCGGTCTCGATCAACGTCATCGCACCCTTCACCAACTCCTGGCGGTGGAGGAAACCGTCGTCGGCATGGGCGATGACATCGACCAGCGCGTTGCCGATGCCGACCACATCGAACTCGGCAACATCTGGCTCGGGTCGGTGGGCTGGAGTCGCATCGGGCGCAGGCACGTGTCCTGACGCTAGCGGGCCGATCACGCCGAGGCTGTCTCATCGACGAGTCCCTGGCCATCGACCGTTACTCGCAGGTAATCGTCAAGAGTTAGTCTGCCGTTCATGAGTCGCGACCCGTATCGCCTTCCGCGCGCCGTCTTTCCACATCGCTACGCCGTGTCGCTCGAGCCCGAGGTGTCACAGTCGTCGTTCGCCGGCACCGTGTCGATCACCGTCGAAGCCAATGCGGCAGTCGACGAGATCGTCCTCAACGCGATCGAGTTGGACATCCACGCCGTCACGCTCGACGGCCAGGCCGTTCCCTTCCATCTCGAGACCGAGACCGAGCGCCTGGTGATCAGTTCGCCGATGGTCACCGGAACCGCCATCATCGACATCTCGTTCACCGGCATCCTCAACGACAAGCTTCGTGGCTTCTACCGCAGCACCTACACCGACGAGCAGGGCACCGAGCACATCATCGCCTGTTCACAGATGCAGGCCACCGACTGCCGCCGCGCGTTCCCGTGCTTCGACGAGCCCGACTTCAAGGCCGCGTTCGGCATCACGCTGGTGATCGATGACGGCTTGATGGCTGTGTCCAACGGTCCCGAGATCGGCCGCGTCAAGACTCCGACGGGTCGGATCGCCGTGACGTTCGAGGACACGATGGTGATGAGCACCTACCTCGTCGCGGTCATCGTCGGCAGGCTCGAAGCGACCGAGACGGTCGACGTTCAAGGCATACCACTGCGCATCATCCACGTGCCCGGCAAGGGCCACCTGACCGGGCTCGGGCTCGAAGTCGGCGCGGCCAGCTTGGGTTGGTTCCAGAGCTACTACGGCATCCCGTACCCGGGCAAGAAAGTCGACATGATCGCTCTTCCCGACTTCGCCGCAGGGGCGATGGAGAACCTCGGCTGCATCACCTACCGCGAATCCTTGTTGCTCGTCGATCCCGTTGCGAGCACGCAATCCGATCAACAGGTCGTCGCCGATGTCGTCAGCCACGAGCTGGCGCACATGTGGTTCGGCGATCTCGTGACCATGCGGTGGTGGAACGGCATCTGGCTCAACGAAGCGTTCGCGACGTTCATGGAAGTCATGGCCGTCGACGAGTTCCGGCCGAACTGGGAACGGTGGACGAACTTCAGCCTCGAGCGCACCGACGCATTCGAGGTCGACTCGCTGGAGACCACGCGCACGGTCGAATACGAAGTGCGAGCGCCGTCGGATTGCGATGGCATGTTCGACGTGCTGACCTACCAGAAGGGCGGCGCGCTGCTACGAATGCTGCAGCAGTACCTCGGCGAAGAACGCTTCCGTCAGGGTGTCAACAACTACCTCCGCACGCACGCCTACGGCAACACCGAGACGGGCGATCTGTGGGACGGCATCGAGGCCGTCACGACCGCTGACGGCGGCAACGAACCGGTCCGCGAGCTGATGGACAGCTGGATCTGGCACGCCGGGTTCCCGCTCGTCTCAGCATCGCTGCACGGTGACGAGCTCGTGCTGCGCCAGGAGCGTTTCTCGTTCGATCGCGAAGCCACCGACCCGACGCTGTTCGTCGTTCCCGTCGCGATCCGCGTCGGCGACGACAATCGAATGATCCTGCTCGACACCGCAGAGACCCGAGTCACGCTTGGTGACACGGCAGCACCCGTCGTGGTGAACGCAAGCGGCCAGGGCTTCTACCGCGTGTCGTACGACGACGCACTGCGCTCGCGACTCGGCATCGAGGTGCTCGCCAAGCTGAACACCGTCGAGCGCTACAACCTCGTCGACGACGCCAGCGCAGCGTTCGTCGCCGGCAGGTTGTCGGCGGCGGACCTGTTGTCCTTCCTCGAAGGATTCGGCGGCGAACGAGAGCTCGCCGTGTGGCAGGCGATGACCGCAGCGATGAACCGACTGCGGCGCATTCTCGACCCGACCACCGATGCCCCGTTCGCCGCCCGCATCCGCACACTCGTGGCTCCGGCGCTGGCCGATCTCGGTTGGACCCAGGTCGAGGGTGAATCCGATCTGCGCGCGAAGCTGCGCGGGCTGCTGGTGTCGGCGGCTGCTCTCTTCGGCCGCGACGAGGACGCGATCAGCCGCTGTCGGGCATTGCTGCGCGGCGCACCGATTCACTACGACCCCGAGTTGATCGCGGCGGCGACCACCGTCGTCGCCGCGTTCGGCGACGAAGCCGACTTCGACCGCTTCGTCGACGGTTTCCGCAACGGACCCACCCCACAGGATCAGTTGCGCAATCTGTACGCGCTCGCCGACTTCGACGACCCGGCGCTGGTGACGCGGACGTGCGAGTTCGCGTTCAGCGGTGAGGTGCGTTCTCAGAACGCTCCGTATCTGCTGCAACGGTGCATCGCGAACCGCACGCAGGGGGCCTTGGCATGGACGATCGTCCGTAAGAACTGGGAGAAGGCCAACGCGATCTTCCCCAACCCCTCCATCATTCGCATGATCGACGCGGTCAAGATGTTGAACACGCCCGAGACCGTCGCCGACGTGCAGAGCTTCTTTTCCGAGCACCCGATCAAGCAGTCGCTCACGACGCTGGCCCAGGTGCTGGAACGGCAGCGGGTGAACGCCGCGCTGCGGGCTCGAGAAGGCGCCAATTTCGTCGATGCGCTCGTGACAGGGACATGACGGTTCAGTTACGATGAGGTGACGCGGACGGGCTCTGCGGGCTCATTCTCACGGGGTTCATCGATGTCGACAACCGAGGTTGGATCGCGGCGGTTGACTCGCCGACTGCGTCGAGGCGTGGGCCTCACGGCGCTCGTCGCAACATCGGTGGTTGCGGGCGCGAGTGCAACATCGGCGGCCATTGCGGGTTCCCGTCTGCCGAGTGTCGCACTCTCGCCGCTCACTGAGTCGGCGACGGCGACTGTTGCTGCCCAGCGCTTGGGATCAACGACGGTGACGACGGGCGTTCCGACCTCGGCGACGCCGCTGCATCCGATCTTTCCGATGCAGACCAAACCCCGCTGTGCGATCCTCGACAACTTCGGCGATCCTCGGTCGGGTGGCCGGACCCACCAGGGCACCGACATGTTGGCGACGCTCGGGCAAGAGGTCTATGCCGTCGTCGATGGCACGCTCACCGATCAGACGATCGACGGCGCCGCCAACTCCAGCCTGTCCGGCAACCTCTGGCAGCTCACGACAACCGGAAGCAAGACGTTCTACTACTACATGCATCTGTCGCGATTCGCCGATGGTCTCGCCATCGGATCGACGGTGAAGCAGGGCCAGGTGATCGGCTCCGTCGGTGACACCGGAGACCCCGGGCCGGGCAACTATCACTTGCACTTCGAAGTGCATCCGAACGGCGGGTCGGCCGTGAACGCGTTGACCGTTCTGACCATTCCGGCGGACTGCACCGTCAGCTGAACACGCGCCGGACAGGTCAGCCCATCGGGTGGCGAATCCACACGTTCGGCTCGACGTACACAGCGGAGTCCTGATCGACATCGACCCATACCTTCGCCAGCGCGCCGCTGACGTGAACCGGACCCGATGTGTCGAACGGAAGACCGGTCCACGACCGCCACTCATCGAGCGTGCCCGAGATCGTCATCGATGTCGGAGCGACCTTCTCGATCACGCCACCGAGACGGACGTGCACCCGCAGCCACGAGTCGAACGGAAGCCCGTCGTTGCGTATCCGGAACGCGTACTCGCTCATCGGCGTGTCGGGCTCCAGGTGCTTGCGGTTCGGCCGAACCGGTGCGACGAAGTCGCTGAAGCCGAGGCGCGCGGCGTTCTGGCGCAGCGCGACAACCATCCGCTCGCTCAATCCAGCAGCCTGGCGATCCGGCCGGATCGAGATCTCGATCGCAGAAACGGTGTTCGGAGCGCGGCCGACGTCGCGATCGAGCGCGCTCCAGAGGATCACGCGATCCCAACCGTCCTGCGGAAGGTCGGTGCGCCGGCCGTCGACATTCATCGCGAACGGGACGCTGAAACCTTTCGCGATGACGGTGTCTGGATCAGCATCGTCGACGGCGTAGACGACGAACTCGGAGTAGTGATCGAGAAAGCCGAAGTACATGCTCGCCATGTGGTCCCAGCGCATGAACTCGTCCCACGAATCGGGCATCGCCTCCGCCGACGGTGCGAGCTCCGGACGGGCCGCCCTCGTACAGATCGTGATCCCCATGACGGGCGACTGTAGAGCACTGCGCGCCTGCCGACGGCCGGTATTCCCCCGATGTGCGAGCATCAGGGAATGCCACTCGATCAGCCACCGATGCACATTCGAAAACTCTCGCCGCGCACGATCGCCGTCACGGCGGGTCGGCCAACGGGCGCCGGCGCTCCTCTGAACGCACCGATCGTTCTGGCCTCGAACTTTCGAGAGGGCGGCGAGTACACGCGCACACACGGCACCGAGGGTTGGGCCGCGCTCGAACAGGCCATCGGCGAACTGGAGGGTGGGCAGGCCACTGCGTTCTCCAGCGGCATGGCTGCGGCAGCGGCCGCGATCTACGCGCTGGCGCCGAAGGTCGTCGTCATCCCGACGTTCAGCTACCTCGGCGTGCGGTCGCTGCTGAGCGAGTATCAGGCACAGGGACACATCGAGCTACGGCCGGTCGACGTGACCGACACCGCGGCGATCGCAGCCGCGGCACGAGGCGCCGACGTCGTCTGGGTCGAGACCCCGACCAACCCCACGCTCGACGTCGCCGACCTGCCGGCCATCTCGGTCGCTGCACGCGATGCGGGCGCGGCGATGGTCGTCGACTCGACGTTCGCCACTCCCCTGCTGCAACGCCCGCTCGAACATGGCGCTGCGATCGTGCTGCACAGCGGCACAAAGTTCATCGGCGGACACAGCGATCTGTTGATCGGGCTGTGCATCACGGCCGACGCCACGGTCCATGACCGTCTGGTGAAGGCGCGCACGTTTCAGGGAGCAACGCCCGGTGCGCTGGAGGCGTTCCTCGCCCTGCGTGGGCTGCGGACGATGCCGCTGCGACTCGAAGCATCGCAGCGGAATGCCGTCGAGCTCGTCGCCCGCCTGCGCGACCATCCTGCGATCGAGGCGGTGCGGTATCCCGGCGAGGGAGCGATGGTCTCGTTCATCCTGCGCGGCGGCGCCGCTCCCGCGGACGCCTTGTGTGACCGCGTCGAGATCCTCGTGCCCGCGACCAGCCTGGGCGGCGTCGAGACCACGATCGAGCGGCGACAGAAGTATGCGGGCGAGGCGCACGTACCGCCCGGCTTGATCCGGATGAGTGTCGGTATCGAGGACGTCGAGGACCTGTGGGCCGATCTGGCACAAGCGCTCGCCGGCTGAAGCCGTTGCTCTGAACTGAACTGAGCCGCGCCTGTGTACTGTGCAATAGTTGTACACTGCACATGTGACCAACCGCAGGAGCCCGGCGAAAGCAGTCTCACCCACGGCCGCGCTCGACACGTCGGACGACACGGTGACGGACGCGATCCTCACGGCGTCACGCGTGCTGGTCGCGGTCGCTGCCCGCTCGTTGTCCGCTGTCGATGACGACGTCACGCTGCCGCAGTACCGCGCACTGGTGGTGCTCGCCGCGCACGGGCCGCGTCTCGTCGGCCAGCTCGCGGACTCGCTCGCGATCCATCCCTCCACAGCAACCCGGCTGTGTGATCGCCTGGTCGCCAAGAAGCTGGTCACGCGAGCGTCAGCGGGCGACAACCGACGCGAGACCGAGATCACCCTGTCGCGTTCCGGGCGGGCGATCGTCGATCGCGTCACTGCGTTGCGCCGCAACGAGATCGCGCACATCGTCGGCCGCATCCCGGTCGAGCTCCGCCAGTCGACGGTCGACGCGCTGGCGGCCTTTGCCGATGCTGCCGGCGAGATCCCGCAACAGTCGTGGTCGCTCGGTTGGTCGTGAAGGCGCGCTGGTTCCCCGACCATCGGCGAGCCGAACTCCGCGCCCTCGCATCCCGTTCGCAGCAGGTCGTCGCGCTCGCGGCCGTGGCCGGCGCAGCGACCGGACTGTTCGTCGCCGGTTTCGATCGACTCGTCGTCGAGGTCGGGGTCGACCACATCCTTCGCCTCTCGCCATGGCTCGTCGCGTGGTTGCCCGGGGTCGGATTGCTGGTCGCGCTGCTGGCGCGACGGATCATCGCACCCGGCGCCTCACCGTCGACGGCAGATGAATACCTCCACGCGTTCCACGATCCGACGTACCACCTGGATCTGCGATCGTTCGTCGCGAGGATGATCGCCGCTGTCGCGACGCTCGGCACGGGAGCACCCATGGGACTCGAGGGTCCGGCGCTGTATTCCGGGGCGACGATCGGTTCGCACCTACAGCGCCGTCTCCCCCGCGTGTTCCGCGATGCTGACCGCAAGGTGCTGCTGGTCGCCGGTGCAGCTGCCGGTGTCGCCGCGATCTTCAAGGCTCCAGCCACCGGCGCTGTCTTCGCGTTGGAGGTCCCGTACGAAGACGATCTCGCCCGTCGCATGCTGCTGCCCGCGCTCGTCGCCAGTGCGTCCGGCTACCTCGCGTTCGTCTCGATCAACGGAACGACCGCCCTGTTCCCGATCGATGGCACGCCCGGGTTCAACCTCCGTGATCTGCTCGGCGCCGTTGCCATCGGCATCGTGGCCGGGCTCGGCGCGCGTCTCTTCGCGCTGTTGTTGCGAGGTGCCAAGGCTGTCGCTGGCAACCCTCACCCGCTGCTGATGGCAATCGCCGCAGGGCTCGCGCTGGCCGCGATGTTCGGGCTCGGCCGCGTCCTCACCGGCAAGTCACTGTTGATCGGTTCGGGATATCAGGTCGTCGCGTGGGCTGCGAATTCCGGCCGATCAGTGTGGATCCTGCTCGCGATACTCGCCCTGCGCTGCCTGGCCACGTCGGCCACCGTCGCAGGCGGCGGCGTCGGCGGGCTGTTCGTTCCGCTCGTCGTGGCCGGAGCGCTCACGGGCGCAACTGTCTCCGGCATCGTCAGCGACGGCGACATGACGCTGTTCATCGTCATCGGCGTCGCCGCGTTCCTCGGCGCCGGCTACCGCGTCCCGTTGGCCGCCGTGATGTTCGTCGCCGAAACGACCGGCCGTCCGTCGTTCGTCGTGCCGGGCCTGCTCGCCGCAGTCGCCGCCGAGTTGGTGATGGGACGAGCCTCGGTCACGGCGTATCAGCGTTCGTCCGACGATCCGGCCGGCGAATCAGCCGATGTGATCCATCGCCCGTGAGATGCGCTTCGCGCTGACCGAACGCGCATTGCCCAGCACCTGAGCGAACATGCTGATCCGCAACTCTTCGATCATCCATCCGATGTCGATCACGTCTGCTGTGATCTGCCCGCGCGTCAGACGTTTCAGCACCGCTTCGTACCGATCCTCGAGCGCGTTGATCTCGCGCATTCGTTGCTGATCGAGCCGGGGATCGGCGACCACCTTGTCCATCCGCCGTCCGATGCCGCGCACGTAGCGGACGATGTCACCGAGCCGTCGAACACCAGCGGTGGTCACGAACCCCGGCCGCACGAGTCGGCCGAGTTGCGCCCGGGCATCGGCCACCGACGCGTGCACAGGCGGCGTGACCAGTCGATCGAGCACGGTCTGGACCTCGGCTGCCGCAACCACGACATCGCAGGCAGCCGCCAGGGCGTCGGCCGCCACGCGCGCGAGATGCTCCTTGGCCGTCGCTCGAAGCGCAACGAACTCGGACTCCGCGAAGGGGATCGCACCGTGACCCGCCATCAGATGGTCGGCCGCGGCGACGACGCAGTCATCGATCAGCTCACCGACGGTCAGCCCCAGCTGACCGCTGATCGCGAGCCGGGCGTTGTTCCCGACGGCGCGCTCCAACGGCTTCTGCGCGACGGGAACGGAGAGCAGGAGCAGTCGACGCACTCCGGCACGCATGACACGCGATTGGATGTCGGCGTTGGTGAACACTCGGATCGACACGGACTCACCGTCGTCGATGAGAGCCGGGTAGCCGCGAACGATGTGGCCGGCGCGATCGGTCTCCACGACACGAGGCAGGTCGCCGAAATCCCAAGCACCGATGCCGACCCGTTCGAGTCCCGATGCCGTATCGGCGATCGCGGCGCGCAGACGACCGCCGAGCAGTTTGCGGAGCGCGTCGAGATCGGTGCCGGTTGCGAGAACACGTCCGTCGTCCTCCTCGATCGAGAACATGATCCGCACATGCGGCGGCACGCGCGAGAGGTCGAAGTCGGCGCTGCGCACGCGCTCGCCGGCCATCGACGTCAGCACGGTCGCAAGGTTGTCGGCCATCCAACCGGCGGTCGGATCGAGCCGTGTCGACGCCGACCGGGCCGTCTCGGCGATCGGCATCAACGCTCGCCGAAGCGGCTTCGGCAGCGTCCACATCATCGCCTCGACGAGTTCGTCCTGAAGCCCAGGCACCTGCCAGTCGAAACCCTCAGGAGTGATCCGGTTGAGCACCGACAGCGGCACGTGGACGGTGACGCCATCGCCGATCTGGCCCGGCTCGAAGCGATAGGTGATGGGAAGGACGAGATCGTCGTACTGCCACGTGTCGGGGAAGTCGTCGGGGTCGAGAACACCGCTCGCACCATCGGTGAGCGCGTCCATCGTCATGTGCAGCAGCTGCGGGTTCTTGGACTTCTCCTTCTTCCACCATTGATCGAAATGACGGGTCGACACGACGTCGGCACCGATGCGGCGGTCGTAGAACGTGAACACCGTGACGTCATTGAGCAGGTCGCCGCGCCGCACGCGATCAGCAAGCGCGCGAGTCTCGGCGATGAAGGCCTGGTTCTCGGCGAAGAACGCGTGGTGGGTCCGCCAGTCGCCTTCGATGAGCGCGTGACGGATGAACATCTCGCGTGCGGCAGCCGGATCGACACGGTCGTAACCGATCTGGCGACCCGTCACGATCGGCAAGCCGTACAACGACACGCGCTCGGTCGTCACTGCTCGGCCAGACCGGTCGTCCCAGCGCGGCTCGCCGTATGAGTGCTTGGTCAGATGAGCGCCGACCTTCTCGGCCCATTCCGGCTGGATGTTGGCGGCGGTGCGGCCCCACAGCCGATTGGTCTCGACGAGCTCGGCCGCCATGATCCACCGCGGCGGCTTCTTCGCCAGTGACGAGCCCGGAGCGATCACGAATCGCGAGCCCCGCGCACCGCGGAACTCGCGGCTCTCGCCGTCGCGCATGCCGAGGTGCGAGAGCAGGCCTGACAACATGGCTTGGTGCACGCGATCGGGATGACCGGCCTCGAGGCCGGAGCGAACGCCGAGGCTCCCGGCCACCTGACGCAATTGGCTAAACAGGTCCTGCCACTCGCGGACGCGCAGGTAGTTGAGGAACTCGGTGCGACACAGCTTGCGGAACTGGTTCGACGAGAGCTCGCGTTGCCGTTCGCGCAGGTGATCCCACAACTTCACCATCGCCAAGAAGTCGGACCCGTCGGTTGCGAATCGTCGATGTGATTCGTCGGCCGCTTGCAGCGCCGCCGTGGGACGTTCGCGCGGATCCTGGATCGACAACGACGCCGCGATGATGAGCACCTCGCGCACGCAGCCGTGACGGTCGGCCTCCAGCACCATCCGGCCGAGGCGCGGATCGATCGGAAGTTGCGCGAGCCGGCGACCGAGTGGCGTCAGACGCCGAGCGTGGCCGGGGCTGGGACTCGCATCGTCGTCGGGTGCGAGTTCGAGTGCGCCGAGTTCCTCGAGCAGCGCGATGCCGTCGCGGATCGCGCGACCGTCAGGCGGGTCGAGAAATGGAAAGGCCGCGACATCGCCCAGCCCGAGCGCTGTCATCTGCAAGATGACGGACGCCAGGTTGGTACGGAGGATCTCTGGCTCGGTGAACTCGGGTCGACCGGCGAAGTCGTCGTCGGCGTAGAGCCTGATGCAGACACCTGGAGCGACTCGGCCGCAGCGGCCGGCGCGCTGATTCGCGGATGCCTGGGAGATGGCCTCGATCGGCAGGCGCTGCACCTTCAGCCGGTGGCTGTATCGCGAGATGCGAGCGACGCCGGAGTCGATCACGTACCGAACCCCCGGCACCGTCAGCGACGTCTCGGCGACGTTCGTCGACAGAACGATTCGCCGGCCCGTGTGCGGCTGGAAGATGCGGTGCTGCTCGGCCGCCGACAACCGTGCATACAACGGCAGCACCTCGGTGTTGCGCCGTTCGAGTTTGCGCAACGCATCGGCTGCATCGTGGATCTCGCGCTCGCCGCTGAGGAATACGAGCACATCGCCCGGACCTTCATCGGCCAACTCGTCGACTGCATCGCAGACCGCTTGCACCTGATCGCGATCGTCGTCGGTGTCGTCACCGATCGGGCGGTAGCGGACCTCGACCGGGTAGGTACGACCGGTGACCTCGATGACCGGGGCATCGCCGAAATGCGCCGAGAAACGAGCCGTGTCGATGGTCGCAGACGTCACGATCAACTTCAGATCGGGCCGGCGCGGCAGCAGCTGCTTCAGATAACCGAGCAGGAAATCGATGTTGAGGCTGCGTTCATGGGCTTCGTCGATGATCAGCGTGTCATATCGCGACAACATTCGATCGCGCTGGATCTCGGCGAGCAGGATGCCGTCGGTCATGACCTTGACGAACGTGTCGTCGCTGACGCGATCGGTGAACCGCACGGTGTACCCAACCGTTGTGCCCAGATCGGTGCCGAGTTCGGATGCGATGCGCTCGGCGATCGTGCGCGCGGCGATGCGGCGTGGCTGGGTGTGTCCGATCAGACCACGCGCGCCACGGCCGAGTTCGAGGCAGAACTTGGGCAACTGCGTGCTCTTGCCCGACCCTGTCTCACCGGCGACGATCACGACCTGGTTGTCGCGGATCGCGGCGACCAGATCGTCGTGCCGGTCGGTGATCGGGAGCACCGCCGGATACGTGATCGGCGGCAGCGATGCACGACGCTGAGCGAGTCGGCATTCGGCCTGTTCGATCTCGGCAGCGATCCCGACGAGCAATTCCACATCTGGCGCGCGCCCTCCGCGATCGAGTCGTGAACCGATCCGCTTCTGGTCGCGAACTGACAACTCCGCCAGACGGAGACGGAGTTCGCTGCGCTCGGGGGGCGCCATTGGGCTGGAGGAATGCTCGCTCATCGGAGGGGACGCCGGGCGGTGCCGAAGCGTGGCGTCAAGCATGCCACTGAGTTCGACAACGCAGACGGGGGATTCCTCACGCCGCCAACGAGTAGGGTGGCCGTGGCGTGCCGGGAAGTCTGGTCGGCGATCACGGAACAACTCTCATGGATCGATCCCGCCGCGCCCAGCGCTCCCCCCTTGTCCGTATGTTGTCGCCGTTGCGCGACTTCCTCGACGCAGAGGCGAGCGGTGCGATCCTGCTCGCAGTCGGGGCCGTCGCTGCGCTCGTGTGGGTCAATTCGCCGTGGTCTGCGTCGTACGAAACCCTGTGGTCGACGAAGACCTCGTTCACCGTCGCCGGGCACGCGCTGAACCTCGATTTTCGGCAGTGGATCAACGACGGGTTGATGACCATCTTCTTCTTCGTCGTCGGCCTGGAGATCAAGCGCGAACTGACCGATGGCCACCTGTCGAGTCGACGGTCGGCGCTGCTGCCGTTCACCGCTGCGTTGGGCGGAATGGTCGTCCCCGCATTGCTCTACCTCGCGATCGCCGGGCGCACGGCACCCCGCGGCTGGGCGATCCCGATGGCGACCGACATCGCGCTCGCCGTCGGCGTGCTGGCCGTCGCCGGCAGTCGAGTGCCGTCGTCGATGCGTGCGTTTCTGCTCGGGCTCGCAATCGTCGACGACATCGGCGCGATCGTGATCATCGCCGTCGTCTACTCGAAAGGCATCGGGTGGGGATGGCTCGCACTCGGGCTCGGACTCGTGGCAGCTGCGTTGGCCGCACGACGGCTCGGCATCCAATCGACTGCCGTCTTCGTCGTGTTCGGCATTGCGCTCTGGTACAGCCTGCACGAGGGCGGAGTCCACCCGACGATCGCCGGTGTGGTGATGGGACTGCTCGCGCCCACCGCGCCCAGAATCCACGCCGAGATCGTCGATGTCGAACAACTGACCGACATCTCCGACGCTGCTGCCGTTCAGGCGACAACCCAGCTGGCTCGTGATTCGGTCTCGGTCGTCGAGTGGCTGCAACACGTGTTGCACCCATGGACGAGCTACGTCATCGTTCCGATCTTCGCTCTCGCCAACAGCGGCATCGACATCGACGGACACGACGTCGGGCGGGCACTCCGTTCGCCGATCACATGGGCGATCGTCGTCGGGCTCGTCGTCGGCAAGCCGATCGGCGTCCTCGCGACGACACGACTCGCCGTTCGCTTCGGTGTCGCCGATGCGCCCGACGGCTCGACTCCACGTCAGTTCCTGGGCATCGGTACGGCCGCCGGTATCGGGTTCACCGTTGCGCTGTTCATCACCGAACTCGCGTTTCGCGACCCAGCGCAGCGCGCCGAGGCCAAGCTCGCGATCCTCGCGGCTTCGCTGATCGCGGCCAGCCTGTCGTGCCTCGTCTTGATGACCCAGCATCGCGATGTGGACGGCACAATGGTGCCATGAGCGACCTGTCGCGAATGTGGAAGCGATTCGTTCGAGCACCGTTGCGTCGCGCCGCTGATCAACTGCGCAACCCCGCGCCCGGCGCGACGCGGAATTCGCCCCTGCTCGGCGTCGTGATCGGGCTGGGCCTGTCGCTGGCGATCGATCTGCCGTTCGTGATCCTCGACCCCAAGGTCACCCGCGCCATTCCCGAGCTGTTGCTGCTGATCCCGGTCACGGTTGCGAGCTTGATCGGCGGGTGGAAAGCATCGCTGCCAGTCGCTCTGTTGACGGGTGCGGCGTACTCGCTGCACTTCGTCGCACCCACCGGTGTCATCCAGATCGGCTTCACCGAGGACACGCTGTCGATCCTGACGTTCCTCGTGGTGGCGATGACGATCAGCGAGATCGGGCGCCGACGCGATGCGCGTCGGCTCGAACGCGAGCACCAGCGCGCGGTGCTGCTGCGCACTGTTTCGCACGACCTCCGCAACCCACTCGGCGCGATCCGCGCCGCATCGGCCGATCTTCGTTCGGACATCGTCAACGATCCGGTCGCGCGAAATCTGCTGCTCGACCTCGTGGTCGAAGAAGCCGATCGACTCGATCGGATCATCCGCAACCTGCTCAGCCTCGGTCGCGTCGAAGCGGGCGTCCTCGCCCCAGATCAAGCGGAGGAATCGATCGCGGAGATCGCCAAGGCCAGCGCCGCCCGCCTGAGGCGCTCGTCCGACGCGGATGCGAGCAGCGACGCGCCGCAGATCCTGATCGAGATCCCCGACGATCTGCCCGATGTGTACGTCGACCGGGTCCAGATCGATCAGGTGCTGACCAACCTCATCGAGAACGCGATGCGTCACGCGGTAGGGAGCTCGACCGTGCTCGTCACCGCTGCTCGATCGCCTCATGGGACCACGCCGGACTCCGTCACCGTTGCGGTCAGCGATGGTGGGCCGGGGTTCAGCGCGACAGCACGGTCGCAGGCGTTCGCATTCTTCAAACCATCGGGCGTCACGGGCGCCGAGGGCATCGGGCTGGCGGTGTGCAAGGCGATTGTCGAGGCACACGGGGGTAGCATCTCGGTGGATGACCAGCTCGACCGAGGAGCCCGTGTCGCGTTCACGCTCCCGACGGCCCGATGACGCACTGCTCGCGCTGATCATCGAGGACGAGCCGGCGCAGCAGGTCGTCCTGCGGGCAGCGCTCGAAGCACGGTCGATCAAGGTCGTCGCCGCATCCAGCGGTCTCGACGCACTGCGGATCCTCGCCGTCCAGGAGCCGGACCTCGTGACCCTCGATCTCGGCCTGCCCGACTTCGATGGCGTCGAATTGTGCCGGCGGCTGCGCAAGATCCTGAAGTGTCCGATCATCATCATCAGCGCGGACGAGGACGAATCGCGGATGGTCGACGCACTCGATGTGGGTGCTGACGACTACGTGACCAAACCGTTCGGCACGGAGATGCTCATGGCGCGCGTGCGTGTGGCGCTGCGGCACGCAGCGGTCATGGCATCCGCGACCGAGGAGACCACATTCGAGGTCGGCGATCTATTCGTCGACGTCGAAGCGCATCTCGCCACGCTCAACGGCGCACCGATCGATCTGTCACCACGTCAGTTCCGCTTGCTCACAGCGCTGATCCGCAACAGCGGACGGGTGCTCACCCACAAGCAACTGACGATGGCAGCGTCAGCCGACGATCTGCCCAGTGTCGAGGTGGCGACGGCAGACGGTCTCCGCGGGGCGATGAGCCAACTCCGCAAGCGCCTCGGCAGTGGGGCTGATCGACCGCAAATCGTCACCGAGCCGCACGTCGGTTACCGACTCATTCCACCGGGTTGAGACCCGTCTCGATCGGCGGCACGAGGCGATAGCCGATACGTGAGACCGACTCGATCGTGGGTCGTCGCGGGCCGGAGCCGATGACGCGGCGAAGCACACTGATTGCGATCCGAACCCGGCGCGGATCAACCGTCGCTGGCGGGATACCCCACACCTCGGAGATCAGGGAGTCGCGGAGCACCATCGACCCCGGGCTCGACGCGAGCATCAGCAGGATGCCGAACTGGAGGGGCGGGCAGTTGACGGGTGCGCCATCCACCAGCACCGCGTGGGCGTCGCGATCGATCAACACGTCGCCGAGCACGATGCGCTTCGGCGCCCGGTCGCGCAATGGAGCGGCGCGCAACGCGACCCGGATCCGAGCGAGCAGCACCGGCGTCCCCACAGCGGCATGAATGAAGTCGTCTGCCCCGGCGTCGAGCGCCTCGATGATCGTCTGCTCGTCGGTGCCGCGATCGACATCACCGAGCACGAGAATGCGACAGTCGATCGTCTCGCGCAGGCTCTCGCACATGCGCCGCATGTCGAACGTCTCGCTTGCGAGCACGATGACGAGGTCAGGATCAGCGGCCGTGATCCACGCGACATTCGCTGCGTCGGAGCCGACCGACACCACGTCGTAGCGCTCGGCACGAAGGTCGGCGACGATCGGCGTGACGATGCCGGCGACCTCGGCGGCATGCACCACGCAGATGCGTCCGCGTGCCACGCTGCCGTTCACGGACAGCTGTGGCGCCGCGACGTTGCCGATGGTCGCCCGTCGATTCATGGTTGACCCAGGGTAGGCAGCGTGCCATGTCCAGACTGTCGCGAGAACATTTCCGATCTGTAACGCGTTCGTGCGAAGGCGCGCTGACCCTGACGCAATCTCCCCTCGAGCTGTTTATTCTTCGGCCACAAATGTCAGAAACCTGTCAGATCAAGGACTTCTGTACGTCATCATCAGCTCACAGCAGCGAAACGTCGTCCACCTACTGTGCGTCTCCATGACAGCACTCATGCCACTTCAACGTTTCAGAGATCCGGTCTTCTACAGGGAACGGCGATTGCCGATCAGCGCCTTCAAACGACGCGACACCCAGAGACGATTTGCCGCGATTCTGGCAGGCAAGATGGGCGGCCTGCTCGCCGCAGGCGCTGTCATCGGCCTCGCCTTCTTCCTCTTCGAATCGGTGGCGGGCGCCTCACCGCTGAAAGACGCGGCGCCCGTCGCGGCCGACTTGATCAATCCTTTGAACACGATGTGGGTCCTCGTCGCCGCGTTCCTCGTGTTCTTCATGCAGGCCGGCTTCATGGCTCTGGAAGCCGGCTTCGCCCGCTCCAAGGAGTCCGTCAACGTGATGATGGAGTGCATCTTCGACACGTGCCTGTGCGGCATTCTCTACTGGGCGATCGGTTTCGCCTTCGAGTTCGGGGTCGGCAACGGGCTGATCGGGCACTCGTTCTTCTTCCTGCATCACAGCACAGCCGACTACCGCGGCACGGGCGTTGCGTTCTACGCGTTCGTGCTGTTCCAGTTCGCCTTCGCCGACACGGCCTCGACGATCACGTCTGGCGCGATGGTGGGGCGCACCAGCTTCAAGGGCGACATCCTCTACAGCCTCGGGGTGTCGGGCATCATCTACCCGATCACGTGCCATTGGATCTGGGGCCCGGGCGGCTGGCTCGGCAACACCATGGGCTGGTTCCACGACGTCGTTCCTGACGGCATCGTGTTTCGTGACTTCGCCGGCTCGACGGCCGTGCACACCGTCGGTGCGGTGATCGCGTTCTTCGGAGCGAAGGCGCTCGGTCCACGTCTCGGCCGAACGTTCGCCCGCGACGGCGGCGGACCGTTCGCTCCGCACGACCTCAACATCGCCGCGATCGGTGCCGTGCTGCTGTGGTTCGGTTGGTATGGCTTCAACCCGGGCTCGACACTGTCGGCCATGGACTGGGAGGGCATCGGTCGCGTGGCCATGAACACCACCCTCGCGGCCAGCGCCGGCGGTTTGGTCGCCGTGTTCTTCATGTATCGCCGGATCAAGAAGTGGGACGTCGGCATGTCGATCAACGGTTTCCTCGGCGGGCTCGTCGCGATCACGTGTCCGTGCTACTGGGTGAAACCCGAGGCGGCGATCCTCATCGGTGCCGTCGCCGGCATCCTCGTGCCATACGCCACCGATCTGCTCGAGCACATGCGCATCGACGACCCCGTCGGCGCGGTGCCCGTGCACGGCGCCTGCGGCATCTGGGGCACGTTGTCGCTGGGCCTCTTCGCTTCCGGTGACTTCGGTATTCCCACCGCCACCGGTGCGGACAACGCCAACCCGATCACGGGCCTGTTCTACGGCGGCGGCGTTGGCCAATTGCTCGCTCAGGTGATCGGCAGCCTCGCATGCATCGCCGTCGTGACCGCCCTGTCGGTGCCACTGATGTACGGCCTCCGCGCCGTCAAGGGCAGCTGGAACCTTCGTCTCGCCGAAGAAGCGGAGATCCAGGGCATCGACAGCTTCGCCCACGGCGTGGTCGCCTACCACATGGAGATCCCGCAAGGATTCTCCTACGACACGACGAGTCCTGACGACGAGTTGGCATCAACCGGTTCGAAGTCGTCCTCCGCGTAGTTCGACCGACCGAATGTCAACACAGATCGGCGGCCTCCCCACGGAGGCCGCCGATCGACGTTTCCCTCGCATCTCGGGGCGCGCGTTCACCCTCGTTCGTTCACGTCCACGAAACAGCCGCTTCACATCCGCTGGCTACTCTTCGGCTTCGTGGATGTGGCACTCGTGCGCTGGCCGGATGATGCCTCGCAGCGAGAAGCCCTCCGTCGTGCACGACTCCCTCGCGTCCTGCTGCTCACGGACAGCGCGCCTCCATCGGGCCCAGTCGACGATCTCGAGGACTGGGTTCGGATACCTGTGTCCGATGCCGACCTCTCCGCCCGTGTGCAATGGCTCGAGCGGCGAATCACCGCCGCAGCCGCGACGCAGCCTGTCCTCGACGAAGACGGGCTGCTGAACACCGGTGCCGGCTGGGCGTCGCTTCCACCCGTCGAGGCCCGCCTCACGAAGGCGTTGATCGACCGCTTCGGCGCGGTCGTCAGCCGAGACGCCCTCGCCCACGCAGGCTGGCCGCACGGCTCACCTGACCGCAACACACTCGATGTGCACGTCGTCCGCCTTCGCCGCCGCGTCGCCCCCGTCGGCCTCGCGATCCGCACCGTGCGCAGCCGCGGGTACGTGCTCGAGCGCGCTGCGGGCTGAATCGCGCACGGCGGCCGTCGTCAGCCAGCGGGTCGGGCCGCGGACATCGACCGCGCGACGGACTGCTCGTCCACCGTTCCCTGCGACAATCCGGCGATCGTGCTGTCGATGTCGGCCGACGATCGGTTCTGGGACAGCTTTCGCTTTCCTTCGAATCGCGTGATGCGTAACTCGATGCCGACGATGCCTCTCGCCATGGTCTCGATGTAACCCTCGGGGGTGTCGTCGACGCTCCAGGGCGCCGACCTGTCGAGCTCGTGCCGGTCGGTCAGGCGAGTCACGAGATCGATCACCCACGGGGCGTCGTCGTGGACGACGAACTCGCCGTAGACGTGAACGACCTCGTAGTTCCACGTCGGCACGACCTTTCCGGTCTCGGCTTTGGTGGCGTAGAGGCTGGGCGAGATGTAGGCGTCGCGGCCGGCGAAGATCGCCATCGCGTCGACGTCGTCGACCACGTCGCGCCACTGGTGGTTGGGCCGAGCGAGATGACCCAGCAGCGAACCGTGCTGACCGGCCGACGGATCGAGCAACATCGGGACAACCGACGCGATCATGTGCCGACCGGCATTGGCGTCACCGTTCAACGTGACGAGGTGCGCCGGCCCGGCGGCGGCGATGAAGCCGTGAATCTCGGCAACGTCCGTCATGTCGAATGCTGCTGGTCGGTACATAGGTCTCATCCTTTCCGGTCGACGTCCGGCGTGCAACCGCGACTGCCGTGCGAAGCGCGCCGGGTTCGCCTGGCTGACGCGGGCACATCCGGCGCGGTCCAGCACTTCGAGCCCACTCCCGTATCTCCACGTGACGATTCACGGCGATGTTCGGGGTGGGCAGCAGCCGAAAACGAAACGAACCCCAGACCAGCGGTCCGGGGTTCATCGGGGGCACACGTTGTGGAGCTGAGGGGAATCGAACCCCTGGCCTCGACTGTGCGATAGTCGCGCTCTACCAACTGAGCTACAGCCCCTTGCATTGCGTCGCCAGCCTAGCCGGGGCGACCCGTCAACCAGAACTCCGATTTCGGGCTCGTCCGGCCGCCGTCAGGCGGCGCGGAACCAGCTGTTGTCCGAGTACGAACTGGTCTGCTGCTCGAGCTGGCGGATCTGCACCAGGCGATAGCAGTACGCCGACAGCGCCAGGAACGACAGGATGAAGACGTACATCATCGCGTCGGTGTGGGTGGTGGCGAACAGAAAGAACGAACCCGTCGTGATCGCGGCGAGCAAGAAGAGGACATTGGAGCGACGGCGACGAATGGCTTCACGGGCGCTGGTGGTGCGATGGACATGGGCGACGCGATGCTGGCTGTCGACCGAGCGCGTCGAGCCGGGATCGCCATGCGTGCGGCGGACCGCGGGCGCTGCGACAGCATGCTCGCGGGGGCCGTGCTCACGGTACTGATGCTCGCGCTGACCACCGAGTGAGGCCGTCGATCGATGCATCTGACCGGGCCGACCGGATGCCACCGGGCGCGCCAACGGTGACTGGGCAAGCGGGCGAGCCATGGACCGCATCGGTGCCATGCCCCGGGTGGGGACGGACCGCTGCAGGCTGGAGAGCTGGCGGTTGAAATCGGAGACGGAGCTACCGGGTCGGTTCTCGCTGCGATTGCGGAGCAGCGGCGGAAGCAACACGGCTGCCCATGCGGCAGCTACGGCGAGCAGAACGATCTTGGTCATTGTCCACCACAGGTCGAGGGTCGGTCGGGAAGCGTGCAGGAGTTCATGGTGTTTGGGTGAAGTACGAGTGGATTCCCGTCGACGAGACGGTTACACCTTCGTAATAACATTACGATTGTACAACATTCGTAACGGTAGCAGCAATGTCCGGGGATGTGTGACCATCCTCCGTGGCGCGGCGGTACGTCCCTGATCGGCCGCCAGTCTTCTCCCACAAGGCCAATTCACCGATCACCATGCCCTTGTCGGCCGATTTGCACATGTCGTAGATCGTCAGCGCGGCGACTGAGCAGGCGTGGAGTGCCTCCATCTCGACCCCCGTGCGGTCGACGGTGTCGACCTGGGCCTCGATCGCGATGTGGTCGTCGCCGATCTCGAAGTTGATGTAGATCGATCCGACGAGTAACGGATGGCACAACGGGATCATGTCGGCGGTGCGCTTCGCAGCCTGGATACCGGCCACGCGGGCCACGGCCAGCACGTCGCCCTTGTTGACCTCGCGATTGGCGATCGCGGATGTCGTCTCCGGCTTCATCTGCACGATGCAGCGAGCGACCGCCCTGCGGTGCGTCGGCTCTTTCGGTGTGACATCGACCATGCGGGCCCGACCGAGTGGATCGAGGTGGGTGAAGGAGAGATCAGACATGTGCGCAAGAGCGTAGTGAACGATGGGGATGCCTGTGGCGCATCACGTTGAACGCGGAGCGTGTTGATCGACTCTCATTGGTTCGGGCTCGTCATCCGGTGATGGCCGGACCGGTGTCGACGACCTCGAAGGCCGTGCCAGGAACGGCCTTCAGTTGGTTCAGATCGTCGTCGTTCCACCGTGGGTCAGGCGCACCCTGGAAGTACCAGTTGCTGCCGTTGTCGGCGACGATGAGGCCGTACTGCTTCATCGCGATCGCGATCACTCGGGCCTGCCCGGTCAGCCCGGTGATGTCGAAGTCGGCCTTCATCCGCAGGCGCATCCCCATCGGCGGCAGATCCCCGTCGGTCCGCGACGACGCCTTGTGCGTGGCCGGGAGGATGAAAGTGTTCTGCGTCTGCGAGAACGTCACCCGGATCGCGTGGGTGATCACCCCGGCGGCAACCTCGTCGTAACGCACGAGGCCGGCCAGGATCGGCAGGCCGGCAGCATCGGCACTCGTCCACGTCAGCGGCCGCAACGCGTTCGACCGCAGATCGAACTTCGCTCCGGAGTACGCCGACCATCCGGCGCCGGATCGAGCACCTTCGTCGAGCTCGAACAACTGACACGTTCCCTGCTGCAGCACCAACACGTGTGCATCGGACCCGGCCTCGACGGGGGCGTTCAGCGGAATCGGGAACGGCCCGGGATCGCTCTCGTCACCGGCCCCGCCGGCGTAGCTGATCGGCACCAACGGTTGATCGGCAGGCACGACGACGTACGGGATGCCGAAGTTCGAACCGACGTCGGGGTGAACGAACTGCTTGCCGATCGATTGGATCTTGGCGATCGTCTGGGCCGAGCCGGCGCGCAGCGGCAGGCTGTCGACCCTGGTGTTCCACGGGTTGTCGGCAGGGAACACCGGGCACCCGCCCAGTGTCGTTCCCGGACCAGCGGGTGGGGCAGGCGGCATCAGTCGCTCGGCGAGCACCGAGGCCGTCGCCGGACCGTTGACCGTCGCCGGGGACGCTGCTGCGGACGCGACGGCGGCGCACATCACCGTCAACACCACAGCAATCGATCCGGCGCGCCCGAGTTGGAGGCGCACGGTTCAGCCGCCGATCTGGCTCATCGTGCGGACGGGTCGGATGAAGTTGACCTGGTTGATCTGATGGCCGGCCCACTTGGTCCCGACGGCGCGTTGAATCTCCATGCAGAGATCATCGTCACTCGCGCCGGTGCGCATGAGCCGCAACAGGTCGAATTCCGACGTCGCGAACAGGCAGGTGCGGAAGTTGCCGTCGGCCGTGAGCCTGACGCGATCGCAGTCGCCGCAGAACGGCTTGGTAATGGTGGGGATGATGCCGATCATGCCGGCCCCGTCGAGGTAACGCCACCGGTCGGCCGGCGCCGCGCCACGGGCGGCAACCTGCTCGATCGGGTAGACGGCATCGATCAGCGCGACGATCTCGTCCTGGCTGACGACCTTGTCGTTCATCCAGTGCCCGGACGCGTCGAGCGGCATGAACTCGATGAACCGAACCTCGACACCCTGTTCGCGGCCGAAGGTGGCGAGGTCGACGATCTCGTCGTCGTTCACACCGCGCTCGATGACGGCGTTGATCTTCACGGGCGCGAACCCAGCCTGCTGCGCTGCCACGATGCCGTCGAGCACGCTGGCGAGCTCGTCGCGGCGCGTCATCTCGATGAACCGGTCGGGCTTCAGCGTGTCGAGGCTGATGTTGACGCGTGCCAGGCCGGCAGCCCGCAGATCGGTCGCCAGCAGGCGGAACGTCGCACCGTTGGTGGTCATCGAGATGTCGGGTGCCTTGCCGGCCATCGGCGATGACGACGCCGCGGGCACCCGCAGTGCTGCCAGCTTCTTCACCAACACCGGCATGTGGGCCCGGACGGTGGGCTCGCCGCCGGTGAGCCGCAACCCATCGACTTCGAACCGCTCGACGAACAGGCGAGACAGGCGCTCGATCTCCTCGAAGGACATCACCTCATTGCGCGGCAGCCACTTCATGCCCTCTTCGGGCATGCAATAGGTGCAGCGGAAATTGCATCGGTCGGTGACCGAGATGCGCAGATCACGAATGGTGCGTCCGAACGGATCGACCAGGTCCATGAGGGCAGGCTAACCGTTCACCCGAACTTCGGGTCACCCGGGTCGGCGGGAACCCATCGACGCCTCAGATGGACAGGACGTAGACGGTCACGTCATCACCAATTGCGACGCCATCGCCGTCAGGTAACTCTGCCAGCGCCGACGCCACCGCGCTCGCCGCCAGCTGATGGCTGCCCTGCGCGCCGCTGGCCGTGACGTGGTAGCGACCGTCGTCGCCGAAGCGGCCGTGGACCCGGAGGTAGTGGACCTTGCCGTCGACCGACCGCCGGAGCGGCGCATCGGCGACAGCGCGGATCGTCGGCCGCATCAGGGATTCGCGGTGCCCCATCATCTGCAACAGCGCGGGGCGGGCGAGCAGTTCGAAGCTGACCAACGACGAAACCGGATTGCCAGGAAGTCCGAAGACCGGGATCGCTCGTCCGTTGTTGTTGATCAGCTGACCGAAGGCGAATGGCTTGGCCGGCTTGATCGCGACCTCCATCCACTGCATCGCCGCAATGCGTGACAGGACGGCTTTGACGACGTCGTAGTCGCCCATGCTGACGCCACCGCTGGTGATGATCGCATCGCAGCTGTCGGCCGCCTCGCGCAACACTGCCTCCAGCGCGGCCTCATCGTCACGCACGACGCCGTAGTCGACGACGATGCCGCCGGCTTCGGCGACGAGCCCGACGAGCATCGTCTTGTTGCTCTCGCGGATCTGCCCGGGAGCGAGTGCGCTACCGTCGTCGATCAGTTCGTCACCGGTGGAGAGCACTGCAACCCGGGCGCGAGGCGTCACTGCCAACGACCTCGCGTTCACGCTCGCCAGGACGCCCGCGACTGCGGGCCGTATGATCGTGCCGGCCTCGAAGACCGTGGTGCCGATCGCGATGTCGTCACCGGCGGGCCGGATCGCCTGCCCCGCAGTTGCCGCACCTTCGATTCGGACGCGACTGCCCCCGTCGATACGGGTCGTGCGTTCGACCATCACGATCGCGTCGGCCCCTTCCGGCACCGGCGCACCGGTCATGATCCGGATCACCTCGCCCGACACCAGATGATGCGACGACGACGCCCCGGCAGCGACCTCGTCGACGACCGGTAGCTCGACGGAACCGTCGGCAAGATCGGCGGCGATGACCGCGTAGCCGTCGTACGCGCTGTTCGCGAAGGGCGGCACGTTTTCTTCGGCCGTCACGGCATCGGCGAGGACGCACCCGACCGAGTCGGCAAGTGCGACCATCACCGTCGGCAACACCGTGGCCGTGGCCAGCACGATGTCACGGGCTTCGTGGATCGAGACGCGCAACCTATCCATGAGCAGCACGGTACAGGTCCGGCACGTTCGCGACGCGGCCGCGCGACTGGCGCCACCGAGTTGCCGCCACACTGGACACCATGAGTGAGCATCCGCATTCGTATCGGGCCTTCTCGGCCGATGGCCACACCGCACGATGGACACCGTGGGATGACCCGAGCGCCGAGGAAGAACTGACGATCAGCTGGGAGAACGAAGCGTGGACCGCCTCGGGCATCGTCGGCCACGAATCGGTGCACTACGTCCTCCGCCTCTCGCCGACGTGGCACGTCCGCCAGTTCCTGCTGTTCCGCGATCTGGAGGATCCTGATCTGTGGCTGGGCACCGACGGAAACGGTCGGTGGGGCGAGAACAACGGTGCTCACCGACCAGACCTCGACGGATGCATCGACATCGACCTCATCTGCACGCCGTTCACGAACACGTTGCCCATCCGTCGGCTGCCGCTGGATCTGGGCGACAGTGCGGAGATCAAGGTCGCCTACGTCGATGTCGACAAGCTCGAGATCCTGCCGGTGATGCAGCGCTACACCCGCCTCGACACCCATCGCTGGCGCTACGAGTCGATGGACAGCGGCTGGACCCAGGAGTTCGAGGTCGACGAGTTCGGTCTCGTGCGTGACTACCCGACTCTGTTCCGACGCGTCGGTTGATCGCCGTGTCGGAGTCGAACGCTGCCATCCCGAAGACCATGCGCGCCGTGCGAATGATGGGCCGCGGCGGCTACGAACAGCTCGATGTCAGCGACGACGTCGCCGTTCCCGTCGCCGGCCCGGGTGACGTGCTGATCCGCGTCGGTGCGGCCGCTGTCAACAACACCGACATCAACACCCGGGTCGGTTGGTATTCGGACGAGACAGGATGGTCAGGCGACACGCCCACCTATCCGCGTGTTCAGGGCGCCGACGCGTGCGGCACGATCGTTGCCGTCGGCGCCGACGTCGATACCGGCCGCATCGGTGACCGAGTGATCGTCGAGCCGGTCTTTCGCGACCCGCTCGATCCGGCGGCGCCCGCGCGATACTTCGGGTCCGAGGTCGATGGCGCCTTCGCCGAATACGCAGTGGCTCCATCACGGCATGCCCGCCGAATCACGAGCTCGTTGAGCGATGTCGAGCTGGCCTCGTTCCCGTGCTCGTACTCGGCCGCCGAGAACATGGTGCACCGCGCCCATGTCGTCACCGGCGACCGCGTGCTCGTCACCGGCGCGTCCGGTGGCGTGGGATCCGCGGCGGTACAGCTGGTTCGTCGCCGCGGCGCGGAGGTGACCGCCGTCGTCGCGCCGGACAAGCGCGCAGCGCTTTTCGCGCTCGGCGCCGGCGTTGTCGTCGATCGCGAGACAGACCTCGTCAGTCGCTTCGGCACCTCGTCGTTCGATGTCGTCATCGATGTCGTCGGCGGCGTGCGGTGGCCATCGTTGTTGGACGTGCTGCGACCGGGTGGACGCTATGCAACGGCCGGCGCGATCGGCGGACCGATGGTGGCGCTCGACCTGCGCGTCCTCTATCTCAAGGACCTGCGCCTGTTCGGATGCACTGTTCTCGACGATGGCGTGTTCGACGGACTCGTCGCGGCCATCGAGCGAGACGAGATCCGACCGGTCATCGCCGCGACATTCCCACTCGAGCAGATCGTTGCCGCCCAAGAGCTGTTCGCGACGAAGCAGCACGTTGGCAAGATCGTGCTCGACTGCAGCTGAAGGGCGCCGAGTTCGTCTCGGGGGCACAGACGGGTCTCGGCCCCAACACCGTCACCGGCTCGAACCTTTCGGTCTGGCCTTCCAGAGTGCCGTGATCTCCGCACCGTCGGGGATGTACTTGACGGCCTCACGGATCGTCACCCCGTTCATCCCTTGCAGGTTGCGACATAACCACGTGGACACCTGCTCGGGATGGCGGCGGCCCGTCTCGCGGGCGACCCAGCCGAGCACCTTGCGGATGAAGAACTCCTTCTCTGGCAGCAGCGCGTCTGCATAGCGGAAGAACCGGTCGAGCTCGCGGCCCTCGCGCAGCGGCTTGCTCAACCCGAGCACGGCCGAGCGTCTGATCCAGAAGTCGTCGTCGGTGAGCCAGCGATCGAGCGTCGCGAGAGCCGCCGGATCAGCGAGCACGATCGAGCTCACGACCTGACGGGCGAGCTCGTCGACCAGGGCCCACGTGAGTGACTCGCGCAGCAACCGTTCGAGCCACGGCAGATCGGACGCATCGAGCAGCTTCGGCCGGTTCACGAGCAACTCGACCACGATCATCCGCCGCTCGTGGATCGGCACGCTCCACAGCGCGGCGCAGAGGCCGACCAGTTGATCGTGGTCCAACGCCGGGCAAGCGATCAGGAACCGCTTCGCGACGCGGCGCATGTCGGGCACGGATGTGCCGTAGTGGATCAGGCTGCTCTTGAGATACGTCTGCTCCGAGACCGCTCGCCGAGTCGAGCCGAATTCGAGCAACTCGGCGTCGAGCTGCGCTGCGGCCGCGACGACGTCCACTGCGCTGCTCAGCGGTTGTCGAGGATGCGCTGCAGTTCGGCGGTGAACGCAACGCCGTAGGTCGGGTGATCGAGTGCGAGCTCGACGACGGCGCCGAGCCAACCAACCGGATTGCCGGTGTCGTAGCGACGGACGTCGCGCAGCACACCGTGGAACGGGCCGCGACCGGCCTGCACCCGCAGCGCATCGGTGAGTTGCAGTTCGCCGCCCGCGCCGGGCTTCAGATCTGCGATCGCATCGAACACGTCGGGCGTCAACACGTACCGACCGATGATGATGAGGTCGCTCGGCGCATCGGCGACGGCCGGCTTCTCGACCATGTCGGAGATGCCCACCACGCCCTCGGCGTCGAGTGCACCGGTGGGCGTGATGACCCCGTACGCACTCACGTCGGCCATCGGCACCCGCTTCAGCCCGACGACACTGCCCCCGGAGTCGACGCACACCGAGCACATCTTGGCGAGCAGCTCGCTGCTGCCCATGATCTCGTCGGGAAGCAGGACCGCGAACGGTTCATCGCCGACGGCCTCGCGTGCGCATCCGACCGCGTGTCCGAGCCCGAGAGCCTTGTCCTGATAGGCGAAGCTGATGCGCACATCGCGTCCGATCGACTGCAACCGTGCCGCGAGTTCGGTCCGGCCGCTGGATTCGAGCTTCGCGATCACTTCGGGCGCATCCGCGAAGTAGGCCTCGATCGCAGGCTTGGTGCGGCTGTTGACGATGACCACGTGGTCGATGCCCGCGCCGACGGCCTCGTCGATGATCAACTGCAACGCCGGCACGTCGATGATCGGCAACAGCTCCTTCGGCACAGCTTTGGTCGCTGGGAGGAACCTCGTCCCGAGGCCGGCTGCGGGGATCACGGCTGTGCGTACTGACATGGGGATGGAGCCTACAAAACCGGTACGCTTGGCACTCGTTCATGTCGAGTGCCAGCGGCCATCCGGAGAAGTTTCATGCCCACCTATGTCTACAAATTCATCGACACAGGCGAGACGATCGAGGTCCAGCAAGCCTTCAGCGATGATGCCCTGACCGAAGCCGTGCACCCCTCGAGCGGTGCCACGATGGCGGTCAAGAAGGTGTTCCTGCCCGTCGGCGTCACGTTCAAAGGCGGCGGTTTCTACAAGACCGACAGCCGAGGCGGCTCGAAGTCGTCGTCCAGCGTTCCGGCCGCGTCCAGCGATTCCTCGTCGACATCGACGAGCAGCAGCGGCGATTCATCGAGCTCATCAGGCTCGTCGACACCCGCACCGGCCGCCGCCTCGACCAGCTCGTCGGCGTCGTCTGGCTCGTCATCCGGATCATCGTCGTCCGGATCGTCGTCGGCTTCATCTTCGTCGTCGGACTGAGCGAACCCCGCTAGCCTCAGGCACAGCGCTTCCCCCGCAGCTCTCGTTGCGCATGAGGAGGTCGCGATGCACTGGATGCCGCGAGTACGACGGTTGTTGGCCAGGCGGCCATGGATCTACTGGTTGACGGTCGGCGTGCTCGCCCTTGGGTGTGCAGCCGTGCTCGCCGGCGCGGCACGCGACCTCGACCATGCCCGCGCATCGTGGGGCGAAACCGCTCGAGTCGTCGTGAGCACCCGGTCGATCGGGCCCGGAGAACCACTCGAGGGCGCCATCTCGGCTCGCGAACTGCCGCGGGCAATCGTGCCGGCATCGGCGCTGAGGCGGTTGTCGCCCGGAGCGACCGCGACGCAACATGTCGCACCCGGTGAGGTGATCGTCGCCATCGATGTTGCACCCTCCACCGGGCCGCTGGCGTTGCTTCCCGATGGGTGGATGGCGGTCACGATCGACGGGTCAGGCGCACAGAGCGCCGCACTGTTCGAGGTCGGCCACGCCGCGGCCGTTCTCGGCTCGGGTCAGATCCTCGCTCGCGACGCCATCATCCTCGACGTCTCCGCTGCAGGGGTGGCGGTCGGTGTGCCGGCGGACGCGGCGGCCGCCGTGGCCGATGCCGCCGTGCAACATTCGGCAATCGTCGCAATGGTGTCGGTCAGCGCCACCCGGCCGCGATGACGACCAGCACCATCACCCCGGCCGCGACGCGGTAGATGACGAACGGGGTGAAGCTGTGTGCGCGCACGTACCTGATCGTTCCCCACACCGCGAACCAGCCGCTGAGCCCCGACGTCACGATGCCCACGACCATCGGAATCGCGAGGCCGTGCGGCAAACCGTCCTTGGCCAGCTTCGCCATCTTGTAGAGAACGGCTCCCCCGGTGATCGGCAGGCTCATCAGGAAGCTGACTCGCGCTGCGGTGTCGCGGTTGAAGCCGAGGTAGCGGCCGGCGGTGATGGTGATACCCGATCGCGAGGTGCCCGGATTGAGCGACAGGATTTGTGCGGCGCCGATGCCGATCGCATCGCGCTTGCCGTAGTCGTCAATGGTTCGAGTACCGGGGCGACGGTCGGCCCACAGCAGAACCAGACCGAACACGATGAGTCCGACGGCGATGAGCCACGGCTTGCCGAGCTTGTCGTCGATGGTGCTCTCGAACAACGCTCCGGCGATCGCGGCGGGCACACACGACAGCACGAGCAGCCACGCCAGCCGACCTTCGGGAGTGCTCGGGCGTTCGCGGTGGACGACCAGCCTTGTGCCTTCGCGGACGTAAACCACGATGTCGTGGCGGAAGTAGGAAACGGCGGCGGCGAGCGTGCCGAGATGCAGCGCGACATCGAACGCCTTCTCGACCGAGTTGCTGTCGAAGTCGTGCCAGCCGAACAGCCACGGCACGAGCAGCAGATGGCCGCTGGATGAGATCGGAAGGAACTCCGACAGGCCCTGGACGAGGCCGAGAATGATGGCATGCAGGATCGGCATTGTGTGTGTCTAGTGGATGGAAGTGCCCGGCACCACTCGCGCCGACCATGGACGGGCTTCATCCCAGTGGTGGCCGATCACCGTGCCGAGCGGAAGCTTGGTCAAGAAATCCTGTGCGTCGTCGAAATCGGGCATCTCCACATACGCGGCTCCGAGCGCCAACGGCACGTGCGCGTCGCTGCCGGCACCACCCGGTAACACGTATTCGGCAGCGAAGCGAGCCGCGTGTGCGTTCAGCGAACGAAGTGACGTCTTGGCGTTGAGGACCTCGATCGCGTCGATCATCCCTGCGTCCGCGAGCCCGCGCATCGCTCCCTCTTCGAGGTTGCGGCGCATCGGATCGAACGGATGCGGGATGTAGACCAACCCGCCTTGATCGCGGATCTGGCGCGCGGCCTCGGCGGGCTGCACACCGATCGGGACGCGCTCGGTGAGGAACAACCCGATGATCTCGCCCGCGTGTGTTTTCAACTCTTCACCGACGATCACCCGACACGGCAACATCGCTTCCAACTCGACGGCGCCCTTGATCGCGTTGTGGTCGGTCACGAACAGCACATCGATGCCTGACGCGACCACTGCGGCAAGCAACTCGTCGGGTGTCGTCGTCGAATCGCCGCTCCACATCGTGTGACTGTGCATGTCGACCCGCACATGGCCGGCGCGGCGCGGCTGGCCGAGATGCGGGTGCCGATCGACGGCTTCCGGGGTCGGCGCGGGCATGTCGTCACGGTAACGCGGCGAGCGGCGTGTCATCATCCTGTCGTGGCACTCACGCGGCGAACCCGAATGATGTTCATCACCGGGGCGACCGGATTGTTGGGACGCCATCTGCAACGCAGTCCATCGATCGAGGATCGCTGGGAGCTGATCGCGCCAGGGTCGGGCGCGCTCGATGTCCGTCGACGCGATGCGGTGCTGCACATGATCGGAAGCTGGAAGCCGAAGGCCATCGTCCACCTCGCCTACCGCAAAGACGATCGGCGCAGCATCGTCGACGCCAGCCGCCATGTCGCCGAGGCCGCGGCCGCCTGCGGTGCCAGGTTGATCCACGTGTCCACCGATGTCGTGTTTTCCGGACGGCCGGCGCCGTACCGCGAGACCGATCCCGTCTTTCCGATCACCGACTACGGCCGGATGAAGGCTGATGCAGAGGCCGAGGTGATGACCCACTGCCCCACCGCCGTGTTGGTCCGTCCGTCGCTGATGTACGGAACGGACTCGCTCGCGCCGGTACAACTCGATGTTCAGCGCGCCATCCGCGGCGAGAACATGATGTCGTTCTTCACCGACGAATACCGGTGCCCGGCGCACGCCGCGGATGTCGCGGCAGCGATCGGCGCGTTGGCATCGATGCCGCTCGTCACCGGGCCACTGCACGTCGCCGGGCCGCACGCGATCAGCCGCGCCGAGTTCGCCACGGCGATCGCACGGTGGTTGGGCTTCAACCCGGCGCTGCTGCGCACATCGACGATGGCTGACGCCGGCCTCGATCGTCCCGCACGCCTAGTGCTCGATTCGTCGAAGGCGGCGTCACTCGGATTGCACTGTCGACCGATCGGCGAAGCACTGCGCTGAGTGCACGCGAGGTCGCATCACGATCTCGATCGATCTGACGTCACGTCGATCGTGGCTCAATCCTGGCTCGGATCCTGGATGCGACGCGGTTCGAACGCGGTTCGAACGCGGTTCGAACGAAAAGGCGCGTCGATCCACGTCATGTTCTGTCGGTGGGACCGTCTCCATGTGACCCAACCGAGCGGAAGTGATGCGACAGCCGCAGCCACGTCGGCGACTTCCAACGACCACCAACTGAGCGATGACACCTTCCATGAATATTGATTGCCCATTGACGACATCCCTTCCGGTCACCGGCTCGAGCACCACATCCATCGTCATCCTCGCTCTGGCGCTTGTTCTCGTTGGAACAGTCTTGATGTTCGCCGCCCGACGCGGTCGCGCCCGACTCGGCTTCGTCGTGGCTGTCGTTCTTGGTGTTGGGATGTCGTACGGCCTCGCAATGCAACCGTCGGCTGCGAGCGCGGCATGTGAACCGACCACGTCAGTCGTCACATCGCCGCCGGACACCACGCCAACCGCCACAACGGTCGCTCCCACCACGACGATCGCACCGACAACCACGACCACGACGATCGCACCGACAACCACGACGACCCCACCCACGACCACAACAACCACGACCCCACCGACCACAACAACCACGACCCCACCGACCACGACCCCACCGACGACGACCACCCGGCCACCCATCCGCCATACTGAGAGCGTCGGGGCACTGGCGGGGTCCAGTGCGGCCTTCCTGCGACCATCCGCCGAGTGAGCTGCCGACGACCCTCAGCCGCCGGAATCGCCCCACCGACGCCCCTGGATTACCCCGACTCGGCGTCAGGTGAGGCTGCGGTGGAACTTGTCCATCAAGTGCCGTCCGGCGCGCACGGGCGCATGGTTGGCGGGTTCGAGCCCGGGGAGGCATTCGATCAGCGCGTCCCAATTCGCGTTGTGGAAGAACGCGATCGATGTGCGCCGGGTCGCGTTCGGCGGCTCGACCACGCGGTGCAGTGTGGAGCGCCACCTGTCGTTGGTCCACATCGCCAAGCTGTCGCCGAGGTTGACGACGAAGCCACCGGCCACAGCATCGATGTCGGTCCAGACGTCGTCCGCCGACTGCGCCTGGAGTCCGCTGACACCCGGCGCGGTGCGCAGGATCGTGAGGGTTCCATAGTCGGTGTGGGCCCCGGCGCGGAGCTGACCGGGCAACGGTGGCTCGGACAACGCAGGGTAGTCGAGCACCCGAAGCGCCCCGACGTGGTCGTCGATCATCGGGTCGAAGTACGCCGGATCCAGTCCGAGCGCGTCGGCCATGTGCGACAGCAGCCGAGCCGCGAGGCCACCCATCTCCGTGTAGTACGTCTCCAACGCGGGCCGAAAGCCGGCGGGCGACGACGGCCACAGGTTGGGCGAACGGACCCAGATCTCGTCGGGATCCGTCGGTACATGGTCGGGTTCCTTGATCGGCCCGAACGAGTACGTGTGTTTGCGGTCTGGCGGGGTGACGTCGCCGAGCGACGACGCAAGGGTCTCGACCGCGAAACCCTGGTAACCGTACGGATGGCCTGAATGCGGCATCGCCACCGACTGCCGTACATCGTCGGGCGCTTCGAAGAACTCACGCTTCACGCGCCACGCTTCGTCCACCACGGTGTTCGGCACCCCGTGGTCGACGACCTGGAAGAAGCCGACGTGCTCGCACGCGGCTCCGATCTGGGCCGCGATCACCGCACGATCGGCACCGAGATCGATCACGGGAACCAGTGGCATCGCCATCGGAGGGCGGTCCTACGCGCCGCTCATCGTGATGTCGTTGATCACCAGGCTGACGCCGGCCGCACGCATCGGTAGCCAGTCGATGTCGCCACCGATCTCGACGATGTCCTGGAGCATTCGCTGCAAGGTCGAGGCGATGGTGAATTCACGCACCGGCCCGCCGAGCTGCCCTTTGCTGATCAGCAGTCCGGACGCGCCGGTGGAGAAGTCGCCGCTGATGGGGTTCACTCCGCTGTGCAGACCCTGCACCATCTGGATCAGGACACCGTCGTCGACATCGGCGACGAGCTCGGCCTGGCTTCGCGTGCCGGGCTGCAGTTGCATCGCCAAGCAGCCGACGCCCGGTGTGCCCTTGAACCCGCCGCGCACCGCGTTGCCCGTGCTTTTCGTGCCGGCTCGGCGAGCGCTGTACGACGAGTGGACGAAGCCCTGAAGGATGCCGCCCTGGATCAGCTCATTGCGCCGCGCTGCAAGTCCTTCGCCATCGATGTCGGTCGCTGTGTACGCCTTCGGGTTCGTCGGATCGTCGATCAACGTGAACAGCGGTGATGCGACCGGCTCGCCGATGCGGTTGGCGAACAGGCTGCGGCCTTTGGCCACGTTCTCGCCGTTCAGCGCACTGCTGATGACCCCCAGGAACTGGGCAGTCACGTAAGGGTCGAGCACGACGGTGACTCGCTTCGACGGTGGCTTCACCGCACCCAGCAATCGCGTCGCCCGATCGGCAGCCTCTTTCGCGGCCTTGGCGAGATCGAACTCCTCGGGCGATCGTCCGACGGCGAACCCGAACCCGGTCTGGGTTTCGTCACCATCGTCGGCCAACGTGCTGACGGACAGGTAGCAGCCGTTCTCGCGCCCACTGACGCGGATGCCCGTCGTGGTCGCGACCGCAGCCTCACCCGACCCGTCGCTGTAGTTCGAGTCGTCGACACGGACCCGGCCATCGACCGACCGTGTGAGCCGTTCGAGCTCTTTGGCGAGTTCGATCTTGCCCTCGGTGGGATAGGCCGCCAGCGCGTCGCTCCACAGCGTTTGGGCGACGACGGGAACGCCGTCGGCCTCGGCCAGGCCCGCCCATTCGTCAGATGTGCCGAACGAGACGTTGTCGCGAGCTTCGGCCAGCACCGAAGCGATCGCTGCAGCGTCGAGGGTGCCTGCGTACGCGAAGCCGGTGCGGCCGTCGCGGATGACCCGGATGCCGATGCCCTCGTTCTGGGCGCTGACGAAGTGCTCGACCTCGCCCTCGTAGATGCGGATGTCGGTCTCCTGCCCACGTGAGACGTACGCCTCGACCTGCTCGCCGGGCGCCGCCTGGGCGATCACGCGATCCGCGATCGCCTGCAGCTCGGGTGATGTCGTACTCACGCTGCGGTCCCGCCAATGGTCATCGTCTTGACGCGCAGTGTCGGCTGGCCGTCTCCGACGGGGACGCCCTGACCGTCCTTGCCGCACGTCCCCGGGTTGCCCATCGCGAAGTCGTTGCCCAATGCTTCGATGTCGCGCAACACCTGCGGACCGTTGCCGATCAGGTTCCCCTCGCGGAGCGGCTCGGTGATCTCGCCGTTCTCGATCAGGTAGGCCTCGGTCATGCCGAAGACGAAGTCACCAGTCGCGGTGTTGACGCTGCCGCCGCCGAGCTTGGCGACGTAGACCCCGTTCGGCGTGTTCCGGATGATGTCCTCGGGCGTCTCGGTGCCGTTGAGGACGTAGGTGTTCGTCATACGCACCATCGGCAGGTGCATGTAGCTCTGGCGCCGCCCGTTGCCCGAGTGGGCGTGGCCTTCCTTGCGAGCGCGCAGGTGATCCCACATGTAGTCGGTGAGGACGCCGTCCTTGATCAGCACGTTGTACTGGCTGTCGTGGCCTTCGTCGTCGATGCCGATCGCGCCCCACTCGCCCGACATCGTGCCGTCGTCGACCAGGGTCACCAACGGTGAGGCCACCTGCTCGCCGACCTTGCCGCGATAGACACTGGCACCCTTGCCGACGAGATCGGCTTCCAGTCCGTGACCGCATGCCTCGTGGAACAACACGCCACCGCTGCCGGCCTTGATCACGACTGGAATCGAGCCACTCGGCGCGGGGCGGGCACGCAACTTCGTGATGGCCTGACGGGCCGCCGTGCGGGCGAGGTCGGCGACGTCGTTCTCGTCGAAGACCTCGAACCCGATGGTGTGGCCGAGTGACTCGAAACCGGTCTGCATGCCGGCGTCACCATTGGCGACCACGCTGATGCGCAACAGATGGCGCACTTGTTCGTCTTCGGCCAACAGCCCATCACTGTTGGCGACGATGATGCGCTTGCGGCTGTCGCCGTAGCCGGCCGACACCTGGGCGATCGAGCTGCCCTCGGAGCGGGCGGCTTCGTCGATGCGCTGCAACAGCGCGACCTTGGCCGACTTGCTCACCGTGTCGGGGTACACCTCGACCCGGTTCACCGGGTGCGGCTGTGAGCGTGTCAGAGCGACAGTTCGGGTACCGCCCCCGCCCTGCGCGGCGACGGCGCCGGCCGCTTCGGCCGCTGCACGAAGGCCAGCTTCGGAGAGATCGGCGGTGTACGCGAAACCGGTCGTCTCGCCGCGGACGACACGGATGCCGGCGCCGCGATCGCGACCACTGGTCACCTGCTCGACGCGGCCGTCGTCGAGCCCGGCCGACGTTGATGATTTGTCCTCGGCGTAGACCTCGGCGAACTCACCACCGTTGCGCATCGCCGTTCCGAGCACCCGTTCCAGGACATCTTGATCGATCACGAACGCCAGCCTAACGGCGCCGCCGAGTTGCACTCAGAGGACGGATTCCATCTCCGAGACAGGCCAGCGCCTATCCTCGGAGGCGTATGACGAGTGCGATCGAGGTCGGCCAGAGCGGCGAGGCGCGACTCACGGTCAGCGACGGCGACACCGCGATCGCGTATGGCTCCGGCTCGGTGCCGACCCTGGCAACGCCGTGCGTCGTCAAGCTCGCCGAGCAGGCCGCGATCGCTGCTGTATCCGACCGCCTCCCGGCCGGGATGACGACAGTGGGAATGCGGGTGCAGATCGACCATCTCCAGCCGACTGCCATCGGCAAAGAAGTCGTCGCCGAAGCGATCCTCAAGCACATCGAAGGCCGCCGCCTGACGTTCGCCGTGTCGGTCGAAGATCACCGCGGCCTCGTCGCTGCGGGTAAGGTCACGCGGGTGATCGTCGATGTCGAGCGGTTCATGGACAAGACCACATGAGGTGCCGCGCACTCGTGGTAGCAGTGGCCTCTGTCGCGTTGCTCGCGAGTTGCGGCAGCAGTAGCAAGACACCGGCGCAGACTGCCAGTCCGACGACCGCGACCACCGCGACCACTGCGACGACGTTGCCTGCGGGCGTCGCTCCAACGACCGCTCTGGCGACCGGGGCATCGACCGCGACGGTCGTCGAGTCCCCATCCACGCTCAACGCGACCGACAGCACCAGCATGTTCGTGCACACCCAGTCGGCCGCATGCAACGCCGATCTCACCATCATGCTCAACGCCGTCGCGGAGTATCTCACGCTCAATGGAGGCACCGAGGTCACCGAGGCACAATTGGTCCAAGCCGGGCTGATCAAGGCCGAGAGCACGTTGCACGATGTCGCCGCGGGCGGCACCGTGGTGGCGTCCCCCGCGGGCGGCTGCGTCAGCTGACGCCGAGGCGAAGCTGACGCGAGACGTATGACTCGCGTCCACATCGGGTCGATCGGTTGCATCGTTGAATCGTCTGCATCGGCTGAGCTCGGATCGCGACGGCTGAGCGCAGCGAGCACCTGCGGTCGCGATCAGCCCGTCACGTGGGGCACGCGCCCGAGACTGGCGCTTCGCGTCGTGAGCACCTGCAGTCGCGATCAGCCCGCCAATCGGGCGCGAGCCCGAGACGGGCGCTCACCAAGCGCGCTTGCTCGTTCAGGCGGCGTCCGTCTCGCTGCCGAACAGGGTGGTCTGTGCGTTCGCTGGCGCAGCCGACGAGGTCCCGTCAGCCCTGGCGGTGTCTGTGGGCGCGTGGTCGTGCGCGTCGCATGGATCGCTGTTGCTGGTGTTGTTGCGTTGGGGGTTTTTGGAGGCGTGGGTGGGTCCGCGTGGTGGGAGTGGGACGATGCGTCCGTCGGGGTATTTGATGGCGAGGTTGTTGGCGTCGCCGATGAGTTCGACGCCAGGTCGATGGCGGAAGTGGTGATGGAAGATGCACCACAGCACGAGCCGGTCGATGTCGGTGAAACCGTGTTGGGCGTGCCATTCGTCGATGTGGTCGACTTCGCACCATTCGGGTGGGATCGGACAATCCTCACCCCGACACCCGCCGTCGCGAACCGCTAACGCCCGCCATTGACTGTCGGTCGCTAACCGTGACGCGCGGCCGATGTCGAGCGGCATCGAATCATCCAACAAGACACGTTGCAGGTTCGCGTTCCAGGTCATGTTGCGGATCGCTTCAGCCGGGATCACATCACCATGAGACGTGTAGCCGGGCCCGTTGGTGTTGCCGTTCAGGTCGTTGATGTCGATCGTGATCAGAATGGTCGGCAAGTTCGACCGTCCGCCTTTCACCTGTCCGTTGTTCTGGGCGCTGCACAACTGGACGAGTGCGTCGGCCATCTTCTGATCGAACGTCCGGTCATCACCAGCAGCTGGTTTGCCGATGATGCCCCGCAACGCGTCCTGCACCGTGCGCGCATCGAGGTTGGTGAGCGTGCCGTCGAGACGGGTGGTGCCGTCACCGTTGTCGGAGAATCTGAGCGCCCGCTTCTGACGCAACTCTTCCTCACGATCGCGAGCAGTGGAACCTGACGGCGGGTTCAGTTCACGGAACCGGTGACCTGCCGCACGAGCCTGGTCGGGTGTGGCCCCGGCACAGGCTTGGACGAGTTCGAGTGTGTTCCCGGAATGCTCACCATCCAACGTCGGGGTTAGCGCGTCGGCCGCGTCGGGTGACAGGGTTCCGGCGTTGACTGCGTCGGCGAGTTCAGGATGCGTGTTCAACGCTTTCCCCAGGCGGGCCTGCTTGTTCGCAGCACCCTTGGATGTCTTGCCTTTCGCCGCGAGCCACGGAACCTGTCAAGCGGTTTGAGACAGATTCGTGTCGGGTTCTGGTGGCTGGTTGATCCAGGCGGTGTCGGGGACGATTGGCGCGATCGGTGGTTTGCGGAATCGGTGGGGTTGGGTGGTGTAGGCGTGGTCGAGGACGGCTTGGCGGGCGGCGCGGATCTGGTGGTGTTGTCCGGTGTGGACATCGATCGGGGTGTGGTAGCCGATGCCGGAGTGGCGGTGCTCGTGGTTGTAGTGAGCGA
>JBBRPP010000050.1:0-38710 GCA_038227995.1 Acidimicrobiales bacterium
CCACTGCGACCCGTACTCGTGCTGATGATCGAGGACCATCCGCACTGCACGCTCACGAAGCTCGTCCGGGTACTTCCCATTGCTTGGCATGACTCCATCCTTCTCAAAGGTTGGAGCCTCCACCAGACCCGGGGCGCTTCATGTTGATCGCCGACAGTCTGTTCGTCTACGAGGTCTCGTACGACATCTACTCACGACCCGGCATCCCCGACCTGTTGTGGCTGATGGGCATGTCCATCATGGCGGCCGCAGCCTGGACCGGCGACACACGCAAGCCCGTCCACTCACCCAGAGTTGCGAACCTCGCCGTCACCCTCACCTGTGCAGGGGTCGCCGTGGGAACGCTCGTGGTCGGCTCGCTGCGCCACATCCCGATCGCGACGAGTGTGTTCGCCGGTGCCGCGCTGGTGGTGGCAGTGGTGCGCACCGCACTTGCGTTCGGAGACACCCTCGCGCTGAGCCGCAGCCAGCAGGACGCACGGACGGATCAACTCACCGGCCTCGCGAACCGTCGTCACTTTCTCGACGTCCTCGGAGCATGCACCCGCCGCCGATCGACCAGCAGCCCGTTGTGCATGATCCTCTTCGACCTCGACCGATTCAAGGAGGTCAACGACACGTTCGGTCACCCCGTTGGCGACGACGTGCTGACTGCACTCGCCGACCGCCTGCGCAGGCCGCTCAATGGCCCCCTTCCGCTTGCCCGACTGGGCGGCGACGAATTCGGTTTGCTGGTCGAGGGCGATGCCGACGCCGCGAGTCACGTGTGGTCGCGAATCGAATCCGCGCTCGACGAGGCGTTCACGATCGAAGGCGTCACGATGCACATCAGCGCAAGCGCCGGCATCGCCGTCTGGCCGGCCGACGGTGACACTCCGACCCGACTGATGTCGAGTGCCGACCTCGCGATGTACCACGCCAAGAACACGGCACGCGGGCTCGTCACGTTCGAGAGAGAGCTCGCGTCGATGGCTCGCCGACGCGTCGAATGCGCCAACTCGCTGCGCGACACGCTGCTTGCTCCCCGATCCGTCTGGGCGACTGCGTGTCGGATCCAGGGCAGCGAGCTCACGCTCGCCTATCAACCGAAAGTTCGGCTGGCCGATGGCCGGCCCATCGGCGCCGAGGCATTGATGCGGTGGGAGACACGCGACCTCGGCGCAGTTCCACCGAGCGAGTTCATCAAGGTCGCCGAGGACTACGGCGTGATGGAAGAGCTGACCCGCTTTGCGATGGCGGCCGCGATCGCTGAGACCGGCCGATGGCACGACCACCAGCACATCATCCCCGTGTCGGTCAACCTGTCGCCGACCAACCTCGGCGAAGTGAATCTCGTGCGCACCATCATGTCGATGCTCGACGACATGGGCCTCGAACCATCGATGCTGATGATCGAGGTGACCGAGGATGCGGTGATGGCCAACGTCGGGAAGTCGGCCAACGTCCTCACCGATCTTGCGCAGCGGGGCGTCCACATCTCCCTCGACGACTTTGGGACGGGTCGATCGTCGTTGACGTACCTGCACCGGCTGCCGGTCAGTGAGTTGAAGATCGATCGATCGCTCGTGATCGGCATGACGGGCGACGAGCAATCAGCGGCGATCGTCAAGTCGATCATCGATCTCAGCCATTCGTTGGACATCACCGTGGTCGCCGAAGGAGTGGAGGACCAGCGCACCGCGCAGCTGCTGCGGCGGATGGGAGCCGACGCGGCGCAGGGCTTCTACTTCGCGCCGCCGATGCACGCATCGAAGATCTTGGGGTGGTGGTCCACTCACATCAACGAAACCGCCGTCGCGGTGGTGGCTGACGCTGACCCCGGTTCGAGCGACATCGACGATGACGAGATTCGCGTGGTCGCCTCGACCCAATGATCGTTGTGGTCGCTCCCGACCGTCGACCACCGCCCCCAGCAGGCGTTCCCGATCCGCCCGGCACAGGCGGGCAAAACCGACACCCATGCGTCAGCCGAAGCCGATGGCTCCGGCTGTGATGCCGCCCATCAGGCCACCGTCGACGTTCAAGTTGGTGCCGTTGATCCACCTGGCATCGCGGCTGGCCATGAAGGCAACGGCCGGCGCGATGTCAGCAGGAAGGCCGAGACGGCCGATGGCGCTGATGCTCCAGTCGATCTGGGCATCACCCATCGACTCACGGAAGTCACCGATGATCGGCGTGTCGATCGGGCCGGGCGACACGGTGTTGATGCGGATGCCGCGTCCCCACCACTTCTGCGACGACGCCATGGTCCAGACGATGACGACTTCCTTGGAGAAGTTGTAGGCGCGAGTGCCGGTCATCTCGTTGTCGTTGGCCCACGCGAGCCCATCCTCGAACGACGTGGTTGCGGCCAGACGCTGGGCCTCGGCCATGTTGCCCTGCCAGCCCGCGCCAGCGATCGAGGCGACGTTCACGATCGATCCGCCGTCGACGATGCGGTCCACGAGACCTTCCGTGAGGTACCGCAGTCCGAGGAAGTTCACGGTCAGCACGGTCGGCGCGGACAGCGTGCCGGGGACACCGGCCACGTTGCACAGTGCCTCCAGCGGACCGTCGATCTTGGCGATCGCGGCGTCGATCGACGCCGGGTCGGTCAAGTCGCAGGTGATGTGCTCGGCCACATGGGCCGTTGCCTCGTTGCGGTCGATGCTGATGACGTGCGCCCCAGCGGCAGTGAGCACACGAGCGGTCTCGGCGCCGATGCCCGACGCAGCTCCGGTGACGACGATTCGTTGATCGGTGAAGTCCATGTCGTCATCGTTGCCGCACGGCGCCGACGATGGCGACCCGAACAACGACGAGACGTGGCCTCAGTCCGTCATCGCGACGGGCAGCGGCAGCGAGTGCACGATGCTGAGCCGGCGCGTGCTGCGCGTCAGCGCAACGTAGAGCGCCCGCAAACCCTGTTGCTCGTCGGCGACGATCGCCGCCGGCTCGACCACGATCACGCCGTCGAGTTCCAGGCCCTTGACCACACTGACGGGCACCACCGTGACACCGGTGTCGAGCGCCGTTCGGGTTGCGCGACCGTGCTTGATGCCAGCGGTCGCGAGTGCGGCCGAGATCTCCTCGACCATCGGGTCGGGAGCGACGACGGCGATGTTGCCATCGATGATCTCGCCGACGAGCCGCGCCGTCTCCGCCGCGACGGCAGCTCCCAATGCGGCGCGATCGGCGACGTCGATGAAGTCGGGCAGATCGTCGCCCTGCCGCACCGCTGTGGGCGGGCGAAGGCCGGGAGTCGCCGCCATCATCACCTTGTTTGCGACTTCCATGATCTGGGCGGGGATGCGGTAGCCGACACTGAGGCCGATGACGCGGCTGCCCTTGCGGTCGGGCAGGTACTTGACGACATCGTCCCAGCTGTCGGGTGCCAGCGGGCCGGTGGCCTGAGCGATGTCGCCGACCACCGTCATCGAGCCGTTCAGCGAACGACGCGACGCCATCCGCAACTGCATCGGCGTGAGGTCTTGGACTTCGTCGATCACGATGTGTCCGTAGGTGCGCAGATCGTCGGGCTCCTCGGGCGCTCCGGCGCGGGCCGGGCGAACGCCGAGATAGCTGCGTGCTTCGTCCAGCAGCGCGACGTCGGCGTCGCTCCAGCGCACGGTCTCGATGTCTTCTGAGCGTGGCCGGTACAGCGAGAGGTATTCGGCTTCGGTCAGGTCCTTCGACGCCGCCAACTTCAGCAGTGCCTTCGAGCCGAACAGATCGTGCAGCAGATCGGCCGGCGTCAACACCGGCCACATCCGCTCGAGCGCCTGCCGTATCTCGGGCAGGTGGCGGATGCCATCGCGCAACGTGGAGGGGACCAGGTCGCCCTCGCGCCACGTGGCCGCCATCGATGCCCATACCTCGGCCTCGACCCAGCGACGCGCCGCATTGTGCCGCCGGAACCGGCGCTGCGCAGCGCGGACGATGCGCACCGTCTCGTTGGCGCGCAGCCGCACGAAACCCGTTCGGTAACCGATGACGATGTCTTCGCGCAGGGGACGTTCGCGATCCGTGACAGCCTTGTCGACGACCCCGGCCATGCGTAGGTCACCCTTGGTGCGGGCCGCGAGTGGTGTGTCGTGGCCGCCCCACGTGACGTCGTGGACGAGGTCGGCGAGGACCACCTGCTCGATGCCGGCTTCACCCAACGACGGCAGCACGCGCTCGATGTAGCGCAGAAACACCCGGTTCGGGCCGATGACGAGCACACCTTGGTCCTCGAGCGGGAAGCGGTAGGTGTACAGCAGGTACGCGGCGCGGTGCAGCGCGACGACGGTCTTGCCGGTGCCTGGCCCACCCTGCACGACGAGCACACCGGCCTGGGCCGAGCGGATGATCTCGTCCTGCTCGCCTTGGATCGTGGCGACGATGTCGCCGAGCTGGCCGGTGCGACCGCGTTCGAGAACGGCCAGCAGCGTGCTGTAGCCGCGCAGGCCGGCGCCGGGCCGACTCTCGAGTCCCTCTTCGTCGCCGACGCCGAGGTGCCCGTCGCCGAACAGCTCGTCTTCGATGCCCAGCAGGTTGCGGCCCTGTACCGCGAAGTGGCGACGTCGAGCGAGCCCCATCGGCTCGCGACCGGTGGCCCGGTAGAACGGCTCGGCGACTGGGGCCCGCCAGTCGACGACCACCGGCTCGCGGTTGTCGTCGGCGACGGCGAGACGGCCGATGTGGAAACTCTCGAACGCCTCAGGACTCTCGATCATCGGATCGGCGAGGCGGTCGATGCGGCCGAACACGAGCGCCGCGTCGCCGAGATCGAGCTGGGTCAGACGGTTGACGAGCGTTTCATCGAAGACATCGCGCTCGTAGCGGGCCTGGACCGTGCCGCCGAGCGTGCCTTCGTGGATGTTGCGCAGCTTCCACGCATCGGTGCGACTCGTCTCGAGGCACTGATACGCGTGGTCGATGTACGCCTGCTCGTCAGAAAGATCTGGGTGTTGTTGTGTCATGGGCTTTCGGACCCGAACGGGTGGGGGCACCCGAAACAAGGGTCTGACAACTCTATCGGCGTGAATCTGGCTGCCACACGCCACCCTCTCCGGGGCAGGGAAACGGCAGGTCACACTCCCTAGGACGTGGTCGCGATGCCACCGTCGACGGGGATCACGGCCCCGGTGACGTATGCCCCCGCCCGGCTCGACAGGTAGACGGCGACGCCCGCCATGTCGTCGGGCGAACCGATGCGGCCGAGCGGCGAGGACTTCGCGATCGAGTCACCGAAGGCCTCCAGCGTCGCGGCCATCATCTTGCTCTGGAACGGCCCTGGCGCGACCGCGTTGACCGTGATGTGTTCGCGACCGAGTTTGGCGGCCAAGGCCCGGGTGAGGTGATGAACGCCGGCCTTGCTGGCCGAGTACGGGAACGTGTCCATCGGGTTCACGTGCAGCCCGTCGATCGAGCCGATGTTGATCACTCGCGCCGGGTCGGCGGCGGTGCCGGCCGCACGCAGGTTGGGGAGCAACGCCTGGGTGAGGAAGAACACCGACTTGAGGTTCGTGTCGACCGTGCGATCCCAGCCGGCCTCGGTGAACTCGTCGATCGGCTGACCCCACGTCGCACCGGCGTTGTTGACGAGGATGTTCAGCGCCGGGAAGCGCTCGGCCACCTGCGCCGCGAGCGCTTTCACGCCGTCGACCGTGCTGACATCGGCGCGGATCGACTCGACCGGACCGAACGGCGACAACTCCTCGACCGCCGCGCTCAGCTCGTTCTCCTTGCGCGCGCTGATGATGATCGAGGCACCCGCGTCAAGCAGGCCGCGGGCGATCATTGCCCCGATGCCGCGACTCCCGCCGGTGACGAGTGCGGTCTTGCCGTCGAGTGAGAAAAGATCTGAAGCCATCGGTGGAGTCTGGCCGATCGCTCGCATGGCACCCGCACTCGAACGCGTGCCAGACTCGGCGGCATGACCGTGCTCGACCATTCCATCAACACCCTCCAGGGTGAACCTGCCGACCTGAACAGCTACCTCGGCAAGGCGTTGCTCGTCGTCAACGTCGCGTCCAAGTGCGGGCTCACGCCCCAGTACACCGGCCTCGAGCAACTGCAGAAGGACTACGCGGATCGCGGCTTCAGCGTGCTCGGCTTTCCGTGCAACCAGTTCGGCGCGCAAGAGCCCGGCAGCGCCGACGAGATCGAGACGTTCTGCAGCACGACGTACGGCGTCACGTTCCCGATGTTCGAGAAGATCGATGTCAACGGCGACGATCGTCACCCGATCTATCAGGACCTCACGCCGGTCGCCGATGCCGAGGGCGCGAGCGGCGACATCCGCTGGAACTTCGAGAAGTTCCTCATCTCGCCCGCCGGCGAGATCGTCGCCCGCTACAGCCCGATGGTGGCACCCGACGACGCGAAGCTCGTCGCCGACATCGAGGCCAACCTGCCGGCGTGACCGACGCCGCAAACCGGTGAATGCCCCGGCGCGGCAGGCCTGCCGATAGCGTTCGCGGTGTTATGACCGTGATGCCGAGCACGCCCTTTCTGTCCGCAGCTCGGGCCGAACCAGCCATCCACACACCCGTCTGGTTCATGCGTCAAGCCGGTCGAAGCCTGCCCGAGTACAAAGCGATCCGCGGCGACGGCAGCATCCTCCACGCGATCAAGGACCCCGTGTTGGCGGCCGAGATCACGCTGCAACCGGTTCGGCGCTACGGCGTCGATGCGGCAGTGCTGTTCAGCGACATCGTCGTGCCGGCCCATGCGATCGGGTTCGGCATCGACGTCTCGCCGGGCACCGGTCCGGTCGCGACCACGCCGTTCCGCAGCGTCGGCGACCTGCGTCGCGTCCGGCCGTTCGAGCCCGAGGTCGACACCCCCTACGTGATCGAGACCGTACGCATTCTCGCGGCCGAGCTACGCGTGCCACTCCTGGCGTTTGCCGGCGCGCCGTTCACCGTTGCCAGCTATCTGGTCGAAGGCCGGCCGAGCAAGACGTACGAACACACCAAGGCGCTGATGCACACCGACGAGGTGACCTGGAACGAGCTGATGAGTCGCCTCGCGGATCACGCCATCGCCTCGATCCGCAGTCAACTCGATGCCGGCGCGTCTGCGTTCCAGCTGTTCGATTCGTGGGCCGGCGCGTTGAGCCGACGCGACTACGAGCGGTTCGCGATGCCGCACTCGGCGCGGGTGTTCGCCGAACTGTCGACGAGCCACCCGACGATCCCCGGCATCCACTTCGGCATCGGGTGTGATCACATCCTGGAATCGATGTACGCCGCCGGCGCCGGCGTGATGGGTCTCGACTGGCGCACGCGCATTGCCGATGCCCGCACCCGTCTCGGCGCGAACACGGTGATCCAGGGCAACCTCGATCCCGCACTCGTCCTGGCTGGGTGGCCGGTGGCCAAGGACGGTTGCGACGCGGTGATCGCTGACAACGCCGGGCACCCCGGGCATATCTTCAACCTCGGCCACGGCGTGCAACCGAACACCGACCCGGGTGTGCTCGAACAGATCGTGGCGTACGTCCACGAGCAGACGGCGAGCTGACGCGGATGACCGACGTCGCCCCCGAGAACCGAACCGCCGTGGTGTTGATGGCGTACGGAACCCCACGCACGCCCGACGAGATCCTGCCCTACTACACCGACATCCGTCGCGGTCGACCACCGACCGACGAGCAGCTGCAGGATCTCACCCGTCGCTACGACGCGATCGGCGGTATCTCACCGCTGACCCAACGCACCGAGGCCCAGCGCGACGGGTTGCAGGCGGCGCTCGATGCTGCCGCGCAGGGCCAATTCTTCGTCACGCTCGGACTCAAGCACGCCGAGCCGATGATCGAGACTGCGGTCACCGAATTGATCGCCGCCGGCTTCACGAAGATCGTCGGACTCGTCCTCGCGCCGCACTACAGCAGCTACTCGATCGGCCAGTACCTCGATCGCGTCAGGGCCGTTGCCGAGCCGGCGGGAGTCAGGGTTACGGGCATCAACAGTTGGGCGACCGAGCCGGCGTTCATCGACTTCCTCGCAGCCGACCTCGCGCCACGTCTGGCCGCGATGCCGGCCAACACCAAGGTGCTGTTCACCGCGCACTCCTTGCCACAGCGGATCATCGATGGCGGCGATCCGTACCCCACAGAACTCCGCGCCACCGCTGAAGCCGTCGCCGCCAAGGTCGGCCTCGGCCACTGGAGCCGCTGGGCGATCGCCTGGCAGTCGGCAGGGCGCACGCCCGAGCCATGGATCGGGCCCGACATCCTGCAAGTCATCGACGAGCTCGGAGCGAGTGAGAACGCCGACGGTGTTCTCGTGTCCGCGTGTGGCTTCGTGGCCGATCACCTCGAGGTGTTGTACGACCTCGACATCGAGGCAAAGGCGCGTGCCGCGCAGGTCGGCATCGCGTTCGACCGAACGGCGTGCGTCAACGACGATGCTGCCGTCATGGCTGCACTCGCCGCGCTCGTGATCGAGGCCCGGGACGCTGCATGACTCAGCGGGTCGTCGTGGTCGGCGGGGGCGTCACGGGACTGACAGCCGCGTACCGGCTACGAACTCAGTTGCCCGATGCCGAGATCACGGTGATCGAAGCCGGTGAGCGAGTCGGCGGCAAGATCCGTTCGAGCGCGTTCGCCGGGTTGGACGGCATCGACGAGGGCGCTGATGCGTTCCTGACGCGGGTCCCGTACGCGATGCAGCTCGCGTCCGACCTCGGTCTCGGCGGTGACTTGACATCACCGGCGATCGCGTCGGCGAACGTGTGGTGGAACGGCATGCACGAGATCCCCGAAGGACTGCTGCTGGGTGTGCCGACTGATCTTCGCAAGTTGGCGCGCTCGCACCTGTTGACATGGCCAGGAACGCTTCGCGCCGGACTCGAGCCCTTCCTGCCGGCAACCGGCATCGATGCTGATTCCGTCGGCGGCCTGATCCGCCACCGCTTCGGCCGGCAGGTCCACGAGCGGCTGGTCGACCCGTTGGTCGGCAGCATCTACGCCGCCGACACCGACCGCTTCAGCCTTGCCGGCGTTCCCCAGATCCTCGATCTCGCCACCAAGAATCGCAGCCTGCTGATCGGCGGGCGCAAGATGCGAGCGAAGGCGCCGGCAGCGGGCGGGCCGATCTTCGCCACGCCGAAGGCCGGCATGGCGGCGCTCACCGACGCGCTTGCGGCGTCGCTGCTCGCGACCGGTGTCGAGATCGTCACCGGCCGCGTCGTTGAAGCCATCGAGCGCAGCGGCGGCGGTTGGTTGGTCGACGGCGCACCCTGTGATGTCGTGCTGCTGGCCACGCCGGCGCGGACCACGGCTCCGCTGATGGCGCCGCTGAGCCCCGACGCCTCGGCTGCACTGAACGAGTTCGTCCACGCCGGCGTCGTGATGGTCACGCTCGCGATCCCCTCCACCGACTGGCCCCAGGCGCTGCGCGCGCGCAGCGGCTACCTCGTCCCCAAGCCGGTGCAGAAGTGGGTGACTGCCGCGTCGTTCGCGAGCAGCAAGTGGGCCCATTGGCAGCCCGTCGACACGGACGGCAGCGGCGATGTCATCCTGCGCGTCTCACTGGGTCGCGACGGGCGCAATCTCGTCGACGAACACGACGACGCACTGCTCGACGCGACCGTGACGGAAGTCGGCCACCATCTGGGTCTCACGTTGGCCCCGACATCGCATCGCATCACCCGTTGGCCGATGGCCTTCCCGCAGTACCGCCCCGGTCATGCGAAGCGTGTCGACGGCATCGAGCGAGCGCTTGCCGCGGACGCCCCCGGGTTGTTCGTCGCCGGTGCGAGCTACCGCGGCATCGGGATCCCGGCTTGCATTCAGCAGGGCAACGCCGCGGCAAAGGCAATGACCGAGTTCCTCCGCGCTGTCACCGAATGTCGCCCGTACCCCGACATTTCGTGACTGCGTGGGCCGCCCGCCCCGGACACGAGGCGGCATCAACGAGGCTCACGGGAACGACGATGGTCGGCAAGTAACGTCGATTCGATGCTACGCCTGCGCCGACCGACGAAGAAGGCGTACATCGCACTTCTGGCCGGCGTGCTGGTGGCCTTCTCGCTGCCGCCGTGGGGCTTCTGGCCGCTCGCGTTCCTGGGCATCATGGTGTTCGAAACGGTGCTGGGTGAGGAGCCCACCCGCGGCGAACGGTTCCGCTACGGATGGCTGTTCGCCGCCGGCTGGCTGTTCCCCGGCATGGTCTGGATGTGGTTCCTGACGGCGCCCGGTTACCTGATCGCGGCAGCGATGTTCGCTGCGTTCCACGGCATCGCCGCAATGGCTTCGCCGAAGGGGCCGTGGCGCGTGATCGGCCGACCGGTCGCACACACGATGGCCGAAGCACTGCGCTTCTGCTTCCCGTTCGGCGGCGTGCCGTTGGCGAGCCTCGCGATCAGCCAGAGCGGCGGACCGCTCATCGGTGTCGCGCGCGTCGGCGGCGCGATCCTGCTGACGTGGCTCACGTTCCAGATCGGGTTCGCACTCGCCGGACCCTCACCCGGCATCCCGTTGATGGCTCGCCGCAAGCGGCCGGGCGCCACGGGTGAGCCGCACGGGATGTTCGGGTTGCTGGCCGTCGTCGGCGTGATCGTGCTCGCCGCGGTCGCGCCGACCGGAAACTCGACCGGTCGCACGGTGCGCGTCGCCGTGGTGCAGGGAGGTGGCCCGCAGGGAACACACGCTGTCGACGTTCAGTACTGCGCTGCCGATGGCACATCGAACGACACCGGTCCGCTCAGCGGATCCGACTGCGTCACCCGCCGCCAATTGACGGCGACCAACACGATCCAGGCATCGTCCGATCCCAGCAAGCACGTCGACATCGTGGTGTGGCCGGAGAACGTCGTCGACGTCCCGACGTTCGAGGGCAGCGACGACCTGATCGCGATCGCGGCCGAAGCCAAACGGCTCGACGCGACGTTCCTCGTCGGCGTCACCGAAGATGCACCGGGCGACCACTTCACCAACGCTCAGGTCGTCGTCAACCCCGACGGCACCTACACCGATCGCTACGACAAGGTCCGACGTGTTCCGTTCGGCGAGTACATGCCACTGCGCGGGTTGCTGAAGGCACTGGGGGCGCCGACGAACCTCGTCCCCCGAGACGCAGTCGCCGGGCACAGGCCCGCGTACCTGACGTTGAACGACGGCACCCGCGTCGCCGTCGCGATCTCATGGGAGATCTTCTTCGGCGGGCGCGCCAGAGACGGTGTGAGCCACGGCGGGCAACTGCTGATCAACCCGACGAACGGATCCAGCTACACCTGGACGGTGCTGCAGAGCCAGCAGATCGCCTCGTCACGTCTGCGCGCGATCGAGACCGGCCGGTGGGTGGCACAGGCGGCGCCGACGGGCTTCTCCGCCTTCGTCTCACCCGACGGTGACATCAGCCAGCGCACCGGGATCAGCGAACAGAAGGTCATCACGCATGTACTCGAATTGCGATCGGGCGACACGTGGTACATCTCGATCGGCGACAAACCGTGGGTCGCGTTGGCCGCTGCCATCCTCGCTCTGGCCCTCTGGCGATCGGGTTGGAAGCCGGCCCGATCGAAGCGCCGGCCGGCGGCGGCTGATGCGCCAGTTGCTGGGGCTGACGATGACGAGGACGTCCACGACAGCGTGCAAAGCTGACCGCGATGAAGTTTCGCACGACAGTCATCCTGGGCGGCAAGAACGCGACCGGCATGCAGATCCCCGACGATGTCGTGGCTGCGCTCGGATCGACGAAACGACCAGCCGTTCAGGTCACCATCAACGGCCACACCTATCGCAGTACGGTCGCGGTGATGGGTGGAGTGTTCATGCTGCCGATCAGTGCCGAGATCCGCTCGATCACCGGGGTCGCTGCGGGCGATGACATCGAGGCCGAACTCGAACTCGACACCGCACCGCGCGAGGTCGTCGTGCCGCCCGACCTCGCTGCAGCGCTCGCCGCGGATCCCATTGCCCAGGCTGCGTTCGATCGGCTGTCGTACAGCAACAAACGCCAACACACGCTCGCCGTCGAGGGCGCGAAGGCAGCCGAGACGCGGCAGCGGCGCATCACCAAAGCCGTGGAGACGTTGCGGGCCGGCACGAGCTGACGACCCTTCGAGTCCGGCGCCACGTCAGAGGTTCCACACTCGTTTCGCGTTGCCCGACAGGATGAGCTCGCGCTCGCCTGCCGGCATACCCGCGAACGATCGTTCGACGAGCTCTCGCGAATCCGGCCAACTCGTGACTGGATGGGGGAAGTCGGTGGACCACAGGATGTTCTCGACACCCACCCGCTGCCGGGCGAGGTCGAGCGAGTCGGGTTCCTCGATGAAGGTCACGTTGATGTTGCGATGGAAGTAGTGACTCGGCAACTCGGTGATGTCGGGGAACTGGTAGCCCTGGCGCTGGACGAGATCGTCGACGATGTACAGGTACCACGGGATCCATCCGAGGCCGGGCTCGACGAACACCAACTTCAGGCCTGGGAACGTGACGAGCGTGCCGGACAGGATCCACATCCCGAACGCTTCGGCCGTGCAGAGCGCTGTCATCGGCACCATCACGCCCTTCTGTGGCGTCGGGTCACGACGAGTGAGGTCGTCGAGGTTCGTGTTCAGTCCGATGTGGCAGCAGATCGGCAGACCGGTTTCCTGGATCGTGGCCCACAGTGGGTGGTAGCGCTCGTCGTAGTAGTCGGGCAGGCCGAGTTCGGTCGGGAACACCGGCAGCTGCAATGACTTGCCACCCATCTCGGCGACCCGCAGCACCTCCGCGATCGCGGCATCGACATCGAACACGGGGATCTGGTAGCTGACGACGAGTCGACGCGGATCGTGTGAGGCGAAATCGGTGAGGACGTCGTTGAACGCGCGGGTCGCGGCGACCGCGCCCTCCTTCATGTCGCCGATGTACCGGAACGCGCTGACCTCGGAGTAGATGACCTCGATGTCGACGCCGTCGAGATCCATGTCCTTGAGGCGCTCGGTCGCGTCCCAGTATCCGGGCCGAGTGAAAGCGGCGTGCTGGTTCCGCTTCATCGAGTCGGCGTTCGCGTTGCCGGCTCCCATTGCCGCGGCCATGCGCGCTCCGAACGCTCGCAACGCATCGTTGTACGCGTCGTGGAACTTGGCCGGGAGGTTGGCCCGGATCTGATCCTGCGAGACGGCGACGTGTGAATCGGCCGAGATCAGCAACTCGCTCATGTTGTGCTCCGTTTGTGTGACGTTGGTTCAGGGATGGGTACCGAGGATGAGGCCGCTGCGGCCGGCGCTGACGAGCACGTTGTGCACGTCGGCGATCTGGTTCGGCGACGTACCCCGAACTTGGCGGACGGCTTCGAGGATGTTGTTCATGCCGTGGATGTAGCCCTCGCCGAGCAGCCCGCCGTTCGGGTTGACGGGCAACGACCCGCCACGGCCGATGTTGCCCTCGGCGATGAAGTCTCGGGCCTCTCCCGGACCGCAGAAGCCGAGTGCTTCGAGCTGCATCAGCACGATCGGGCTGAAGTTCTCGTAGATCATGGCGACGTCGACCTCCGCGGGCCCGAGCCCTGCCGCGGCGTACAAATTGCGACCCAGTGCGGCAGTGTCATCGAACGCCGCGAGATCGTCGCGGTAGTAGTCGAAGAGTTCATGGCCTCCCATGACATGACCTTGGGATGCGGCGACGACGTGGACGGCCGGCTGCGGCTGATCACCGGCAGCGTCGCCACGGGTGACAACGATCGCCACACCCCCGTCGCTCTCCTGGCAGCAGTCGAGCAGACGCAGCACTGGTTCCACGACCCACCGCGATGCCTGGTGATCGGCAAGCGTGATCGGTCGTTCGTAGAACCACGCGTTGGGATTCGTCGCGGCCCAATTCCTGGCGACCACGGTGTAGAGCCCGAGGTCCTCGTTCGTCAACCCGTACCGATGCAGGTACGGGCTGAACGCGAGGGCGTAGAGCTTGGCCGGCGTGTCGAGACCGAAGGGTTTGTAGAGGTTCCACGCCGGGTCCGGTGGCCGCGGGTTGGGCTGACCGAAGCGGTGCCGGCTGCGTTCGTTGAACGCGCGCCAGATCAGCACTGCGTCGGCTTGGTTCGACATCACGGCCGCGGCAGCGAGCTGCACCGTGGCACACGCTCCCCCACCACCGCCGCGGGTGCGGGCAGCGAACCGCACCTCGGGAATGCCCAGGCATCCCATCACCATCAGGTCGTCGCTGGTGTCGAGGCTGAACGTCACGGTGCCATCGATGTCGGTGGGCTGCAGGCCTGCGTCGGCGATCGCGGCCAGCGACGCTTCGGCCGCGAGCTGCAGCGGGCTGCGACCGGAGTTCTTGGAGAACTCTGTCTGGCCGATGCCGGCGATGACGGCGGCTGGTCGCCTCACCGCTTCACCGCTTCACCACCGGGGCGAATTGGGGGAGGACGGTGCCGCCGACATCGACGAATCGAACCTCGACCGCGAGCCCGATGGAGACGGCGTCGGGCTCGATGTCGATCAGGTTCGACACGAATCGAGTGCCTTCGGCGAGATCGATCAAGACGACGATGCGAGGAGCGTCGTCAGGCTGCGACGGATGATGCGAAAGGATCCACGATGCGACGGTGCCACGGCCACTGGCCTGAATCGCGTCGACATCGGTCGAGTGGCAGACGGGACACATCGGGGTCGGAGGATGCCGCAAGCGATGACACGCCGCGCACCGGCGGATCAACAGCTCACCGCGGGCCGCACCTTCGAAGATGAAGGCATCGTCCGGATCTGGCACCACCATCGACGCACCCGTCACGGCATCATCCCCTCACAGCGCCGATCAGCCCCCGAGCCGTTCGACGAGTTGACCCTAAGGTATTTGTAACGCACCCAACACTATATGTGCTCCGCCCAGCTGCGCACATCGTCGAAGTGATCCAAGCGCACGACGGCGGCGAATCTCACTGACTCGACGCAGGAGATTGCCACATGAGCGACACGACGAAAACAGCGACCAAGACTTCCGATCCCGTCGACATGAAGCCGGTCAAGGCTGCTCCGCGTCCTGCGGCGCGCATGGCATTGGCGCTGCGACGGCTGCTGCTGCGGTGGGCCGATCGTGTGATTCCGGCCCAGTTCGTGCTGTTCGATCGATCGGTCGGCGGCGCGACTGCGGCATGTCTGGCGACGGTCACGAAGCTCGGCGTCGCCGATCTGCTCGGCGCCGGGTCACGGACGGCCTCGTCGCTGGCCGTCGAACTCGGCGTGGATGCCGACGCGCTCCATCGCGTGCTGCGTGGTCTGGCAATGACGGGCGTCTTCTCACTCGATGCCAGCGGCGCGTTCTCCAACAATCGGATCAGCAACGGGCTTCGGGCCGACCGCCGCGAATCGATGCACAACTGGATCGCGTACTGGGCGACCGCATCGAACCAGGCAGCGTGGCAGCAGTTGGACAGCGTCGTCGCCACGGGCGAACCTGGATTTCCGAACGTCCACGGGATGAGCGTGTGGCAATGGTTCAACGAACATCCCGACGAAGGACGCGGGTTCGCCGCCGCGATGCGGCGCATCACCGAGATCGACGCGCCCGACATCGTCGCCATGTACCCCTGGCCCGAAACAGGTCGCATCTGTGATCTCGCCGGCGGCGCAGGCGCTCTGCTGTCTCGAATCCTCCAAGCTCGACCGAAGTTGAACGGCATGCTCGTCGAGGCAGCGGTCGTGTTGCCCGAAGCGCACAGCGTGCTGTCCGCTCGCGGGGTCGCTGACCGAGTGACGCTGGTCGAAGGCGACATTCGGGGCTCGTTCGACGCCGATGCCGACGTGTACACCCTGAAGAGCGTTCTGCATGACTGGGACGACCAGGCGTCGCTGCGGATCCTCCGCGCTGTGCACGCGGCGATGCCCCCAGGACGAACATTGGTGGTCATCGAGCTGCTGCAGGAGAGGAACGTCGCAAGCTATCCGGCGTCCCTGACCGACCTGCAGATGTTGGTGGTGTGTGACCGCGGCCGAGAACGCTCGCGTGACGAGCTACAGCAGCTGCTGCGCGACGCCGGCTTCACGCCAACGACGGTCCACACGAGTGCGACGGGCCTCGGTCTGGTCGCCGCGACCGCCTGAGGCGATTCGAACGAACCGTTCAGCCCGCTGGTGTTCTGTAGAACGCCCAACTCTGTATGTGCAATGTCATTGCTACGACGCACGAGCAGCTGTTCCATTCGCGCGGAACACGCGCCGATCGGGGGTTCCGCATGAAGGCCTTCCCCGATTCTTGGTGCGCCACAATCGCGACGTTCGCGTTGTTGCTCACGAAAAAGCGTGAGCTGAGCAACAGCTTGAGCTGGGCGGACGTGTGAGCTGGATGTCGTGTGAGAGACGACATATGACTCACAGCTGTCGCCGCAAGCACCCGTATGACCGCACGCGTCACCGACGTTCGGCGCCGCCACGCGTGCCGGGACATGCCGGTCGGCACCAACACGTGGATCTCGGTTCCGTCACCGTCGCGGTGATTTGTTTTTGGCGACGACGGGCCACTGGCCCGTTTCCATCGCGACGACGAACAACGAGATCATGTGCTCGAACGCGTCGTCGAGGTTGCCGGTCGCCGTGAAGAAGTCGAGCGACTCGGCTTGCACCAGACCGCGCACCGTCGAGCTGAAGATGCGATGGGCGTGCACCACTTGGGCATCGTCGAGCCCGAACGATCGAAACGTCGCGGCCAGGGGCTCGGCCAGCCGACGTCCCTTGGTCTGCAGTTCCGCATCATTGCGGTGGTCGGTCGACAGCATCGCCATTGCCCGCCCGGGATGGTCGCGGCTGAACCCGCGGTAGACGGTGGCAATGGCCCGCAGTGCATCGTCACGCGTGCGACCCAGCGCGGCCACCCACACCAGCTCGGACAGCTCGTCCATCGCCACCAGTGCGACCTCGCGCCGGAGGGCGTCGACGCTGTCGACATGGGCGTACAGCGACGTGACGTGCCGGTTGACCGTACGAGCAACCAGCGACAGCGTCAGCCGGCTCCAGCCGTACTCGTCGGCAAGGTCTGCAGCAACGCCGATCAACGTCCGCCGGTCGAGGTACTGGGCGGGCGCCGGCGGTTTGGTATCAACGCCGGCCGTCTTCGCCGCCGTCTGCCTTGCCGTCGCCTTCTTCGCCGCCTTGCTCGCTGCCATGGGTGATCACCCTATCCCTGTGGGAACTTGACCAACCTGGGCGCAGAACGTCGACGCAGGACAGCGCACCGCGAGCATTCTCAGCTCGCGTCGAGGACGACCTTGTCGGCGACCAGTCGATCGATCTCGGCATCGTCGAGTCCGAGATCGCGCAGGATCTGCCGCGTGTCGCCGCCGACGGTCAACGGCGGGCCGGCGATGCGGGCCGGTGTGTCGGAGAGATCGAACAGCAACCCGAACTGATCGAGATGCCCGACCACCGGATGGTCGTAGCTCGTGACCCACTGGCGAGCGATCAGCTCGGGATCATCGAACACACTCAACGCGAAGTCGGGCGATGACACCTCGCACGGCACGCCACCGCCATCGAGCACGTCGAACCACTGCGAGGCGGACTTCTCCATGAACACTCTTGCGAGGATGTCGCCCAGTCCTTCGATGTCGCCCCCGTCGTGGACCGCACCGGCGAACGCGTCGAGCGCTGACGGTGACAGCACCGACCGGAGGTTGCTCCAATGGCGGTCGGTGATGGCGGCGATGCACAGCCAGCCGTCGCTCGTCGGGTAGAGGCGGTACAGCGGGTGCAGGCCGAACTGCTGCGAGTCGAGCCGAGGCCGCGGCAGTCCGACGCCGTCGGCGTCCAGCGTCGCGGTCGACACGTTGAGCAGACACGCGTTGAGGATCGAGGTGTCGACGAACTGGCCGACGCCCGTGCGATCGCGGTGGTACAGCGCCTGGATGATCCCGATCGCAGCGAGGAAGCCGTTGCCGGTGTCGCCCATCGATGCGAGCGACCACATCGGCCGGCCACCGTCCGCGCCACCACCGTCTTCGAATTCAACGCCGGCCAGCGCCGAGCCGGTCTGGTCGTTGCCGGCCATCTCACCGCGCGGTCCGCGATCGTGACCGCGACTGTGGCAGTAGACGAGCGCCGGATTGATCTGCCGCAGTGATTCGTAGTCGACACCCAATCGCTCGGCCGCCGAGTAGCGCATGTTGTGTTGCACGACATCGGCGCCGGCCACGAGACGACGGATCAATTCCATTCCCTGCGGCTGCTTGAGGTCGACCGAGAGACTGCGCTTGCCGCGGTTACACGCGAAGGCGATGTGGTTCGCGTGCCAGAAGCCGTCCCACAAGGTGTTGATCTTGATCACGTCGGCGCCGAGATCGCTGAGCACCTGCGTCGAGAACGGACCAGCGACAGCAAGCCCGAGATCCAGCACCCTGATGCCGGCGAGTGGGTGAGCGCGTGAGGGATCGTCGCCGACACGAGCCGCGGCTGCAGTCGCCGTCGCCGCTTCCGCCAAGATCCGCTCCGTGTCGGCGCCGATCGCCACGGGCGGCGCGGCAACCGAGCCCGGAGTCGCAGCGAGGTTGAGGACGATCCCGACCTGGCGAACCGTGCCGAGCTCGGGGTGATCGACCTCGACCACACAACCTTCGACGAGCAGTGCCGGGTCGGCGAGTGCTTCCTCGGGCGAACGGATCGGCTGCAGCGCGACACCGACCTCGGCGCCGGCCGCGACCCATTGGTCGGAGGGAAACTTCCGAAAGGCTTCTGCGAGCAACGGGTAGTAGTGATGGAGGACGATGATCTCTTCGGGATTGGTCGAGATGCGCGTCGGGTCCTGACGCGGACTGTTCACATCCGCGCCGACCACGATCTCATCGCCACCGGAGACGCCGAGTACGAACGCCGGGTTCGGCACCCAGTGATGGATCCACCGACCGTCGGCGCATTGGAACACGCCCTTCGTCGCCCGCGGGTCGGTGACCCACGTCTGGTAGTACGGCGCATCGGGCCGGTCACAGCGTTGCCATCCGGCGATCGTGGTCGCCAGCACACCCTGCAGCAGCGACGTCTCGACGTGTTGTCCACGACCGGTGTGTTCGCGAGCCAGCAGCGCTGCGCTGATCGCGGTCGTCGCCAGGAACGCCGCAGCCAGGCTGGGCCACGACGAATGAGAGAACAGCGGCCCTTCGCGCTGAGCACCTTCGGCGCAGCCATCCGGGACATCGAGGTCGGGCAGGTTCGGCTCCCGGCCGCACAGCCGGTTGATCTCGCCACCGACCCAACCGCGCTGCTCCCACTGCAGACCGAGGCGCGCCGCGACGAGGGCGTCGTAGGCGGGTCGATCCTCGTGCCGAGAACCACGCCCGTAGCCGGTGATCGAACAGTGCACCAGACCCGGGTTGAGTGCTCGGAGCGTGTCGTGATCAACCCCGAGGCGGGCCGCGACACCCGGCCGGAAGCTCTCGATCACGACGTCGGCTCGCGACGCGAGACGGTGGAGCGCGTTGCGACCGGCCTCGGTGGTGAGGTCGATCTCGGCTCGCTCACGGCCGCGCATCCATGTGCGATAGCCGGGCGAGCCGGAGAACGGATCGCCACCGGGCTGCTCGATCTTGATCACCCTCGCACCGTGGTCGGCGAACAGCATCCCGCTCATCGGACCGGCGATCCCCGTCGAGAGATCGAGGATCTCGATGCCTTCCCAGACACCGCTCATGTGCCAATCCCCTCAGCCATCCAGCGCCCCCTGCGACAGACATCGTGACTCGACCAAGAGCCCTAGTATCTTTACCATAAGGGTTAGGGTGAATCAATCGGCGCATACGCGACGTTGGTGATCGCTCGTCAGATTCGAACACGGTTCAGCGGCCCTTCGGATCTGAGTGAGAATGGTCGCGTGGATCTCGACACGGATCACCTCATCGCGTTGTGCCATGCGGTCGATGTCGCCGGCGACGATCCTGCCGCCATTGCGGTGATGTTGGAGTTGATCGGACCGGCGGACCAAGACCCTGGCGAAGTGGCGCGGCACACCACCAACTTCTCCAAGCCCGACCTCGACCCCGAGCGAGCACGGCAATTGGCGTGGCTCGTCGAGTCGTTCAGAACGAGACCCGAGCTGGTCGGCCAAGTCCACGAAATCGAGCTGACCAGACCGACCGCGGCCGAGACCGAACGATGCATGGACGAACTCGTGGTCGCGATCCGATCCGAACCGGCTGCGGCCCTTGCGCTCGCCGTTGCCGAGACGCGTCGGGTGGACGCGGGCACGTCGACGTGGGTCACCGATTTCTCGCCGTTGGTCTGCGCGCTTCGACGCATCGATCCGACGTGGCTCGACACTGTCATCGATCTCGTGCCGACCGAGCCGGGCATGTGGGATGCGATCTGGTGGGAGTTGACGCGAACGAACGAGCGACGTCTGGTCGTCGACCGGTTGGGTGTGGAGGCGCTGTGCCGGGGATGGCTGGCGCGATCCAATGCCCTCCCTGAGTCCGATCACACGAACATCTGGGCGATGCAGCTCGTCGATCAGATCGAGGAGTGGGCGGACGAAGCCGTGCATCGAGCCGTGCTTCTGCAGCTCGTCGAATCGGCCGACGACGAACAGCTCTGGGTTGTTGCCGCGCAGCCGCTGGAGGATTTCGTCAACGACAGCGACGACCGGTTGACGTGGATCGAACAGAACGCGGTTCGCAATGAGAAGTTCCGCCTCGCGCTGAGCGGTGTGTGGACGACGTCGAAGAGCGCAGAAACGGCCGCCAGGATCGAGCGAGCCGCTGGTGGCGAGTCAGTCCCACCCGACGACGAAGGCTGAGCCGGTAGCCGTCACCCGTTCTCAAGCGACCAGTCCGGCGCGGCGTTTGATCGCGGTCACGACGTCGGTCTTCGCATCCGCGTAGTCCTGGACGATCCCCCATTCCCGTGTCGCGAGCTCGCGCTTGGTGCGCTCGTACAGGTCACGGTCGGTGGAATGCGTGCGGAGCCAGTCTCGGAACCCGCTCATCTGCCTGATTTCCGAGCAACCAACACTGAAGACGTGCAGGTTGACCACGCTCGGTTCTCGCCGCAGCAGACGATGCTGGAAGAACTCAGGCTCGCGGTGTGCGAACCGATAGCCATCTTCCTCCAACGCAGGGACGTACGCCCCTTCGTCAGTGGCGTCGGGTACCGCGAGCACGATGTCGATGATCGGCTTCGCTGCGAGCCCAGGCACGGACGTGCTGCCGACATGATCGACAGATACCGCGAGCGCGCCGAGCACATCGACGATTCGAAGTCGTTCCATTTCGTACATCGACGCCCATCCCGCGTCGTACTCGCGCAACTCGATCAACACGGTTGAGCACCGTACTTGCCGCGGCACCCCGACGGGAGCGGCCGCCGGAGCCGGCCGATTCGCGTCCGAGGTTGTCTTGTCGGCCCGATGGTGGTTGCTTCTATAGATGAGCAAACGTCCAGTGGTCGATCCAGAAGCGATTGTCGAGACGACGAAGAACGTCGCACCCCGGGTTCCGGTTGACACGAACTTCCGCCCGCAGGCGACATCAGTGCCCGAACTGTCGTTGATCGCGAACATCTACCTCGACTCGCTGCGCAGCGGTCGTCGGCCGATCGAAGCACTCATGGAACGTTTCAACGTCGATCGCGAATCCGCCAAGGGCTGGCCGACGCTGTGCCGCGAAGCCGGTCTCCTACCTGCGCGCAACGAGCCGCAGATCGTCGCCGAGCCGGGCGACACGTCGTATCGGTTCCGCCTCGTCAGCTGACCGGCAACGTCGACGGCGATCGCCGCCGCCCTCACAACTCGATCATCACGGTGACGGGGCCGTCGTTGATCAGCGCGACTTTCATCTCCGTGCGGAAGCGTCCCGTTTCGACCGTGGCTCCGAGGCGGCGCAACTCGTCGACGACGATCTCGATCAGCGGCTCTGCATGCTCGGGCCGCGACGCCTTGACGTAACTCGGGCGGCGGCCGGCGGACGTGTCCGCGTACAGCGTGAACTGGCTCACGATCAGCACGGCTCGTGTCGTGTCGGCGACCGAGCGGTTCATCACGCCCTCGTCGTCGTCCATCACGCGCAGGTTCCAGATCTTGTCGGCCAGCTTCCGCGCCATGACCTCGGTGTCGTCATGGGTGACACCGACCAGCACGCACAGGCCCTGCCCGATCGACCCGACCGTCTCGCCGTCGACGGCCACCGACGCCTCACTCACTCGCTGCACCAGACCACGCACGCCCAGGATCATGACACGCCGATCACGCGCCGAGCAGCAAGAATCATCCGGTGATCGAACTGCATGCCGGGCAGGCGTACTGCACCATCCACGAAGACGTCGGCGCTCGCTTGGGGATCCTTCGCGTCGGCGATCTCGATCTTCTCGCATCACGTGCGGTTCCCGATGCCGATGACGAGCGCAACGACCGGATGCTGTGGGGCAGCTATCCGATGGTGCCGTGGGTCGGACGAGTTCGCGACGGCCGTTTCCGCTTCGACGGCGTCGACCATCAGATGCCGATCAACCTCCCGCCCCACGCGATCCACGGCACCGCGTTCAGCGCGCCATGGACGATCGAGACTCGGAGCGACCACCGGGCGACGTTGAAGTTCGACCTCGGCCACCCGTGGCCCTTCGGCGGCACGGCATCGCAGACGATCGAGCTCGGCGAGGATCACATCGATTGCACGCTCGCCGTGACGGCCGACGATCGGGCCATGCCGGCACAACTCGGATGGCATCCGTGGTTCGTGAAGCCACTCTCGGCGAGCATCAGGATGCGACGGATGTACGTGCGCGACGACGTCGGCATCCCGACCGGCGAGCTGGTCCCGACACCACCGGGACCATGGGACGACTGCTTCGTCGAACCGTTGGGACCCGTCGAATTGCACTTCGACGCGCTGACGGTGACGGTGTCCAGCGACTGCGATCACTGGGTCGTCTACGACCAACCAGCGCACGCGACATGTGTCGAGCCACAGACCGGGCCACCCGACGGACCGAACCTCGCGCCGGTTCGCCTCGAGCCGGGTGAGACACTGTCGCGATCGATGCGGATCGCCTGGCGCGAACCCGACCGAGAATCTTCGTAACCTTTCCGTAAAACTGAAAGGACTGCCGCCGCCGCCGCTCTTGTCGGGAGAGGAGGAGGCACATGCCCCATGGACGACCCAGAGCCGGCGCAACAGCCGGGTACATCGTCAGACGCACTGTTGGTCTCGGCTTACCTGGCCGGGGACCGCAGCGCGCTCGCAGCCATGTACGACCTCTACGCAGACCGGATCTACGACCTGGCCGCGGGAATGCTGCGCGATCGGCACGAGGCCTCCGATGTCGTCCAGGACACGTTCCTCGTCGCAGCCGAACGGATGGGTCAGCTGCGCGACCAGTCGCGGCTGAAACCGTGGCTGTTCGCGATCGCCAGGCACGAGATCTACCGTCGCACCAAGAAGCGCGCTCGGGCAATCCCCACCGACTTCAACATGGTCGGCGGATTTGAGATGGCGGCCCCAACCGATCCCGGTGCCGAAGCCGAGAACGTCTCCTACGGCGAACTCGCCGAACTCGTGCGCGCCGCTGCATGCGGCCTCGACGAGCGCGACCAACTGGTGCTCGAACTGTCCGTCCGTCAGGGTCTGCAGGGTGCAGACCTCGCTGCTGCGCTCGGGATCAGCCCCGACCAGAGTTACACCGTCGTGCACCGGATGCGCGAGCGAGTCGATCGCAGCCTCGGCGCGCTGACGGTCGCCCGCGCCGGACGCAAGGACTGCCCCGACCTGGCCGAGATCCTGCACGGGTGGGACGGCACGTTCAGCGTGCTCGTCCGCAAACGTGTGGCTCGTCATGTCGAGAGCTGTCAGACCTGCGAACGCACCAAGCGCAAGTTCGCCCCGCTCGCGCTGCTCGGCGACGCTGCTGCGCTCGCGGCGCCACCGGATCTGCGCCTGAAGGTGCTGGCGATGGCCGGCGAACCGGGCGCAGCACCCGAGTACTCGAAGCACTACGACTTCGGCAACGACGGCGGTTTCCCGCGCGCGATCGGCAAGGCCGCGAGACGGGGTACTGCGGTCTTCGTCGGCGCTGCGGCGGTGCTCATCCTCGGCATCGGAGGCGCGATCGCTGCGGCGGAGTTCGGCAGCAACACGCACACCGTCTCGCTGGCGCCCGCCACCACGGAACCGCTCGCGGTGACGACGACCGTGCCGTCGTCGACCACACCCTCGGCGTCATCAACCGAACCCGCGGTGGCGACCACGGTCTCGGCCACGACCACGCCCGCACCTGCGTCGACGATGCTCGGCGACCCACATCCGACGGTGGTCACGACGATCGCACCCACCGACGCATCGACCATCCCCGACCCGACGACCACGACACCCCTGATCGTGCTTCCAACCGTGCCGACGGCAACCACCGCACCGCACTCCACGACGCCGCACAGCACCACGCCGCCATCCGTGACAACTGCACCGCCGACCGCAACGTCTGTGGCCCCACCCATCACCACGGCCGCGCCACCCGCGGCCACGACGACGGCGGCACCGGCGCCGGCCAAGTTGCAGTTGTCGGGAACGGCCATCGACCTCGGCGCCGCTGCGACGAACGGCGGGATCACGATCACCAACACCGGCGGGCAATTCGCCACGTATTCGGTGACGCACACGGCCGTCGCCCCGTTCACGGTCACGACACCGACGTCCGGCAACATCCCCGCAGGATCGACGGTACCGCTGAACATCTCGTTCAACCGCGCCGCCTCCGGCGAAGGCACCTACACGAACACCGTCAACGTGGTCGGGCCGAACGGCACGTTCACCATCACGTTGACGGCACGCGTCGAAGTCAATCCCGTCGTCGGCATCCGCCAGAAGGTGGCCGACACCACGGCATGCACGATGGGGACACCCCAGGTCCTCGCAGCAGTCACCGACAGCAGCGGTATCGCCTCGGTCACGCTGTCGTGGTCCGGTCCGAACGGCGTTGCGGGCAGCACTGCGATGACGAAACCGGCGGGCAGCGCCGACTACGCGGGCAACATCACACCATCGTCCACACCGCAGGGCACGTGGAGCTACACGGTCACAGCGACGGACACCCGCGGCAACAAGGGATCGGCCTCGGCGACCTTCGTCGTCAACCAATGCATCGGCTGAGTCGACGCCGGCAAGATGCGGTCCGTGTGACTTCTGTGTGACGCGCATCCGCCGTCTACCGGCGGGTAACCCTGCGGCGATAGCGTCAACACCCATGTCTTCAGCGACGGACCCCAACGGGCCCCTGCGCATCGCCTATCTCACCTACCGTGGCAAACCCCACGTTGGCGGGCAGGGCGTCTACACGCGTCACCTCACCAAAGCGCTCGCCGACCTCGGTCACGAGATCGAGGTGTTCGCCGGTCAGCCGTACCCGATCCTCGATGCCCGGGTGCCGCTGCACAAGCTGCCCAGCCTCGACATCTTCAACGAGCAGTACCCCGGCCGACTCCCCGCCTACTGGGAGATGAAGAGCAAGGAAGACGTGCTGGAGACCGCCCAGTACCTCACCGGCACGTTCAGCGAGCCGCTCGCGTTCAGCGCCAGGGCGTACCGCGAACTGAAGACGCGTACCCGCGACTTCGACCTCGTGCACGACAACCAATGCCTCGGCTACAGCATCTTGCAGATCGAGAAGATCATCCCGACCATCGTCACGCTGCACCACCCGATCACCAAGGATCGCGAGCTGGAGATGAGCCATGCCGCGAACTGGCGCAAGCGTCGCAGCGTCGGACGCTGGTACAGCTTCGTCAAGATGCAGGGGCGCGTCGCCAGCCGCCTGCCGCGCATCGTCGTCGTCAGCGAGAACAGCATCAAGGACATCAACGCCGACATGGGCGTGAGCTTCGACCGGATGCGCCTCGTGCCCGTCGGCGTCGATCCAGACCTGTTCAAGCCGCAGCCGTCCGTCGCGCGAATCCCCGGCCGCCTGATCACCACGGCCTCCGCCGACGTGGCGCTGAAAGGGTTGTCATACCTGCTCGAGGCGATGGCCAAGCTGCGCACCGAGCGCGATGTCACGCTCACCATCATCGGCAAACCACGGGCCGGCCACAGCGACGACCTGATCGAACGGCTCGGCCTTCGCCCGCACATCAACTTCGTCAGCGGCGTCACCGACGAGCGCATCGTCGAGCTGTACGCCGAGGCCGAACTCGCCGTCGTTCCCAGCCTCTACGAGGGTTTCAGCCTGCCCGCGATCGAAGCTATGTGCACCGGCACCGCGCTCGTCGCCACCGACGGTGGCGCGTTGCCCGAGGTCACCGGCACCGACGGCGAGACCGTGTTCCAGTGCAAGGCGGGCGACGCCGATGGCCTCGCCGCTCGCATTCGTTTCGCACTCGACAACGACGAGCTGCGGGCCAAGGTCGGTGAGGCCGGGCGCCAGCGCGTCGTCGAACGTTGGAGCTGGACGCACTGCGCGAAGCTGACCGTCGACCAGTACCGCGAGGTGCTGGCGATGCCGGCGAACGTCGCCAAGCTGCGCAAGAACGGCCGGATTCGGGCCTAGTCGACGTGCTCACCATTCGTTTCGATCGACTCGGGCTGCGACCCGGTGACCTCGTGCTCGATGTCGGCGCCGGTTTCGGCCGCCACTGCTTCGAGGTCGCTCGCCGTGGCGGCCGTGTGGTCGCGCTCGACTACGCCGCCGACGAGGTGCTCGCGACTCGGGCAACGCTGGGCGGGATGGTCGACGCGGGCGAGATCCCACTCGACCGCTACGTGGGTGTGCTCCGTGGCGACGCCACAGTCCTGCCCTTTGCCGACAACACGTTCGATCGCGTCATCACCAGCGAAGTCCTCGAACACATCCAGAACGACGTCGGCGCGATTGCCGAGATGGTGCGGGTCCTCAAGCCGGGCGGCACGTTCGCCGGCACCGTGCCGACCTGGTTCCCCGAGAAGATCAACTGGATGCTCAGCGACGAATACCACGCCCCGAAATCCGTCGGCGGGCACGTGCGCATCTACACCGCGACCGAACTCAAGGCCAAGCTGCGCAGCGCGGGCCTCGACGTCACCGGCAGCCACCACGCCCACGCGCTGCACTCGCCCTACTGGTGGCTGAAGTGTGCTGTCGGCCCGCGACGCGAAGACAGCAAGGCCGTCAACGCATACAAGAAGTTCCTCGAATGGGACATCATCAAAGGTCCGAAGTCGACCCGTGCGGCCGAGCGCATCCTCAGCCCGGTCTTGGGGAAGAGCCTCGCGGTGTACGGCACGAAGCCGAAGTCCGCCCCGGTCGCGACATCGACCGATGACAACGCGCGAGCAACGGCATCGCCAGCGACCAAGTCGACGGTCAGCGCCGGATGAGTCGTCTGCCCGACATCGATGGCGTCCTCAGCTCGGAAGACGTCTTCGCCACGGCCCAGTCGATCGCCGATCTGCAACTCGACACGGGGATGATCCCGTGGTTCGAAGGTGGTCATTGTGACCCGTGGAACCACGTCGAGACGGCGATGGCGCTCAACGTCGCCGGCTTCCACACCAACGCCGAACGGGCCTATGAATGGCTCGTCGACATGCAGCGGCCCGAAGGTTCGTGGAACAACTACTACCTGCCCGACGGCAGCGTCGAAGACATCAAGCTCGACACGAACGTGTGCGCCTACATCGCTGCCGGCGTGTGGCATCACTGGCTCTGCACGTGGGACCGCGGTTTCGTCGACCACCTCTGGCCCACCGTCGAGCGCGCCCTCGAGTGGGTGCTCGGCATGCGCCGGCCCAACGGCACGATCCTGTGGGCGTGCGAGCCCGAATCTCGTCCGTGGGACTACGCGTTGCTCACCGGGTCGAGCAGCATCAAGCACTCGCTCGAGTGCGGTGCGAAGTTGGCTGAGTTGATCAACGAGCCACGGCCCCATTGGTCAGCGGCAGCAGCCGATCTGGCCGCCGTCATTTCCGCCGAGGCGGAGACGGCGTTCGAGCCGAAGACCCGCTGGGCGATGGACTGGTACTACCCGGTCCTCACTGGGGCCATGACCGGCGAAGACGCCAAGGCGCGGATGGCCGATGGCTGGGAGACGTTCTCGATGGAAGGCCGCGGCATCCGCTGCGTCAGCGACGAGCCATGGGTCACCGCGTCCGAGACCGCCGAGTGCTCGCTCTCCTACACCGCGATCGGCGATGTCACCACGGCGACCGATCTGCTGTTGTGGACTCGCGCCCACCGCTGCGACGACGGCGCGTACAGCACGGGGATCGTGTATCCCTCACTCGAACGGTTCCCCACCGGCGAACGCTCGGCGTACACCGGTGCTGCAGTGATCCTCGCCGCTGATGCGATCTGTGGTGCATCGGCCGGCAGCCGACTGTTTGTGCCGACTCCTCCCAGCGACTAGAAAACTGATCATGACCATCACGTCAGAAACCGCTCTGCCAACATCTGAGAACTTGCTCGCCCGCGCCCAGGCTGCGCTCGCAGCGTGCGGGGCCGCGCCGATCACCGCAGGCGGCGCCCATGCCGTTCGGTCGCCGATCACCGGCGCCGCGCTCGGTTCGGTCGATGGCATCATCACCAGCGTCGACAACGCCGTCGATCGAGCGACGAGCGCGTTCGCCGTCTGGCGCAACACGCCGGCGCCCCGTCGCGCCGAGGTCATCCGCCATCTGGCCGCGCTGCTGCGCGAGCACATCGAGGACCTCGCCGCGATCGTCACGATCGAGGCCGGCAAGATCCACAGCGAGGCACTGGGCGAAGTGCAAGAGATGATCGACATCTGCGATTTCGCGGTCGGTCTCAGCCGCACGATGGGCGGTCGCACGCTGTCGTCCGAGCGCCCCGGCCATCGCCTGATGGAGACCTGGCATCCGATCGGCCCGGTCGGCATCATCTCCGCGTTCAACTTCCCGGTCGCGGTATGGAGCTGGAACGCTGCGCTGGCGCTGGTGTGCGGCAACCCGATCATCTGGAAGCCCAGCGATCTCACCCCGTTGACCGCACTGGCCTCGCAGGCGCTGTTCGAGCGGGCCGCCGAGCGAGCCAACGCTCCGGCCAACCTCAGCCAAGTGTTGCTCGGTGACGGTTCGGTCGGCGCCCAGCTCGTCGCCCACCCCGGCGTCGCGCTGATCAGCGCGACCGGCTCGACCGCGATGGGCGCCAAGGTCGGCCCGATCGTGGCGGCCCGTTTCGGCCGATCGATCCTCGAGCTCGGCGGTAACAACGCTGCGATCGTCGCGCCGTCGGCCGACGCGGAACTCGCCGTGCGCGGCATCACGTTCTCGGCCGCGGGCACGGCCGGCCAGCGCTGCACCACCCTGCGCCGCGTCATCGTCCACAGCAGCCGTCACGCCGAACTGATCGAGCGTCTGAACAGCGCGTACTCGTCGCTGCCGGTCGGCGATCCATTCGACCCGTCGACGCTTGTCGGCCCGTTGATCACGTCGCTCGCGTACGACCGCATGTCCGCCGCGATCGCGACGGCCAACGCCGATGGCGGGCGATCCGTCGTCGGTGGCGAGCGGTTGTTCGCCGACCTTGCGCCCGAAGCCGCCTACACCCGGCCTGCAATCGTCGACATGCCGGCCCAGACCGAGATCGTTGCAACGGAAACATTCGCGCCGGTGCTGTACGTGATGCAGTACGACGACCTCGACGAGGCACTCGCGCTGCAGAACGGTGTGCCCCAGGGTCTGGCCAGCAGCATCTTCACCACCGACGTTCGTGAGGCCGAGCGCTTCTGCGCCGCCGACGGCAGCGACTGCGGCATCGCCAACGTGAACATCGGCCCATCAGGCGCCGAGATCGGCGGAGCGTTCGGTGGCGAGAAGTCCACCGGCGGCGGCCGCGAGAGCGGCAGCGATGCGTGGAAGTCCTACATGCGCCGCGCCACCAACACGGTGAACTACAGCAACGACCTCCCGCTGGCCCAGGGCGTCACCTTCGTCTGACGTTCGGCGTCTGGCGTCTGACGTCTGACGTCCGGCGTCCGGCGTGGTGGTCGGCGCCCCAGTCCGGCGCGGCGGTCGCGAAGTCGGAGCAACGCCAGCGCAACCCCCCCGTCCACGTATGCCGCCCGCGCAATCTGCACCCACGGGTGGGTCCTGCGCGACCCGGGTCGCGCAACGGCTCCCCCCGGGCGCGGATTGCGCGGGTTGAGCACCCTTCCAGCGGCCAATCATTTGTCACGTGGAGATACGGGAGGACGCATCGAGCGTCACACCGCGCCGGATCTACCGGCCACAGCCCGGCACATCCGGCGCGCTCGATGTTCGATCAGCAAGCCGACCCCGACTCCGACCCCGGCCTCGACGCTGGCTCCGGCATCAGCGCACCCGAGCGAACTCAGCTGCCGGAGGTGTCGGTCGTATCGGTGCCGCCGGTGGTATCGGTCGAGGCGCTGCCGCCCGAAGCCTTGAAGGTGGCGAGTCCCTTCACTGCGGTTGGAATGATCGCCTTCGTCGCCGCGACCGCGTCCTTCTCGGTGACATCGCCGATCAACGCCACGCCAATGGCGATGCGATTGGTCTCGTCGACCCACAACCCGGCGCAGCTCGGGAGTTCGGTGTCGCCGGCCGCGGCAAGGCACGCCGCATGGATCGTCCCGCCGTCGAACGACGACGTGTCGCCAACCGTCAGCTTGCCGCCGCCCGCGGCTGCATCCTTGAGGTAGCCGTCGATGTCCTTCGGCGGATTGAGCAGCGCCCCGTACGAGATGCCGCCAGGACCCTTGGCGATCGACGTCGGATCGTCGACGACTTGATCGCACGCCACGCGCTGTGGCTTGACATCCGTCGAGTCTTTCGCTGTTGCGGATGAACCAGCGCGGAGCAACGCCTTGTCGAGCGGGACCTTGACGGCCACCAACGCATCCAGTGCCTTGACCGTTCCGAGGGGGCAAGCGTCGAGCCCGGCGATGCCAGATGCGTCGAATTCGGCGTTGTCGAGCAGGCTTCGCAACGTTGTGTGAGCCGCTGCACCATCCAGCGAGCTGCCGCCCTTGTCGTCCTTGCGGGTGAGCAGCACGATGCCGGCAGCCACGATCGCGAGCACGACGACGGCGACGATGATCAGCGGCGCCTTCGACTTCTTCGGCGGTGCCGCCCCCGGAGTGAGTCCGCCGGTCGGTCCTGAGCCACCGTAGTTCGGCACCGGCGACGGGCCGCCCGGCGCGCCGTAGTTCGGCGCAGGTGGCGGCCCGCCCGGTACGCCGTAGTTCGGCGGAGGCGCCCCGAACCCCGGTTGGCCGGGCTGATTGGACGGCGGGAACGGAGGTGGGGGCGGTGTGCTCACCGGGCCGACTGTAGACGATCGGATTCCATGGCCCGGGGTGGTCGCGAAGCCGAGCGCAACCTGGTGCCCTTCGCAATCCCATTCCGCGCCGCTTCCCCGCCGCGAGGACGGCTGGACTCTGCCGAATGCGAGCCACACCCGAGACAATCGCACAATCAGTGCAGTATCTTTTCTAGAAACTGCTTGCGCAATCTTGGGACCTTTGCAAGGATCTCGACAGGGCAAGACAAGGCGAGGTCTTCTGATGTCCACCAATGTTGGGTCCAGGCCGATGAAGGCCGTACCACGAGGCGTCATCAGGCGCTTGAGGTTTTTCATGCTGGCCGTGCTGCTGGCCAGTGGCTCCCTTGTCGTCGCGGGCGCGTCGGCCGCTGTCGCCGTCTCGGCTGTTCTCGACCCCACGTGGGGTGGGACGGGCACGGTGAGCGCGCCGTTCGCCGGCCGACTGGTGCCGCTGTCCGACGGCACCCTGTACGTGGTCGCGAACACCACGACCAGCAACAACCTGCGCGTCGCCCACCTCTTGGCTGACGGCTCGCTGGACTCCTCTTTCGGCGTCGCTGGCGTGGTGTCATTGGCAATTCCGACCGTCAACTACGTGGCCGATGTCAAGGCCATGTCCGGTGGTCAATTGGTGATCCTGTTGAGATGGCGCGGGACCGGAGTTCCGACCGTCGATGGAGTCGTGGTCAGGATGACAACTGCTGGCGCGTTGGATCCATCCTTCGCAGCAGGCGGCATCCGGAACTTGACGTTCCTCCGAACGACCACTCCCTACATCTGTACCGCTCAGTTCGAGGATCTCGATCTCGGGCCTGGCGGTGAGGTGTTCGTCGCAGGGCTGGGCTTCACCTACTCGGGTGGGGGCTACTCGTACTGTCACTCCAACTTTCCCGGAGTCATTGCCAAGTTCACGTCGGCAGGCGGAGTCGACACCTCGTTCAACACGACCGGAAACATCAAGACTTCCGACTATCGCGGCGTGACCGCACTCTCTGACGGCAAGGTGCTCACCGCCGCGGTCGGGTCGATCGCTCGTTTGATGCCGAACGGCTCGCCTGATCCGTCGTTCACCACGGTCCCCCGTGGCGCTGAAATGCCAGGTCCGATCGTGATCAGCCCAGCCACGGGTGGCATCACGCTGTTCGGCATCTACGACGTCTCGTTCTACAACGCCAACGGCAGCGCCGACGCGACTCATCCGTCGTTCGGCCCCGGGCCGATCGCAGGAACGTTCGACACCACCACGACCGGCTCGACGTACTACGCCTCGGCCGGCTCGTCGACCGACTCGGTACGGCGCATCACCGCAGGGGATCGGGCGGACTCCGGCTTCGGAACGAACGGCGCTCTGTTGATGCCGTTCGCGCGCGTCGGCTCGCTGGCAGTCGATTCGTCAGGACGTGTTCTGGTCGCGGACGCGGCGAGCGGGACGATCATCCGGTGGCTGAAACGGGAGGCGTCGATCGCCACGCCGACTGCGTACCTGCTCGGCGCTCCGGTTGGCTCAACAGCCGTCGTCGATCCCGTCGACACCGCATCCGGGAACCTGACCGACAGCGATGTCGATCTCGCCGCTGGAGTCTTTGGGCTCGACGTCACCCGCTCGTACAACGGGTTGTCGACCGAGACGTCAACGGTTGGGGCGCGGTGGTGGGTGAGCACTGGACCGCATGCCGAAGTCGACGGCGACGGCGTCGCGGTGGTGTTGCCAGAGGGCACCCGATTCCGCTTCGCCCCCGACGGTGCAGGCGGCTACGTGACTCCCAACGGCACGTCCGCCGTTCTCTCGGTTGACTCAGCAACGCCGACGGGCGGGGGCTCACTGCCGATGCTGCGGCTGCTGCACAAGGACGGCAACGTCGATCGCTTCGACACCGGTGGTCGCCTTCTCGACCAATCGCAATGGGATGGAGAAACTGCGACAACCGCCTACGACGGCTCGGGTCTGGTCACGAGCGTCACGTCATCAGGTGGCCAGTTCATGACGTTCAGCTACGACGCCTCAAGCCGCCTGATCGGAATCGCACTCTCGACCGGAAGGAGCGTCTCGTACGCCTACAACGGCACGGGGATGCTCGCCGGCTTCACCGACGAACACGGTGCGGCGACCGGATACAACTACACACCGGAGGGTTGGCTCAAGAACTCGCAAGACGCCACCGGGGTCACGTTGCAATCAAACGTGTACGACGCGCTCGGTCGAGTGATTTCGCAAACGAACCCGACGGGCGGGACGACGACGTTCAACTTCATCGACTCAGAGGCCGTCACCGAAGTGACCAACTCGTTGACCGGCGCCGTCGTCCAATATCACCATGACGCAACCGGACGAGTCGTCGCAGTCTCGGATCCGTTCGGCTTCTCCGCTCAACGCGTCTACGACGGCCACTCGAACCTGGTCACCTCTCAGGATCGCAACACGAGCGAAACCACCGTGACGTACGACGCCCACAACAACGTCACGTCGGTCATCAAGCCAGCGACCGGCACGACGGGCTACACGTATGACGTGACCAGTCGCGTGACGTCGATGACCGATCCATCCGGCGCAGTCACGACCTACGCGTACGACGGCAACGAACGCCTTCCTTCCACCGTGACCGACGGACTCGGCCATGTCACCACCGACAACATCGTCAATGGCCTGACGATGTCGAGCACCGACGCTGACGGGGTCACGACGACCAATACGTATGACGGCAATCGGCAACTGACCAGCACCACCGACGGCGCAGGAAACACAACGACGTATACCTACGACGGTTCCGGGCGACGCACTTCGGCGCGGACCCCAGCAGGCAACACGACGACGTGGACCTACGACACGAACGGTCGGCTCGCGTCGACGACAGCGGCCGACGGTGGCGTCACGTCGTATACGTATGACCAGGCCGGGCGCACTCTCACGACGACCGACCCAACAGGCGCGGTGACGACGAACAACTACACGGCCGCGGGCGTCCTTGCTTCCGTGACCGATCCCGCCGGACACGCGACGACGTTCGCGACCGACGCCGACGGTCACGTCACCGGCACCGTTGCGCCCGGAGGTGGAACATCGACCACCGAATATGGCGCGCTGAGCCGGGTGGTGTCAACGACCGATCAACTCGACAACACGACGAGATATGCCTACGACGCGGACGGCCGCACGACCGCCGTGACGGACCCCTCGTCCGCTGTCACCCATACGACCTTTGACGGCGCAGGACGCGTCGCGGAGACTGATGATCCTGCCGGACGCGCCACGACAACTGCGTATGACGCCCACGGACGAGTGCTCACAGCGACGGCGCCGAGTGGCGTCACCGCGTACACATACGACACGCTCGGCCGGACGGCGACGGTGACTGACCCACGCGGCGGCGTCGCCACAACCACGTATACCCCCGCAGGCCGCATCGCGACGACCACCGATGCGGCAAGCCTCACGACAACCATTGCCTACGATGCCGCGGGTCGGCGGAAAACCGTGACCGGCCCGGGATCGCGTGCCACCACGGTGACGTATACGAGCGACGGCTATGTCGCGAGCGTCGCGTCACCGAGCGGAAACGTGACGCATTACACCTACGACACGGTTGGCCATGTCGCGACGATGACCGACCCAGCGGGCGTTGTGACGACCCGGACGTACACCCTTCGCGGACAGCTCGCAACGCAGCGCGTCGGTGTCGAAGGACCGGTCTCGTACGTCTACAACCCGGATGGCACAACTGCTTCGGTGACGGATCCGCTCGGACACGTGACGGCGTTCGCGTACGACGAGCGCGGCAACATGACGTCGCGGACGAACTCTCTCGGCGGCGTCGACTCGTGGACCTTCAACGCGGCAAACCAAGTGGTCTCGAGTTTTGATCCCCTCAACCGGGAAACAGATTTCGGTTACGACCCGAACGGGCGGATCACATCGTCGACCGATCCTGCGTCGGCGACGACAACCAACACGTACAACCCCGATGGCACGATCGCGACCGAAACCACCGCGCTCGGAACCAACACCTACGGCTACGACGCAGCCGGTCGAGTTTCATCGATCTCTGGGCCCGATGGCGTGACGAGCTATGCCTACACGCCGGCCGGCGACCTGTTGTCGTCGACCACCGGCGACAGGGTCATCGGCTACGGCTACGACGTTGCCGGTCGACGCACGATGATGCGCTACCCCGACGGCAACACCGTCCGCTACTCGTACGACGCAACTGGTGATCTGACGAACGTCGCTCCCGGCGAGCTGATGGCCGACACGTTCACCCAACCGAACGCACAGACCCCCATCGCGACGAAATGGACACCAACCGTCGTGGCCGCCGCCACGGCATCGATCCAATCCGACACGATGCTGTTGACAGTCCCCAACGCTGCGACGGCGGCGATCACCGAATCATCAAAGGTGGCGACGGCGCTGGACCACGAGGTCACGTTCGGCTATCACTTCAGCAGCGTCGATCCGCTCAACAGCGCCAAGCTCACCCTCGCTGTCAAGTACACCGCAGCGAATCACTACCGGATCGAGATCAGCTCGGGCAGCCCGACCGCTTCCATCATCAGGAAGATCGGCGCCAGCACGACGACGGTCGGTACCTTCAGTGTGCCACCGACGACCGACACCACCCGGATTCGATTCCAGGTCGCAGGCACCAGCCTTCGCGTCAGGACCTGGGCCGACGGAGCAGTCGAGCCAATGGCCTGGTCGAGCACGATCACCGCGTCGCCAGCAGTAACAACGAGCGGAAGCGTTCGTGTTTCCCTGACTCGAGCGACTGGTACGAACAGCGTGGCAATTGACGACTGGTCGCAGTCGAATCCGACGACCGCGCCAGCAGCCATCGACCATCTCACGTACAACGCCGATGATCAGGTCACGAACGAAACTCTGCCCGGGGGCACGCGCACCCGAACGTTCACCGCTGGGAAACTCACCGGCTTCGCCGAAACCGTGCCCGGCCTCACTCAGTCGACGGCACTCGCCTACGACACCACGGGCAGAGTCGTCGCCGATACAACCGGCACGCTTTCCACCGCGTACACCTATGACGCGGGCAGCCAACTGCTGACGGCAACTCCATCAACCGGGACCGCAACAGCGTGGAACTACGACGCGCTCGGACGCCGGGCAACCGAGAAGATCGGCACGGTTGTCACGAAGTGGGTCTACGACGCTGCGGGACAGACCTGTTGGACGACTACCAAGACGCTGCCCGTTCACCCGTCCTGCACCAGCCCGCTGACAGGAGCGACCACGTTCACGTGGGACCAAACCGGTCGCTTGACCGGCCAGACCGTCACAGCGACCAGCAAGGTCGCGTATGCGTACGACGCCGCCGGCCGCCTCGCGACGATCTCGCGATTGAGCGGATCCACCGCGACGACGCAGCAACGCACCTACCAATCTGACGGAAATCTTGCGGGCGCCGCCAACACCGTTGTCACCCCGACCACAACGACCAACACCTCGACCGGTATCGATTGGGACAACAGCAGCGGCATTCCTCGACCAATCGACTTCGCCAGCGCCGGCGTCGCCACCGACCTGACCAGCAGCCCCGGCGGCTGGGCGAGCGCCCAACTCGGGCTCAAGATCAGCCCACTCGGACTCGACGCGTACGGCTCCGCGATTCCGACCACCGGCACAACCGCCATCGCCCGCAACGCCACCTTCACCGCGTACGGCAAACCCGTCGGGACGAACACCTTCGAACCGCGCCTCGGCTACCTCGGCAACCTCGCGATCGACAACCAACTCGATCTCCACGCCCGCAACTACCAACCCGACATCGCCACGTTCACCAGCCGCGACCTGCTTCCGGGCACGAACGGCTCCACCACCCTCGCCGACCCCTACCACTACGCCGACAACAACCCACTCAACCGCAGCGACCCCACCGGACTCAGCGCCATCTCCGACTCCGACGGCTTCGGAATCCCCAAATACTCCGTCACGCACACCGCGCGATCCGCGGCCGTTGCCGAGACCATCGCCGACGCAGCCACCGCCGACGCTCTCATCGACGCATCCGTCGATGAGATCTTCGCCGAAATCACTGCCGGACTCTCCAATGATGTCCTCACAGCATCGATCGGCACACTCGCCAACATCGTCGACGACACGGTGTCATTCGGATCAGGAGAATTCATTGGCACCGCCGCTCCATTCGTCTCACTCATCCTCATCGCCGCACCCGTGCCCGTCGTCCTTCAAGCCTTCATCAACGCGCTCCGCACCAACCAACGCATCGCAGGACAGCTCCAACTCAGCAGCGATATCTTCAACGCAGACCACACCAACGGACCTACGATCTCACCCAATGCCCCACCAACCGGACTCCCCAACGGCACCACCAACGACAACCAACCCGACGAGCCAACGCCCCAACCCGCAACCGACGGATCCCACAGCGGCAACAGCGGCTGCGCCACAAACTCGTTCGAACCGTCGGACAAGCACGATCAGGTACGACCAGGCGTCGGCGCGCAGCCGAGGAATGGGCAGGCCGCGTTGGACCGTTCAGTGCAAGTCAGCGACACCAGTTCGCGTCGAGTGGGCGTGGACGCAGCGTCGGGCGAGATCGTCGTATTCGACGAGACATTCCCAGGCCAGTGCATTTTCCATGGTCATGTCCGAACGTGGGATCAGTTGACGCAGAAGATGCAGTCAGCGCTTTACAAGGCGGGACTCACGAACCTGAAAGGCAGGATCATGTGAGCGGCGATCTTCGCTACGAGGCACCGGGGTTCTCATCTCGGGCCGAGGCCCTCCGGGCGATCGCTAGCGGCGACGGACACCGAGCGATTGCAGCGGTGCTCGGCGCGGCCGAGGAATCGCCCACATTGGATTGGGTAGAGGCCGCGGCGGTCGCCCTCACCTTGTCAAACCTGCCCGGCGTTCAACGTTCTGGGCTCTTGGCTCTGTCGACTCTCATTCGGCGCTTTGGCGCCCGCGTCGATCTGTCGTCAGTCGTCATCCTTCTGGACAGGCTGCAGAGCGTTCCGGAGTTGGAGGGCGTTGTCGCTGACGTTCGAGACGACATCGAGGTTTTCGGGGCATGACGAACGATCTGTCGCGCTCAAAGAGTGTCCTGACGCGGCTGATCAAATGCTTGCTGGTGGCGCTCGGCGTTTTCTCGAGTGCGTTTACGACCACCGCCGTTGCGGCGACCTTCGCCTACGACGCGCCAACCGTCGCTCGCGTTGACGTTCATCAGATCGCCTCTGCCGAGTCCGGTCAACCCCAGCTCAGCGATGCGCGGGAGGAGTCTGCGTCGTCGTCTGTCGATGCCCAGGGCACTTCTACGAGCCACTTCCGCCCTGTTGTTGCCACAGAAGCGGCCGGGGAGCTCCGCCCCCGCGGTCATCGGCGAGGACATGCCCAACAGGGTGGTTCCGTACGCTGGGCAGAACGGCTACGTGACGTATCCCGGCGTCGAGAACCCGAGGATGTCACGCTTGTTGTTGAAGTGTGATGGTGATCCTGGTGTTGCTCAGGCAACTTCTTGAGTGTAGATGGTGGGTGTTGCAGGGTTGTCGGCGTGACCGATCCGGGTGACGAGTTCGGCCATCTGGGTGTGGCCGC
>JBBRPP010000051.1:0-38364 GCA_038227995.1 Acidimicrobiales bacterium
TCGCGCTCGCACAACGACAACGGCAAGCCTGGCATCCTGGTATCTCCAACGGTCGGTGGTGGTCAACAGCACCGGCCATCCTGACCCTCACGGATCAGTCAAACCGGGACCGTGCACCGACCGTTGGAACTGGCCGTCGCCGTGTCCGCTCGATCGGATCGCCTGGCAGATCTCGCCCTTGGTCAATCTGGCTCTCGACATCGAAGCGGTATCGAACTTGCCGCCAGCGAACACGACCGAAGCTTCCGACCGTACGAATCGGCGCACCGGCGCTGCGTGGACCGAGAGCCACGAGACGGCAGATTGGGCGGCGACGAGGACAAGAATCGCTGTGAGGCCCTCGACGAGCGACACCTCGCTCGACAGTGCGATCGTCGCCAACACCGAGCCCAACGCGACAGTCACGACCAGGTCGAACGCGTTCAGGGAAGCGAGTGTGCGCTTGCCAGAGACCCGCAGCACAACGACCATGATCGCGTATGCCGCGGCACCCATTGCGAGCACACGGACGACATCGGACCAACGATCGAAAAGCACAGCGCGTCAGACCGACGAGTCCGGTCCGACGACCAACGCGTACGAGCCCAACGCCAGCAACCGGCCTGGGTCGAGCGGCCCGTGGCCGGTGACTACACGCGTCACCGTGCCGGTGTCGGTGTCGAACTCGACGTCTTCGACCTTGCCGATTTCCAGCCCGTGCGTGGTGAGCACTCTGGTACCGATCATCGTCACGTCACCTTTCACGGCCGACTTCTGATGGTCGTTGACGATCGTCGCCGGAGCGTCGCCCGACGATGCCATGACCGCGTCGGCGCCGAACGAACCGACCGACGACCATGGCAGCACGATCGCCCGTTTGCCGTGTCCGTCGATGTGGACCGCCTCGATGTTGCGACCCGTGGAATCGAGCACGAAGCCCTTCACCGAGCCGATGGTCTCGGCCGTGTCGGTCGCGACCACGCTCCGGCCGCTGACCTGTGAGAACAGTTCGATGCTCATTGCCCATCCTCCAATGCGGTTGACCGATAGGACGCGATCGCAGCACCAAAGCCGGCGAGATCGTTGCGGACGAAGTCGGTGGCCTCGACCGGCAACACGAGGTTGTCGCCGGACAACGCCATCTGAGCGGAGATCGGAACGAACGTCGTGTCCGAACGCCCATCGGTCTGCAATTCGTACCCGACGGCGCACGGGTCGTCGCCGGTCGACAAAATGACCGCGACGACCTCCCCGAGATCGCTGCCATCCGCCGACAACACCCGGTTGCCGAGGACCGGGCGGGCCGCTCCGAGATCGCGAAGATCCGCATCGCCTGGCCCTTCGTCATCGATCGCAGACTCGGCATCGATCATCACTGCATCCGGCCCGATCGCCGACACAGACCCGGCAGAAAGCACCGCCTGCAGGCGGCCCGCGAACCGGCCTCGCTTGTTCAACGTGAACCCGATCAGCCGATGGGCTTCCCCGTCGTAGACGACATCGCGAACTTCAGCGACATCTTCTCCTGACAGGATTGAGACCACCGGTAAGCCCATTACATCTCGAGCTCGAACGAGGTTCATCGATTGCTCCGATCCGACCGGCGTGCAGCAAGGACTGAGCCGGCTCGACGTGACTTCCTGAACAAGTACATCGCCACGGCGACCACGGCGGCCACAACAACGATCAAAATCAACCACAAGAGGACACTCATCCTGACCTCCGTTCAAGAGTCTGGTGAACGAGCGCTGGCTCATCGACGACACATCGTCTTCCAAGTGACGCGACTGCCTAAACCCGACGTCGCCCGGCGCCGGCCTCCGCACTTGCTGCAGGGCCGGAGAAAGTCGACACATCGGGTATTTCCCTGAGAAGGCGATCACCAAACCAATACGACGTGACGATCCGGCGCCATTCGCGTCGCGGTTGCGCGTTCACGTCGGCCCGACATCGCCCAGTTCGGACGACGCCACCCCGTGGCTGCACCCCGGCTCGCGAACCAGCGGCCCCGCGACATCCGTGGAAGAGTGGGCGATGATGGACGCAACCCCGCCAACGCCCACCATGGAAGTGCACGCTACTTGCGCCGCAAATTCGAGGCGCAAGTTCCGACGCAAACTGCTTGATCTGTGATCCCATCCTGCCCCGGTTTCTTGGACTCCGGGTTATGGAAATTTCGGTTCGCCGTGGTCGTGGCGCCACTTTGTCAGCGTACTCAGCTGGCGTGAGGTAGCCGAGCCCGACTTGGTGCCGTTGGCGGTTGTAGAAGACCTCGATGAACTCGAACAGGTAAGCGTGCGCTTCGGCTCGGGTGGCGAACCAGATCGACACGCGGATCCAGCCGATCTCGACCTTCAACCTCGCCCAGAAGGTCTCCATCGCGGCGTTGACGCCCCTATATGTCAAGAGGTTCGTGTTGGGAGCTCAGGCGGCGTCGGCGAGCTCGACGCGGGCTTGGTGATCGGCGATGAGCGCGTTGTAGATCTCGCGGGTAACGAACCGTCAGGCAGCGGATGATGTCGCGCGTCCCTCCGGAACTTGTCGTTGTACTTGCTTGCACGAGCCATGACGGCTCCCTTCTACACGGTCTCCCGCGTGATGAGTGTCCAACAAAACCGGGGCAGGATCATTGACACCCCGGAGGTCATCGCACCGCCACACTTCGCAACGAATTCCACTCGTCGCCGGATGATGCTGACGCTGCGCGGATTGCGTTCATCGTGCCCGGTTCGACCATGCACCCTGGTTCTGATCGCCGCCGGGTTCGTGGCGGTCGCAGGTGCTCTCACCGCGAAGGTGTGGTGCGCGGGCTGCTTCTCGACCGGCGACGTCCTCGCGGTAGTTGACGACCTCGATGTCGTTGCGCACGGACTCACCAGTGGTGGTTAACGGCGCCGAGGTTTGGGAACACGGGAGCCATGAGTCGAGGGCTTCAGTGGTGGTCTCGTCCACTACCGATTCGATCATGACGTCGATCGAGCGGTACCTGCCGATTGGTGACTACGCGCTCATTGGCGACTGTCACTCCACCGCGCTCGTGAGCCGTCATGGATCCATTGATTGGGCTTGCCTGCGTCGTTTCGATGCTGGCAGTGCTTTTGCCAGGCTGCTTGACCACGACAAGGGTGGCCACTACTCCATTCGTCCGGTCGAACCGGTCGTGCGAACCCACCGCCGATACCTCCGCGAAACGATGGTCCTCGAGACCACGATGGTGACTGAAGTCGGGACCATCGTCGTCACGGACGCGTTCACGATGACCGACGGCGGATCGAAGCATCCCCGCCACGAGTTGCTGAGGATGATCGATTGCACGGCCGGTCACGTGGTCGTCGACGTGGAAATCAAACCGCGCTTCGATTACGGCCTGGCGACCCCGTGGATCCGTGCCCATGGGCCCGGAATCTGGTCGGCTGTTGCCGGAGATGACGCGATGGTCATCCAGGCAGAGTGCGCGTTGAGCATCGATGCCTCATGCGGGTCGTTGACCGCGCAGATCGAACTCGATGAGGGCGCCCACCTCGGACTCGTCCTCGTATCGGTTCCCCCGCATCTGATCGAAGGCGAACGTGGGCGAGTGGACGCTCGAACGTCGATCGAGACCACCATTGCCTGGTGGATGAAGTGGTCGAAGAAGACAATCTCGGCCGGTCCTCACGCCCACCTGCACAGTCGGTCGGCTCTCGTCCTGAAGGCCCTGTGCTGTGGGCCGACGGGGGCGATCATTGCCGCACCGACGACATCGCTTCCGGAAATCGTCGGTGGTTCGTCGAACTGGGATTACCGGGCCTGTTGGATCCGAGATGCCACCTTGACGCTCGCTGCCCTCACCACAGTCGGCCATCATGGCGTTGCCGACGGCTTTCGACGATTCATCATGCGCACCGCGGCTGGCGACGCGAGCGAACTGCAGATCATGTACGGCCCGTACGGCGAGCGCAGACTGCCGGAGATCGAGCTGGACCTCGATGGATGGCGCGGATCCCGCCCGGTGCGCACGGGCAATGCGGCGGCAACCCAGATGCAACTCGACGTCTACGGGCACCTCGTCGACGCGACTCACCTCTGGCACACCCGCCAGCACGACATCACCGAGGACGAATGGACCTTCATCACCGCTGTCATCGAGCAGGCCGTCGCTCGATGGCACGAACCTGACGCCGGGATCTGGGAGCTGCGTGGCCACCCGCGTCACTACGTCCACTCCAAGGTCATGGTCTGGGTCGCGCTCGACAGGGGGATCCGGCTCGTCCAAGACCACGGCTTCAGCGGCGTGGAAATCGACCGATGGATCTTGGCCCGCGATGAGATCAGGGCCACCGTCGATCGACGCGGTGTGCATCCCACGCTTGGTCACTTCGTGCAGGCATTCGACGGCGAAAGCGTCGACGCAAGCCTGCTCAAGCTTGCACTCGTCGGATTTGTCGACGCCTTCGATGAGCGAATGATCAAGACCGTGGATGCGATCCAGCAGCAGCTTGGCACTCCTGATGGGTTCATCCGTCGGCAGACCACCCGCGACACATCGGACGACGACACCGCACGACACGAGGGGGTCTTCCTTCTCTGCTCGTTCTGGTTGGTCGAAGTCCTCGCCATGCAGGGACGCGTCGCAGATGCGAAGGCACTGTTCGAACGACTGGCCGGCCTGGCCAACGACGTCGGATTGTTCGCCGAGGAATACAGCTCGGACGATCAGGAGTTGCTCGGCAACTTCCCACAAGCATTCACCCACCTCGGACTCATCGCCGCCGAGCATCGGCTGCGGATGTGCACGGAGGAACACGAGAGGAACGATCACAGATGACCCAGATCGCGGTTGTCACCGGGGCGACCGGGGGGGTCGGCCGGGCCACCGTTCGCGAAGTGGCGGCACGAGGTTTCGACATCGGACTGATCGCGCGGGGTCAGGCCGGACTCGATGCCGCTGCCGCTGAGGTCGTCGCGCTCGGCCGCCGAGCGTGCCCGGTGTCCGCTGACGTCGCTCGCTGGGACGAGGTCGACGCCGCCGCGTCGCGTATCACCGACGAGCTCGGCCCGATCGATGTGTGGATCAACAACGCGATGACCACCATCTTCGGTGCGGTCCGCGACATCGATCCAGCTTCGGTCGAGCGGGCAACCGCCGTGACCTACCTCGGGCAGGTGCACGGCACGATGGCTGCCCTTGCGCGGATGCGTCAGCGAGACGCCGGCACCATCGTCAGCGTCGGATCCGCGCTCGCGTTCAGAGGCATCCCGCTGCAAGCCGCGTATTGCGGGGCGAAGTTCGCAGTCCGCGGTTTCATGGAATCGCTGAGGACCGAGCTGCTGGCCGAAGGGTCACACGTCCGCATCTGCCAGATCCACCTTCCCGCCGTGAACACGACCCAGTTCGGCTGGTGTCGAGTGCGAGTCGACACCCATCCGGTCCCGGTTCCACCGATCTACCAGCCGGAGATTCCTGCCAGAGCGATCGCCGACCTCATCGAAACCGGCGCACGGCAGGACATCGTCGGTGTCTGGAACTGGCTGCTCGTCCACCTCAACAACATCATCCCGGGGGTCGGAGACCATTACATGGCCCGAACCGGCATCCGCAGCCAACTCACGGACCTGCCGATCTGCGACGATCGACCAGACGATCTGTTCGCGCCCGCCGACAACGATGTCGACCACGGATCGCATGGCATTTTCGATGATCGGACGGGCGGCATGCTCAATCGGAACTTTCTGGCCGGCCTTCCGGGCACAGCGGCCGATTTCGCCATCGCGAGCGGCCAACGGATCGCCGAGGTCGTCCGCCAGCGAGTCCCGGCCGGTGCTCGAGTTCCAACCCGGAGCAAACGCTCGTGAGCGTGGACGCAGTGGTGGTCGGAAGTGGCCCGAACGGGCTGATGGCTGCAGTCACGATGGCCTTGGCCGGCCACCATGTCGCTGTCTACGAGGCCAACGACCGTATCGGCGGTGGCGCGCGGAGCAGCGAAGTGACGCTGCCCGGCTTCGTCCACGACGTGTGCTCGGCGATCCATCCGCTGGGCGCGTCGTCGCCTGCGTTCGCGGCGCTGCCCCTCGAGCGTCACGGTCTGCGTTGGCTCCACCCCGAGGTCGTTCTCGCCCACCCTCTCGTCGGCAGGGATGCCGGTGCGGTGTGGCGCGACGTCGATCGCACGACAGAAGCACTCGGTCGTGATGGCTCGGCGTGGGCTCGACACATCGGAACCTTCGCTGGGGATTGGGACCGCCTCGCCCCCATGCTGCTCGGTCCGCTCGTCAAGCTCCCCACTCATCCGCTGCTGCTCGCCCGCTTCGGAGCGCGGGCCGTGCTGCCGGCCGCCGCGTTCGGGAAGGCCGTCTTCAAGACGCCGCAGGCACGTGCGCTGTTCGCTGGCAGCTCCGGGCACGCTTCGCTGCCGCTGGCGCACTCGTTGACATCGAGCTTCGGCTTGTTGCTGCTCGGTGCTGCGCACGCTGTGGGCTGGCCGGTGGCCGAGGGTGGGTCGCAGGCAGTGTCCGATGCGCTTGCGTCGCTGCTGCGCGAGCTCGGTGGCACCATCGAAACGGGTCAACGGATCGACTCCTTGCGACAGCTCCCTCCGTCGAGAGTGGTGTTGTTCGATGTCGGGCCGCGCACGATCGTGCGTATAGCCAAAGATCGGCTGTCGCCTTCTCTTCGGCGCCGACTGCTCCGCTACCGGTACGGACCGGGCGCGTTCAAGATCGATTATGCACTCTCCGCGCCGGTTCCCTGGGTCGACGAACGCTGCCGACAGGCCGGCACCGTGCACGTGTGCGGCGACGCCGACGACGTTGCTCGCGCCGAAGCCGCTGTCGCGGCCGGCGGGCACGCCGACCGTCCGTTCGTGCTGGTTGCGCAGCAGTCGCTGTTCGATCGCACACGAGCTCCGGCAGGGTCGCACACGCTGTGGGCGTACACGCACGTGCCCAACGGATCCGATGTCGACGTCAGCGCATCGATCGAAGCACAGATCGAGCGCTTCGCCCCGGGGTTCAAGGACGTCGTGATCGCCCGCCACATCACACGACCGTCCGAGTATGAGCATTACAACCCGTCGTTTGTCGGTGGGAACATCGCCGGCGGGTCCAACGGCGGTCTGCAGTTGGCATTCCGCCCGGTGATCGGCCGGCCATACCGGACGTCGGACCCGACGCTGTTGATGTGCTCGGCAGCGACGCCACCGGGCGGCGGAGTCCACGGGATGTGCGGATACCACAGCGCCCAACACGCGCTGCGTACCGTTCTCGCCGACCGCATAACAGCCACCGAAACGAGGAGTGTCTGATGAGCATCCGTCCGAGTGAATGGCCGCTGGTCCGTCAGTTGACCGGACATGATCGAACGGCGCGCGGAGCGGCCGCCCGCTCGAAATGGTCGACGGAACTGACGCCGCGCACGGCCGACGCCGACCGGGTGGTGCAATCGATCTGCCCGTTCTGCGCGGTCGGCTGCGGCCAACGGATCTTCGTCAAGGATGAGCAGATCGTCCAGATCGAAGGTGACCCGGACAGCCCGATCTCGCGCGGTCATCTCTGCCCGAAAGGCGCTGCCACGAAGGCGATGGTGCAATCGCCCAGCCGTCTCACACGAGTGAAGTACAGGCGACCCTTCGGAACAGAGTGGGAGGAGCTGTCGCTCGACACGGCGATGGGCATGATCGCCGACCGGGTGATCGAATCGCGTCGTGCGTCCTGGGAGGATCTCACGGCCGACGGTCGCCCGCTGCATCGCTGCATGGGCATCGCCTCGTTGGGTGGAGCGACTCTCGACAACGAGGAGAACTACCTCTGGAAGAAGCTGTTCTCGTCGTGGGGGGCCGTACAGATCGAGAACCAAGCTCGCATTTGACACTCTTCCACGGTCCCCGGTCTGGGGACATCGTTCGGAAGAGGCGGGGCGACGTCGTTCCTGCAGGACCTGCAGCACAGCGACGTGATCCTGATCATGGGTTCCAACATGGCCGAGAACCACCCGGTCGGCTTCCAATGGGTGGTCGAAGCGCAACGACGCGGCGCCACCATCATCCACGCCGACCCACGGTTCACACGCACCAGTGCGGTGGCGGACGTGCACGTTGCGCTGCGACCGGGGACCGACATCGCATTCCTCGGCGGCTTGATCAACTATGTCCTGAGCAATGAGCGGGAGTTCCGTGAGTACGTCGTCGCGTACAGCAACGCGGCGACGATCATCGATGCTGACTTCGTCGACACCGAGGACCTCGACGGGTTCTTCTCCGGATGGGACCCGGAGACCCGTACGTACGACTCGACGTCATGGCAATATGCCGGCGTCCAAGAGAAAGCATCCGCTGGCGACCGTGAAGGCGGCGGCGCCGGAGCCGAACGCAGTGGTGGCCACGGAGGCGATCACGGCGGCGGCACGCCGCGCGAGGATCCGTCGCTGTCGGATCCGCACTGTGTCTTCCAACTGTTGAAGCGGCACTTCAGCCGCTACACCCCGGAGATGGTCGAACGAACCTGCGGCGTTCCGCAGGCGCGGTTCGAAGAGGTCGCCGAGGCGTTGTGTGACAACTCGGGACGTGAGCGGACCGGTTCGATCTGCTACGCGGTCGGCTGGACGCATCACGAGGTCGGCGTGCAGAACGTGCGCGCCGCAGCAATCCTGCAGACGTTGCTCGGCAACATCGGCCGTCCGGGCGGGGGCATCATGGCGCTGCGCGGTCATGCCAGCATCCAGGGGTCGACCGACATCCCGACGCTGTACGACCTCCTGCCCGGGTACATCCCCATGCCGCACGCCGACACCGCTGCGACACTCGACGAGTTCATCCAGTCGGACTCACCGGGCGGCGGTTACTGGGGCAACATGCGCGCCTACACCGTCAGCCTGCTGAAGGCCTGGTACGGCGATGCGGCCACCGCGGAGAACGACTTCTGCTTCGATCACCTGCCCCGGATCACGGGGGATCACTCCACCTACCAGAGCACCCTCGGCATGCTCGACGGCAGCGTGAAGGGTTTCTTCGTCCTCGGCGAGAACCCGGCGGTCGGGTCCGCCAACTCGGGGATGCACCGCAAGGCGATGGCCAACCTCGACTGGCTGGTCGTGCGCGACTTTCAGGAGATCGAGTCGGCGTCGTTCTGGTATGACGCACCAGAAATCGAAACCGGCGAGTTGTCGACCAACCGGATCGCGACGGAGGTGTTCCTGTTGCCAGCTGCGGCGCACACCGAGAAGAGCGGATCGTTCACGCAGACGCAGCGACTGCTGCAGTGGCACGATAAGGCGGTCGACCCTGTGGGTGATTGCCGTTCTGAGCTGTGGTTCTTCCACCACCTCGGACGGCTGGTGCGCGAGCGGCTCGCCGGCTCGAACGATCCCCGTGATCGTGCCGTGCTCGACCTCACCTGGGACTATCCGGTCGAGGGGCCGTTCGATGATCCGCGACCAGAAGCTGTACTCGAGGAGATCAACGGCCATGACGCCGACGGCAGACCGTTGTCCACGTACACCGATCTCGCCGACGACGGATCGACGTCGTGCGGGTGTTGGATCTACTGCGGGTGCAACGCCGACGGCATCAACCAGGCGCGCCGCCGCAAGCCCGGCAGCGAGCAGACCTGGGTCGCCCCGGAATGGGGTTGGGCGTGGCCGGCGAACCGGCGAATCCTGTACAACCGGGCGTCCGCGGATCCTGACGGCGTGCCATGGTCGGAGCGCAAGCGCTACATCGCGTGGGACGAGGCTGCTGGGAGGTGGACCGGCGCCGATGTGCCCGACTTCAAGACCGACAAACGCCCGGACTACCAACCGCCACCTGACGCCACCGGGCCCGCTGCGATCTCCGGGCGGAGTCCGTTCATCATGCAGTCCGACGGCAAGGCGTGGCTGTTCGTACCTGCCGGTCTCGCCGATGGTCCGATGCCGACTGCGTACGAACCGAACGAATCTCCGGTGCACAACCCGGTCTACCGTCGTCAGAACAACCCGACGACCGAACCCATTCCGTCCGCCGAGAACCCGAACAACCACAGCCCCCGCCCCGCAGGTGATCACGATCCATATCCGTTCGCGCTGACCACGTATCGACTCACCGAACATCACACCGCCGGCGCGATGAGCCGCTCCGTCGCCCGGCTCAACGAGTTGCAACCCGAGATGTTCTGCGAGGTCAGCCCGGAACTGGCCGGGATGCGCGGGCTCGTCAACGGGGGATGGGCGACCATCATCACCTCGCGTGCCGCCATCGAGGCGCGCGTGCTCGTGACAGCCCGCCTGAAACCACTGCGGATCGACGGGCGCACCGTGCATACCGTCGGCATGCCGTTCCACTGGGGCACCCGAGGGGAAACGACCGGTGACTCGGCCAACGATCTGCTCGGTCTCGCTCTCGATCCGAACGTGCACATCCAGAACACCAAGGCCCAGACCTGTGACATCACGGCCGGCCGGCGCCCACGCGGCCCCGCCCGACGGACGCTCGTCGAAGAACATAGAAACGGAGAGGCACAGCGATGACCATGTCCATCAACATGCGACCCGACAACACGCCACCCGCCGACATCGAGCCAGGCGCACGATACGGGTTCTTCACCGACACCAGCGTCTGCATCGGTTGCAAAGCCTGCGAGGTGGCGTGCAAGGAATGGAACGGCATCGCCAGCGAGGTCGAGGCGATGACCGGCAACTCCTACGACAACACCGGGACGCTCGACGCCACGTCTTGGCGTCACGTTGCGTTCATCGAAAAGAGCGAACGGTCCGCACCGAGTCGAGCGACGACGGTTCCGGGCCCTGCGCACGACATGGTGTGGTTAATGAGCTCGGATGTGTGCAAGCACTGCACCGAGGCGGCCTGCCTCGACGTCTGCCCGACGGGATCGCTGTTCCGCACGGAGTTCGGGTCCGTGGTGGTGCAGCCCGACATCTGCAACGGATGCGGGTATTGCGTGCCCGCATGCCCGTTCGGGGTGATCGGCAAAAATGAGACCGACGGCCGGGCCGGTAAGTGCACGCTCTGCTACGACCGACTCAAGGGCGGCAATGAGCCGGCCTGCGCGCAGGCGTGTCCCACGCAGTCGATCCAGTTCGGCCCACTCGAGGGTTTGCGGGCCACAGCAGCGCGACGCCTCGACGTGCTGCACGAGGCCGGCGTCGCCCAGGCCCGACTGTACGGCCACGACCCGTCGGACGGCATCGGTGGGGCGGGAGCGATGTTCCTGCTGCTCGACACACCAGACGTGTACGGCCTTCCGCCAGAGCCGCGGACGACGACGCGAGACCTTCCCCAGATGTGGCGTACCGCCGGAAGGGCAGCTGCTGGTCTGCTGCTCGGCATTGCCTTGGTGGTCGCCGGTGACCGGTCGTGACGGCCGTCGAGGCGACGACGGCCGGGGATGGGGTCGGGTACTACGGCAAGCCGATCGTCGCAGCCCATGTGTGGAAGGACTACATCGGCTGGTACTTCTTCACCGGCGGTCTGGCCGGCGCGTCCTCCACGATCGCTGCCGTCGCCGATCTGGCCGGTCGACCACGGCTGGCCCGACACGCGCGTCGCGCCGCGATGGTCGGGCTCCTGCCGAGTCCGGTCTTGCTGATCGCCGACCTCGGGCGCCCTGCAAGGTTCGCGAACATGCTGCGGGTGCTCAAGCCGAGCTCACCGATGAGCGTCGGATCATGGCTGCTCGCCGCGTACTCCCCGTTTGCAGTGGGCGCCGCCGCTACCGATCTACTCGGTGTCGCGCCGCGTGTGCGGCGGGCGTCCACGGTCGTGGCGGGATTGATCGGTCCAGGGATCGCGACCTACACGGGTGTGCTCGTGGCCGATACGGCCACGCCGGTGTGGCATGAAGCACGTCGCGAACTGCCGATGCTGTTCGCGGCGAGCGCCGCCGCAAGTGCAGGAGCGGTGACAACCGTGTTTGCCTCGATCTCGGGCCGACCCGAGTCATCGGCCGTGCGCATCGGTGCGGCGGCAGCGATCGCCGAGGTCGCCATGTCGACCGTCATGCGCAAACGACTTGGTGACTTGGACACGTATCGGTCCGACTCGCGCGCGCGAGCACTCGACCGGGCCAGCCGCACCCTGTCCATCGCCGGTGCCATTGTGTTGACGGTCGGACGCCGCCAGCGGTTGACATCGGTCCTCGGCGCAACGGCCGTTGCTGCGGGCTCTGTCTGCGAACGTCTCGCCGTGCTGCGCGCCGGCACCGCTTCGGCGAACGATCCCCGAGCTGTTCTTCGCGCAGCGTCGTGAACGCGGTCCGAGCCGTCGGGCACGCTCTCTTGCTGTCGGGCTCGATGGCGTGGGGGATCCTGTGGGCGCTGATCCTGGGGTTCACGCTCTCCGCGATCGTTCAGGCCGTCGTCCGTCGAGATACGGTCTCCCGACTGCTCGGTGGGGATGACGCAAAGACACTCACCAAGGCCGCAGGCCTCGGGGCGGCGAGTTCGTCGTGCTCGTACGCCGCCGTTGCACTCGCCCGATCACTGTTCCGCAAGGGAGCGAGCTTCACCGCGGCGATGGCGTTCGAGATCGCCAGCACGAACCTCGTCCTCGAACTGGGGATCATCCTGACCCTCGTCATCAGCTGGCAGTTCACGCTCGCCGAGTTCGTCGGCGGCCCCTTGATGATCGCCATCGTCGCGATCGCGTTTCGGCTCATCCTCCGCAAACGCCTCGTCGCCGACGCCGCGCGTCAGGCGGACAAGGGTGTCGCTGGTTCGATGGAGGGCCACGCCGCGATGGACATGAGCGTCAGCGGAGACGGCAGTCTGCTGCACCGTTTGGGTTCCACCGAGGGATACACGGCGGTCGCTCTCATCTTTGTCATGGAGTGGGCGGCCGTGTTGCGCGACATCGTGATCGGGTTGTTGATCGCCGGGGCGGTGGGTGCGTGGGTCCCCGACTCGTTCTGGCGGTCGCTGTTCCTCACCGGTCACCCGGCGTTGGCCAAGTTCTGGGGACCGATCATCGGCCCGGTCGTCGCGATCGCCAGCTTCGTGTGCTCTGTCGGCAACGTTCCGCTCGCCGGAGTGCTGTGGAACGGCGGGATCAGCTTCGGCGGTGTCGTCAGCTTCCTCTTTGCCGACCTGATCATCCTCCCGATCATCGTCATCTACGCGAAGTACTACGGCCGCAAGATGGCGGCGTTGATCACCGGCACCTTTTACGTGGCGATGGTGGCGACCGGTTACCTGATCGAGATCATCTTCGGCGTCACCCACCTCACCCCGACAGTGCGAGACGCCAAAGTACGCGAAACGAGCATCACGTTCAATTACACCACGATGCTCGACATCGTCTTCCTCATCGTGGCGGGCACCCTGCTCGCCAGATCGCTCCGCAACGGCGTCCGAGAGATGCTCGCAAACATGTCGGACTCACCCGATCCGCGGAATGAGAAGCCTGCACCGACCGGCCTGGGGTGAACGATCATACCGCATGATCGGTTTGGCGTGCTTCCTGCTCGACCGGCGGCTCACCGGCGAGTTTCGCCTCGGCGAGCGGCGTGTCTGCCGCCAGGTCACGACAGAGCTTGTACGCGATGATCGCCACAGCGGCCGGGACCGCGAGGACAGCGATTCGGAACACGAGTGTGACAGCTTGAACGGAGATGTCGAACTTCTGGCCGATCACGTCCTGCCCGCCGCCGAGGAAGAGCACGCCGTAGAACGCAAGCGTGGCCGAGCCGAGTGCGGTTCGCATGGGCCGGTCGCGTGGTCGGTCGAGGATATGGTGGTCTTCGTCATCGTGGGTTGCCCGCTTCTCGATCGATGGCCATCCGAACAGCAACGCGAAGGTGATCGTGGGGAAGATCACGCCAGGGATGATGATCTCGGGGACGCGATAGCCGAGGATGTGGATGCGGACCGCTGGGATCAGGCGGAGTGCACCTTCGAGCCAGCCCATGTACCAGTCGGGCTGCGCGGCGGTCGACACGGCGGACGGTTCGTACGGTCCGTAGAGCCATATCGGGTTGATCTGGAACAGGCCGCCGAGCGCGGCAAGTACCGCGACGACGACGAAGAACAGGCCAACCGAACGCAGCGCATACGTCGGCCACAACCTCGAGCCGACGACGTTGTGCTCGGTCCGGCCGGCACCCGGGAACTGGGTGTGCTTCTGTCGCCAGACGATCGCCAGATGGGCAGAGAGCATCGCGACGATGATGCCGGGGACGATGAAGACGTGGACGATGTACAACCGCGAGATGATGTCGTTCGCGGGGAACTCGCCACCGAACACCAAGAACGCCAGCCTCGTGCCGATCACGGGCACGGACAACATGACGGAGTAGGCGATCCGCAATCCGGTGCCCGACAGCAGATCGTCGGGGAGCGAGTATCCGGCAAATCCGTTGACGATGCTGAGCAGGAGCAACGTCAACCCGATGTACCAGTTCAGTTCGCGCGGTCGGCGGAAGGCGCCGGTGAAGAAGATCCGGCAGAGATGGATGACGATCGCAGCGATGAACACCAACGCTGCCCAATGGTGGATCTGGCGGATCAACAGGCCGTTCGAGACATCGAAGCTGACGTGGAGCACCGACCGATAGGCCTCGGAGACGTGCGCACCGTCGAGCGGGACGTACGACCCGTGGTACACGACGTCTGCGAGGCTGGCATGGAAGAAGAAGGTGAGATACGTGCCCGTTGCGACGAGGACGACGAAGCAGTACAGGGCGACTTCGCCGAGCATGAACGACCAGTGGTCCGGGAAGACCTTGTTGAGCGACTTGCGGGTGAACTTGGTCGTCCCGACGCGATTGTCGACCCACCGGACGATGGACTTCAACATGTCGACGCCGCACTCGTCGACGAGTCCTGGCGATCGGGTACGGCGCTGCTCGCAGATGTGCCGCGCAGCCAGGTCGTGAACAGGGCGATGCCTCCAGCGAGGGCCGCGAGACCACCGAACGCCCACATCACGACACCCGCCAATTGTTGGTCGTTGACTGCGTCGGGCCGAGTGGTGATGACGTAGTCGGTGTACCACGGGGTGCGCGCGATCGTCATCGCCACACCGAACGCTGTCGTCGGCAAGGTCAGAACGAACAGCCACAGCACACTGACTCCGCGGCTCTCAGCGCTGATGAGCGCAGCCCATAACCACATCGACGTCAGCAGCAGCGTGGCGTGCTCGACGATGTGAACAGGCTCGCTCGAAAGGGCCGCTTCGTACAGCGTCGGAACGTGCCAGACGACCAGTGTCACCAATGCCGCGACCCCGGCCACGCCCGTCCCCAAGGCGCCGTGCCACGAGATCCGGCGCGCAGTGAACCGGTGCGGCAGCGACTCGAACAGCAACTCGACCGGGCGCCCGACGGCCAGCAACGGTGCGGCGACCGAGATGATCAGAAGGTGCTGGACCATGTGCCACGACAGCGTGTTGGCCGAGTGGGTGTCGATGGGACCGACCAACGCAAGTGCCAGTGTGCCGAGGCCGACCATGAAGCATGTCGCTCGACCCGTTTCGATCGGGTTCGGACCCTTGGTGCCGCGACGCCAAATAAACAGAGCGTACGCAAGCGCGACGCCGACCATCTCGACCGGCAACAACCGCTCAGCCACGAAGGACCACCAGATAGACGCCTTCGAGAACGATCAGGACGACGTCGACGATCCCGATGAACACCCCCAACCACCCGAGGAAGGCAGTCCGCCCATCGGGCGAGACGTGGCCCTCGTCCTGAGGGTGCCGGCCGACGACGCGCCAAGCCGCGAACGTCGTCAAGGCGGCCAGTGCCGCGAGCAGGAACGTGAGTGCGTTCATCACCCATTCGACGCGGTGATGGGTCCCGCTGTAGCCGGCGAGGGAGATCTCCGTGCCGACGTGGATGAGCCACAGACCGATCGTTCCGAATGTGATCAGCCACAGCTTCGGACCTTCGTCGGTGACCGTGATCGTCGGTGACGCAGTTGCGGTCATCGCACGTGTGCCGACAGGTAGAGCGAGCTGAACACGACGATCCAGACGACGTCGACGAAGTGCCAGTACAACCCGAACACGGTCACGGTGAGGTGCCGCTTTGCGTCGAACCATCCGATCGACGCCTTGACTTGGACGACGATGCTCATGATCAGGCCGACGATCAGGTGCAGACCGTGCAGCCCGGTGATGACGACGAACAGAGACGCGTAGGCGTTATCCGACGCCGAGAACTCGAGGCTGCCGAACTCGAACGCTTGGTTGGCGACGAAGGCGAGACCCATCACGAAACTGGCGAACAACGCGATGCGGAGCTGTCCGACGCGTCCCTTGCGGATCGCCCGTTCGCCCCAGAACAGTGGCAGGCTGCTGGCCAGCAGCACGACGGTGAAGACCGAGATGCGGGACAGATCGGGTGGCCGGATGCCGCCTTGAGGCCACGTATCGGATGTGGCGCGGACGAAGAAGTACGCGGACAGCAACGCGCCGAACACCGTTGCCTCGGTCGCGATCAGGATGACCATGCCCCAAAAACCTGGCGGGCGTGTTCGGTCGTCGATGCGAGTCGTGCCCGGTGTGGCGATCACGCTCACGGCCTGTCCACCTCCGTGTGCCACGCCCAGCGAGTGAGGCCGGTGACACCGATGGCCGCGCCGGTGATCAACACGATCTGCGCGGAGACCAGCAGCCCGGCGAAGAACACGGCGATGCCGAACGCAAGCATGATCGGCAACGCGGATGGCTGGGGCACTGTCATCCCGGACTCGGGCGAGGCATCGAGCCCGCCTGTGATCGGTGTCTGTCGCTGCTCTGCACCGGTCACCCCGAGGCTCTCGGTCGCGAGTTCAGGACCGGACACGCCGAGTGGAAGCGGCTGCTGGTCCCACAATGGATGACGGCTGGCGATGATCGGAACGGCGGCGAAGTTGTAGTCCGGAGGCGGGGACGTTGTCGACCACTCGAGCGTGTCGGCCCGCCAGGGGTTGTCGCCGGCGATCGCGCCGTGCTTGCGACTCCACAGCACGTTGATCAAGGTCAGGCCCGTACCGATGCCGAACACCGCTGCCCCGACCGACGCGATCATGTTCAGCCAGTTCCAGCCCAGCCACGACTGGTAGGTGTAGACGCGGCGCGGCATGCCGCGCAGGCCGAGGACGTGCATCGGGAAGAACGACACGTTGAAGAAGATGAACATGATCCAGAAGCTCCACCTGCCCAATCGGGCGTTGAGCATCCGACCTGTCATCTTCGGCAACCAGTAGTAGAGCGCCCCGAAGATCGGAAAGACCACCGCCCCGTTGAGGACGTAGTGAAGGTGGGCAACGATGAAGTAGCTGTCGGTGGCCTGCCAGTCGAACGGCATCGACGAGACCATGATCCCGGTGATGCCACCGAGCAGGAAGATCACCATGAACCCGAGTGCGAACAGCATCGGGGGCTCGAAATTGATCTTGCCTTCCCACATCGTCGCAATCCACGCGAAGTACTGGATCGCGCTCGGCAACGCGATCACGAGGCTCGCCGCAGAGAACACGCCCATAGCGGTGCTCGGCAAACCGGTTGCGAACATGTGATGGACCCACACCCCGAAGCTGATGAACGCCACCGCGATCAGCGACGACGCCACCCAGAAGTATCCCTCCAACCTGCGTCTCGAAAAGACCGGGATGATCGCGGACACCATGCCAGTCGCGGGGAGGAACAGGATGTACACCTCCGGATGCCCCCAGAACCAGAACAGATGCTGATACAGCAACGCACTTCCGCCCCTGGTCGGATCGTAGAACGCCGTCCCGAACAGACGGTCGGATTCGAGCAACGCGGCCGCGACCGTCAGCACCGGAACGGAGAACACGACCATGAACGCCATCCCGATGATCGACCAGACGAAGATCGGCAACTGGTTGATCGCCATCCCGGGGGCACGCATCTTGAACGCGGTGACGATGAAGTTCACCGCGCCAGCCGTCGTGGAGATGCCGACGAAGATCACACCGAGCCCCCAGAAATCGAGGTTGACGCCAGGGGAATAGGTGGCGTTCGTCAACGGCACGTACGAGAACCATCCCCCGTTGGGGGCTTTGCCGACCACGAAGCTGATGTAGATGAATATCCCGGCGAACAGGAAGATCCAGTAGCTGAACGCGTTCAGACGAGGGAACGCCATGTCGCGGGCGCCGATCATCATCGGCAACAAGTAGTTGCCGAACCCGGCCAGCACCGGCGTGTTGAACAAGAAGATCATCGTCGTGCCGTGCATCGTGAACAGCTGGTTGAACAGATCCGGACCGACAACGACACCGTTGGGTTTGGCGAGTTGGGCGCGCATCACCAATGCCAACAACCCGGCGACGAAGAAGAAGAAGAACGACGTGTAGATGTAGCGCATGCCGACGCGTTTGTGGTCGACGGTGGTGAAGAAGCCGATCAGGCCATGCCGGTCCTCCCAGACAGGGTCGAGCTCACCGGCATGCGGACGGTCGTGGAGCAGACTCATCGGCTCACTTCAGGCTCTCGAGGTAGGCGACGAGGTCGTTGATCTGAGCGTCGGTCAGGTCGATCTGGGGCATCAGCGCGCCACGCTTGACGCCCTGCGTGTCGGCCAGCCAATGGCTGAGATCGCCCGGAGTGTTTGGCAGGGTGTCAGCGCCGATCGAGGTCCGCGACCCGAAGTGGGTGAGATCGGGGCCGAGCGTCCCCACCGCAGCCGTGCCCGCGATGTTGTGACACCCGGCGCACGAACTGGAAGCAAGGAACGACGCGCCTCGCGCGACTGCTCCCGCTGACGGAGCGACCGCAGGCGCTTCGTTCGCTGCGAGCCATCGTGCATAGTCGGCGGGGAGATCGGCGATGACCACGAACGCCATCAGAGCGTGGCCGATGCCGCAGAACTCGGCGCACTGACCCCGATACGTGCCCGGGGCGTCGGCGGTGAACGTCATGTGGTTGGTCTGTCCGGGGATCACATCGGTCTTGCCGTTCAGCTCGGGAACCCAGACGCTGTGGATGACGTTGTCCGACGTCAACGTCAGTTCCACCGATTCACCGACGGGCACGTGGATCTCGTTGGCAGTCACCACGCCGTTGTCCGGATACGTCAGACGCCACCACCACCGTTCGGCCTGCACATCGATCTTCACCACCGACGGGCCGCTCCGGACAGCGTTCGTGGTCCGAACTGTTGCGACGCCGACGACGATCAGCACGACGATGGGCAACGCCAGCCCGCCGCCGATGATGAAACGTGCGCTTCGACGTCGATCGGACACATCGCCGATCGGCGGCACATCCCACGCGCCGCCAACCGATCCGCGTTCGCGCGACGTGGACTGCCGCGCCCGGAACGACACGACGACGAATCCCAACACCAAGACGTAGATGCCGACAGACATCCACAGCATCAGCCAGAACAGTCCAGCGATGTGGCTCGCCTCAGGCGAGTGCGGATCGACGGTCGACGGCGAAGAACTCCCGCACCCCCACAACAAGGTTGTGGCCCCGACGGCCATCGCGACCCAGCCGCCGCGCAACAGGATCGCCCGCGCAGTCACGACTTCCACCAGCCGGGTCCAACGGGTTCGCTGAGGCCACCGGCAGCACGCAGTATCCCCGACGCGTCGACGACCAACGGCAGCTGAGGCAGCGGCCACGCCGCAGGACCGCTGAGCGGTCGTGCACTGTCGAGGACGTCGAACGCCGACTGATGGCACGGGCAGAGCAGCCGGTGGCTCTCTGCCTGATACAGCCCGACCGGGCACCCGGCATGGGTACAGACCTTCGAGTACGCCACCAACCCATCGGGCGCCCAGCCCTGCCGGTCCCTCGGCAATCGGAGCAAACGCTGATCGACCCGAACGAGCACGACCTGGCCGTCAGCGGACCCGAGATCGGTCTCCGGAAAAACCGTCAACAACCCGTCGAGTGGCACATCCGCTGCCTTCACCAGCGTTCCATCTGCGGTCGCCACTCCGACCCCTTCGGTCCACGCTGTTCGCAGCAGCTTGTGGCCCGGCGCCGGTCCGAGCGAACGGATCGGAACAGCGACCGCGGCAGCAATCGCTCCGCCGGCCACCCACAGCGATCGGCGGATCATCACCCGGCGCTCCAGTTCTCCGTCGCGGGCCAGTTCCGTCTCGACCGCCACCGTGTCCGGCTCGTCTCCCCGCAGGGGTTCTCGTTGTTGCACATGCTGACCATCACCGAGGAGCGCGTTTGCCCACACGATCAGCCCGATGCCCAAGCCGGCGAAGGCGACGCAATACAGAACTCCATCCAACCGGGTGCTCGAATGACCAGCGAACGACAACACGATCACCGCCACCGCGGCAGCCGTCGCCGCCCCGAACGAAGCGGTGACGACCCGCCGAGCAGTCCGCTCCATGCCCGTGCTCGAACCTCTCACGTCCGTGATCCGATCCGTCGAAGCCCGAGCACGATCGCCCCGATCGCGAGGAGTGCAACCGCGCCCTCCGGAAGCGGGCCGAGGTGCCCGAGCGGATTGCCCCCAGGATCATCGACATGCTGCAACGCGACGACATACTTGGCGACTGCGGCAACATCTTGATCCGGGATCGCGGTCGACCCGAACACCGGCATGGTCCCGGGACCGTTGCGGATCGCCTCCGCGATCTGGACCGGTGTCGATGACAGCAACGACGGCGAGTTCTGACCCAGCAGGACCCCACCCTCGGCCGCGGCCTGATGACACGCGGCGCACTGCTCGCGATAGATCGATCCGCCCGGGGTCAGCGAAGCGGAGTCCACATCCACGTTCGGGATCGCGGGACCACCCGGCTGCAACACGGCGACGTACTCATCGAGCGCGCGGATCACGTCAGGAGAATACGACGGAGCGCTGCGCTGCATCGGCGTCTGCGGTGTCGCGATCGGCATCCGACCTGTCGTGAGCATGAAGTCGACGCCCGCCGCACCCTGACCCTTCAAGGTCGGTCCCCGACTCGTGCCCGAGCCGTCGGAGCCGTGACACGATGCGCAATCTCGCAGGTACACGGATCTCGTATCGGGTTGACCGGTTGGGGAGGCGCTCGCTGTGGCCAAGTTGGAGACCGGCCACGCGAGCAAGGCGACCAGCAACACCGCGCACGGCCCAAGGACCGGTGAGCCAATCACCCGACAGATGGACGTGACCGCACGGTTCACGAGGTGACCTGTCGCGTCGGCCGCCAGCCACGAACGATGTTGCGGCGTCGACCTCTCGTTGCCCGGCGCAGCTCCTGCCAGTCCCAGGGATCAAAGGCAAGGGGGGTCCCGGACAAGGCCAGATCGCTCCACTGTTCGACGAGTCCGGGCAACAACCGTGCCACGACGACTGCGCGCCATGTAGCCATCGAAACACATCTTTGTCGCCGGCCGTCGACTGCGGAACGGCTCGCGGCTCGAGCAACGAGCCGAGCCTGGCGATCCAAGGCAATGCAGTCGGTTACCGGCTCGGGGTCAGCGAAAATACCCGTATAGACCGAACAGAACTTCACGTGCTTGTCGTCGGCGAGAGCCCGACGCCGCAGCGATGCAAGTAGGGCCCGCCTCGCAAAAGCCGCCGAGCTCAGCTCCGGGTGCGTTGCAGAGGGAACGAAGGCGAGGATCGACTCGACCGAAACCACCGTGCCACAGCTCCGCTCACCCATCACGTCGGCTACGTCCGACAGGCACCATCCGACCTCGCCGGCGCTGGTTGAAACCAAGCTCGCGGATGCCCTGGAGTGGTCTGCTTCCGGTGCAGCCGTCTCAGCGTTGAGGATGGTCCACACATCGATCGCGCCAAGCCGCTCGCGCACCTGCGCGACGGCTGCGGAGACCGTGGCAGAGTCCTGTGCAGATGCTTCCAACGCAAGCGCCCGGCCGCCGGCATGCAGCACGGCCAGTGCGATCTCGCGGAGAACGGACTCGGCCTCACCAATCAGCGCCACGTCGAAACCACGACGAACGAGCTCCAGCGCAACGTACCTGCCCAGGAATCGGTCGGCCGGCCACACGACCGCCACCATGCGTTCGGGCGATCTGTCGTCGGTGCTCACAACGCCCTCGTTCCCACGGCCAAGATTTCAGTCTGCGCAAATACTCCGATACGCCGTGCGGCCTGACGAGTTCCCCCGTCTCCCACGTCGTCAGCTTCGGCCCGTCGGTATGAGCCAATGACTTCGACGGGAGACGCGCCCGGCACCGCGAAGCTCGTTCGCATCGACCAGAGGTGCACCTCTCCCCCTTCTGCACGCGTCATGCGACGCAGTCCTGGCGATCTGTTCCCAGTTGGCCACCGAATCGAACATGTCGACTCGCTTGACCGGCCAGGCTGATCACCGAACGAGGCGAGCCTCGTAGAGTGGCCCCAGCAGACGTGCACGCCGTCCTAACCCTCGACGGATGAGCCGCCACCGAGACTGGATCAAGCGATCAGGGCCCCTTCGGAGCGTGTCTGAAGGTTCCGGCCCATTTGGCAGATTGAGCTCGTTGAGTTCGGTTTGCTCTTGTCTTACTCGGCGCCACTTGAAAGACTCTCCCGGTGAAAATCGCAGGGGACAGCGGCGTCGGCGTCAGCCGGTACATCTGGGCGGGCCTTGCCGCCTGTGCCGTCATCGCAATCGCCGATTCATGGACTCGCTCGACTCTCGTTCTCATCCCGATCTTGGTGGTCGCGCCGCTCACTACTTCACTGCGCGCGACACCCCGAGGCACAGCCTTGGTCGCAGCACTCGCAACGGCGGCGGCCGCGGCGCTGGGATGGGCCGACGACGTCGCCGGGACGCGTCGACACTGGGTGACGATCGCGACCACAGCCCTGGGGGGAGGATTGGGCATCTGGTTGGCAGCCACTCGCGACGCCCGCGACCGGCAGCTGGCCGCTTCGGCCGAGACCGTTCAAGCGGCGCTGCGGTTGAAGGCCTCGCTCGCTACGGGGAACATGGGTGAGTGGTCGTGGGACCGTTCAAGTGGGGCCGTCACCTGGGATGAACATGTCGCCGACCTGTTCGGACTCTCGCAAGACGATTTCGCAGGGAGCTTCCAGGCATGGATCGATCGGATCGACGACCGAGATCGCCAGGCCGTCCAGGACACAATCCTCGCGGCTGTCGGCAACCGTCAGCCGTTCCGCTTCGATCACCGTTGCGTCTGGCCAAACGGCAGTGTGCATTGGATCGAAGGCATCGGCGATGTCATCATCGATGCCGACACCGATCAGGTGGTGGGCGCCTTCGGGCTGGCGATCGACATTGACGAGCGGCATCGCCAGGTCGAGGAACGGACCAGGCTCTTGGACTTCGAGCGCCGCCAACGTGAGCGGGCCGAGTACTTGTCGAGCATCAACGACGTGTTGGCTCGCTCGGTTGATATCGGCGAGATCGCCGACCGGGTCACGACCACCGTGATCCCCGAGCTCGCCGAATGGTGCACAATGGTTGTCTCGGTTGATCGCCCGCGACGTCGTCCCGCCATCTTCGTCTCTCACCGTGATCCGGACAAGATCCGTTGGGCCGAGCAGGTCCAGCGCGACTACCCGTACGATCCAGATGCCAACTGGGGCGCAGCGGGCGTGATCAAAACCGGGCGAACGGAAGTCATCCGACGTGTCGATCCCCGGATGCTCAGCCTGCCCGGAGGAAACGTCCTCGCCGAAGCCGGGCTGTCATCGGCGGTGACCGTCGCGCTCGTTGGTCCACTCGGTACGCTCGGCGCATTGCAACTCATCCGAGGAGAGCACGATCCCGCCTTCTCGGCCTCGGATCTCGAACTGGTCAACGAGATCGCCGGTCGCGCCGGGGCCGCCTTGAACACCGCCGTGCTGTTCCAACGCCAAACCCGCAGCCGCGTCGCGTTGGAAACGTTGCAGGACGTCAGCGGACACATCGCTTCGGTGGCGACGGCAGACGAAGTAGTCCATGCCGCACTCGTGCATGGCTCGAAGGGCATTGGAGCCCTCAGCGGGACTGCCTTTCTCGTCGGCCACGACGGCGACCTCGAGGTCCGCGAGACAGTCGGCGACGCTGATCAAACCTGCTGCTCGGCCGAGCTGGAAGCCGCGTGCCAGTCAATCGCCGACGGGCGAGTCGTGCGCCATTCGATCGCAGCAGTCGGCGCCGATCGCATCGTCGCTGCGACACCAATGCGGATCATGAACCGCACCGTCGGCTCGCTCGTCTTCAGCTTCGACAGCGATAGCAATCTGACATCGGAGGAGTCGTCGATGTTGATCACCCTCGGCTCTCGTTGCGCCGGCGCATTAGAGCGCGCCTCGCTCTACGAGAAGGAACGCTCCATCGCGCTCGAGTTGCAACGCCGCTTGCTTTCAACACTGCCGCCGACGCCCAACTGGCTGCACATCGCGGCCTGCTACGTTCCGGCGAGCGGACTCGAAATCGGCGGCGACTGGTTCCAAGTCCTCCCCGCTGGCGATGGGGTCATCGCCGCCATCATCGGCGACGCGGTCGGCCACGGTCTCGCCTCGGCAGCAGCGATGGGGCAACTGCGCGCATCGTTCGCCACGGCCGTCGCCAACGACCCCGAGCCCTGTCACGTCCTCAGCGCGGTCGACCTCTACGCCAGCCTCGGCGCCGATACCCTCGCCGCCTCAGCTGCCTACATCGCTCTCCACCCGGAAGGCAAAGCCGAGTACGCGAGCGCCGGACATCTCCCACTCATCTGGGCGCCAGCTGGCGGACCTCCACAGATCATCGAAGAAGGACGCGGACCGCTCCTCGGATTCCGATCCAGTGGGACGGGCGTGAGCCACACCATCCCGTTCGAAGCCGGCGACCAGATCCTCATGTTTACCGACGGCCTCATCGAACGTCGCTGCGAACCCATCGACGACGGCCTGCACCGACTCGTAACCGCAGTCGCCAACACGCGACACCTTGATCCACAAGCCATGTGCGACACGCTCGTGGCCGCACTCACTCAACACCAAGACCCCGCGGACGACATCGCCCTACTCCTCCTCCGCCGAGCCTGAAACGGGAATTGCTCGACCAAGTTTTGTCGATTGGCGGTCGGGGTAGCGAATTCTGGTGCGTCGCTTCCTACTCGAGGACAGCCTGGGGCTCACCATCGTCGGCTGTCTTTTGCTGATCTGGCTCGCAGGGCAGACCACCACCGGGTACCACACCTTCAACCACGAACGCCAGCTCGAACACGAACCTCCCGTCACGTTCGTCTCCTACCTCGGCACAGCGCACTTCGGCGAGGCCGCCATCGAGAACTGCGAATCCGAGTTCCACCAGATGGGCACCTTCGGCGTGCTCACCGTGAAACTTCGCCAAAAGGGGTCGGCCGAATCCAAGCCTCTCGAAGGTTCGATCGAACAAGACGACGACCCGAAGGACGATCAAACCGACCCCGACGCCCCGTCGCCGGGGCGTCGCGGCGGGGCCTGGCTGGCGCTGTACCGCAACTCTCGCACCGGCGCGTTCTTCGCACTGTTCTCAGCATCGTTCCTGCTTCACGCCTGGACCGCGAGTCGCGAGTACAACCTCGGACTGGCCTCCGCCGACTCCGCCGAACGGGTGACAACCTGGTCGTATCTGACGCTGTCACGCTTCTGGTTCGAATCACTCCAGAACTGGCAGTCTGAGGTCCTCGCCTTCGCCGCAATCGTGCTCCTCAGGATCTACCTGCGCCAGCCCGGCTCGCCAGAGTCCAAACCCGTGCAAGCAGCGCACGGCACGACCGCGTGAACGCGAAGCCGGACTTGACGTCGCGCATCGGTCTCGTGCTCGGCGCGGGAGGGGCCAGCGGCGCAGCGTTTCACGCCGGAACGCTGCTTGCGCTCCATCACGATCTCGGATGGAGCCCCAATTCTGCCGATGTCATCGTTGGGTCGTCAGCCGGAAGCATTGTTGCCGGTTTGCTTCGCGCCGGGCTGACGACGGACGATCTCGCCGCCTGGGGCTCATCGGTCGAGGCGCTCCCAGCCGGCCGAATGAGCCGAAGAATCCTCGACGACATGCGCACAACCCGGCACCGAATCGCCCCGAGCGTCCCCCGGTTGCGCTTACCACCGCGGGCAATGTGGCGACAACTCCTGAGTCTCAAACAGCTCCGGGTGAACACTGCAGCTCTTGCGCTGCTGCCGCACGGCTGGATCGATGCCTCCGCGAACCTCGAACGCATCGACAGCCTGCTCGACGGTTGGCCCGACCAGCCACTCTGGATCACAGCGGTGCGGACCGCAGATGCACGCCGCGTGGTCTTTGGGCGCGACGACATCGCCGTCAGCCCTGGCAAAGCGATCGCAGCCTCGTGCGCCATCCCAGGCCTATTCAAACCCGTCACCATCGACCGCCACCGCTACATCGACGGTGGAGCTCATTCGCCCACCAACGCCGAACTCCTCCTTGACGCCGGCATCGATACCGCGCTCGTGCTCTCACCCATGTCGGGCCAATCGAACGTTCTGCGCAAACGACCCACACACCGCCTGCGGGCAGCGCACGGGCGAAGGCTCCGCGCCGAATGCGCCAGCCTGACAAGCGCAGGAATCGATGTACACATCTTCGAGCCGGACGCCGCGACTCTCAAAACGATGGGCGTCAACGCCCTCGACAACGACCGCACCCCACGAGTCGTCCGCGATTCCTTCCTCAGCGCCGGCCGCCGCATCGCCGAAGACTCCGATCTACGCGCTCGGCTAGCGACTCGAGCAGCAGCCGTTGGCTCCGGCCGCGACCCACGCGGAGCGAGTCAAGCGTCCACGGAGTCCCGAAAGTCGACTGGGGCGTGAGCGCAGTTGAGATTTACTGGCGGCGAGTGGCGACTGTCTGGACCAGAGGACACTCTGCGACACCGTTTCAAATGCGACTAAGAGGTCGACTCCGCCCGCGTTCGAGATTGATTGGATCCCGGAAGAATGTGGAGCAATGACCATCGAGGTTCACGCGCTTCCCTGACCTATCAGCCACGTTTGTCCGACTTCGCAGCCGGGTAACGCCAACATACGATGACCACTCACGCGGTCCGTTCCACGTTGACCGCATCGTGGACCGTAGGACGGTCTCCGGTTCGCCGGAGGCCGTCCGTCCACGGTTTCTGAAGCTGAACCGTTAATGACACGGCTCGCGCCACGCAGACTCCGACCAGACGTCGCAAACTCCTCGCCCTATTTCACTCCATCTCGTGACGCGGACTGTCGATTCGGCATCGCCAGCGCTGTGGAATCGAAGTAGGCGTCGAGTCGTTGGTTGGCGATGTGTTGTTCGTCGTCGAGGGCGCCGACGTAGGTGGAGACGAGGGTTTCGACGGAGTGACCGAGTCGTCGAGCGGCCTCGCCGAGGGGCATGCCGGCGCGAAGCCAGGTCGTCGCGGCGGCATGTCGGCAGTCGTAGACGCGCAGTGGGGGCTGGCCGACGGACTCCAATGCGCGGTGCCACGCGCGGGACCAGTTGGAGCCGCTCGGCATGGTGTCGTTGCGGGTGCGGAACAACAACCGCTCCGGCGCGACGAGTCCGTTGACGGCCATCCACTCGCGCACGATGTTGACGAGCGCGGGTGGAATGGGCACACTGCGCGGGCCAGTCTTGGGTTCGCCGGGTTCATCGAAGGAGATGTCCGCCTCGGTGACCTCGACACGTCCCCAACCCTGTGTGGGCAGATCGACGGATCGGACGCGGAGCATCACAACCTCGGACGGTCGTAGACCGGCGTAGTAGGCAACAGCGGTCATCACCCGGTACGTCTTGCTGCCCGGTTGTTGGGTGACGATCGCGTCAATCGCCGCGGCCATCACCGCCGGCGACGGCAACGTGCGGATGTCGACATTTCGTTTCGTTCGTGCGACTTTGCGGCGCGCTCGTGACTTCGATCGCTGCGGCCACACATCCGCCGAGACTGCGCCAGCGGCGATCGCGGAGTGGATGCAGGCGCGGGCGACGATTCGGATCCGGTTCGCGGTGTTCGCCGCCATTTGCGACCCGTCGAGTTTGAGGGCGAGTCGCCGGTCGATGTCGGCGATCCGTTCCCGATCGAGCTCTCCGAGCGTAAGGCAGTGTTTGCCCATCCACCGCTCCAGCCCGACATTCCATCCGGCGTCGGAACCCGGCACGAGCGCCGTGTACAGGTAGACGCGCAACGCCTCCGGCGGAACAGCGTTCCCGCTGACAGCGAGGGTGACAAACCGGGCGAGTGCCTCGACCGCGGAGGTCCGGGTGCGTGGTTGCCACTCCGCCCATTGCTCGGTCAGCCATCGCCGTGCCCACTCGTGCACACCGAGGTCGCCGAGTGGTGTCTGCCACGCGTCGGGTTCACCGCTGAACTCGTCAAATCGTCCGCCGTCCTGCACCGCTTGGAGCAGGCGACCGCGGTACCGGTCGGCTTCGATGCGGGTGCGGAACGACTTCGACCGGTGGCGGCCATCGATCGTGTATCGGACCACCCACGGCAGCTTCGCCTGCGTGGTCGACCGGCGATCCTGGACCCCGTAGATCTTCACGACTTGCATCGGCCGGCTCATCACGCATCACCCCCAGCCATCTCACCGTCATTGACCGCGAGTGGCCGGCAGTTTTGGGAAGGCTGTGGGATGACACTAGTCCAACCCCCATCGCCACTGCCGCTGACCTGGTCGAACGCTGGTTGTGACTGGAGGGTTCCTAAACCGCAGGTCGCAGGTTCGATTCCTGCCGGGGGCGCTCTGCGAATCGGCTCTCTACCAGGGGATACTACCTGGTAGAGAGCGAGGCACAAGATGTTTCGGCGGGCTCGGCTTGACCTCCAGTGACCATGCGTGACCGCCATTCGCCTCTGTGATTGGGAGGAGATTGGGAGGAGATGCTGCATGGGCTCGTTCGTCGCTCGTCGGAGGGCTCGGTTGGAACGACGTTAAGTGCTTGTGGTCAGTGGCTGACGATGCACTCTCTTCGCGTAGCCAGCCGACGAGGGTGTCGTCGAGCGCCGGTTCGCCGAGCTCACAAGCGAAATGCTCAAACGCTCGGCGCATAGGTTGATCGCTGCGCTCACCGCCGACTTGAACGCCTGGATCGCCGCCTGCGAACACCAACCCGAAACCGCTCGTCTGGCACAAGACGGACGATTAGATCCTCGACAGCCTCAAGGAAATACTTGATGAACCTCTGACGCGGGACATTCAGCGCCGTGTCCGGCAACGTTTGCCCTGCCACCGAGCCGCACGTATCTAAAGTGCTTGTGGGCACCTCTGGCGAATGACCGTGACCCAGTTGATCATCGTCGCGACCACCTGAGGCACTTCGGCTCGACTGCAGAGGAAACGGCGTCGATGGCTGATCGTCGCTGACGTACGGTGGAAGCGTGGCAGCGGTCGATGGGTTCGTCGAGGCGATGGTGGCGTCTCCGTTGGGAGTGACGTTGCTGGCGATGTTGGAATCGCGCACCCGGCGAGGCGAGGGGTTTGCGTTGTCGCTCGAGACGTCGCCGGCGTCGGTGGCTTCGGCGGCGGAGATGGTCGAGACGATGACGTTCGGAGCGTTCGTCGACCTTGCTGTGCTCGCCGGGTCGACATACGGGGGACCGTGGATCAGCGACGCGCCATCGACCGTTGCTGTTGCGTACCACCGTGCGCCGATGCGACTTGCAATTGCGGAGGCGGTTGCCGAACGCTTCGCAGACGAACTGCACGCGCCGCTCGACCATGCCACTCAGCAGTGGTGGACCGACGGCCATCCGTGGATCGAATCTCTGGCGCCGCTGTTCGACCGCTTCGACGACGTTTACGGGGCTGGCGAGTTCACCTGGGGTGGGCTGTGGACCGCCACCGGCCCGCCACCCGAGGCGCTCGTGCAGATGGCGGCCGCCTGGGAACTCGAGGCCGGCCCGATCACGCGATGGCGGATGCCGGTGCGACCAGAAGCGCACGTGTACGAGATCCACCGGCCGGAGGACTGGGCTCGGCTAGTGACAGCCCATCCACGCCAGGCTTCACCACATCCGGGGTGGGAGTTGCCTGGCATCAACCAGCACCTCCACCACATTTCCCAGTTGCTCGCGGCGCCCGGTCAGCGAGCGGCCCGGGCGTCGGTGCGTCGACATGTCGTGCCGGACTGGCGCTCGGTCGCCGGCCAGTACGACGGAATTCATCTGTCGTGGGCGGGGTTCATCACCGCCGAAGGGTGCACTGTCGACATCGCCGGCGGTGACGTCAGCATGCTGCGCTACTGGTTCAGCGAACGCACCCTCTGGCTCGCCGACGTCTTCACCGACCCACGCCCTGCCCCCGACCCGCAGATCAACTTCTCGAGCGGTAACCAACACCACCCGCCGCTCCCGCCCCGCGTCATTGTCAACCGCGACTTCATCCTTGGCCTCCTTGGCCGCCGACACGCCTCGTAACGCCGTTTGCGGCACCAGGCTCACGGCGGCACACCTCGTCTCCGATGCCGCTGCCGGCACCGCAGACGAAGGCGACCTTGCGGTCGAACCTGGCGATGCTGTGCGTGTCCTGATCGCCTACGGCGAGGGGCTTCCCATCTTCGCAGGCCTACCGACCGCTTCGACCTTCGTACTGGTCGCGGCGACCACCTATCCCAACGGGTGAGCCCTTCACATCCACCAACCCACAGCCAGCGACCCACACTGATGCCGACCTGGTAGAGGTCCACCACGGGTAATACGACCGGCCGCGAACCGACATGCACGGTCTTGCCGAACCCGGGCCTCCACGACCGGTGGCCACTCTGCCGGCGATGAGTTTCGTATGTGGTGCCAGTCTGTACGTACAACCGATCAACCACGCTCGCCGAGAACGACGTGACCGTTGCCTATACCTTTGACGTCATTTCGACCCTCGACGGGGGTCTGCAACGCTGACGGTGTCTTACGCCGGCCAGTGTCGAGGAGCCCCTGTTGGAAACCGATCCTACGCGCATGGAGGATGTCCCGTTTGTTGTTGAAGTGGGATGGTGATCCTGGTGTTGCTCAGGCAACTTCTTGAGTGTAGATGGTGGGTGTTGCAGGGTTGATGGCGTGACCGATCCGGGTGACGAGGTCGGTCATCTGGGTGTGTCCGCGGACGCGGCGGAAGGTGCGTTGGGCTTCGATCATTCCGGTCGCGATCCATCGCTTCTTCATGTCGCCGTCGTGCCAGTTCTTGACTCGGTGAGTGACAACGCGGACGGTGGAGATCATCGACTCGATGCAGTTCGTGTTCGTCAACGACCGGCGCAACGCTCCGGTGATCCCGAGTCGGGCAACGGTGAACATCTCCTCGAGTCCTTCGAGGAGTGACCCGGCCGCGTCGGGATGATCCCGCTTCAACTGTGCCGCGAGACGGCGGGCGTCTCGCAGCCCGGCCTCGGCGTCAGCGTTCGCGAAGATGCCGGCGAGCCGTTTGTCCATTGCTTTGCGGCGTGCGACGGGGAGGTAGTCGATCACGTTGCGGCGCTTGTGCAGGGTGCAGCGCTGCACGATCGCCTTCGCCCCGAACACCTTGGCGACACCCTTGCGGAGAGCCTTGGAGCCGTCCAAGACGGCGAGGATGCCATGCTCGAACCGCAACCCGCGATCAACGAGATCGGCGAGCAGATCCTTGACGACGACACTGTTCTCGGTGTCACCGAGCCGTAACCCGACCGGGACCTTCGTGCCGTCGGCGGTGATGATCAGGGCGACGACGATCATCTCGCCGGCGATGTTCAACCCGTCGATCATCAACACCGCCGTGTCCAGACCGGACAAGTCCGCTTCGAGCAGCTCAGCGACCGCGGACGTCGTCGCGGCAACGAACCGGCGTGACACCGCCGACTTCGACACCGCCGTGCCGGTCTGGCCGACCGGCTCACCGACCAGCTCGTGACGTCTCGTCGCGACACCGGCCAACATCCGCTCGACCACAACTTGACGCAACAGATCCTCGGACGCGAACGCCCCCCACGTATCCAGCTCGACCTCGCCGCCATCAACGAGACGACCGCGAGGGCGTTCCACGCTGATCTTGCGCGCCCCCAGCACGACCTGACCAGTCGTGGTGGCCACACACTCGCCACATGCCGGGATTGGCTCGACGCGCTCGGCGACCTGTTCGGGCTCCGGCTCACACCAGACCGGGCGGTCACAGATCTGTGGGCACGGGTGTGCGCAGCACACGATCAGTGGCTTGCCGAACAGTGTGCGAGCGTTGATGGGGGTGCCTCGTGAATCGGGTGGTGTTTTCCGCGATGATGTCGTTGGACGCCATGTTCGACGGTACCGGCGAGGGCGCCGAGCGCATCGACTGGTTCCGAGCGGACCAGGAGTGGTTCGACTACTCGGTCGAGACACTCGACGCCGCAGACATCCTGCTGTTCGGCCGGATCACATTCGATGGGATGGCCGGATTCTGGCCCGACCAGAGCGACGCAGTCGCGGAGCGGATGAACGCGATCGACAAGATCGGGTTCTCGCGAACACCACGCACGACAACGTGGCGGAACGCCACAATCAGCAACGACCCAGTCGGCGAGGTCGGCGCACTGCGTGCCGGTGACGGCGGCACCCTGTTGATCCTGGGCAGTGCCGGCCTCGCGGCCACGTTGAGCGAGCATCACCTGATCGACGAGTACCGGCTTGCCTTCAACCCGGTCGTGCTCGGCGCTGGTGTCGCGCTGTTCCGTCCGGGAACACCGCGCCTCGAAATGGAACGGACCGGGGTCCGCCTCTTCGCGTCCGGCATCGTCGAGATCCGCCTCCAACCACAGCCCTGACGGCCAGCTCCGCCCAACGGCATCACGGCCCACCGCAAACCAAGACGACCGACCACCTTTCAGTCCACCCGACAACGAACAGGATCCATCATGACGACCACCCAGATCGAGATCGCCGAGGCGTTCTCTCACCACCAGTTCGCGACCACGTTCGACCAGTTCGCCTCTGATATCGAGTGGCGAAACCTCGGCGGACAACACCACATCGGACGACAAGCTGTGATCGACGCTTGCAACGAGTCGTCCGCGTACCTCCACACGATCCGAACGACCTTCACCCGTTTCCGCACGATCGCCACCACCGATTGCGTGGTGATCGATGCGCAAGCCGACTACCTCGACGGCGACGAACCGTCGACGGTCGCCTCGTGCGACATCTACGACTTCAGAGACGGCAAGTTGGCGGCGATCACCTCATACACCGTCGAGATCACCGCCGACGCAGACCCGGCCAGCTGAACGCCTCACTCGATACGTTGTTCGCCGTGGCTGTGGACTGGGTTGGCATCGGACCAGAACTGCTGCTGAGCGTCGACCGATCCGCGCCCCGCACGTTGGGCAGCCAAATCCAACAGCAACTCCGCGACGCGATCCGCAACGGTCGGCTGACGAACGGCGAACGTCTGCCGTCATCGCGCGAACTCGCCACCCAGCTCGACGTGTCCCGCGGGATGGTCGTGGAGTGCTACACCCAACTCGAGTCCGAGGGCTACCTGGCATCACACATCGGATCCGGCACCCACGTCGCCTACCCCGCACCGGCAACTGCGCCGATTCCACCGGACACCACGACAACCCCACCACGGTTCGATGTCGACTTCGAGTACGGCGTGCCGGACCTGGCCAGGTTCCCGATCCGGGACTGGGCATGGGCACTCAGCATCGCCACAAAAACGATCACCCTCGGCGACCTCGGCGACGAGACCGGCGCCGGAAACAGCGTGCTGCGCGACGTCATCGCTGGGTACCTGCGCCGTGTCCGAGCGTCGACCATCGCCGCTGACCATGTCGTGACATGCCCCGGGTTCCGTCACGGACTCAACGTCGTTTTTCATGCGTTGGCATCGGCCGGCGTCACCACGGTTGCCTTGGAAGACCCAGGACCAGTCGACCACGACATCATCGCTTCTCGCGCCGGCCTCAACTCGGTCGCCGTTCCAGTCGATGAAGACGGCATCGACGTCGACGCCCTCTCTGCCACTGCAGCACGAGCCGTCGTGGTCACCCCGGCGCATCAATGCCCGACCGGTGTGGCGCTGTCCCCGCGGCGCCGCCAGCAACTCATCGAATGGGCCCGCAGCACCGACGCGTACGTGATCGAGGACGACTACGACGCCGAATTCCGATACGACCGCCAACCCGTTGGATCGATCCAAGGACTCGCCCCCGACCGCGTTCTCGCCATGGGGTCCGTGTCCAAAACGCTCGCGCTCACGCTCAGACTCGGCTGGATCACCACACCCCCCGATCTGACCGACACGATCGTCACCGAGAAACAGCTTCTCGGTCGCGGCGCCCCCGGCCTTGACCAGCTCGCCCTCGCCACGCTCATCGAGTCCGGACGTTTCGACAAACACCTGCGCCACATGCGATCCGTGTACGCACGACGACGGACCATACTTGCCGACGCACTCGCTGCGCACGCCCCCACCGCCCACCTCTCGGGCATGGCCGCCGGCTGCCACGCGGTCATCGAACTTCCCGCCGACACCGACGAACAACACGTCGTCGAAGCCTGCGCTGCAAGAGCGGTGCGCGTCTACGGGATGAGCGGCTACCGCACCAACCACACCACCCACCCACCCCAACTCGTCGTCGGGTTCGGCAGCGTCAGCGAACAAGCCATCAACCACGGCATCCACATCCTCGGCGACACCCTCCGGTCCCGCCGCACATGAACATCCCTGTTGGTCAACGCGTTGACACATCAGCACGAACATGACCTTCACCCCACCACGTCACGATCATCGCCGACCCCACCGAACTTGATGAAAGAGGATCACCATGCCGACCCTGTTCGAACACGCCGGCGGCGAGGAGGGCCTCCACCGCCTCGAATCCCACTTCTACAACCTTGTCCTTCACGACGACCTCCTGCAACCCCTCTTCGGCGCCGGGCAACCCGACCATGTCGACCACCTCACTGCGTTCACCGCCGAGTCATTCGGCGGTCCGTCCCGCTTCACCACCGAACTCGGCGGATTCCTCCACCTCATCGACGTCCACCGCGGACTTCACATCACCGAACCACAACGCGCCCGATTCGTCGAGCTCTACCTCCGAGCGCTCGACGACGCGAACATGCCCACCGACCCACCATTCCGTAACGCCGTACGGGAACACGCCGAGTTCGGCACACGCGTCGCCATGCAAAACTCCAACGCCACCAATGACGACGAACTCCACCCACTCCGCGAAGTACCACGATGGACCTGGCCCGGCGACAGCGACCCAACCAGCACATGAGCCCCAACTCGGCGAAACGAGGACGACCTGTGCGGGCTAGCCTTAACGGCCGACCTCACGGCGCTGGCGGAGGGCCGGCCTGCGCCGTTCGATCAACTACCCGACGACCGCATTGCGGGAATCTGTTCTTGCAAGATGTCGGCGTGGCCAGCGTGCTGTGCGAGTTCGCGGAGGACTTGCAACTGCAGCGCCCAAACGGGAAGGGCGCTTCGACCGGCGACCATCTCGTCGCTCCGTAGTCCCGCAACGTTGTTCCGTGACGTCTGCCAGCGAGCCCGGCAGGCAGCGTGAACTGCTGAGATCCTGTCGGCGTGGGTCAGAGTGAATGAACCGTCGACGGTCCCAGCGATCCCGATCTCGTCGTACGACCGGCTCGTGACCGCCTGGTCGAACCACACTCCCTCGACGAATGTCAGGTGCTCACGAGGCCGAGCAGTGTCGTTTTCGAGGGCACGAACCGGCGACGCGCCTCTTGTTCGGTCAGGCCGTGGAGCGAGTCATGAAGACCAGACGGTATTCGTCCATAAGTTCCTCGATGCGCTGTCTCTGCGCGGCGGTCCAGTGGGGGAGCTCCGGCTGCGGCACCACATCACTCTACGAAACCGCCAGGCGAGCTTTTCGGGTCGGCGTACTTGTCAGGCCGTCAAGCGCACCTGAGCAGCCTGTCGGGTAGCAGTGCCGTGTTGGCCACGGGGACCACAGCACGTTCGGCGAACGCGCCACTCACCGCAATCGGTATCGAACCGAATGCGCAATCACCGATCGCGAAACCGTCGACGTCGGACCGACGTGGATCACGATGCCACCGAGCACTGCGGAACGACCGGATGTCGTGATCTGTTGCGTAGTACGACGCACTGCCGGGCATCGGACACGGTTGCGGGGCACAACATCATCGGGTCCGCCGGGGTAGGCGCCGGCATCGCGCTCGCCCCGCTGGCGGAGTCCCTCGGCGGTCGGGTCACGATCCTCGGGACCCCGGCCGAGGAAGGCGGCGGCCGCAGGCTGCGACTACGCGAGCGAGGCGCGTTCGATGACGCCGACGTCGCGATGATGGTCCACCGCGAACCGGCCAACGACGAAGTCGTCCCCTACCTCTCCAACGGAACGCTTATCATCACCATGCACTTCAGCGCGGCGCACGCATCATCGTGGGCACGCTCTGGCATCAACGCGCTCGATGCACTCGTGCTCGGCTCGCCCAGGGCGCGCTGATGGTCGGGGCCAACCTGGGCATCGAGAAACGGTTCTTCGGCATCATCGCCGACGGCGGCATCGCCGACAACGTGATCCCAGCCCAGGCCACCGCCCGCTACCGAATCCGGGCGCGCACCGCCGCACGAGTCGACGGCCTTCGCAATCGTGTCATCGATTGCCTCGAGGGCGCCGCCCGCCAAGTGGGAGCAACCGGCACCATCGAGTCGCTCGGCGGGTACCTCGATCTGCGGTCGAACCGCACCCTCGCAGCGGCCTTCCGCCGCAACGCCGAGTTGCTCGGACGTGTCTTCCTCGACCCGGCCGACGTGCTCATGGAGGCCGCCGGATCTGCCGACATGGGCAGCGTCAGCCACGTGCTGCCAGTCATCCGCGCCGTGCTCGACGTCGGCACACGCTGCGCAGGACACACACTCGAAATGACCGCCGCGTCGATACCCGGCCACCGACCGCTGCCTGCTCGACGCAGCCAAGTCCATGGCCGTCACCATCATCGACTACTGGACTCGCCACGAGCTACGTGAACAAGTCGCAAACGAATGGGCGTCCACCCGACCAAAGGTCAGCTGATTTCCGAGCATGGGAACCTCGACCCCGTCGCCCGGTTGCGGGCCGTCGAGTCTGCCATGTTGCCAGATCGCAATGCCGCAGATGTCGAGCGCTATCAGCGCGAGTGTACTGGCGGTGACGGCGACGTCTTCGACCGGCACCAGTTCGTCGGGGCGATGGACGAGGGCGACGTCACCGGGCCGTACCGCAAGCTCGGAATGCCAGCCCGCCCGACCAACAGTCTCAGGTCGCTCAACTGTCGCTGCGAAGCTGTTCGAGTGCTCGTGCGAGTCGGTCGGCTGCGGTTTGTGGCTTTTTGGCTTCGGCGATTTGGCGGGCGATTTCCTTGCGGCGAGAGGGGGCGAGCGCGTCGAACGCGGTCTTGGCCTTCTTGTCGGTCGCCAGCGCTGCAGTCAGGGCTGCGGGGATGTCGATGGCGCGATCCTCACCGTCGACGACGATCTCTGCGTCGATGATGTCACCGGCTGCAACTCCGAGGGCCTCGCGAACGGCTCGGTTGAATCCGATCAAGGATTCGCCACCCATGCTCCCGACTCGCCCTTCGAAGGTGGCGCCGTTGACTGTCACACGCACCGGTGGGGACTTCGCGGTGCCAGCGATGCTGGCGAGTTGTTCGGGGGACAACACGATGGCTGCTGCCGGTCCACGAGCTTGCAGGGTGGTGGTGATGCGCAACACCGGTGGTTCGATGCACACGGTCAGCTGGCCTTGATTTGACCGATGCGGATCCGGTTCCCGAACGGGTCGCGGAGACCGAAGTCGACGCCGTATGGCTTCTCTGAGGGTTCGTCGGTGATGTCGACTCCGCGTTGGACGAGTTGGTTGTAGAGGCCGTGAACGTCGTCGGTCTCGAGGGCGAGCCACCCGCCTGCGGCGCCTTTGGTGAGAACCTCGATGGCCTGTTGGGCTGTGGTGCCGTCCATGGCGGGCGGGCCGGGCCGTTCGAGCAGGATGCGACGGGTGGGATCGCCGGGTGCGCGCACGGTGAGCCAGCGCATGAACCCGAGGTCGACATCGTCGTGGACCTCGAATCCCAACTTGTTGACGTAGAAGTCGAGAGCTTCGTCTTGGTCGAGAACTTGGAGTTGTGACTGACTGATGGAGATCATGGAGTGAAGCCTAAAAGCCGTCACCATCGGGCGCTGTTCCGAAACTGCTCGGTCGCGTCCATGCCTTGACGAAACAGGTCGGCGCGTCGGGAGCTCGCCCGCGCAGCCGGTACTTCGAAGGCGTTTCACCGACGATCACACGGAACGTGCGCGTGAACGTCGACAGGCTCGTGAACCCGACCCGCATGCAGATGTCTGTCACAGGGGTGTCCGTCGTCCGCAGCTGCGTCATCGCACGCTCGATACGGCGCCGTTGCAGGTACCGGTGGGGGGTTTCTTTGAACGTGTCACGGAACTCACGAATGAAGTGCGCCTCGGAACTCAACCCGATCCGGAAGATGTCAAGCGTTTTGAGACTGTGAATGATTATTTGTTCTGTATGAGTGCGTGGTCGGGGTTGTTGATCCAGGCCACGGTCGGGATGTGGGGTGGTCGGGGACGGCCAGCGAATCGTGACGGGTTCGCCTCGAA
>JBBRPP010000052.1:0-38152 GCA_038227995.1 Acidimicrobiales bacterium
CAACACCGAACGCATTCACTCGGCCCTCGGTGACGTCCCGCCCGCCGAGTTCGAGAGCGCCCACTACGCTCAAACATCGACCAGCGAACTGGTTGAAACCAAATAGCCCGAGTCTCCATCAGACCCAGGGCGCTTCAAACCTCCAACGCATCCTGCTCGACGACTCGATGCCCCTCGACATCGGTCGCGCGTCACGCCTCGCCACCGACAGTCAGTGGCGGGCGTTAGCGGTTCGTGATGGCGGGTGTCGGGGTGAGGACTGTCCGATCCCACCCGAATGGTGCGAAGTCGACCACATCGACGAATGGCACGCCCAACACGGTTTCACCGACATCGACCGGCTGGTTCTGTGGTGCATCTTCCATCACCACTTCCGCCACCGACCAGGCGTCGAACTTATCGGCGACGGCAACAACCTGTCGATCAAATACCCCGACGGACGCATCGTCCCACTCCCACCACGCGGACCCACCCACGCCTCAAAGAACCCGCAACGCAAAACCACCAACAACGACCCATGCCACCCGCACACCCACGCACCCGAAGACGCACAGGGTGCGTCGCCGACTGTCCCACCAGGCGGCCAGACCAACCTGTTCGACACCGACGCGGCGTGAATCGCACGGGAACCACCGGAGGTGCTGCCGACGTCTGACAGGTCGTGAGACTCGTGGCCGGGGTATTCGTGATCGCTCTGTGTTCGAGCGGATGCAGTTCGAGGATCGCGCGATCGGCCGGTGGCGAGGACACCACATCGACTCGCGGTGGCTCGACGCTGCCGAGCGAACCGACCCCCGAGACAGCACTGGGCCGCGCTGACGCGAAGGCTGACACCTCCACGACAACGAGGTCCGGCCGAAACACGACAGACGCCGGCGCGGGCAACAGCGCGGACCTCGGCACCAGCACGACCACCACGACCACACGGTTGGGAGCGGACACGCCAGCCACCGGCGGCGGCGGCGGAGAGAGCGAGACGTGTCCAAACGTGGTTCCATCGCTTGCCGCGCTCACGTTTCTGGTCGCCGCCGAGGCAGGGGACAAAGCGACCTACCGGCAGTGCGTGCTGCCGCCCGAGTCGATCGAAGGCATCCTCGACGCAACGGTCAGCTCGGTCAACGTGGTTGGCGCCGCCAGCATGCTGCTGAACGGCGACTTCACGCTCGACGATATGTTCGAGCGCAGGCTCCATACATTCCCGGACGTGTGCTGCACGTTCTCGTACGGATCCCCCGATCTCCCACCGGACAGCAACGACGCGAACATGCACTACGTCGATCCGAACGGGCGAGCCGACATCACCGTCAGGACAGGCCCGGACGGCAGGTACTACGTCGTCGCGGTGGGCATCGAGTTCCACGGCTGACGTGCGAACAACGACAAACCCACACGCAACAGGCTCGACCTCGAGTCGCGCACCGACCTGAACGGGTTGCGACCGACCCGCGGACGAGGCATTCTGCAGATGTGACCAACGAACCGAACGACGAGATGCTCGACGACGGTGAGCTCGACGACGAAGGCGACAGCGATGGCATCGCGTTGCGGGCCAGCTCGATGCGGTGGGTTTGGGTGCTGATCGGCAGCATGGCATTCACGACGTTCGGTGTCGCACTCGCTCTCGGGGCACGGACGGGCATCGTCGCCAACGTGATCGGTGGCCTGTTGGCGATCGGGTTCGGCTACGCGGCGATCGTCGCGATCCGTCAACTCCTCAACCCGGGCGCTCTGGTGGTGACGGGCGACGCGATCGAGATGTTGCACCGCGGACGACTGACGACCTTCGCTCTCGCCGACTGTGGACCATTCCTCACATGGCGCAACCCCAGCAGCGGAACCATCTCGGTGGTGTTCGACTACAGGCCCGACGAGGACAACGATACGAACCGGACCAACCGTCGGGTCATGGGCGGATCGCGTTCGCTGTTCGAGAACTATGGCGTGTCGACGGATGCTCTGGCCGACATTCTCAACGGCGTCCGCAACGGCACGGTCGATGGCCCGAACCAGGACGATGACGATGTGAACCACGACGGACTCGACAATGGGACACCGGCTCCGTGAGCACCGCTCGACAGCATTGACACGTCGAGTTTGAGTACTCGTTACTCATGACCCGCGCACCCACTTCGACCACGATGACATCGTCCGCTTGGACAACGAACGATGGAGGATTGACATGGGTCTGGAAGAGCGACGGCGCATCAAGGAACTGCAGGACGTGACGTTTCCCGAGCGCGTGAAGGAGATCGAGGAGATCTGCGGCGCCCCGATTCCGTATGAGGTCGACTGGGACAGCCTGGCGTCCGACGCGGCGGGATTGAACTTCATCGACAACCTGTCGTGTCATCGGCTGAACATGGCGCTGCGCGTGATCTGCCAGGACGACATGGGCCGCGAGGCCGTGCGCGACGGCCTGCACCTGATCAAGCTCAAGAACGTGCCCGATACCGCGTCGATGAGCATCGCGTTCGACAACGGCGTGCTCGAGATGCACTGCGCCTATGCGCAAGGCACTTCCGGCATGTACGGCGACGACGCCATCCGCGAACTGCTGGTCGCCCGCCTCTAGGTGGCGATCAGCGCGTCACGCGCGCGACGGCATGCCTGACGACGTCTCAGCATCGACGAGTGTCGTGACGGGCCGCGTCGCCAGCCAGCAGCCGGTGAGGACGAGCACGAAACCGATCATCGTCGCCACGGTGATCTGCTCGTCGAGCACGATCGCACCGAGCGCCACTGCCACGACCGGGTTGGCGAACGGGATCAGCCCGGCTCGCGTCGGGCCGACTTCGGCGATCAAGCGGAAGAAGACCACGAACGCGAGGCCGGTGCAGATGACGGCGAGGCCCAGCACCGCCAGCACCGGGCGGATGTGGGGCGTCGACGCCGGTCGGGCCAGGAACGCAAACGGTGCGTAGACGATCGCGACCGCACCGAGCGACACGGCGATGACGCCGATCGATGGAACATCGGACAACCGTCGGTCGGCGATGAACGGGGCCGTTGCGTAACAGACGCACACGATCAACACCTCGATCACACTCCACACGGGCGGTGGGCTGTCACCGCTGAGATCTCGCCCGACCAAGAGTGCGACGCCCGACAACCCGATGACGATGCCGCACACGCGGATCGGCCGAAGCGCGCTGCGCTCGCCCAGCAGGAACGCGGCGATCGCTCCGACGATCGGGACCGCGGCCACGATCAATGCCGTCAACCCGGACGGCAGGTGTTGCTCGGCGTTCGTCAGCAGCACCCACGGAACACCCATCTCGATCCCGGCGAACGCGAGCACCATCCGCCACTGGCGCAGCGCCGGACGCAGCGCGCCGGTTCGGTGGGCAATGGCGATCAACACGATCGCAGCCAACGACGAACGGCCGAACACCACGACCGGCGGCGCAAAGTCGCGGACGGCCACACGAATGAAGAGATACGGGACTCCCCAGATCGCCCCCATTGCCGCGAACAGGATCCAACCGCGGCGAGTCACGCCACATCGTCGGCGCGGACCCGGCCCGACGCAAATCCATTTCGCGATGGATTCGATCAGGTTGCGCGGAACGGCACCACACCCGAAGATGAACCATGGCAGAGGACGAGAACGTCATCGACAACCACGCAGCCCATCGGTTCGAGTTCGCCGCCGACGGTCACCGAGCGGTCCTGACCTACACGATCGACGGTGCCCTGTTCACGCTCGTGCACACCGTCGTTCCCGACGAGCTCGGCGGTCGCGGCGTCGGCGGTTTGCTGGTTCGCGCGGCAGTCGACCGCGCCGTCGCGGACGGACTCACGATCGTGCCTCACTGCCCGTTCGCGCGCAGTTGGCTGGAGAAGCATCCCGACATCGCAGCTTCGGTCGACATCGACTGGTGAGCCGGTTGCTCCAGCGCTGTCAGAGAGCGCCGGGCGGTCCACCCGCCGCGCGCGCCAAACCGGTCTGATCGACGCTGATGACAACATTCGTCTCGCCCGCCGGCACGGGAAGCTCGGGCGGCAGACCGCCCCATGTCAACGCCGGGATCGCCACTGCGTGCGGCAGCGCAGCACGGCTGGCAGCGGTCAGGCGGTAGTCGCCATGCTCCGGATCGACCAGCTTCGGCTCGATCGTGTCGATTGCGTTCGCCGACCGGATCGCGGCCTCGTTGCAGACCGCATTGGAATCCGGACAGCCGTCGCCGGTCCCCAACGCCATGTCCGGTGTGCCGTTCCACACGACGTTGCCGACGATGCGCAAGTCGTCGTCGGCAAGCGAAGGGGACGGCACGCCGCTGGTCGACGGTGGGACGAGCGGGCCGTCGATCTGGAACTGCTGCCACTGCGAAGGTGCGTCGGATGGATTGACGATGACGTTGTCGTAGAACGCGATGTGTTTGTTCGGGATGAACTGATCTTCGCTCGCTGCCGAGCCCCAACCCCCGGCGTCATGGTTCGCTCCACAGACCTGCGCGTTGCCGTCGCAACCACGCCGGCCGTGTACGAACTCTGCGACGTGGCTGCGCTTGCCGACGCGATAGAGCGTGTTGTAGGCAAGGACGATGTCGTAGCCGCCGGCCACGCCGAGCCCGGCTCCGTCGGTGTCGTGGATCACGTTGTTGTCGATCTGGATGCCGTAGGCCTCGTAGTTCAACCACGGCGACCGCATGAACTCGAAGCCGGTCCCCTGCCCAGCCGTGATGCCGCCGGTGCCGCAGTCGAACACTTCGTTGTCGGCGACGACGAGATAGGCGCTGCCACCCTTGGTGTACATGCACCAGTCCTGCGCGGCATGGATCTTGTTCCCGATGACGTGTCCGTGTTCGACCGCGACGAAGTCGATCGAGTTGTCATCGGCTCCATGAATGTCGTTGTCCTCGATGTAGACGTACGACGACTGGTTGATCTTGAGCAGATCGTGGGCTCCCGTGCCGCCCGACAGCTCAGCGTCGCGGAGCAACACGTACGAGCACTGTTCGCAGTGGAACGCGTCACCCTCGCGGATGAAGTCGACACCGATCACGTAGAAGTAGTCGACGTTGAACACGTTCATGTCCGACGCGAACTTCACGGTGTGCGGGCCGTCTGCCGCCTGGACGATGACCGGCGCTTGCGCGGTGCCGTGGCGATCTTCCCAGTACCGGACCGCCGTCGTGTCGGGATACGACCCGGCCACGAGCTGCAGCCGATACCCGGTCGTGAGCACGCCACCCTTGGGGACCTTGAGCCATGCGGCGTCGACGTTCTTGAGGGCCTTCTCGCGAGTCGATCCGTCGTTCGCGTCACTGCCCTTCACCGGATCGACCCAAACGTCGGTCCCCGTGAAGGAACCTGCGTCATACCGAGACGCCGAGTCGTCGACCTTCGTCGACGAGACCGGTGTGCTGCGCGACGGCGAGCCGAGCTGTGTCGACGTGTCTCCGTTCTGCACGCTCTCGCTCGACGATGTGTTGCTCGCGCTCGCGCACGCAGCAAGGATCAACGCGACCACGCCCAGTTGTCCGAGCAGGCTCGTGATGCCGCGAACGAGGATGCGTCGCCCGCGTCGGATCGCGCTCGGCATCTTCATCGGGGAACGACGATCAGCCATGGTGCGACGCCACGATCACTGCCGCATCGAGCACGTACAGCGAGTGTCGCCGATCACCGCCGGACACATACGGGGCACGGGTGATGGCTTCGACACCGAGGCCTCGGTCCTCGATCAGCGATGCGAGCGATTGTGCAGCGGTCTCCCAACGCGTGCCGCGTATGTCGAGACGCTCGACTGGATCGCGCAGCGATGGCCCGGCATACCAGCATGGGTCGTAGGGCAGCGGCATCGAGACGATCAGCGTCCCGTGCGCGGGCAGCGAAGCGACAGCCGACCGCAACAGAGACTGCGGACGCTCGCACCGATCGAGAACGTTCAGTAGCGCGACCGTGTCGTACAGACCCCCCGGGGCAGGTGTGTCGGCGACATCGACCTTGAGCGCGGACAAACCGCGGCGGCGCATCCGCCGGACCATCGCGCCTGAGACATCGGTGGCGATGACATCCTCGAACAACGGCGCGAGCCGGCTCGTGACATGACCCGCTGCCGCGCCGACGTCGAGCAACCGCCCACCGGCGCGGTCGCCGAGGAGTTGCTTCCACTGTGCCGTGCTCAGCATGAACAGGTGATGGGTGTCGAAGACCGCGTCAGCCGAGAACGAGCTCATCACGGCGCCGGCCAATGTGCGGGTCACCCAGCGAACGCGACGTTGGGGACGGCTCTGTTCCATCGCGACGAATCGACGGGTGTCGTCGTCGATGTCGAGTGTGACCAGCCGCCCGGCAAACGAGCCGAGGGAGCGTTGATCAGCGAGATACGTCAGCTGTGGCACACACGTGACCGTGCGGGCTTCCACTGCTCATTGGCCGTCGAGCTGCGAGCGCAGCCAGTCGGGCACGTCCTCAGGCCGCATCGCCGGATTCCACAGGAAACCTTGAGCGAGGTCACAGTTCAACCGCTGCAACGCAGTGAGGTGCATCGACGTCTCGACACCCTCGGCGACCACGTTCAGATCCAGCGCGGCGCCGAGGCTGATGATGGCGCGAACGATCGACGTGTCATGCGGATCGGAGCCGAGCCCGTCGACGAACGACCGGTCGATCTTGAGCGTGTCGATCGGCAGTTGCTTGAGGTAGGTGAGCGACGAGTAGCCGGTGCCGAAGTCGTCGATCGCGAGACCCACACCCATGTCCTTCAGCACGTGGAGGACCTTCACCGATCGCTCCATGTCCTGGATCAACGCGGTCTCGGTGAGTTCGAGATGCAGCCGCCCCGGGTCGATACCCGACGATCGCAATGTGCTGCCGAGCGCGGCGATCAGTGTCGGAGTCAGCAGTTGGCGGGTCGAGACGTTGACGGACATGAACAGGTCCGCAAGCCCGAGCGAGCGTTGCCACTCGGCCAGTTGGGCGACCGCGGCCTGCAGAACCCACTCACCGATCGGCACGATCAGGCCGCTCTCCTCTGCCAGCGGGATGAAGTCCACGGGGCTGATCGCACCCTGCACGGGATGGTCCCACCGGATCAGCGCTTCGAAACCGACGGGCACCTCCCGCTCCAGAGCCATGATCGGTTGATACGCGATGCGGAACTCGCGACGTTCCAGCGCTTGACGAAGGTGGGCTTCCCACGAGACTCGACGTCGTGCCCGATCACGCAGACGCTCGTCGAAGACGCGAGCCCTCGCTCTTCCGTTCTCCTTGGCGAGGTACATCGCTGCGTCCGCGTCGCGCAGCATCGTCTCGCTGCTGTCGGCGTCGGCACTGATCGCGACGCCGATGCTCGCCGTCACGAACAGATCGTTCCCGTTGACGTTGAAGGGCAACGAGAAGACTTGCAGGATCTGGTCGGCGACGGACTCGACGCCGGCCGCGTCGACACCGTGGTAGAGCACCACGAACTCGTCGCCACCGAATCGGGCGATGAACTCGTTCGGCAACTCGGCGGACAACCGTGCGGCGGCTGCGCGCAGCACCTGATCTCCGGTCTGGTGACCGATGCCGTCGTTGATCACCTTGAACCGATCGAGATCGATGAACAGCACGGCGACACCGTTGCCGCCGGAGGCACGTTCAGCCAACAACTCTTCCAGCCGGCTCACGAGCAACCAACGGTTCGGAAGCCCGGTCAACGGATCGTGCGATGCCTGCCGGGCCAGTTCGCGTTCCGCAGCCTTGCGTTCCGAGACATCGGTCGACACGCCGACGACGGCGAGCAGCTCACCGTCGCTCTTGTACACCGGCGTCGTCGTCATGAAGATCGGCAGCCGACCACCGTCACGATGGCGGATCCAGAGATCTCCGGCCCACCCACCCCCGTTCGCGACCTGATCGGCCAGGGTGGCCAAGAACTCGTCGCTCTCATCGGGTGTGACGACATCGAGAATGAACCTGTCGGTCGCCTCGACCGCGGTCCAGCCGTAGATGTCGGTCGCGGTCTGGTTCCAGAAGACCACCCGGCCGCGACGGTCGGTGGCGATGATCGCCTGTCCGGCGGTGTCCAGCAGTCGCGCCTGGAACCTGATCGACTCCTCGGCCTCGCGGCGCGCCGTGATGTTCCGATAGTTCAGCACCAGTCCGCCGACGGCTGGCTCGTCGAGGTAGTTGGTCAAGCTGAACTCGACCCAACTGTCGTCGCCGTCCTCGCGACGGATGAGGATGTCATGCTTGACCGTCTTGCCCGGTTGACCGGTGACCGAGCTGAACATCCGTGCGAGTTCACGGACCTCGGCCGGTTCGAGCGAGGAGAAGATGGTCGGTCCCTCGTCGGCGTGGAAACCGGTGCCGACCTTCACCGGCGGATTGGCCTCGAGCACCCGCCCGGAGATGTCGAGAATGCGGTACCCCTCACCGGCGTGTTCGTACACGAGCTCTCGCCGGCGTGTCGCGCTGGCGAGCGCTCGCTGCGCGTTCTGGCGGACCGTGACATCTCGCATCGTCGAGACGACGGCATACGGGCGCCCGTCGTCGCCCGCGAGCGGGCGGACGTCCATCTCGATCCACTTCATCTCATCGTCGCCCGTGCGCATGCCGAAAACCTGGCCGAGCACCGGCTGACCGGTTCGGATGCACTGCCGTCCTGGCCGATCGGCCGGCTGGACCGCAGCGCCGCTCTCGTCGAACAGGGCCCACGGCAGGTTGGCGGTCGTCGTGCCGATCAGCCGAGCGGCATCGGAACCGAGAATGTCGGCAGCGATGCCGTTGATGGTGAGGATCCGACCCTCGTGGTCCTGTACGCAGACACCTTCTCCGAGCGCCGCAACGACGCTGCGGTAGTGGTCGCGACTCTCGTCGAGCTCTCGGCGCGAGTGGTTGCGCCGACCGGGAATCAGCAGCACACGTTCGAGCAACACCGGATCGAGATCGCTGCGGCTGAGGCAGTTCTGGGCACCGAGCCGCAACGCGTCGGGACCGAGGTGAGCACACGTCTCGTCGCCGAGGGTGATGATCGCCATCTCGGGACGAACGGCCACGATCGCTTTCAGACCGTCGAGGCCGGCCGCATCGTGCACGCGCAGATCGAGCAACACGCAATCGATCTCGGCCCGGCGGATGCAACCGATCCCGGCCGCGACCGAATCAGCCCGGCTCACACGGACGGGCAGGCTGCCGGCCGCGGCGAGGATCGCCTCGATCTGCGCGCATTCGTCGTCGTCGTCCTCGATCAGCAACACGGAGAGCGGCGTCAAGATCTCCGCCCGCGATCCACGGGCGACCGCCGACGCATCGATCAGATCGGGAGGCGCGGTCGACATGTTGTTTGAACGTGTCGGCCGGAATGTTGTCGTGGCCGGAGGCGGTCCGCAGACTGCGGGATGCGAATCGTCATCTTCGGAGCGGGAGCCGTCGGCAGCGTCATCGGAGGCCGGTTGTTCGAGCACCGCGCGAGGCACGGCCACGACATCACGCTGATCGCTCGCCCCGCGCACTGCGCCGCGATCCGCGCTTCCGGTCTTGTCATCAACGATCCGTCGGGTTCGGTCACGTTGCACGTGCCGGTGGTCGAGAACGCCACCGACATCCCGCTCGAGTCGGGTGACGTGGTGATCCTCACGATGAAGACCCAGGACACCGAGGCCGCACTGGACGAGCTCGCCCGTCACGCTCCGCGCGATGTCACGATCGTCTGCGCTCAGAACGGCGTCGAGAACGAACGTCTCGCGTTGCGCCGGTTCCCGTTCGTCCACGGGATGTGCGTCATCCTGCCGGCGACGTTCATGGAGCCGGGGGTCGTCGATGCCAGCGGAGCGCCGCACAACGCGATCCTCGACATCGGCGGCTATCCGGCCGGTACGACTTCGGCCGGCGAAGCACTCGCCGCTGCGCTGGAGACGAGCGGGCTCGTCAGCCGGTCGGTCCCCGACATCATGCGCAGCAAGTACGCCAAGCTGATGATGAACCTCGGCAACGCGCTCGACGCGCTCGTGGTCGAGGGAGAGAACACGGTTGCGCTCAGTGCGCCGGCGCGCGCTGAGGCCGAAGCCTGCCTGGCGGCAGCCGGCATCGACAAGGTCAGCCAGGACGAGGACCGCGCCCGACGAGCAGGTGTGATGGAGCTCAAGCCGATTGCCGGCGGGACACGAGGTCGTGGTGGCGGCTCGACGTGGCAGAGCATGGCTCGCGGTGCGACGACCACCGAGGTGGATTGGCTCAACGGCGAGATCGTGCTGCTCGGTCGGCTCCACGGTGTTCCGACACCCGTCAACGAGATGCTGTGCGACGTCACCCGCTGGGCGGCAGCCACCGGCGTCCGGCCACGATCGATGCCGGTGGCCGAGCTGCTCGCGCGGCTCTGACCAGCTCAGACTCGAGCGCGTTGCGTCTCGATCAGCGAGATCCGGCTCGTCAGCAAGAGCGACACCAGCGACGCGATCAGCACCGGCGGCAGGATTCGCAGTCCCGACATCTCGGCGACCACCGCGGTCGAACCGAACGGGGTCTTCGTCACGCCGACGTTCACCGCAGCCATGAGTGCGCTGATCAACACGATCTGATGGCCGGTGATGCCGTGTGACGCGGCTGCTCCGACTGCCGCGCCCATGAAGAACAGCGGGATGATGAAACCGCCCCGCCATCCCGCGGACACGATGACCGAGGTCGCCATGAACTTGCAGACGGCTGCGACCACCAACGTGCCGACGGCCAGCTTGACGGTGACGATGTTCTGGATCTGGGCCTCGCCGAACGTGAGGCTGAACCGACTCACGAACGCCAACCCGCCGAGCGCGATGCCGCCGATCACGGGACGCACGATCGCGGGCACACGCGCGAACAGTCGGCGCAGACCCTTCACCGCATACGTGAACGCGGTGGCGATGACGGCCGCTGCGACGCCGGCCGCCGCTCCGAGTGCGAGATCGGCAAACGTCAGCGTGGTGATCGGTGGGAAGCGCCACACCGGCTCGAAGCCGGCGCGGGTCACGGCGACGAACGCGATCCAGCCACCCAACGCGCCGACGGCAGCCGGAAGCAACGCCTCGTAGTACTCGAGGCCGCGCCGGTGCAGGATCTCCAAGGCGAACAACGCCGCACCCAGTGGCGCCCCGAACAGCACCGAGAACGCAGCCGCCATCCCCGTGATCGCCAACACCCTCGAATCCGCCTGTCGCAGGCCCACCCGGTGGGCGATCCAGGTCGCCAACGATCCTGTCGTCTGGACTAGCGGCGCTTCGGGACCGATCGCACTTCCCGCAGCGATCCCCAGCAACGACACAGGGATCAGCGTCCGCAGGGCGCGCAGGTCGGACGGCTGGTCTCCGACGTGAATGTTGTCGAACAGCATCTCGACATCGCCCGGGCTGCCGAGCCATTTCACCAGCGCGGCGATCACGATGCCGACAGACGCGAGGACCGCGAGATGAACGCCTGTCGAGAACCGCGGCGCGCCGAGCACCTTCGTCAACTGGCGCAGCAACTCGACGTAGCCCGCACCGACCAGACCGCACCCGACACCGACGGCAGCGACGAGCAGCCACCAACCGCGAGCGTCGCGGTCGACGGGTGTCCGGTCGTCGTTCGAATTCATATCGTAATAGGATATATCAGTGATGCATAGGATGGCGACGTGGCCAGACGACGCATCACTCAGGCTGACTACGAGCAACTGCTCACGCTGCGAACGGGATTGCGACAGTTTCTCCACTGGAGCGGCGAGCAGGCCGAAGCCGCGGGGTTGACACCCGCCCAGCATCAGCTGCTGCTGGCGATCCAGGGTCATCCCGGGCTCACGCCGCCGACGGTCGGTGACCTCGCCGAATCGTTGCTGCTGCGCCATCACAGCGTCGTCGGCCTGCTCGATCGGGCAGCGACGGCAGGCTTGATCCAACGCACCCGGGACGTTTCCGATCGGCGCATCGTCCGGATCCAGTTGACAGCCGACGGTGCAGATCGACTCGCCGCGCTCTCGGCCATCCACCTCGAGGAGATCCGCCGCATCGCCGCGAGCTTCGGGCGGTTCGCCACCGGCGACTGACCGAGTCGACTGTCCTGGCCGACTGACCGATACTCTCGGACTGATGCAGCCCTCATGGACGACGCACAGCGCAGACGGCGTCGAGATCACCGCCTACGAGCACGGCGGTGACGGGGAACCACTCGTGATCGCCCATGCGACGGGCATGTGTGGCGCGATGTACGACGATGTCGCCCGGGAATTGACCGATTGCTTTCGGGTCGTGTCGTTCGACTTCCGTGGCCATGGCAACTCGGCTCGACCAGCGAACGACGATTTCGACTGGGGACGGATGGCTGAAGACCTGCGGGCCGTCGTCACCCACGTCACGGGTTCGGAATCACCGGCGGCGGTGCACGGCGTCGGTCACTCGATGGGCGGCGCGGCGTTGTTGTTGGCCGAACTCGCCTCGCCGGGGATGTTCCGCTCGTTGTACCTGTTCGAACCGATCGTCATCCCCACCGACGTCCCTGCGGGTTTCACCGGGCCCAACTCGAACATCATGGCGACCACCGCACGGAAGCGCCGGCCTGAGTTCGGTTCCCGCGAAGAGGTGCTGTACCGCTACGCGAGCCGGCCACCGCTGAACCTGCTCCGGGCCAGCGTGCTTGCCGCCTACGTGAACGACGGCTTCGCCGACACCGCCGACGGCCGGGTCAGACTCAAGTGCCTGCCGAACGACGAAGCCCTCACGTTCGAGGCCAACGGCGGTCTGTCGGTCGACATGCTCGGACCGGTCCGCACACCGACCCTCGTTGCCGCCGGACACGACGAACCCGGTCCCAACCCCGGTCGGTTCGCTCCGTTCGTCGCCGACGCACTCAGCAAGGGCTCGCTCCGGAAATACCCGTCACTCGGCCACTTCGGTCCGTTCCAGGATCCCACCGCCGTGGCCACCGACATCCGCGAACACATCGCGGCCGTCTCCGCCTGATCGCGACCAGTCACAACACGGCCGACACGCGATCGAGGTCGTCGCAGAGTTGGCTGCGCGCCCATTCGCCGAGAGGATCCTCGGGGTATTGCCGATACGCGCCCTCGATGCTCATCACGAGGTGCAGGTACAGCGTGTACAGCGCGCAACGGTGTCGTTCACTCGAACTGCTCAACATGTCCACACCACGGTGGGCACCGGCGCATCGGTGTTCTCGCGGACGAGACGCAATGCCTCGATCCCCGCGTGAACGATGTCGCGCTCGTAGGTCAGGACCTCGACATCGGGCGGTGGTGCAACCTTCATCACCAAGGCGCGACCGTCCCCGAGGACGAGCTCGTACGCAGCGTTGAACCATCCGTCGTGGAACTCGCGAACGGAGTCCAGACGGGCGTCTGGGCCGAACGCGTCCCGAACGACGTGTCGTGCAGCGCGATCCGACACGCGTGTCTTGGAGATGCTCTCGACCATCGCAGACTCGCTCAGCGGCGCCGGCGCGAACGCTGCTGCTCCACGAAGTCTTCGGCGAGCTGTTTCGGGGCGCACACGAGCCAGCCATCGATCAACGCTTCGCGCATCTCGCGCTTGGTGGCCAGCGGCAATTGGATCAGCACCGCGGCGTAGCCGTTGAAGTGCGGGATCGTGAAGAACGCCTTGGGATGCTCGGCGAGCACGGCCTCCTTCTCGCCGAGATCCTCGACCGTCACGGCCATGATCGGTCCGGCAGGCGGGATCTCGTCGCCGTACCGTTTGATGTCGGCCTTGCTGAACGGGCGTTCCCAGGCGAACGCCTTGCCGTTGACCGACCATGTTCGATGACCGTGGCGCTCGCCTTCGGTGACCTCGGGCAACTCCAACGCGAGACGAGCGGCCTGGTCGATGCTCACCATGTGGGCAACGTACTACCGACCGGTGACGGCTCGGAACGCGCGCACCGTGTCGGCCAGGACGACCTCGAGCTCGGCGATGTCGTCTGGCCACTTCGTGCGGAAGCGGAAGTCGGTGATGCCTGCGTCGACGAGTTCAGGCACACCCTTCATCGTCGCGTCGATGTCGATCCCGTCAGGCGTGGCGACGACCGGAAGGGTGCCCTGCACGAGCAGCGAGTCTCCGTCACGGCCGGCGGCGGTCAGCGCCGATCGCAACGTCGCGATCCCGGGCCGAGGGTCGATGCCGTCGTCGCCCCACGGGATCCACCCTGAGCCGAAGCGAACGAGCCTGGCGATCGTCTTCGGGTTGATCCGACCGCTGACCCAGATCGGCACGCCCCCGGGCTGCGTCGGCTTCGGCATCGCATGGATCGACTCGAAGCTGGACTCGGCGTCGGCCAGCGATGCGACCGGTGACGTCCACAGCGCGTGACACACCGCGAGGCAGTGGTCGAGGAGGGCGCCGCGGCGCGAGAAGTCGAGGCCCGCAACCTCGTACTCGGCCCGCTGCCAGCCGATGCCCACACCGAGGTCGAGGCGACCGCCGCTGAGGACATCGAGCGTCGCCGCCTGCTTGGCCAGCACCGCCGGCCGGCGCAACGCAGCGAGCAGCACCGCCGTGCCGAGCCGCACGTTCGTGGTCATCCCGGCGATCACGGACAGGACCGTCATCGGCTCGAGCCAATGTCCGTCAGGTCCGGTCGGCTGCTTGCCTCCGGCGGTTCCGCCCGACGCCGGATCGCCGTACGCATCGAGCGCCTCACCGAACGCGATGTGGTCGGACACGACGACGCGGTCGATACCCGCACGGTCAGCAGCCTTGGCGATCTCGAAGAGGCGTCCCCACCCGCCCGGATCAGTGGCAGCCCACGTCTGGAGATGAATCGAGATCTCTGGTGCCGCTACGGAGTCCATTCGACGACCGTACAGCGCGAGCCTGCTCCGGACCATGCTGATCGACCTCGGCGACGGCGTCTGACGCCACGTCCGATTTCCGCTGATATCGATGTGGCCCGTGCCGCACAATGGTTTCATGAGCGCGACGTTCGAACTCCTTCCCCTCGACCCCATCACAGCCGGCGAACTGCGGGCGCAGCCGAATCCGCTGCTCTACACCGCTGACACGATGCCGGGCTATCCGTGTCGTCAGTGCCTGCGCGACGCCGAGGTCGGCGATGAACTGATCCTCGTCTCCCACGATCCGTTCACGACGGACAGCCCGTATCGCACGTGCAGTCCGATCTTCCTGCACCGCCACGACTGCGCTGCCACGCTGGACGCAGATGTCATCCCGATGCAGATCCTGCGCCGCCAGCTCTCCGTGCGCGCATTCGACGATCAGGAGATGATGGTCGACGCGGCGGTCATCGACGGTGCCGACGCTGCCACAACACTGGTGCGCTTCTTCGGCTCAGCCGAGGTCGATCACGTCGACATCCACAACGCGACCCGCGGCTGCTGGGCCGCTCGCGCCGTCCGCACCGTTCGCGGTCACGACGCCGGATGACGTGTGGTGCGCGCTTCTCGAAGCTGCGCCCACTGGATCAACATGATCGTCTTGCCGTCACGGATCCTGCCGTCGGCCACCATCGCCGCCGCGTCGTCGAGACCGATCTCGATCACGTCGAGATCCTCGCCTTCGGCTTCGTGGCCACCACCGACCGACGAACGTTGCCCCGCCGAGTACGTGCCGGCGAAGAACACCACGCGCTCGGTCACCGACCCGGGACTCATGAACACATCGAAGATCTGTTGCAGGTCATCGACAACGTAGCCGGTTTCCTCTTCGACCTCACGTCGGATCGCGGTGATCGGATCGTCACCGTCGAGCAGCCCGGCAGGAGCCTCGATCAACATGCCATCGCCACCGTCGTTGATGTAGGCCGGTAGGCGGAACTGACGTATCAGCACGATCGTGCGTCGGTCGGGATCGAACAGCAGCGCAGCCGCGCCGTTGCCGCGGTCGTACGCCTCGCGGTTCTGGGTCGTCCACTGCCCGTTGGAGCCGAGGTACTCGAATGTCGCCTTGCGCAACGTGTACCAGTTGTCCGACAGCACAACCATGTTCGTGATCCGGACCCGAGGGTTGGACGTCGGCATGTGATCCAGATCCATCGGCGAACCGTAGTCATTCGGCGGGCCGGTTCCGCCTCTCGTACGGCGAGGCGCCGCGTGCAGAATGTGGCGTTGCCGCACCGGCGATGCACTGGGGGTGCTCCGTGACCGAGTTCAACATCGATCTCACCGATCCTGAGACGTACGCGAACGGACATCCGTGGGAGGCCTATCGATGGCTGCGCGAGAACTCGCCGGTCTGGAAGCACCCCGACACCGATCGGGCTCGCGGCTTCTGGGTGTTGTCGCGCTACGACGACATCAAGTCGGTCTCGCGTCGTCCGAATCCGTTCTCGTCCGAAGAGGGCGGCGTGATGATGGAGGACTCTGACGAGATGAGCCTCGCCGTCACCCGTCTGATGATGCTGAACATGGACCCGCCACAGCACGACCGGTTCAAGCTGCTGGTCAGCCGCGGCTTCACCCCGAAGAACGCGAAGGAACTGTCCGGGCGAATCGACCAACTCGCGGCCGAGATCGTCGGCGACGTGCTCGCCCGCGACGACCGCCGGTGTGACTTCGTGGCCGACATCGCCGGCCGCCTGCCGAGCGGGTTGATCGCAGAGATGATGGGCATCGCCCGCAGCGAGGGCGAGCGCCTCTACGAGCTCACCGAGATCATGCACACGAGCGACGACGCCATCGCCCCGCCGGAGGCCAAGATGGCGGCGATCGGCGAGATGCTGATGTACGCGCACGGCGTCGCCGCCGACAAGCGAGTGAACCCGGGCAACGACATTGCATCGACGCTCGTCGCCGCCGAGGTCGATGGCGAGAGTCTCACCGACGACGAGTTCGCATGGTTCTTCCTGCTCCTCGTCAACGCCGGCGGCGACACGACGCGCAACCTGGTCGCGGCCGGAATGCGGCTGTTGCTGGAGAACCCTGCGGAGATGGAACGCCTCCGCGCCGACCCCGACACGATGATCCCGCAGGCGGTCGAGGAGATGCTGCGCTACACGACCCCTGTGATGTACTTCCGCCGCACGCTGACCGGTGACACCGTCCTCGGCGATGTCGAGATGGCTGCGGGCGACAAGGTGCTGATGTTGTACGGCTCGGCCAACCGAGACGAATCCGTGTTCGCCGAGCCCGATCGGTTCGACATCGGGCGCAGCCCCAACCCGCACCTTGCGTTCGGTGGCGGCGGGCCGCATCTGTGCCTCGGCATGCACGTCGCCCGGATCGAGATCGCGGCGCTGCTGCGCGAGGTCGTGTTGCGACTGCCCGATCTGCGCATCGACGGCGAGATCGAACGGATGCACAGCAACTTCATCGCGGGCATCCACACCATGCCTGTCGCGTTCTGATCGGACGCGACACCGTGGGAGAGTGTGCCGGTGCACGCCTCCATCACCGCTGCCGTCGGCTTCCTCATCGCTGTCCTGTGGTTCGACCTGATGTTCGACGTGCAGGTCCTCGCTCATCGCCGGGCTGAACGGGTGCCCGACGACGTCGTCGACTCGATCGCGACGTATTACCGACGGGTGACGACAGATGCGTCACCGATGGGTCGCCTCATCTCGGTGGTGATGGCGACGCTCATCGGCCTCCTGGTCTGGCAGTCCGCTCGGGGTGGTACAGCCGGCTGGGTGTCGGTCGTCTCGCTGGTCGGCGCGGCTGCTGCTGTCGGGTTGGCACTGACCCGCGTGGTTCCCGATGCAGTTCGGCTCGGGCAACGCATCGACCCACCGGCAGCACGGTCGGCGCTGGCGACCGGCATCCTGCGCGACCACATCGCGTTCCTGGGGCTGATGGTCATGGTGTTGGTCGTGCAGCTCATCGGGGGGTGAGCCGGCAGGTCATCGGGGAACGACCGTCCATCGTTGGTGGTCAGCGGATGAGTGCCAAGCCCTGGTTGACGAGCAACTCGTTGACGGCACCCGCGTCGAGTGGCCTCGCGAACAGGAAGCCCTGACCGCTGTCGCAGTTCTGATGCTGCAGGTATTCCATTTGCTCGGATTCCTCGATGCCCTCGGCAAGCGTCTCCAACCCCAAGGTCTTGCCGAGTTGGACGAGGGTGTTGACGAGTGCTCCGGCGTCGGAGGAATCAGCAATGGCGGCGACGAACGAGCGGTCGATCTTGAGGCAGTCGACCGGGAACTTGCTGAGGTACGCCAACGAGCTGTAGCCGGTGCCGAAGTCGTCGATCGCGATGCGCACGCCCAGTTGCTTGATCGCCTGCAAGCGTCCCACCACCGCATCCGGGTCGCGCATGATGGCCGTCTCGGTGATCTCGAGGATCAACGAGTCCGGGTCGATCAGGCTGGACTCCAGCGCGCGGCGGACGTCGTCGACGAATCCGTCGAATTCGAGCTGCTTGGCCGAGACGTTGACCGAGATGTCGATCCGCCAGTGCTGCGCCTGCCATTCCGCCGTCTGGCGACATGCCTCGTCGAGCACCCACCGGCCGACGTCGATGATCATCGACGTGTCCTCCAGCGTCGGGATGAAATGGTCGGGCTGCACCAGTCCCCGCGTCGGGTGTAGCCAACGCAGCAACGCCTCGACACCCGTGACCTCCATCGTCCGCAGGTCGACGATCGGTTGGTACACGAGGTGGTACTGCTTGGCGGCGAGCGCATTGCGGAGATCGTGCTCCAGCTCCATCCGGTCGCGGACAGCCGTCTGCATCTCCGGCTGGAACACGACGAAGCACGCCTTGCCCGACGCCTTGGCGGCGTACAGCGCGACATCGGCATCGCGCAGCAGCTCGAGCTGCGACGGACGCTGGCCGACAGCGATCCCGATGCTCGCGCTGATGTTGAGCGAGACCTGCTCGCCGACATCGAGGACGAACGGCTCCTTCAACACTGCCAGCAGTCGCTCGGCAACCGCCTCGGGTCCTGCCTCCACCGAAACACCTTCGACCAGGACGACGAACTCGTCACCACCGAGCCGGCCGATCGTGTCGGCCTGACGCAGCGTCTTCTCCAGCCGCGAGGCAACGGCCTGCAGCAGCTGATCGCCAGCTTCGTGACCAAGGGTGTCGTTCACGTCCTTGAATCCGTCGATGTCGAGGAACAGCGCTGCGGTCGGCAGGTTGTGGCGACGAGCCCTGGCGAGCATCTGCTCGGCGCGGTCGAGGATGAGCGTCCGGTTCGGGAGACCGGTGAGACCGTCGTACAGCGCTTGATGACGAATCTGCCCGAGACGGCGTGCGTTGCTGATCGCTGTCGACGCCTGCGCCGCGAGACCTGCCAGTCGCCCGTGCACATCCGCTGATGCCAACCGAACCGGTTCGTGTTCGACCGCGACCAGCAGCCACCCGGTCGGGGCACCGTCGAGCAGGATCGGCGTCGCCGCGGAATCGGCGGCACCCATGTCGGTCATGATCGCGCGCAGACCCGATGGCGACAGCTCGCACGTGTCGCTCATGAGACGGGCGTCGAGGCGCGTCGTATCGGCCGCATCGAAACCGTGCCCGATGGCAACGCGCCGACCACTGCCGGCATCGTCGAGCAACACGATCGCGGCCTGGTCGCAATCGATCACCCGCGGGACGGCGGCCACGACCGTGGCAATCGTGTCTTCGACGGCCTCGATGTCCGAGAGTGCGGTCGAGAGATCGAGCAACGCGACCGCGCTGTTGGTCTGGCGTCGGGCCTCATCGACAGCGGTGGCCGAGTCGAGCGCGACGGCCGCGAGCCGGCCGTATGCCTGCAGCACGACGCGCTCGTGTGTGAGGAATCCTTGACCGTCGGGTCGAATGGCCACGAGCAGTCCGTAGTGCTGACGCATCGAGCGCACATCGACGACGAGCCAGTTGCCCGCATCTCGCATCGTCGCATCAGCGGCGAGCAACTCGTCAGCGATCGCGCGGGCGACGTCATCGGCGACGCCGCGACCGTGCACATGGCGGCCGATCGGTGGCGCCGCGGCAATCGCGAGGACGAATGACGACGCCTGCACCGCGTTGCCGACCGACCCGATGACCCGCCGCAGCACCTCGGCGACGTCGTCGGTGCTGACGAGATGACCGACAGTCTGCTGCAGCGTCTCGATCTGAGCAGTCAGCAGGCGAGCGCGCGTCTCGAAGAAGTCCGCCCGCTGCCGTTGTTCGTCGATGACCTCGCAGGTGACCCGGAACACGCACACCGGGGCACCATCGCACTGGCACGCTTCGTGGACGACCGTCGCCGCGGGGATGCCGAACAGCGTGGGTGTCGACGCGATGAGGCCGCTGCCGAACTCGCAGTAGGCGGGGAACGGTTCGAAGCCGTCCTTGAAGCGCTGCTCGATCACCCATTCGGTCGGACCGACCTCGGTGCTCTCGACGATGAGCAACGATGCGATGTACGACGACACGACTCTGATGTCACGGAACATCGCAGCCAACGAACCAGCGTCTTGCATCATCACCGCCGATGCCGGCTGCTCGATGTCCTCGATCGAGTTCAATGCCACACGCTGCAGTCCGCCGTGTCCTTCGAGCATCGGCTGGGCTGCTTCGAGCAGCTTGCGAACCTGCGCGTACGAGCTCCACGTACCGTGATCCGTCAGTTCTTCGACCGATCGAGTCTCGCCCGACCGCGAGAGCAGGACGTCGATCAACGCCGGATCGAGATGACGGAGGTACCGGAACAGCATCTCGGTGATGGTTCCGGTGAAGTGCTCGCCGTCGTCGCCAGCGTTCTCGGTCGGTTGTCCTGTCACGAGCTGTCCTTCCCGGCGTCCATGCCGACGTGCCCGCCGATACACAGCGGGCACAGCCTCTATCGGCACCCGACCAACGGGCTCAAGGACTCGCCGATCGACGGACCGGCGCCCGCGACGATGTCAGGTGGGCACCGGCCTCGACCGCAGCTCGCCCTTGGCCACCTTGCCACCGGACGACATCGGCAGTTCGTCGAGGATCGTCATCCGCTCCGGCAGCGAGTCCTTCGTCGCGCCGCGTGCGCGCAGATGGGCGACGAGCTCGTCGAGCGTCAGCGAGCAGCCCGGCTTCAGCGTCACATAGAGGCCGACTCGTTCGCCGAGCACGGGATCCGGGTCGGGCACCGCGGCGACGAGTGCGATCGACGGGTGCGTCGCGACCTCGGCCTCGACAGCCGGAGCGCTGATGTTCTTGCCACCGCGGATGATGAAGTCGGCGACGCGGCCGACAACGCTGAGGTAACCGTCGTCGTCGATCTCGACGATGTCGCCCATCAGCATCCAGCCATCGGCGGTGAACAGTTCTGCGTTCGCGGCGTCGTCGTCCCAATAGCCCAACGAGGTGGCCGGACCGAGGCACGCCGGCTGACCGCGCGATCCGGTCGTGGGCAGTCGCTCACGCTGCGGGTCGAGCATGATCACATCCATGTCGGGAATGATCCGGCCGGCCGTACCGAACCGCGCATCACGGCCGTCGCGCAGCGTGGTGTAGCTGAGCGCGCCGGTCTCGTTCGAGCCGTAGAACTGCAACACGGAGGCACCGAACCGATCCTCGAACTCGGCGGCCCGGTCGTACGGAACCGCTTCCCCCCCGGTGAACATCACCCGCAGCGACGAGAGGTCGTGGCGGGCGTTGTCGGCGGCGTTCATCAACATGATGAACTGCGTCGTCACGCAGGCGAGCACGGTCACACGTTGGCGCTCGATGTCTTCGACCATCCGCGTCGGCGAGAACCGGCGCATCATCCCGACCGGCGCCCCGAGGTAGGCGGGCGTGAAATGCGATGTCCACAAGCCGAATCCGAACGGCATCGGCACGGCGCTGTAGAAGACGTCGTTGGAGGTGAGGTCACCGGCCGCGACTGCGAGCTGATGGAAGTACCACCACCGGTTCTGGTTGTGCATGACGCACTTCGGCATGCCTGTCGTGCCCGACGTCGAGTTGACGAGCGACATGTCGTTCGGCCCGAACCGGCGCGCCTCGATCGCGGCGAGATCTACGACGCGGCGCCGGTCGCTGCCACTGATGCGACCTCGCTCGATGTGGACGGTGGAGAGATCGTCAGCCACGACCACGTGACGATCGATCGGCAGACCGTCGTCACGCAACCGATCGACGACCGTCGCCGTCGCGGCGCCGTCGTGCTCGACGCCCGACAGCATCGCTGCCGCGCGCGTCTTGGCGACGAGGTGGGCGATCTCCTGAGCGCCCGACCGCGAGCCGATGCCGACGCCAACCAGTCCGGCCTTCTCAGCGGCGAGGAATCCGATCTGGACGGTCGCGCCATCGGGCAGCATGATCGCGAGACGATCACCACGTTCGAGACCGAGCTCGAGCAGCACCGTCGCCCACAGATCACTGAGGTCGTCGACATCGGCCCACGACCAGATCGTCGTTCCCTCGACGTACGCCACACCGTCGGCGTTCGCCTTCCGATTGAGGCGGATGACGTCGACCAGCGACTCACTGCGCCAGTGACCGGCGTCGATGTACGACGTCTCCCGACCGGCGTGCGCGTTCCACCCACCGGGCGCGGCGATGTCCTTGGTCATGAGCACGCACCTTAGAGATCGGCGTCCGCTGTGACACTTGTTCGACGCATTGACTTTCTATGGAAAACCAGTTAGTACATTAACAGTATCAATCTGCCGAAACGGGACGAACACCGAATGATCGAGATCAGCACCCCCTCCAAAGAGCGCAGTCCGTGGATCGTGCTGACATCCACGAGCCTTGCCGTCTTCGCGGTGTTCCTCGACACCACCATCGGTTTCGTGTCGTTCCCCGCGATCAGCGCGACGTTCCGCTCGTCCGGTCCGTCGACGCTGTCGTGGGTGCTCAACGCGTACACACTCGTCTTCGCGGCGCTGCTGATTCCGTGCGGACGCCTCGCCGATCGCGTCGGCCGGCGAAAGATGTTCCTGATCGGTGTCGTGGTCTTCACCGGCGGTTCGATGCTGTGCGGCCTCGCTCCGAACGTCAGCGCGCTGATCGGCGCCGAGATGCTGGAAGCTGTCGGCGCAGCGATCCTGGTGCCGTCGTCGCTGGCCCTCGTTCTGCAGACCTTCCCTCGCCACAAGATCCCCGTCGCCGTCGCGATCTGGGGCGCCATCGGCGCAGTGGCCGGCGCGGCCGGCCCGACGCTGGGCGCGCTGGTCGTCAGCAACCTCTCGTGGCGCTGGGCCTTCTACATCAACCTGCCGGTGGGACTGTTCAGCTTCTTCCTCGGTCGCAACGTGCTGCCGGAAGGACGCGAGGCCAACCCCGGGCGCCTGCCCGATCCGCTCGGTGTCGTGACTCTGGCCGGAGGCATTGCGCTCATCACGTATGCGATCGTCGAGACCAACTCGTGGGGCTGGGCCAGCGCGCGCTTCGTGTCGACGCTCATCGCGGCAGCGTTGATCCTGGGCTTCTTCGTCTACCGCTGCAGTCGCGTTCCGAACCCCGTGATCCACCTCAGCCTGTTCCGTGCCAACAACTTCCGGTGGGCCAACGCGGCGATGATCATCTTCGCAATCGGCTTCAACGCGATGTTCCTCGGCAACGTGTTGTTCCTGACGCGGGTGTGGGGCTACTCGATCCTGCGCGCCGGATTGTGCATCTCGGTCGGCCCGCTGATCGTCGCGGCCACCGCGCCCCGCTTCGGCAAGCTGGCGGGAAGGATCGGTCAACGTCGGCTGCTGATGCCCGGCGGCCTGCTGTGGGCGGCGGGCGGGATCTACCTCATCATCCGCGCGACCACGACACCCGACTACCTCGGCACGTACCTGCCTGCCGTGATCACGACCGGGCTGGGCGTTGCGCTGTGCCTGCCTCAGCTGTCGTCAGCGGCCGTTCAGGGCCTGCCCGCCGATCAGTTCGGCGCCGGTTCTGCTGTCGGTCAGGCGGTCCGCAACCTCGGCTCGACGTTCGGTGTCGCGCTGGTCATCGCGTTCACCACCGGGCTGACCGCGATCAACGCGCTGGACGGCTTCCATCACGTGTGGTGGCTGCTGGCGGCGTGCGGCGTCACCGTCTCGCTGCTGTCGAGCAGGCTCGTCCGGATCACGGCGCCTGTCGCACCCGAGTTGGCGGCCAACGCCGCGCACTGAGTCGCGACGCCCGTATCGTCGGACGGGTGACGGCAACCTCTGGAGTCCCAACCACATTCGTCGATCCGAAGACATGGACGGCGGGCGACGCGCCGGGTCTGATCTTCGACTGCGACGGCACGCTGGCGCACACCATGCCGGTCCACTTCGTCGCGTGGACCGCGATGCTGGCCGACCACGGGCTGACGTTCCCCGAGCAACAGTTCTATGCGATGGCGGGCATGCCGTCACGAACGATCATCCACCAATTGGCGATCGAGCAGGGTGTCGATCCGGGCGCCCTCGACATACCGGCCATGACGATCGACAAGGAGAACCGCTACATCGACGTGATCGAATCGGTCGGCCCGGTCGCAGCCGTGTTGGCGATCGCCGAGCGATACCGGGGGGTGCTCCCGATCGCCGTCGCCAGCGGCGGTGATCGCTGGGTCGTCGAGCGGACATTGCATGCCATCGATGCGTTCGACTGGTTCGACGCGATCGTGTGCGCCGAGGACACCGAACGTCACAAACCCTAGCCCGACGTGTTCCTGGAAGCGGCCCGTCGGCTGGGCGTCGAGAGCACGGGTTGCATCGTGTTCGAGGACAGCGACCTCGGCCTGCTCGCCGCCGAACGCGCCGACATGATCGGCGTCGACGTTCGCCCGTGGAATGTGTGATGTTCGCCGTGTGATCGCCTCAGAAACGGCAGCGCGACATCGTCAACCAATTGATTGACAGTTGCCGACGGGCCGTGTACTGTCAACCATATGGTTGATGATCTCGACACGGTGTTTCACGCCTTGGCAAGCGAGCCGCGACGATTGATCCTGGGCACGCTGGCCAACGGCGAGCGCACCGTCGGCGATCTCGCCGGGCCGTTCGACATCTCGCTCGCGGCGATCTCCAAGCACGTGATGGTGCTGGAGACAGCCGGTCTGGTCGAGCGCCGCACCGAGGGTCGCACGACGATGTGCCGCCTGCGCCCGGAGCCGCTGGCCCAGGTGCGTCAGTGGGTCGCGTTCTACGAGCAGTTCTGGGCCACACGCCTCGACCGGTTGGAGCAGCTGTTGACCGAGGACGACGCATGAGCCAGTTCGCCGTCACCGTCGACCGCGTCATCGCCGCACCGCGGGCGAAGGTGTATCGGGCATGGCTCGATCCCACACTGTTGGCGCGATGGATGGGGCCGGACGGGTTCTCGGTCGTGCACGCCACAGTGCGCGAGGAAGTCGGCGGCGAGCACCGCGTCGACATGCTCGATGCCGACGGCAACCACCATGCCTTCGTGTCTGTGATCGACGAGCTCGTGCCCGACGAACGAATCGTGTTGACGTTCCGGTTCCATCCCGAGGCGGAAGAGACGTTGCTGACGCTGACGTTCGGCGACACCGGCGACGGACAGACCGCGCTGCGGTTGGAACATCAACGGATCACGTTGACGCCACCGCTGGACACACAATCGGTCGACACCGGCTGGAGCCAGACGCTGGCCAAGTTGCAAGCGTTCTACGACAAGGAGAATCAGAGATGACACCGACGATCGGAACACAGGCCGAATGGGACGAAGCTCGCCGCGCCTTGCTGGTGCGGGAGAAGGAGCTCACCCGCATGTCCGACGCGCTGGCGCGTGAGCGGCTGGCATTGCCGTGGGTCCCGGTCGAGGACACGTATGTGTTCGACACCGAGCACGGCCCGCGCACCCTGGTCGAATTGTTCGACGGAAACTCGCAGCTGTTCGTGTACCACTTCATGTTCGGCCCCGATTGGGACGAAGGCTGCCCGAGCTGTTCGTCGCTGGGTGACCACATCGACCTGCCCCGGGTGCACCTCGAACATCACGACGTCACGTGGGTTGCCGTGTCGCGCGCACCGTTGGCGAAGCTGCTCGCCTATCGCGAGCGGATGGGCTGGTCGTTCCCGTGGGCGTCGTCATTCGGCAATGAGTTCAACTACGACTTCCACGCATCGTCGACCGACGAGCATCCGCTGATGGAGTACAACTTCCGTGCCGTGCCGGACGAGGCACGCGCGAACGGTCCCGGCGAGCTGCCCGGCATGAGCGCGTTCGCACTGCGCGACGGCGTCGTGTACCACACGTATTCGGCATACGCCCGGGGCCTCGACGCGATGTGGGGCATGTACCAGTGGCTCGACCGAGCCCCACTCGGCCGCAACGAAGCCGACTCGCCGGGATGGTTCCGCCGCCACGACTCGTACGACGCGTGAGTGTGATCAGCCTGCGGTGAGGGCGGGCAACAGCAGCGAGACCCGCGCTCCCCCGGTCGGTGAATCGGTGATCTCCACCCTGCCGCCATGGGCGTTCATCACATCGACCGCGACCGCGAGCCCGAGACCTGAGCCACCGGCGTCGCGGCTACGCGCCTCGTCGAGTCGTTCGAAGCGCTGCAGCACACGCCGCCGATCCTGCGGAGCGATGCCGGGGCCATCGTCGTCGACGACGACGCCGACCATCCCGTCGGTGCGCTCGCGGTCGATGGTCGTCACGACGTTGGCAACGGCGTGGCGGGCTGCGTTGGCAACGACGTGATCGAGCGCGCGCTGCACGGCTCGAGCATCGCCGACGACCTCGACGTCGCTCTCGGAATCGCCACCGATGTCGATCGAGACGTCCGCACTGCGCCGACGGCCCGAAACATCGCGGACGGTGTCCAGCAGTGAGAACGGAGCGGATGTCACGCCGCGCTCGCTCATCCTCGCCAGCAGCAGCAGATCGTCGACCAATCCCTGCAACCGGTCGACCTCGGCGAGCACGTTCAGACTGACGTCATCCCACGACGCGTGAGGGTTGCGGCGGGCGACCTCCAACTCGGTGCGCATCACGGTGATCGGCGTGCGCAACTCGTGCGAGGCATCGGAGACCAATCGCCGACTGGCGAGGTCGGCTGTCTCGATCCGGTCGAGCATCGAGTTGATCGTGGTCGCCAGTTCGGACACCTCATCGCCCACTTCGGAGACCGGCACTCGCTCGTGCAGGGACCGGGCGCTGATCGTCGACGCTCGGGCCGTCAGCAGATGCACCGGACGGAGAGCGCGTCCGACCAGCAGCCATGCACAGCCCATCACCAGCAGGACGAGACCCGGCACCGCGTACCAGAGGATGGTCCGCGTCGTCGACAGCGTGTTGTCGACCTCGGCCAGCGACGAGGCCGTCGTCAGCGACAAACCGGGATACACCTGCAGGCTGGAGATCAGCAACGGGCCTGTCTGGCCGCCGACGCCCAGGAGCCGGGCCGAGGCCGGGTCGATCGCCGTCGCGATCGTCGTGCCGTCCGGCGCCGACAGACCGGCGGACATCGTCGTGCCGGCGGGCGCCGACGTTCCCGCCGCGCCTCCGGTGGCAGTTGCGACCACGGCTTTGCCGTCGCTGGCGCCGATCTGGAACGACACCGTGCCCCCCTGCCCGACTGGCGTCGGGGTTTGGGTCAGCGTGGGACGCGGCAGCCCGCTGGTCAGCACCTCCACCGCCTGCGCCTGCAGCGCATGTGTGTTCGCATTGCGGACGTTGCCGACCAGACGCGATTCCAGCGCATGCAGCAGCACCATCGACGTCGTCACCAACGCGATGGCGAACGCGATGCCCGCCACCAACGTGACGCGGATCCGCACCGACCCGACCAGCTTGCGCATCGACGAGACCAGGCCCCGTGTCGATCTGAAGATCGATCTCATGACGGCACCATCGCCCCGGCCGCGACATCGTCGACGATGCGATAGCCGAGGGTGCGGATCGTCTGCAGGCTGGCCCGACCGAACGGCTTGTCGATCTTGTTGCGCAGGTATCGGACATAGACCTCGACGATGTTTCCGTCGCCTTCGAAGTCGAAGCCCCACACCTCGGCCAGCAACTCGGACTTCGTCGCTGTCCCGCCGTCGCGCCGAGCGATGCTGATCAGCAGGTCGAGCTCGCGCGCGGTCAACGCGATCTCGACGTCGCCGCGGACGCATCGCCGGCGTTGCGTGTCGATGTTCAGATCGCCGACCGAGATCTGCCCGTTCGGCGCACCCTGGGCGCGTCGGATGAGCGCGTGCAATCGCGCGACGAGGACCACGAAGCTGAACGGCTTGCGCAGGAAGTCGTCGGCGCCGGTATCGAGACCCTCGGCTTCGTCGTGCTCGCCTTGCTTGGCCGTCAACATCAGGATCGGCGTACGGTCGCCCTGAGCGCGGAGTTCGCGGCACACCGCGAAGCCGTTCATGCCCGGCAGCAGAAGATCGAGGACGATCGCCGCGTACGTGCCCTCGCCGGCGATCCACAGACCATCGGGGCCGGTGTGGGCGAGGTCGACCTCGAACCCTTCTGCGATCAAGCCGCGCGAGATCGCTTCCGCCAGATGGATCTCATCGTCGATGACCAGGACCCGCATGTCACCAGTGTGTCGGTTCGGGCGCACGAAGGGAAGGCGCCGTGGAACGCGGCTCTCAGCGTTCTCTCAGGTCCGCTCAGCTCGCACTCAGCGCCTTTCGTGCATCGTTCGCCACCGCAACCCGATCGTTCGCCAGCAACGGACATCGCCAGCACAGACATCCAAGGAGAACCATGGACACCCAACCACCGATCACCCATCGAGCCCCGAGGCGCCACAGGCGGCTGATGCTGTCCATCGGATGCACCGTCGCGGTCGCGTCGTTTGCCGTCGGTTGCGGATCGGTGGCCAAGCGCGGCGCCGATGTCGCCAGCCTCGGCACCGACGCACCGAGAACCAGCACCGACGGAACGACCGATGGGACCGGCGGCAGCACGCCGACGTCGTCGAGCATCGACCCCAAGGACGCCTTGTTGGAGTACACGAAGTGCATGCGCGACGAGGGCGTCGACATGCCCGACCCACAGGTCGTCAAGGCCTCGAGTGGCGCGTCGTCCGGACCGGTCACGGGTTCGTCGAAGTCCGGCTCGGGCAATGGCCCGTCCATCGCCATCGCCGGCGCCGGCGGCGTTGTTGCGATACCGGCCGATGTCGGCAGCGACACCTTCAAAGCGGCCTCGGAGAAGTGCCAGCCGATTCTCGCGGCCGCTCAGAGCCAGATCAAGATCGACCCGAAGGTCGAAGCCGAGCAGCGTCGGAAGATGCTCGAGTTCTCGAAGTGCATGCGCGCGCACGGCGTCGACATGCCCGATCCCGTGTTCGGCGACAACGGATCGATGAGCGTCACGATCGGCAGCGGCGATGGCACGAGCAGCGGCCCGGATCCGCAGTCGGACAAGTTCCAGGTGGCCAGCAAGGCATGCGGCAACGATGGTGGCGGCATTGCGCTCGCCGCCCCGGTGACCACCTCATGAGGCCCAGGATCATGAGGCCCAGAGTCATGCGACGTGGGCGAGTCGTCGCCGGTGTCCTTGCGGTGGCTGCGGCGGCAAGCGCGGGCGGCGTCGCTGTCGTCCACGATCACGGGGTCAGTCATGCGGCGGCCGCAAACGCGTCCACGGGATCGACCGGTGACAGCAAGGACACATCCTTGGCGAAAGTGGTCAAGAAGGACCTGACGCGAACCGAGACCCTGAACGGCACGGTCGGCCACGGCGCACAGACGCCGCTCAAACTCGGTGGCTCGGGCACGATCACGCACCTCCCCGCGGTGAACGACGTCATCTCGTTCGGCCAACCGGTGGCTGAGGTCGACGGCGCGCCGGAGCTGCTACTGAAGGGTGACCGCCCGATGTGGCGGCCGCTGGGTGCCGGCGTCAAGGGCGAAGACGTTCGCCAGCTGGAGACGGCACTGGTGTCACTGGGGTTTGCCGATGCATCGACATTCGATGTTGACGACACGTGGACCGCGGAGACCACCACCGCCGTGAAGACGATGCAGAAGTGGTTGCACATGGCCGTCGACGGACGATTCGACATGGGCGAGATCGTCTTCAATCCGTCGACCGTGCGGATCGCCAAGGTCGGCGGCGTCCTCGGTGACCCGGCCTCGGCTGCGGGCATCGAGGTGACCGGCCTCGATCAGTCGGTGCAGGCTTCGGTGAAATCGTCGAAGCTCGACGTCGTCAAAGTCGGCGCCGCGGTGACGGTCGAGCTGCCTGACGGCAGCACTGTCGACGGCACGATCGCCGAGATCGATGACGCTGTCGTCGGATCAGATGGATCGATCACGTTCCCGGTCGTCGTCAGCACCGGCGCCATCGACGTCGGTGACGGAACCAGCGTCAAGGTCGACGTCAGCGTCGTCCTCGCGTCCGGCGCCATCACGGTTCCGGCGGATGCGCTGCTCGCTCTCGCCGAGGGCGGATACGCGGTGGAGGTCCCGGACAAGACCACACCGACGGGCACGCGCTTGGTCGGTGTCGAGGTCGGCGCGTTCGCCGACGGCTGGGTGCAGGTGACCGGCAAGGTGGCCGACGGTGATCAGGTCGTGATCCCGTGAGCGTCGTCCTGGAACTGAGTGATGTCGTCAAGGAGTACCCGGGTTCGCCACCGGTCCGGGCACTGGCCGGTGTGAATCTGACCGTCGAGAACGGCGAGTACGTCGTCGTCGTCGGACCATCCGGTTCGGGCAAGTCGACGCTGATGAACGTGGTGGGCGCGCTGCAGCGGCCGACGAGCGGGACGGTGCGCATCGACGGGGTCGCCACCTCGTCGCTGCGTGACGGCAGGCTGTCTGCCGTGCGCGGCCGCCGGATCGGCTTCGTCTTCCAACAGTTCCACCTGATCGAAGGGATGACCGCGCTGGAGAACGTCAGCGACGGGCTGCTGTACAGCGGCGTGAGTCGGCGGCAGCGGATGACGCGTGCCGAAGCCGCACTCGGCCTGGTGGGACTGGCTGATCGGATGACGCACCGGCCAGGCGCGCTGTCGGGCGGGGAGCGTCAACGTGTCGCGGTCGCTCGCGCCCTGATCGCCGACCCGGCGATCGTGCTCGCCGACGAACCGACCGGCAACCTCGACTCGGCCAACGGAGCATCGATCATGGCCCTGCTGCGCGACTTGAACGAGGCGGGCCGAACGATCGTGCTCATCACCCACGACCGCGACATCGCGGCCGCGGCCCCTCGTCAGGTGACGATGCGCGATGGACTGATCGTCGACGACTCGATGGCGGTCGCAGCATGACAACGACAACCAATGGGTTCGACCGAGATCTCGACTCGGATGGACAAGACTCGACGCCAGCGAGCCGATTGCGTCCGGCCGATGCCGTACGCGTCGGGTCGGTCGGTTTGCGGACCCGGCCGCTGCGCACGATGCTCACTGCACTCGGGATCGCGATCGGCATCGCGGCGATGATCTCGGTCGTGGGCATCTCGGCGTCGAGCCGCGCCGACCTGCTGTCGCAGATCGACAGCTTGGGCACCGGGTTGCTACGGGTCGCTCCGGGGCAGAGTGTCTTCGGCGACGACACCACGCTGCCCGACACAGCACGCCGGACGGCCGGACGGATCGGTCCCGTCACCGAAGCAGCCGGGTTGAGTTACATCCAGGCATCGGTGCGGCGCAACGCGTTCATCGACTCGGGAATCACCGGAGGGATCGCGGTCGCGGCTGTCGACACCAACGTCCTCGAAGCCGTCCGCGCCACGATGGCCGTTGGCCGGTTCCTCGACCACGCGTCACCGGACGCGCCGGTCGTGGTCCTCGGCGCGGACACCGCGAAGCGGCTCGGCATCACGTCGCTCGTCGGCCGGCCGCGAGTGTGGATCACCGACAGCGACGGCGCCGGGCAGTGGTTCAGCGTGATCGGAATCCTCGAACCGTCGCCGCTCGCACCCGAGCTCGACAGCGCGGCGATGATCGGTTACGGAGTCGCCGCGACGCTGTATGACGCGACAACGTCGCCGAGCGTGCTCTTCGTCCGCGCCGCTCCGGCCAAGATCCCGGCCGTCCGCAACGTGCTCGCGCGATCGGTCAACCCGGCTGAGCCGAACCAGATCGAGATCTCTCGTCCATCGGACGCGCTGGAGGCGCGGGCCAAGACCGACGCTGCGTTACGCAACCTGTTGCTCGGCTTGGGCGCGGTGGCGCTGCTCGTCGGCGGTGTCGGCATCACGAACGTGATGGTGATCTCGGTGCTCGAACGGCGGGGCGAGATCGGCGTCCGCCGCGCGCTCGGGGCCGGGCGCCGGCACATCCTCATCCAGTTCCTGGCCGAAGCCGGCCTGCTGTCGTTCCTCGGCGGCGTGGTCGGCTGCGCGCTGGGCGCCGGGGTGACGGCCGCGTATGCGCATGCCAAGGGATGGGTGCTCGATGTACCGATCGGTTCGCTGGCCGCCGGCGCCGGCATCGCGCTGGGCGTCGGCTTGCTGGCCGGTGTGTCACCGGCGATCCGCGCGGCCCGGCTCGATCCGGCGGAGGCGATCCGGCCGACGTGACCGCACTCGACTCGCGCTGGGCCTGGGCCTCGGTCTGCTCAGCGCGACCTGACGCCGTCGAGGGCCATGCCGAGCACGCGCTCGAGCTGGCCCTTGTCGGCGAACTGGATCAGGGTGATGCCGTGCACGAGACGGAGGACATCGTCGAAGTCGACATCGGTGCGAGCTTCACCCGCGTCCTGCGCGCGCTGCAGCAGCGGCCGGCCCGCATCGTGGAGCGCTGTCTTGCACGTGCGGAACAACTCGGAATCCTTGGCCAGCTCTTCGGCCAGCGCGCGCTTCGTCGCGGCGTATTCGACGAAGCGGTACAGCCATGATTCCAGCGCAGCCCACGGCGCGAGGTCGGCAACGTCGGCCGCCGACCGGCACACGGCTTCGACTTCGTTGACGTACACGGCCTCGAGCAGTTCCTGGCGCGTCGGGAAGTGGCGGTACAGCGTGCCGATCCCGACTTCGGCCCGGCGGGCGATGTCCTCCAGCGATGTGGACGTGCCGCCTTCGGCGAACGCGTTGCGGGCCGCGACCAACAGCGCGTCGTAGTTGCGCCGGGCGTCGGCGCGCAGCGGGCGCCGATCGAAGACGTCGACGGTTCCGTCGGTCTCGACGTCGGGTTGTCGTGCGTCAGCGCTCATTCTGTTCAGTGATTCCAAGGGGTGGTTGCAAACGGAGGCTTGCCTCCATATCGTACCGGAGGCAGGCCTCCAATTTAGCGCCTCAGCGCACCGACGCCTGACTCTCACCCCACGAAGAGGACATCAATCACCATGGAACTCGGACTCCACCTTGCCAACTTCACCTGGACGGGCGGCCCCACGCAGCTCGCCTCCGACCTCGGACACGTCGCCCACACCGCCGAAGACGCCGGTTTCACGCGCCTCACCGTCATGGATCACCTCTGGCAGATCAGCATCGTCGGACCGCCGGAGAACGACATGCTCGAGGCTTACACCGTGCTCGGCTTCCTCGCCGCCAGCACCAAGACGATCATGCTGCACACGCTCGTCACGGGCGTGGTCTACCGCGATCCGGGCCTGCTCGCGAAGGCCGTCACCACGCTCGACGTGCTCTCCGGCGGCCGTGCCGGCCTCGGCATCGGCGCGGCATGGAACGACGAAGAGGCCACGGGTCTCGGCCTGCTCTTCCCGCCCACGGCCGAGCGTTTCGAGCGGCTCGAAGAAGCGCTGCAGATCTGCCTCCAGATGTGGAGCGACAGCGAAGCACCGTACGAAGGCGTGCACTACAAACTCGGGCGCACGTTGAACTCGCCGCAGAGCATCTCCCGCCCCCACCCGCCGATCATGATCGGTGGCACGGGCGAGAAGAAGACCTTGCGTCTCGTCGCCCAGTACGCCGATGCGTGCAACATCTTCGCCGGGCCCGATGCGGGTCACAAGCTGAACGTCCTGCGCGAGCACTGCGCAACCCTCGGTCGCGACTACGACACGATCGAGAAGACGGCGACCACCGGCATCGACCTGTCGAACGGCGTCGGCCCACTGCTCGAAGCGTTGCGCGGCCTGCACGATCTGGGCATCACCGTCGCCCACCTCCACGTCCCCGGACCGGATCCATTGGTCGGCATCGAGCTGCTCGGTTCCGCCGTCATCCCGGAGATCGCCACATGGTGAGCGCACTCCGGAACAGAACCGATGTCGACCCACGCGATGTCGTGGTCAACGGCATCACACCGACCGGGCCGGGCACGAAGGCGCACACCCAGCGGTGGTACATCCTCGCCGTGCTGTGCGTCAGCCTGATCATCGTCACCGTCGGCAACGCCAGCCTCAACGTGACGCTGCCGACGCTGTCGCGCGACCTCGGCGCGACCGAGACCCAACTGCAATGGGTCGTCGCGATCTACTCGCTGGTCTTCGCCGGCCTGCTGTTCGCAACCGGCGCGATCGGTGATCGGTACGGCCGCAAGGGAGCCCTGCAACTCGGCCTCGGCATCGTGCTCGTCGCTGTGATCCTCGCGTCGATGTCGAGCGCGATGTGGCAACTCATCGCGTGCCGCGCGGTGATGGGCATCGGTGCGGCGCTGATCATGCCGTCGACGCTGTCGATCCTGATCAACGTCTTCCCGGCCCACGAACGCACCAAGGCGATCGCGATCTGGGCCAGCGTCACCGGCGCCGGTGGCGCGACGGGACAAGTGCTGTCCGGCGCGCTGCTGTCGCACTTCTGGTGGGGCTCGGTGTTCCTCATCAACGTGCCACTCGTGCTCGCCGCGTTGGTGGGAGGGTTCTTCCTGCTGCCCAAGAGCCGCGACCCCGAGGAATCCCCGCTCGACGGGGGCGGCTCGGTGTTGTCCACCATCGGCATCGTCGCGTTGGTGTTCGCGGTGATCGAGGCCCCCGAGAAGGGTTGGCTCGATTCCACGACGCTGGCCGCGTTCGGTGTGTGCATCGTGTTCCTGGTCGCGTTCGTGCTCTACGAGAAGCGGGTCGACGATCCGATGCTCGACATGTCGTACTTCCGCAACCGAGCGTTCAGCACGGCCACCGGATGCATGGTGCTGGTGTTCCTCGCGATGTACGGCACGTTCTTCCTCATCACCCAGTACCTGCAGCTGGTCCAGGGCTACTCGGCGTTCGGTGCCGCGTTGCGGTTGCTGCCGACGGCGTTGCTGATGATCGTCGTCGCTCCGCAGACACCGCGGCTCAGCGCTCGGTTGGGAGCCAACCGAGCCGTCGCGCTCGGCTTGTCGCTGGCCGCCGTCGGGCTCACCAGCTTCGTCTTCCTCGACAAGACCACGCCGTACCTGCAGATGATCAGCGGGTTCTGCCTGTTCTCGATCGGCATCTCGATGACGATGTCACCGATGACCGCCGCGATCATGACAGCCGTGCCCACTCGTCGGGCCGGCGCCGGATCGGCGATGAACGATGCAACCCGCGAGCTCGGCGCCGCCCTCGGCGTCGCGGTGCTCGGTTCGATCACGGCGACGCACTACTCCCACGCGGTCAGCAGTGCCGTCGATCGGTCGCTCACCGGCTCCGCTGCGACCGGCGCCAAATCGGCACTCGCCAACGCTCTGGACTCGGCTGCCAAGCTGCCCGGTTCGGCCGGTCGAGCGTTGGCGGCATCCGCGGACAATGCGTTCCTCGGCGGTGTGCACATCTCGTTCGGCATCGCGGCCGCGCTCACCGCGGCGACCTCGATGATCGTGCTGCGCTACCTCCCGCGTGCACTCCATCACCAGCACGCCGGTGGCAGCGGCCAGTCGTCGCCCGCCTCGGCGGCAGCTTTGGCGCCCGCCAGTCACGACGTTTACGTCACCACATAGACCAGGCTCTGGTCTTTGTGGTGACACAAACCGCAGGTCACAGAGGTCGGGATCGTCTCCGGATCGTCATTTGAGGATGTTCACGGCGCGGGCGATCACGAGCCCGACCGTGATCAACGACACCGCGGATTGCGTCATCATCGTCATCTTCGCCCAGCGCGAGAAGGGCAGGGTGTCGGTGGGACTGAACGCCGTGGCGTTGGTGAAGCTGAGGTAGAGGTAGTCGACGAACGTCGGTTGCCAGTTCTTGGGTGCGAGGTCGGGCGACGTCATCTGCGGGAAGACGAAGTCGGGGTCGGGGTCCGATGCCTCGGCCCTGGCACCCGGCCCACCGCGATCGAACTCCCAGTACCAGAGGCAGAAGATGACGACGTTCGTCAGCCAGATCGCGGCACCGGTGCGCAGCAGCTTCGACGGATCAGTGCCCTCGGTGCCGTTGACGAGGCCGCGCACCAGCCGCCCGGCCGACCACGTGTTGGCCAACGTCATCGCGGCGATCAGGACGAGGCTGCACACTCGAGCCTTGCGCGATCGGCTCGTGATCCGACCCGGGTTGATGATCGTCAGCACGAGCAGGATCGCGCCTTCGGTGGCGGGCACCAGCCACGTGCGACCCAACGTGAGTCGCGACGGCAGCGCGAACTGCAACGCGATCGCGACGGCAACCGCGGCCGTCGCCGGCCACCGCGCCTCGCCATCGGACACCCGCCGCCACGCCGGCAGCAGTTGCGCCTGCGTCCAGTGCAGCGCATCGAGCACGCCGTCGCCGACATCGACGAGCCGCTCGATGACCGCCTGACGGTCGGTCTCTTTCGGGCGCCCGGTTTGCGCGGTTTGCGCCGGTTGCGCGGTTTGCGCGGTTTGCGCGGTTTGCGCGGTTTGCGCGGTTTGCGCGGTTTGCGCGGTTTGCGCCGGTTGCGCGGTTTGCGCCGGTTGCGCGGCTTGCGCCGGTTGCGCGGCTTGCGCCGGTTGCGCGGGTTCCGCACCGACGGATGTCGGGTCAGCGTCCGGCGCTTGGTTTGCCACGGCTCACAATGTAGAACGTCGGCATCCTGCGGCAGCGGCACGGTCGCCGCGACAGCGCGCCGGGTTTGCCTGGCTGGGCCAGGCGGATCCGGCACGGTCAACGCCTCGCCCACCCTCCCGTATCTCCACGTGACGCAATGCCCGAGGCCCGCATCGAGCCGTCACGGCTTTGCCCGACTGGGCCGGACAAGGTCGAGACGCGTTGCTCGTCATCGGCCCTGGGATTCGTCACGTGGAGATACGGAATGGGGGCGGGCGAACGACGACCGGTGGACAAACCATGTCAACGTGTGCCGAATCTGCCAGATTGAAGCGCCCTGGGATCCGCGGAGACTCATAATCTTGGAAACGAGAATGAGTCATGGCAAGTCAAAACAGTCCAACAACGCGTCGGTACACGCCTGAGTTCAAGGAGCGCGCGGTACGTCTGGTGATGCAGCTCCGTGAGGAACTCGGTCAGGAGCATGGCACGATCCAGCGGATCGCTGAGCAGCTCGGTTGCGGCGTGGAGTCGCTTCGGTCGTGGGTCAAGCAGACCGACATTGATGCCGGCGCGAAGCCTGGGGTGACGACCGCTGACGCGGCCCGGATCCGCGAGTTGGAGCAGGAGAACCGGGAGTTGAAGCGGGCCAACGCGATCTTGAAGTCGGCGTCGGTTTTCTTCGCGGCGGAGCTCGACCGCCCACAGCGCTGATGGTCGGTTACATCGACCGACATCGGAAGTTGTTCGGGGTCGCGCCGATCTGTGACGTGTTGCAGATCGCCCCGTCGACGTACTACGCGGCCAAGGCCCGGCCGCCATCGCGACGCCAGTTGCGTGACGACGCGGTCAGTGTGGTGATGGTCGCGATCTGGCACGCCAACTACAGCGTCTACGGCGTGCGCAAAATGTGGAAGGCAATGCAACGCGCCGGCCATCAGATCGGCCGGGACCAAGTCGCCAGACTCATGTCCCGCAACGGTTTACGCGGCATCCGGCGTGGCGCGCAGATGTTCACCACGCACTCCGACAAGGACGCGCCGCGGGCACCGGATCTCGTCAAGCGCGACTTCACTGCGACGGCTCCGAACCGGTTGTGGGTGATCGATCTGACCTATGTCGCGACGTGGTCGGGGATGGTCTACGTGTGTTTCATCACCGACGTGTTCTCACGCACCATCGTGGGCTGGACCGTCGCGACGAACATGCGCACCCAGATGGTGTTGGACGCTCTCGAGCACGCCCGATTCAACCGCGGCGCCGTGTTCGACAGTCTCGTATGCCATTCCGACGCCGGCAGCCAGTTCACCTCGATCCGCTACGGCGAACGCCTCGCCGAGCTCGGCGCCTTGCCGTCGATCGGGACCGTCGCAGACTCCTACGACAATGCTCTGGCTGAGACGATCAACGGGCTCTACAAGACCGAGCTGATCCGCCGGCAAGGGCCATGGCGAACCGTCGACGACGTCGAACTCGCGACGCTGCAATGGGTCCACTGGTTCAACACCGAACGCATTCACTCGGCCCTCGGTGACGTCCCGCCCGCCGAGTTCGAGAGCGCCCACTACGCTCAAACATCGACCAGCGAACTGGTTGAAACCAAATAGCCCGAGTCTCCATCAGACCCAGGGCGCTTCA
>JBBRPP010000053.1:0-37788 GCA_038227995.1 Acidimicrobiales bacterium
GGCCATGACCATGCCGGGTGTGCAGTAGCCGCATTGGAGTCCGTGGTTTTCCATGAAGGCTTGTTGCATGGGGTGCAGGACGCCGTTGGTGGCGAGGCTTTCGATGGTGTTGACGGTTTGGCCGTCGGCTTGGACGGCGAGGACGGTGCAGCTCTTGACGGCTTCGCCGTTGAGGTGCAGGGTGCAGGCGCCGCAGGATGATGTGTCGCAGCCGACGTTGGTGCCGGTGAGGCCCAGGTTCTCGCGGACGTAGTGAACGAGCAACGTACGCGGCTCGACATCGTCCGTTCGGATGGCACCGTTGACGGTGATGGACACATCCATGGCTAACCCCCAGATTTGCCTCGGTTGAATTCCCCGCCGCTCATTGTGCACCATTTTCGGAACCCGTTGTCACGCTGTGCTCTACATTCCGACCGTGACTCTCGCCGCGACTGATCCGTATGCACCCCACCCGTGGGAGGGCAGGGTCGCCTTGGTCACGGGAGCCGGCAACGCGGCGGGCATCGGCTTCGCCACAGCCCACGCGTTGACCGCTCTCGGCGTGCGTGTCGCGATCGCGGCGACATCGAGCAGCATCCATGAACGCGCTGTCGAACTCGGTGACGGCGCGTCTGGATTCGTCGCGGATCTCACCGACGGTGTGGCGGCGACGTCACTGGTGGCCGCGGTTGTTCGATGGGGCGGTCGTCTGGACGTCGTCGTCAACAACGCCGGTATGACGTCGGTGGCTGCCGGAACCGATCCGGCAGAACGGCTCGAGTCGCTCAGCTCGCGGCAGTGGGACGACACCCTCGCCAGGAACCTGACGACCGCGTTCCACGTCTGTCGGGCCGCTGTTCCGGTCATGCGGGCCGCCAGGTACGGACGGATCGTGAACGTTGCGTCCACGAGCGGACCGGTGTCCGCGTTCGTCGACGGCAGCGCGTACGCCGCAGCGAAGGCCGGCATGGTGGGCATGACTCGCGCCCTGGCGCTGGAGACCGCGACCGACGGGATCACGGTCAACGCGGTGGCGCCGGGCTGGATCGACACACCATCGGTGTCGGCGACCGAGCGCCGTGCCGGCCGCGCCTCGCCGATCGGGCGCAGCGGCACGCCGCGCGAAGTCGCGGCCGCGATCGTCTTCCTGGCGAGCTCGGCGGCGTCGTACATCACGGGCACGATGCTTGTGGTCGATGGCGGGAACGCGATCGCGGAGGATCACGGTCATGACTGATGCAGCGACGACGTCTCAGGTGGTGCTCGTGACCGGCGGCGCGGGTGGTATCGGCGCAGCGACGGCAGAGCGATTCGTCGCGGGCGGATGGCGGGTTGCCATCGTCGACACGGATTCTTCGTCGGCGAGCGAGCTGGCGTCGCGCCTCGGCGGCCATGCAATTGCGATCGGTTGCGACGTCACCAGACCGGACGAATGCCATGCCGCCGTCGCGACCACGTTGCGCTGGGCAGGGCGTCTCGATCACGTCGTCGCCGCTGCCGGCGTGTGGACCGAAGGACCGGTCGACGACGTCACGGAATGCGAGTACGACCGGGTGATGGCTGTCAACGTCAAGGGTGTGTTCTTCACGTGCCAGGCGGCGGTCGCTGCGCTGCGTTCGACCGCGGGGACGATGACACTCATCGCGAGCGACGCCGGCATCCAGGCCAACCGAGGTGCATCTGTCTATTGCGCCTCGAAAGGCGCGGTGGTCCTGTTGGCGAAGACGCTCGCACTCGACCTCGCGCCTGACGGTGTCCGTGTCAATGCTGTCTGCCCTGGCGACGTGATGTCTCCGATGCTTCGCCGCCAGGCCGAAACATACGGCGACGGGAATCCGGCCGCGTACTACGCCGATCTGCTGAGCAAGTACCCCCAGGGCGCCAAGGCTCGCTTCATCGAGCCGGCGGAGGTCGCCGAGTTCATCTGGTTCCTGGCGCAACCGGGTGCGGCCCCGATCACGGGCGCAGCGCTCAGCATCGATTTCGGTTTCAGCTCGGGAGCGCTGTAGGACGTTCCATGGTGACGGGCGTTCCGTCGTCACGGAACCATGTGCTCCGCCCGGCCCGCTTGGCGCGGTACAGCGCCGTATCGGCGGACGCCAGCACCGCTGCGGCCGCGTCGCCCGGCCCGGCGACCACACATCCGACGCTCGCGCCGACCTCGATCACATGGCCGTCGACGCGCATCGGCGATCGCAACGCGACCACGATGCGCTCGGCAAAGGCTTCGACATCTGCGTGTGACATGCCCGGGCAGGCAAGCGCGAATTCGTCACCACCCACTCGGCCGACGAGATCGCCGGGACGCGACAGGTGCATCAGCCGCTTCGCGCACGCAGCCAGGACACGATCGCCGACGTGATGACCGTGCGAGTCGTTGACCGGCTTGAAACGGTCGAGATCGATGTAGCAGACGGCATACGGCTGTTCCGTCGCGGCCAGTTCTTCGAGAGCGTCGAGGAACCGTTCGCGATTGACCAGACCCGTGAGACCGTCGTGGTGGGCGAGGTGCTCGAGGCGCGAGATCGCGGCGCGCCGATCGAGGGCGAGCAACAACGCTTCCTTCGGCCGGCGGATGAGCGCTTCCACCAACAGGGGCGCGATCGCCGGCTGGGTCGGCCATTGGATGAGGAAGGCCGGAACGGCACTCGCCGGGTCCGGCACAGGCACCACGACGCACGCCGCCGCTCCGATGTCTTCGGCGCGTCGGCGGAGTCCGTTCGGCAGCAATTCAGTCGCGCGCCAGACGGGCGCATCGGTGACGTACGCGAGCTGCCACGGCGAACCCGGAGTCTGATCGAGTTGGCCAGTCGCCGTGACTCCTGCCATCTCTGGTGAGAGTTGCCCTGCCGAGCGTCGTTGACCGTCGGCGGCATAGTTGATGCACATCTCGCCATCGGCTGGACTGCTCAGCCCGCTGGCCAGGACGCGCAGGCAGATGTCGAATGGCTCGCCGCTGGACAGCGCGGCGAGGAAGTTCCAGTGCGCCTCCTGCAGCGCATTGTCGCGGATCAGAACCATCGTCAGATCGCCGGGACCGTGCGGCGCTCCGGCGATCGCGATCGACGAGGGACTGACTTCGAGCAACTTCCAGGTGCCGTCACCGATGCGGAGGCGTACCAGTCCGGGGCGTGGCCGGACGCCGGCCGAGACACCGGAGATGACGGAACCGACCCGCATCAACTCGTCGGGATGCACCAGATCGAGGACACTCGAGCCGATGAGGAATTGGAGATCAGTTTCCAACAGGTCGCAGCAACTCGCATTGGCGAAGACCACGAAGCCCGTTGCATCGAACGCAACGATCGCCTCGCTCGTCTGCTCCAGCAGCGCGCGCAGCCAGAAGTCACCACTCCCGCCGGTCAGAGAAGATTCGTCCTCCGTGTCCGTCCGTCCGCCGATCGACGATCTCACACTCGTGTATCGGCACGATCGGCCGCGCACTGAACTTTTGCTTCATGCGGTGACACGGTCGGCCCACGGGGCCGACGTCGAGCGTTGCGTCAGGCCAACGCTTTCTCGATGTCGGCGGTGAGCTTGCCCGGCTTGGTGGTCGATCCGTAGCGCTTCACCGGGTTGCCATGGCGATCGACGAGGAACTTGGTGAAGTTCCACTTGATCTTGTTCCCGAGGAAGCCGGGCTTCTGCTTGCGCAGCCATGCGTACAGCGGGTGGGCGCCGTCGCCGTTGACCTCGACCTTGGCAAAGAGGGGGAACGTCACGCCGAAGTTGACCTGGCAGAACTCCTGAATCGCTGTTTCGTCACCGGGTTCCTGATGTCCGAATTGGTCGCACGGAAAGCCCAGCACCACGAGGCCGCGATCGCTGTACTGCTCGTACAGGGATTCGAGGCCCTTGTATTGCGGGGTGAAGCCGCACTTCGACGCTGTGTTGACGACGAGCACGACCTTGCCCTCGTAGTCGCCCAGCGCTCGCTCGTCGCCGTTGATCGCCTTGGCCGAGAAGTCGTAGAGAGTCGTCATGTGCGCCCGCTTTCGTGTGCAGTTCCTGCGCTGAGAGGGTAACGCCGCCGGCCGCACACGATGCGGCCGAACCCGACGGGCCCGGTCTCGGATCGGGCTGGGCGCCCTAACCTTTCGGGCAGTGACTGGATTTCTCGCCGCCCTTGCCGATCGGCCGCTGTTGTTCGACGGCGCGATGGGTTCGTTGCTGTACGACCGCGGCATCATGCACACGCATTCGTACGATGAGTTGAACCTCTCCCGTCCGGATCTGATCACCGAGGTGCATCAGCAGTACCGGGCCGCAGGCGCTGACATCATCGAGACGAACACGTTCGGCGCCAACCGGATCACGCTCGCTCGGCACGGCCACGCCGACAGCGTTCGCGAAATCAATGAGGCGGCGGTCCATCTGGCGCGAGCAGCCGCGGACGGTGCCTTCGTGGCCGGTTCGGTCGGGCCGACAGGAGTCAAGTTCGCGGTCGCCGCTGCGAGTGAGCGCGCTCTGGCACGAGAGGCCCTCCGCGAGCAGATCGAGATTCTGCATGGAGCGGGGGTGGATCTGCTCGTGCTCGAGACCTTCTCGTCGATCGTCGAACTGGAGTCAGCGATCGAGTCGGCCCGTGCGATCGCACCCGACCTGCCGATCGTCGCCCAGATGGTCTTCGATGCGCACACGCTCGTCGAGGGGGTCCTGACGCCCGAAGACGTCGCGACTCGGTTGCTCGCCGCCGGTGCCGACGTCATCGGCAGCAACTGCGGGCTCGGACCGCCGGAGCTCTACGAGGTCGGGCATCGGCTCGTCGGCCACGGCGTGCCGGTGTCGATCCAACCCAACGCCGGCTTGCCCAGCATCGTCGATGGTCGCTCGATCTACGTCGCCAATCCCGAGCACTTCGGGGTGTTCGCGCGCCGGATGTTGAAGTCCGGTGTGCGGCTGATCGGTGGCTGCTGCGGCACCACGCCGGAGCACATCCGGGCGATGAACGGCGCGATCCGGATGATGGGTGGGGGTCCGCCGCGCGGCGGTGTCGACGCCGTCGATTCGGTGCCGACCATGATCCCGCTTCGCCCCGCGATCGTTCCGCTGGCCGAGCGGAGCCGACTCGGCGCACGGATCGCGTCCGGCGAGTTCGCCGTGTCCGTCGAGTTGAGCGCCCCCAGTGGTACCGATGCCTCGCGGTCGCTCGGCCACGTCCGCGACGCGCTCTCCGGTGGCATCGACATCGTCAACGTCGCCGACGGGCCGCGTGCGACCTCGCGGATGTCGAACCTTGCGTTCTGCACCCAGGCGCTCACGCACACGTCGGTCGAACCGATCCTTCACGTCTGCTGTCGCGATCGCAATTACCTGGGGCTGATCGCGCATCTGCTCGGTGCGCACGCCCTCGGCATCCGCAATCTCGTCGTCATCACCGGAGACCCGCCGAAGATGGGTGACTACGCATTTGCCACTCCCGTGTACGACGTCGACTCGATCGGGTTGCTCGAGATCGCGAGTGCGATGAACGCTGGATTCGATCCGACGGGCAAGGAGTTGGAAGGAGCAACGTCGTTCGTTCTCGCAACCGGTGCCGAGCCTGCCGCCGCTGATCGCGATCGTGAACTCGATCGGCTACGGCGCAAGAAGGCCGCAGGTGCAGAACTGGTGATGACGCAGCCGGTGTACGACCCCGAGACGCTTGCATCGTTCATCGACGATGCGGCATCGATCGGGTTGCCGATCATGGTGGGACTGCTGCCGCTGGCGTCGCACCGCAACGCCGAGTTCCTGCACAACGAAGTCCCGGGGATGCAGATCCCGCTCGCGTACCGCGAGCGCATGGCAGCGGTCGGCTCTGGTCCGGCGGCGCGAGCCGAAGGCATTGCGATCGCACGTGAGGCGCTGAGCGCCGTCCAACATCGTGTCGCCGGCGCGTACATCATGCCGCCGTTCAACCGGGTCGATTCGGCGCTTGCGATTCTCGACGTCGTCGACAGTGGTCGTTGGACCCCGCGGCACGAAGCCGACTGACACGCCGGCTGTGGCGTCGGGTTGGATCGGATTGTCATCGGCTCCCGTTCTGAACGAACTGGGAACCAACCGGTCCGTTCGCGACGTCGAACCTGCGTGGTCGCCCTCGGAGCTGCCACGTCGATGGGAGGATGAGGGGATGTCGGCACGGGGGAGTAGTCAGGGCAAACACGCGAGGCGAACGGTCGCGGTCGGGCTCGTCATCGCGATCACGCTCGCCGCGTGCACATCCACCGACCGCAACGGTGCAACCACGACGACGAAGCCGGGCACCACGACATCGTCCAACGGTGCGTCCAGCACTGATGGATCGACCTCGACGTCGACGCGGAACGGCACCACGAATCCACTCGGTGCCACGGGTGTCCGCCTGAGCAAGGGACATGCCCAGACTGCGGCGGCCGACCCCGTGCCAGTCGTGGACGGCACGCCGATCGATGATGCGGCGGTGCAATCCGTCGAGAGTCGGCTCCCGGCCTGGACCACCGATGACAGTGCCAGCCAGCTGTTCAGGTTCCCCGCCGCGACCAACCCGCCACCCCGCGCCGGGGCAACCATCGACATTCCGTTCCCCGCTCGGGTTCAGCTTCCGCCGGTCACTGCGACGAGCGGACCCCTGCACGTGCTCCGCCACCAGCCTGACGGTGCCGTCGCGATCGCTCCGTTCGTCAGCATCACGTTCGATCAACCGATGGTGCCCATCGCGACTGTCGGCCAACTCGACGCGGCAGCGGTTCCCGCCTCGATCACGCCCGCCGTTCCGGGCCGCTGGCAGTGGATCGGCACGGACACGTTGCGCTTCGATGCAACGTCCGCGCTCGTCGATCGGTTGCCGATGGCGACGACCTACACCGTCACCGTCGCGGCGGGCACGAAGTCGGCGACGGGCGGCGTCCTGGTCGATCCGGTGTCGTTCGACTTCGCGACTCCAGCGGTGACGGTGCAGTCGTTCCAGCCCACGGGGGACAGCCTGCCGCTCACTCCGATCTTCCTTGCCACGTTCGATCAGCGCGTCGATCCTGCGGCCGTCCTGTCCACGACGACGCTCGATGCCGATGGGGCCAGCCGCACGATTCGGCTCGCGTCGGCAGCGGAGGTCGCTGCCGACGTCGCCGTGCAACAGGCGCTGGGCAGCGTTCCTGATGGACGATGGATCGCGTTCCGCGCCGTCGACCCGCTGCCGGCCGGTGCGCCTGTCACCGTGCACATCGGTCCCGGAACCCCGTCGGCCGAGGGACCGCTCACCACCACGGATGCTGCGACGTACAACGGCCGGACGTACGACCCGCTGCGCGTCACCGACGTGACATGTGGGTATGGCGACAGCTGCCCGCCCACCTCCGACTTCGACATCACGTTCAACAACGCGCTCGACTCGTCGCTGTTCGATCCATCAACGATCCACATCGATCCACCGATCGACGGTGCGCAGATCGCAGCATTCGGGAACACCGTGGTGATCCACGGCGCGACTGTCGGACGCACGAAGTACACCGTCACGATTCCGGCCGGACTCACCGACACCTTCGGGCAGAAGTTCGCCGCCGACGAGGACCACGTCGTCAAGACCGGCTCGGCTGCACCGATCCTGCAGCAATTCACGCAACCACTGACCACGCTCGATCCGCTGTCGAAGCAGCCGTCGGTGACGGTCGTGACCGTGAACCACCCGTCGTTCCGCGTCCGTGTCTTCACGGTCCGACCGGCCGACTGGCCCGCCTACCTGCAGTACGCGCAGAACGTGATGCAGAACGGTCAGGCCTCGTCGCCGGTGGCGGCACCAACATGGCCCAAGGTGATCGACAAGACGATCACCGTCGACGACAAGCAGGATCAGGCCGTCGAGACGACGGTCGATCTCAGTGCGGCGCTGTCGGGAGGACATGGCCACCTGGTCGTGCTCGTCGAGCCCACCGAGCAGTACGACTCGAACAGCAACGACTACTGGTCGAATCGGCCGACCATCACGTGGGCTCAGGCGACGGCCATCGGAATCGATGCCTTCGTCGATGTCACGAACATCAACGGCTGGGCGACCAACCTCGCCGACGGCTCGCCGCTCGCCGGCGTGCAGATCGGGCTGATGGACGGGTCGACCGCGACCGCGACCACCGACGCCGACGGTTTGGCCCACGTTCCGGCGCCCGTCGAGGGAACGTCCGGACTCGTCGCGACGATCGGTGCCGACTCAGCGATCCTTCCCGCGGCCTACTACGGCACGGAGTGGAAGCAGTCGCTCGTTCCTGACAAGGCGCTCTGGTACGTGTTCGACGACCGGCAGACCTATCGACCCGGCGAGACCGTGTCGGTCAAGGGCTGGATCAGGCGGCTGACGCTCAGCAAGGACTCACAGCTGCAACTGATCGGCAATGGAGCGACCGTGGCCTACTCCGCCCGCGACGGTCAGGGCAACGTGATCGCCACGGGCACGGCGTCGCTCGGCGTCTTGGGAGGGTTCGACTTCACGGTTTCGATTCCCGATGGGGCAAACCTCGGCTACGCCACCATCGACTTGCAGCTCAGTGGTGTGGACGGCGTTCCCGATGGGGCCTTCACCCACTCGTTCCAGATCCAGGACTTTCGCCGTCCTGAGTTCGAGGTGGCGGCTCGCAACGAGAGCGTAGGGCCGTTCGTGCAGGGGCAGCCGGTCACGGTTGCAGTCGATGCCAACTACTACGCGGGTGGCCCGCTGACCGCCGCGCCGGTGAACTGGCAGGTGACCACAGCAGCGGCGTCGTACTCGCCGCCGGGCTGGGACGAGTTCAACTTCGGCACCTACACCCCGTGGTGGTTGAGCGACTTCGGTGCGGTCGGCGGTGGCCCGAATCAGGGCTTCAGCGAAGGGCCGTGCTGCGGCTCGCCCACCAACGGCGCCACGCCAGTGCAGTTCAGCGGGACCACCGACGCCGGCGGTTCGGACTATCTCCAGATCGATGTTGGCGCCCTCGACCCCAGCCGTGCGGGTTTGCCCATCGCCGTGACGGCCCAGGCGACGGTGACAGACGTCAACCGGCAGGCGTGGGCATCGACCACCAACGTCCTCGTCCACCCAGCGGATCTCTACGTCGGCCTGCGCGGCGAGCGCACCTTCGTGCAGCGCGGTGACCCACTGGTGGTCGACGCGGTCGTCACCGACATCGACGGCAAAGCGGTCGCCGGGCGGACGTTGCGTGTCACCGCGAGCCGCACGGAATCGAAGTACGAGAACGGCTCGTGGGTCGACAGTCCCGTTGATCCGCAGACGTGCGACATCACTTCCGGCGTAGACCCGGTGCCGTGCACGTTCACGACATCGACCGGCGGGACGTACACGGTCACCTCGACCGTCACGGACGACAAGGGCCGACCGAGCAAGAGTGAACTCACGCGCTGGGTGAGCGGTGCCGTCGCGCCACCGACCCGAACAGTCGACGAGCAGGCACTCACGGTCGTCCCCGACAAGGCGATGTACAACCCGGGCGACACGGCCGGCATCCTGGTCCAGTCGCCGTTCGCAACCGGTGACGGGCTGCTGACGCTCACCCGCAGCGGCATCGTGTCGACCCAGCGGTTCCAGGTCGTCGACGGGTCGGCCGTGCTGCACGTACCGATCACGGATCACGACATCCCCGGTCTGGGCGCGACGATCGAAGTCGTCGGCGCGACCCCAAGAACCGCTGACGACGGTACGGCGTTGCCCGACGCAGCACTGCGTCCCGCCTATGCGACCGGTCAGGTGACGATCTCGATCTCGACCGCTTCGCGTGCGCTGACGGTGACAGCGACGCCCAAGGATCCCAACGCGGCACCGGGGACGGCGACATCTGTCGACGTGACCGTGACCGACTCGACAGGCAAACCCGTCGCCGGTGGCGAGCTCGCCGTCGTCGTTGTCGACGAAGCGGTGCTGGCGCTGAGCAACAGCCAGATCCAGGACCCGCTGGCGACCTTCTACGCCGAGCTGCCCGCGTATCTCTGGACGCAGTACGGCCGGCAGAGCATCGTGCTCGCCAACCCACTCACACTCAACGGCGCGGAGGGCGGGACGACCGCCGCAACGACGGCCGATTCGGCTGCCGGGGGAGCGCCTGCCACGACGGTGGTCCCGGCCCCCGGCGGGGTGACGTCCGAGGCCGGCTTCAAATCCGCCTCGCCTGCGGCCGATACGCCGGCGGGCCAAGGTGCGACGCCGACGCCCGTCAGCGTGCGCACCAACTTCGACGCGCTGGCCGTGTTCGAACCGTCCGTCGCCACCGACGCGTCCGGTCATGCGACCATCGCCGTGCCCCTTCCCGACAACCTCACCCGCTACCGGGTGATGGTCGTCGCCGTTGACGGGCCGGATCGGTTCGGCTCGGCGCAGGCCAACATCACGGCTCGGCTGCCATTGATGGTGCGGCCCTCCGCGCCCCGCTTCTTGAACTTCGGTGACGTGTTCGAACTGCCGGTGATCATCCAGAACCAGACGGACTCGCCGATGGAGACCGACGTCGTCCTGCAGGGTGACAACCTCACCATCGCCGACGGCCCGGGCAAGCACGTGACCGTGCCGGCCAACAACCGCATCGAAGTGCGCTTCGCCGTCTCGGCGGCGCAAGCCGGTACGGCCCGATTCCGGGTCGCTGCCGTCAGCGGCGACAACGCCGACGCAGCGACGATCCAGCTGCCGGTCTACACGCCGGCGACGTCGGAGGCCTTCGCGACCTACGGAGTCATCGACGACGGCGCGATCCTGCAGCCGGTTGCCGCGCCGACCGACGTGATCCCACAGTTCGGCGGGCTCGACATCACCACGTCGTCGACGTCGTTGCAGTCGCTGACCGACGCCGTGCTGTACCTGAGCCAGTATCCGTATCAGAGCTCGGATGCCATGGCATCGAGGATCCTCGCCATCACATCGTTGCGCGATGTTCTCGGTGCGTTCGCGGCGCCCGGACTTCCGACGCCGGATCAACTTGATGCAGCGGTGAAGAGCGACATCGACGGGTTGGTCGCGCTGCAGGGCGACGACGGCGGATTCCCGTACTGGGAGCACGGCAAGGCATCCGATCCGTTCAACTCCGTTCAGGCGACGCACGCGTTGCTCGTCGCCAAGGCCGGTGGATTCCCGGTCCCGCAGAACACGATCGATCGCGGCGTTCAGTTCCTGGCCGAGATCGAAACGCACATTCCGGCAGAGTGGGGTCAGGACGCCCGCGACAGCGTCGAGGCGTACGCGTTGAACGTACGCATGATCGCCGGTGATCGAGACCCGGCCAAGGCCAAGCTGCTGTTCGAGTCGCGCAAGGCCGACCTGCCGCTCGACGCGATCGCATGGTTGTGGCCCGTCGTCAGCGACCGGTCGACGTCGAACGCGATCAACACGATCATCGAGAACAAGGCGGTCGACACGGCGGGCGCGGTGACGTTCACCACCGCGGTCAGCGATGGCCAGTACCTCACCCTGCAGTCGGATCGACGTACCGACGGTCTCATCCTCGATGCGTTGATCGCGGTGAAGCCGGCCAGCGATCTGATCCCCAAGGTGGTCGCCGGGCTGCTCGCCGGCCAGTCGCAGGGCAGGTGGGACAACGTGCAGGAGAACTCGTTCATCCTGCTCGCGCTGAAGCGCTACTTCGACACGTACGAGAAGCAGACACCCGACTTCGTGGCCCAGATCTGGCTCGGCGATCAGTTCGCCGGCGATCACTCGTTCGTCGGCCGATCCACGGACCGCGCTCAGCTCAGCATCCCGACCGCGCAGCTGATCGCCGCCGGTGACAGCGGGATCACGTTGAACAAGCAAGGTACCGGCCGCCTGTACTACCGGATCGGGTTGCGTACTGCGCCGTCCGACCTGACGTTGCAGCCGTTGGACCGCGGCTTCGTCGTCCAGCGCACGTATGAAGGTGCCGACGATCCCTCCGACGTGACTCGCGATGCCGACGGAACCTGGCACATCAAGGCCGGAGCCCGAGTGCGCGTGCGGTTGACGATGGTGGCCGAGAGTCAGCGGACGCACGTCGCGCTCACCGACCCGCTGCCGGCGGGCCTGGAGATTCAGAACCCCGAACTCGCGACCACCCCCGATGCGCCACCCGATCCGCAACAGTCGGGCAACAACGGTGGCTTCGGTGTTCCCGTTGGGGGTGGTGACGGCGCCATCATCGACTACCTGCCGTGGTACCCGACCTGGTTCGATCATCAGAACATGCGCGACGACCGGGCCGAGGCGTTCGCCACGGTGTTGGGCGCCGGCGAGTACGACTACAGCTACATCGCGCGGGCGACAACGCCGGGCACGTTCGTGGTCCCGCCGGTCAAGGCCGAGGAGATGTACTCACCGGAGACGTTCGGCCGTGGTGGTACCGACAAGGTGGTCATCGCCGGCTGATGGTTGACGGCTGGACGTCCACTTCAAACGCACAGCACCGTCCGAATTCGATCGGCGCCGAACGCCGGCTCGGCACTCCAGCGCCAGAAGGCCCCTATCGCGCGTCCCGTAGCCGGCGTTCGGGGGCAGCGTTGTGTCGCCGGTCGTCCCCAGCGAGCTCCACGCCTCGAAGGAGGCGCTGGACGCGGCCGGTACCGGCGGCGGCTGCGATGCAGGAGACATTCGGTCGGTCTCGACGGGTCGTCCCGGTCGAGCTGCACCGAAGCTCCGTGGGTCTGAGTTGATTCGTACCGGCGAGAGGGCCACTACGCTGGCGCCACGTGCCGATCGGGGGATCGACGCCGAGCGTGGGGGGTCAGATGATGGCGATGCTGGACGTGGAATGGCCGACCGAATGGGTCAAGCCGCCAGAGGCCGTGCCCCTGGACGCGATCGACCTGGGCTCGATGCACGGCCTCTGGGACCAGCCCGAGGCCTTCCGCGATGGCGCGTTCTTCACGCTCCGCCACGAGCGGCCGGTGCCGTTCTTCGCGGAGCCAGAGCTGCCCGGCTTTCCCGTGGGTCCGGGCTTCTGGTCGGTGACGACGTTCGACGACGTGTGGCACGTGAGTCGCAGCCCGAAGGTGTTCAGCTCCGTACCGTCGATCGTGCTTGCCGATCAAGCGCCCGAGGTGGCCGAGTTCTTCGGGTCGATGATCGCGTTGGACGACCCGCGGCACATCCGACTGCGGATGATCGTCCAGAAGGCGTTCACGCCGCGGGTGGTCGCGATGGTGGAGGAGGCGGTGAAGTCGCGGACGAAGGAGATCGTGCAGCGCATGGTCGAGCGCCATCCCGACGGTCGCTGCGACATCGTCCGCGAGGTGGCTGCGCCGCTACCGCTCCAGATCATCTGCTCGATGATGGGGATCCCCGAGGAGGACGAGGAGCGCGTCTTTCACTGGACGAATGTGATCCTTGGCGAGTTCGAGACGGAGGAAGATTTCGCGATGTTCGAACGGGTCGCGAACGAGATCGGGGCGTACGGGATCGAACTGGCCGCACGGCGTCGCGAGCAACCGACCGACGATCTGTCGACTGCGTTGGTGCAGGCCGAGGTCGATGGTGAGCGGCTCAGCGATGCGGAGGTCGCCTCGTTCTTCATCCTGCTCGCCGCGGCAGGCAACGAGACGACGCGCAACGCGATCACGCATGGCCTGCTGGAACTGACGCGACACCCGGATCAGTGTGCGCGGTGGTCGGACTTCGACGGGATGTCGAAGACATCGGTAGAGGAGATCGTCCGTTGGGCGTCGCCCGTCATCTACATGCGGCGCCGTGTCATGGAGGACACCGTGGTCGGCGGCCAGCAGATGCGTGCCGGCGACAAGGTGGCGATGTGGTACGCCTCGGCGAACCGCGACGAAGCGCACTTCGCTGACCCGTACCGCTTCGACCTGTCACGTGATCCCAACCCGCAGGTGGGTTACGGCGCAGGTGGGCCGCACTTCTGCCTCGGTGCCAACCTCGCCCGACGCGAGATCACGCTCGCGTTCCGCGAGTTGCACGAGCAGGTCCCCGACATCCGCGCCGTGGGCGAGCCGGACATGCTGCTGTCGCCGTTCATCCACGGGATCAAGCGGCTGGACTGCGAGTTCACAGTTCGCTGACGCGGCAGCGTCCATCAACTCACCTTGACCACCTCGCTCACTTGGCCATTCGCGCTCAGCGCCGAACGGCGCTTAGGCCTTGTGAATGTCCTCGAGACCGATCGGGTCAGTTGGCCGGGTCGGTCACCGGTGCGGTGTAGCTCCACGCCGGCTTGCCGCCGGCGGCGTTCGACGTGACATCTGGTCCGATGATCATGAAGTGCACCTCGTTCTCCGCGTGCGGGCAGTGCTCGACACCACGCGGGACGACGAACAGGTCTCCCGCATCGAGTTCGACGTTCTCGGTTCGCAGCTGGATCGTGAGGTGGCCGCGCAAGATCACGAAGGTCTCGTCCTGATCGGCGTGCGTATGCCAGTTCGTCGACCCGATGCCCTTCGCCACCTTGAAGAGATTTCCGTTGGCGGCGCCAACGACCTGCTGCGACCAGAACTCGGTGAGTCCGTCGGCCGCTGCTTGCAACGTGATCTTGTCCATGCCGCGACGGTACCGATCTCGCTCGCCCTCTGAAACGAAACTCCGCCATCGGTGGTGGTGCTGTGCCCACCCCCCACGTGACCCGCTGAGAGCGATCGCGACGCACTGTCTACAGTCCATGGCGTGAGAGTCATTCGCCTCCGTCAAGCCGTTGTCGCCGCTGCCGATCGCGATGCGGTTGTCGCGACGTGGACCCACGAATTACGCACGGGCACACCGTTCCACGATCCGGGCGTGGTCGAGTTCGGCCTGTGCAACGCGGTCGTTCCGATCGGTGACACGTTCCTCGAGGTGGTGTCGCCGATCGAGGGCCGTGACGACACCGCGGCCGGCCGCTACATGTCGCGCCACGGCGGCGACTGCGGTTACATGGCGATCTTCCAAGTCGACGACATCGAGGCGGCGCGTTCGCATCTGGCGGACCTCGGTGTGCGCACCGTGTGGAACGCAGACCTCGACGACATCAGCGGCACGCACCTTCATCCGGCCGACGTTGGTGCCGCGATCGTGTCGTTCGATCAGGCGACACCACCATCGTCGTGGCGGTGGGCGGGCCCGCGGTGGCCCGACCAGGTGCGAACCGACGTGGTCACAGGATTGGCCGGGATCGTCCTCGCTGCCGATGACCCGTCGGCGTTGCTCGCCCGCTGGAGTGAGGTGCTCGACATCGAACCGTCTGCTGACCGGCTCGTCCTGCCCGACGGTTCGTACGTGGGCGTCGGCGACAAAACGGCTGACGGACGAATCGGCCTTGTCGGCATCGATCTGTGGTCGAGTGGGGGAGCGGTCCGATCGTTCCGCTCGGCAGGCGTCGACTTTCGCGTGGGGTGATCAAAATCCCATCACGTACCCATGTGTGGTATGCTCACTCCATGAGTGGGACATACTCGGTAACGATGGGCGACCGTGGTCGCTTCGTCATTCCAGCAGAACTCCGCGAGCATGTCGGCCTGCTCGAGGGTTCGGTGGTCAGCCTGATCGAAACCCCTCGAGGCGTCTTGATGCTCAATCGCGATCAGTTGAAAGAGCTCGTTCGAGCAGATCTCGGCGGCCTGCAACTGGTCGAAGAACTGCTCGCTGATCGGCGTCGACGGGCAGCCGTCGAAGATGCGTCATGAACGTCTTCGACGCATCTGCGCTGTTGGCGTTTCTCCAAGGCGAGGATGGGTCGCAGCAGGTCGAAGACGCGCTCGTCGAGGGCGGAGTGTGTGGGGCTGCGAACTGGTCGGAGGTGGCGCAGAAGATCCGCAGTCACGGTCGCGATTGGGAGCTCGCGGGGGCCCTGCTCCGCAGCTTCGGACTGCACGTCGAACCCGTCACGATCGACGACGCCGAATGGGCCGCCTCGCGATGGCGACGGGCCGAAGGGCTGTCCCTGGCTGATCGACTGTGCCTCGCCCTCGGCGAGCGTCTCGACGCGACCGTGCTCACCGTCGATACAGAGTGGGGCAGCTCCGGGCGCGTCCGTCAACTCCGCACTCGTCGTTGATCCCGACGCACCGGCATCGGACGCTCGAAGCCGAAGCCGAAGCCGAAGACGATGCCGGTGACGCTCGACGGGCGTGCAACTGGTGGTTTCCCTAGTGACACCATGGGTGCAGCCTCCGTACCCTCGCTGGAATGAAGGGCGCGGTTGTCACGGTGATCGCCGTGTGCGCCGCGCTCGGGGGCACTGCGAGCCGGGGTGCGGCCTCCGACGATCCTCCGGTGCGGCTGCCGCAGATCTCCTACAGGTTGGATGTCTCGACAGCATCGCGCCTGTGCGTCGGACGAAAGCTGACGATGACCGCGGCTGTCGTTCGTCATGATGCTCCAGCAAATGCCCAACCGCTCGTCGGCGGGATCCTGTCGCAGCAGGGCGATGTGCCGATCAGCGCAACGGTGGCGGACCCGGCAGTCCTCGGCCCGGCGAAGGTACTGGAGATCACCGGTTGGGGGAACGTCGCGCCTCCGGCCGACGCGAAGTTCACCTTCAAGGCGAACAAGCCTGGGACGACGTCGATCACCTTCAAGGCGAGCATTGCCGGGATGCGCGATTCCGGTTGGCCCGGTGTGCTGGCGGACAGGAACGTGGACCGCGAAGTTCGTGTCCGTGACTGCTGGTTCAAGGTGTCGCTCGCTTCGACGTGGCAGGTGCCAGGACCCGCGGGCATCGCGGTGTCCGGCGGCATGTTCGAGGTGCCGATGACGAGGACGCCGTCGGGCACCTACGAAGGGTCCGGGGACATGAAGTGGGGGGCCGTCACTGCCTCGGTCGGCACCTGTTCGGGCACGCTGACGATCGGCACGAGCAAGGTGGCACTCACCGGAACGATCGACGACGAGGGAATCGTGACGGTGAAGGCGCACTACGACTCGGCTCCGCTGGCGATCGCCGGGACGTGCACCAACCTGACGAGCACTGCCACACCGTCGTCCCTGCTGATCGAAGGCTCGGCGAACTCGGTGATCCGGGGGACGGTGCCGCAGAGCCTGACCGCAGGCGGTCAGCTCAATGCCGGCGAGGCCGAGTTCTCCATCCAGCCGATGGACACGGACGCCGGCTGATGGCGTTGCGCGCTCGAACGCTGCCGGCTGCGGTCCTCGCGATGGTGATCGTCGTCGGCTGCTCGTCGTCATCTCGCTTGTCGACCGCGAATTCGGGGGCGATCGCGGCAACCACGACCACCGCGAACACCGGTGGGTCGAACGGCGTGGTGTCGAGCACGGCGACCTCCGATTCGTCATCGTCCGCGGCGCCGTCGACCACTACAGCGCCGGCACCCTCGTTCGGACCGGGCACGGTCGACCTTCCCGATCCGGCCGTCGGTCTCGACGGCCTCACGTCTCACACGGCCACGCTGACCGTGACGTTCGACGGAACGAAGGACGGTGCGCCGCTGAAGGTCACCCGTTCGAGCGTGCTCGTCGCGGCGACGGCCCCGATCCGTCGCATGCTGACCACGGATCCTTCCGCCGCGGGGTCGACCCCCGACGTACGGGTGATCGCGAACGGGTTCCTGTTCACGCGCGACGACGGCGGGGCGTGCGCGGCTTCGAGCGCCTCCGCTGCGGCCGACGATCCGCAGGGCGTGGAGGCCACGGTCGACGAGCCGGTCCTCGCGATGAGCGGGTTCATCGGTGGCGTTGCGGCGGGCGTCGACACGATCGATGGCATCGCCGTCGATCACACCACCTTCGACGAAAGCGCGCTCGGCCTCGCTGACACGTCGAAAGTGAGCGGCGAGGCATGGGTGGCGACCGACGGCGGATACGTCGTCCGCTACTCACTGGTCAGTACAGGTCCGGCTGCGTTCCTCGGCCAGGGTGTGGACGGCGTGTTGAACATCGACTACGCGCTGTCCGCCGTCAACGCGCCGGTGTCGATCGCGCTCCCCGCCGACTGCCCCGAGGTGGTCGACGCTCCGTTGACCGCCGATGCCACCAACGTCGATGCCGCTCCCGGCGCTGTCAGCTACGTGTCGGCGACCGGCGTGCTCGACGTCCTGGCGTTCTACCAATCGGCGCTTGCCCCGGCGGGTTGGCAAGCATCGACAGCGTTGCCGATCATCGCTGCCGAAGGAGGACGCTTGGGTTTCGTCCGTGGCACCGACAAGCTCACCGTCGTCGTCGTCGCCGATCCGGCAGGGTCGCGAGTGTTGCTCCTCCAGTCACCTCTGCCGGCCTAGCGCTGCGGCCGCAAGATCGCGGCAGGCGGCCGCGAGCGCAGTCGTATGATGCGTCGCCATGAAGGATCTCGTCTACCACCGCTCACTGCTGCCGTCGACTGTGCGATACGCGGACAAGACCGCATCGATCGACGGTGCGTTCACCGCGACCTTCAGCGAGCACACCGAGCGCGTGCTGCGGTTGACCGATGCGCTGCGCCACGAGATCGGCGTCGGTGCCGAGGATCGAATGGCCGTGATGGCGCTCAACTCGCATCAGTACCTCGAGCTGTATCACTCGGCGTTCTTCGGCGCGGGCGTGATCAACCCGCTGAACCTGCGCCTCGCGCCGAAGGAGCTGGAGTTCATCTTGCAGGATTCGGGGACGAAGGTGTGCTTCGTCGATGCGTTCTTCGCCCCGCTGATCGACAGGGTGCGCGCGGCGACGTCGATCGAGAAGGTCATCCTGATCGGCAGCGGCGACGTTCCTCACGATTTCGACTACGAGTCGGTGTTGGCGTCCGGACGCAACGTCATCCCGGAGGAGCCCGAGGAAGACGACGCGGCCGTGCTCATGTACACCGGCGGTACGACCGGTCTGCCCAAAGGTGTGGTCATCGACCACCGCGCGGCGATCCTCGACATGTACAAGATCGCGGCCCGGTTCCCCTTCGATCACACGTCGGTGTACATGCACCAGACGCCGATGTTCCACGCCGCCTCGTTCGGTGGCGTGCTCACGATTCCGGCAATCGGGGCGACGACCACATATGTCCCGATGTTCGATCCAGTCCGGGTCCTCGAGGTGACCGAGCAGTTGCACGTCACCGCAACGGTGATGGTGCCGACGATGATCCAGATGCTGCTCGACCATCCCGAGTTCCGCCCCGAACGGTTCGGATCGATGAAGGCGCTCACGTACGGCGCGTCGCCGATGCCGACCGCCTTGCTCGAGCGGCTGCTCGCGCTGTTCCCCGACATCGACATCCTCCAGGGCTATGGCATGACCGAGAACTGCGGATTGCTGACGTGTCTCGGACCGGAGGAGCATCGCCAGGGCGGCGACATGTTGAAGTCGGCGGGCCTCGCCGTTCCGAACTCCGAGATCTGCATCCAGGACGAGGACGGCAACATGTTGCCAACCGGCGAGGTGGGCGAGGTGTGCGCACGCTCGGGCAACTACATGCGCGGCTACTGGAACCGGCCGGAGGAAACGGCGAAGGCCTTTGCCGGCGGCTGGTACCACACGGGCGACGCCGGTCGGATGGACGCCCGCGGTTACCTGTTCCTGGTCGACAGGGTGAAGGACATGATCGTCACCGGCGGCGAGAACGTGTACTCCAGCGAGGTCGAGAACGCGCTCAGCAGTCACCCCGCAGTCGGGCAGGTGGCGGTGATCGGTGTGCCGTCCGACGCGTGGGGCGAAGCCGTGCATGCCATCGTCATCCTCAAGCCCGACCAGACGGTCGATCCCGATGAACTCAAGGCGTGGGCCCGCGAGCGCATCGCCGGCTACAAGGTGCCGAAGTCCATCGAGTTCCGCACCGAGCCGTTCCCGCTGTCCGGAGCGATGAAGGTCCTCAAGCGCGAACTGCGTGCGCCGTTCTGGGAAGGCAAGGACCGCCTGGTCCAGTAGTCAGAGGCGCCGTCGGACGATTTGCCGAGCTCCCGAAAGTCACGGCCGAAGCCACGCTGGCTCACAGCGGGCCCTCAGCAACGGCGTGCACCATCGGGGGCGTGAGGTCACATCGAGTGACCCCATCGAACGACTTGAGCCGAACAGCACCGCCAGCACCTCCAGCATCGTTTCGCCCCGAGATCGAAGGTGTGCGTGCGCTGGCGGTCCTCGCCGTGGTGTTGTACCACGCCGACCTCGGGCCGTTTCGCGGCGGGTACGTCGGTGTGGATGTCTTCTTCGTCGTCTCGGGTGCCCTCATCACCGGACTCCTTGTCGATGAGGTGAACCGCACCGGCCGCATCTCGTTGCCGGGTTTCTGGTCGCGTCGCGTTCGTCGCTTGCTCCCGATGTCGATGCTCGTGGTCGCCGTCACGATCGTCGGCGCTCGGGTGATGGTCGATCCGCTGACGCAAGGATTCATCGATCGCGCCGGCCTGGCAGGAATCGGGTTCGTCGCCAACATCCTCTTCTGGAGCCGTGGTGGATACTCACATCTCGCTGTTCCGGATCCACTGGTGCATTTCTGGTCGCTGGCGGTCGAGGAGCAGTTCTACCTCGTCTGGCCGCTGTTGCTGTGGCTGCTCGCGCGATCGAAGCTTCCGTTCGTCCGGATCCTGGCCGTGGCGATCGCGATCCTTGGGCTGGCCTCACTCGCCGCGTGCGTCGTGCTCACGTCGACTCGGCAGACCTTCGCGTTCTACTGGCTCCCGACACGGGCCTGGGAGCTGCTCACCGGGGCCGGTCTCGTCGTTGCCCGACCTCTGCTGGCTCCACTGCCGAACGTCGTTCGCTCCTTGTTGGCGTGGGTGGGCCTGTCAGCGATCGTCGTCTGCATGGTCACGTTCGGCGACCCCGAGGCGGGGTTCCCGGGCTGGAACGCCACGCTGCCCGTGCTCGGGACGGCCTTCGTCCTGATCGGTGCATTGCAACGGGGCGCCAATCCGGGGCGACTTCTCGCCGGTCCGATGTTCGTCTGGGTCGGCAAACGCTCGTATTCGCTCTATCTGTGGCATCTTCCGATCCTGGTGCTCGCTGCTGCGAAGTGGGGTCCGCTCGCGGTGACCCAGCGAATCGCGGCAGTCGCGGTCGCGGTCGGTGCCGCAACGATCACGTTCGCCGTCATCGAGAATCCGGTGCGACGCAGTCCCTGGTTGGCAGCGCGCCCTCGGCGCAGCCTCGCGATGGGAACATCGCTGGCCGTCGTCGCAGCGGCGGTGGTGTTCGTGACGATGCAGACGCGCTCGTCGGCGAACACCGGGGTACTGGCTGCCGCCCCGATTCTCGTGACCGCTCCGACGTCGGCAGCCGCGAGCGATCCCGCCGGCTCTCCGGCACCGACAACGCGTCCGTCGTCGGTGCCCTCCGTTGATGCATCTGCGAGTACGACGCAACCCGGTACGACACAAACCAGTGCGGCGCAACCCAGTACGACACAGACCAGTGCGGCGACGAATGCGACGAATGCGCCGACAACGACTTCGGTGACCGCGATCGAGGCGAGCCCCCCGACGACCGCTTCGATCGGCACCAGCCTTGCTCCGCCGACGACGGACGCCCTGGCGACGCTTGCTGCATTGAACCGCCCGACATTGGACGCAGCGGTGCGGAACCAGGTGGTTCCCGCCAACCTCACTCCGGCGATCGGAGCCGCCTACCGCGACAAGCCTGTGATCTATGCCGATGGCTGCATCCTCGGCGACAACAGTTCAACACCGGGACAGTGCGTTTTCGGTGTTCCCAATGCCGCTGTCACGGTCGTCCTCTTCGGCGATTCCCACGCGGCGCAATGGTTCAGCGCGATGAACGCGGCAGCGCTGCACAACGGATGGCGGCTCGTCGTGTTGACCAAGATGGGCTGCCCAACAGCTGATGTCGGGGTGACCAATGTGGTGCGCCGACCTGAATGTGGCCCCTGGCGGACCAATGCCATTGCTCGCATCGCAGCGTTGCACCCCGACCTGGTCGTGCTGTCGGCCTATCGCTACAAGGGCAGCAATGACACGACATGGCGCGCAGGGCTCGACCGAACGCTCGGCGCGCTGCGACCCGACGCAACCAGAGTTCTCGTGCTCGGTGACACGCCCACGCCGAGCGGGGACGTGCCGTCGTGCGTCGCAGGTCATGCGCGTAGCCTCGATGCTTGTGTGACGACGCGCACAGCGGCGATCCGTCCCGGCCGACTGCGGGCAGAGGCGTCAGTCGCGGCCGCCCACAACGCCGATTTCGTGTCGACCGACGATTGGTTGTGCACCGACGCGTCCTGTCCGGTCGTCATCGGCGACGTCCTCGTCTATCGCGACGACAGCCATCTCACTGATACGGCAGCGACGTTTCTGACCCCCTACGTGGAAGCGATGATCAGACCACTCGTGCCGGCGCCGTGAGGCCTCCAGCGGCGCGGAGCACTCCGCTGGAACAACACGTCCTCACGCCGCGCGGACCGGACCCAGGTTCTTCTCGGTCTCACCGATGTAGGCGCGTTCGTGACGATGCGCGGAGGTCGACGCGGCGATCGGCATGATGCCGACTGCCACGGTCGCGCATGCCGTGAACACGATGGCGAAGCGACCGAGCCGGCCGTGGGATAGCGGAGATGTGTGGGGCGGTGTGTGGTTCATGGCTCGATGATGCGACCGACGGGCGCTCGGCACCATGGCGAGAAGGTGAGAAGAACCTTCCCTGTGGGCGGGCACGAACACGCCGCGGCGCGGATGTCGGGCGACTGTCAGAGGGCGCACGCTGGGTCCATCGCCGGATCAACGGCACCGCACCACAGGAGCAGCACCATGAACATCACCGCCAACAACACCAACACCAACAACAACAGCAGCAGCACCACACCCTCCGACATCAACGTCGCCGCGAGTTCACGCACCGCTCGTCGGGCGAGGGTCCGCCGACACAGCATGACGGCGGGCCTGGCCGCAACACTGATCGCCCTCGGGTGCAGCACGACCGGCGCCGGAGCAGTCGCTCCCACGACGCTCGGTCAGCCGCCGGTCGTGACTGCCACGCCATTCCGGTTCGGTGACGTGGACCCTGGGGCGACGGGCACGGCCACCACGACGTTCGATGCGCTGGCATCCGGTCCACTGTCGGTCACCTCGCCGGACCCAGCCGTCTTCACGGTTTCGTCGATCAGCAGCTCGATCGTGACCACCACGGTCGTGGACACGAGCGGCGATCTCCGCCCGGGTGCACGCACCACCAAGCCGCTGTACTCGACGACGCTGACGCCCGACGGCTGGGTGTCCGGCAGTGGCCCACTGATCGTGACCAAGGGTGAGCGGATCAAGGTGACGATGTCGGTCAGCGCACCGGCGACGACACCACCGGCGGGCCTCAACGAGGTCGTCACCGTCAACGACGCAGGCGCGATCACCAGCATTCCGGTGAGCGTTCGAGTGATCAGCATCTGGGCCGAGCAGGCCCACTTCGTGAACGGCAACATCCACCCGGGCCAGACGCTGACCGTGCCGCTCGTCATCCACTACGTCTCCGGTCCCGACACCGACGTGGTGATCGACTCCTTGATCCCCATCGACATGTACGGCTTCACCAAGTACGGCGTCGGCACTGATCCGCTCACGGTTCACGTGACCAATGGCGACACCGTGGTGCCGTTGACCATCGTGACGTCGAAGCAGACGCAAGCCGATGATTACGGCCTGTACGTCCGCATGACCGCCTTCGGCACCGCCTCGAAGGTCACGACGGTGCACGTCCGGGTCACGCCCTGACCGAGTCGATTCCGTTTGCGAGCGCCGGATCCCAGCGATCCGGCGCTCGATCGCGTGTCGGGTACAGTGCCATTCGATGGAGGACTACCTGGAGGTCTGGGGTGCGCAGGGTGCGAAGCTCCATCCGCTCGGGGTCGCTCCCCAGGTCGTCATCGGGCGCGATGCGAATTGCGAGATCTCCCTCGCCGACGACGCGCAGGTTTCACGCCGCCACGCCGTTCTCGAGCGCTTGCCTGTCGGCTGGTCGATCCGCGACCTCAGCTCACGCAACGGTACGACGGTCGGTGGTGAGCGAATCGTCGGGGCTCGGCCCCTCGAAGACCGTGACGAGATCCGCGTCGGCCAGAGGCGGATCGTTTTCTGCTCGATGTCGACGACCGAGCGGCTCGCCGCGACGGCTGCTGCCGAAGCCCCGCCCGAGCTGACTCGCCGCGAGCGCGACGTCCTGTTTGCTCTCTTCGGACCCGCGCGTACCGGTGAGATGTTCACCGAACCAGCTTCCACGCGAGCGATGGCCGACGCGCTGTACGTCAGTGAGGCCGCGATCAAGCAGCATCTCGCCCATCTCTACGACAAGTTCGGGATCTACGAAGGCGATCGTCGCCGTGTGCGGTTGGCCAACGAGGCACTTCGGCGCGGCGCGGTGCGGCTGTCCGATCTGCATCACACTCCGCGCTCGAGCTGAACGTGCCCGATCCGGACGAGACAGTGGACGGGCTGCCCGCACGCGGTTCCGTCTTCACCGGGTTCGATGACGTCGACGAGATCGGTCGCGGCGGCTTCGGCGTCGTCTACCGGGCGACCGACATCGCCTTGCAGCGCACCGTCGCGATCAAGCTGATGAGCACTGCGCTGGACGACAACGCGCTCGAGCGCTTCCGGCGTGAGGCCCGCTCGATGGCAGCGCTGTCCAGCCATCCCAACGTCACGCCGATCTATTCCAACGGGGCGACCGACGACGGTCGCCCGTTCCTGGTGATGCCGTATCTCGCCGCCGGGTCGTTGCGGCAGCGGTTGGATCGGGGGCCGATTTCGTGGGCGGATGCCGTGCACATCGGCATCCGGATCGCGGGTGCGTTGGAGAGCGCTCACCGCAGTGGCATCGTGCACCGCGACATCAAGCCGGACAACATCCTCGTGTCGGACTTCGGAGAACCGATGCTCGCCGATTTCGGCATATCCCGCCTGACCGGCGGGTTCGAGACCACGAGCCCGCGCATCACGGCGTCGGTCGCGTACGCCGCCCCGGAAGTTCTCGACGGCCAGCCGCCGACAGCAGCATCGGACATCTATTCGCTCGGCGCAACCCTGTATCACCTCATCGCCGGAACGGCAGCGTTCGTCACGGACGACGACGTCGCGCTCGTCGCGCTCTATCGACGGATCGCGATCGAGCCCGTTCCAGACCTGCCGCCCGATGTCCCAGTCGCTGTCGGGGTCGCGATTCGTCACGCGATGGCCAAGCGGCCTGGCGATCGGTGCGCGACCGCGGCCGAGCTCGGTGACGAGTTGCGTGCCGCGCAGCAGGCGTCGGGGATTGCTCAGACCACGATGGCCGTGCGCACGATCGAACTGCCAACCGCTCTCGCAGATGCTCCGGCGTTCACCCCGACGCACCCGGCTCCCGGTCGGCCGCGAGTCGTCGCCGCGTTGATCACGGTCGTCGTGCTGGCCGTCGCCGCGGGCATCGTGTGGGGAGTCCATCGACATGGCGAGACGGCCGCGAGCACGACGACGTCGAACACCGCCGCTCCACCGCTGGACGTCACGCCGGGAGGCGTACCACTCGTGCTGGCGGCTGATCCGAATGATGTCTCGGTCCACATCGCTGCCGGCAGCACCGTGACGGTGCAGGTCGCGGCGACGGCTGGTGAGCGGGTCGTGGGGCAGGTCACGACGACCCACGCGCCACGAGATCCCGTGCCGGTGGCTTTGTTGTTCAACGACTCGCCCGCCGAGAACAAGAACCTCTCCGGACTCAGCGTGGCGATCGATCCCGTCGAGCTGACCTCGACCGGAACATGGGTGGTCCAGCTCGGACCCGCGACGACAGCGTTCGATGGCAGTTTGCGAATCGGGCTGGCGCCGCCCGACGTCCACGTCGCCGCCACCATCGGTGGCAGCGTGACCGTCGATCTGGGGCAACCGCGGCAGACGGCGCTGGTGTCGTTTCATGCCACCGCCGGTCAGCGCGTCGTGGTGCAGTGGACCTGGGCCGACGGTGGCTCGCTGTCGGCGAGCATCGATCTGCTCGCTCCCGACAGCACCACGATCGTGGGGCCGTTCGGTGCGCCGGGTCGTTCACCGGTGTTCACGTTGCTGACCAGTGGCACCTACACGCTCCGCGCGGCGATCGACGGTGACGGCACAGGTGCCGCCACCGTCGAGATTCGCGCCGCGTGAGCCGACGACAACTCACGGCACCAGATCGAGCACTCCGCCCGCATCGGTCACGACGCTGCGGCCCGACCCGCTGTCGTTGGTGTTGTCGATCCGCAACTGATCGCCGGTCGTGGACACCCGGTACGAGGTGCTGGCGGCCAACCCGGTGACGAGGATCCGACTCGCGCCGTGAGGGAGATCGATCGTGGCGTTCTTCGGTCCGGTGTGCACTGGGAACAGGACAACGGTCGTCCCGACGATGGCGCCGTCGAACGGGTCTCCCGCAGTGCTGCGGACCAATGTCGTCACGGTCGGGGCAGCGCCCGCATCGCCGCCTTCGAGCACGTTGAGGAAGCGAGTGTCGGCCGGATTGCCTGGCGCCTCGACCCGCAGTCGGTAGCCCATCGGTTCGCCGTCAGCAACCTGACCGGAGCCCTCGCCCGGGATTGCCCCGTTGGCATCCGGGGTCACGGCTTCACCGTGCAGGCCGGCCCGTTGCGGGAGCAGCGTCGTGATCGTCAACTGCTGGCCATGAGGTGTCGTGCTCACCGCCCGTTGACCGTTGATGACCGGGTCACCCGGGAGCTGGAGGAAGAATCGCTTGAACCGTCCATCGGTTCTGGTGGTGGCACGGTCGTAGACGACGAGTACATCGGGCTCGAGCCAGACGACGTCGCGGGTTGCCTGGACGACATCGGTCGACCCTTCCCGCACTGAGTTGTACAGATTCGTCGCGTCACCGCTCGCATACACGTATCCGTCACCGTTGCTGCTGGCCGTCAACTGCCCGGGGCCGGTCGGCACGTATGTGTACTGCGATCCGGCCGCGAACTCGAGCTGTCGATAGTCGCCATCATCGGCATGTTCCGGTGGATCGTTCTGAATCGCCAACGTGTTCTTCTGATCCGACGTGACGACGTCGTAACCCGAACGCTCCTTGGTCAGCCATTCGCCGTGGCGGTACAGCCCGATGTCGAGGCCGTCGCCGTTCTGGTGGTCGATCAGGTTCCAGCCCACGCCGAAGTCGAACCACGAAGCCTTTGCATCCCAACCGGTGCGGGCGGAGACACGGCCGACGCCGGCGGCGACCCACGACTTCGGCAGCGCTGGGCGTGGATCCGGCGGTGCAGACGCCTTCGGGTCGAGCAGCATGAAGTACATGATCGACTCACGTGGATTGGTGGGATCGGCGATGCGATCGGGGAGTGTCACTGCTCCGCCGTCCGGTGTGTTGGTCTCGATCCAGCGCGCCGTCTGAAGCCGCGTTGCGTGCGTGCCCACTGACTCGTCGTAGATGCCGAGTGCCCCGTAGAGCTCGATCCAGTCAGGGTTGTGGAAGTGTTGGGTGTCGCCGTACGAAGCCGGCAGCCACACCTGCTGGCCCTCAGCGTTGGTCACCGGCGCCGGGCTGAGGTTGTTGAGCAACCATGGCTCGACCTGGTCCCAGAACGGGTTCCCCTCGAAGGTGACCTGTCGGCCCGCCGACCCCGCAGCGTCGTGGCCCGAGGTGTGCAGCGCGAGCAACGTCTCGGCCACGTAGCCGAGTGACTGTGGGCCGTACTCGAAGCCTTCCGCCGGAGCCCCGCCGCGGCCGGGGCCTCGCAAGAGCGCATCCGTCATTGCCAGGAACCCACCGGTGGCATTGGCCAGGTGGGCGTGCAACGTGCCGCCCGGATCATCCGCCGGATCGAGCGCGAGCGACATCAACGTGATGTTGCGAGCGTGAGCGGTGAAGTAGTTGTTCGCCGACCACTTGACGTTCGTCGGATCGGCCAGCAGTGCTGGATCGTCGTGGTCGCCAACGGGTACCGGATGATCCGACGTGGTCTGCCCTCCCCGTTCTTCCTCGCCGCTCCAACGCAGGAAGACCGTACGGATCGCGGCCTTGTCGTCCTTGCTCAACAGCGGATAGATCCAGTCGACGGTGAGTGCCCAGCCCTCGCCCCACCAGCGGGAGCGGTCGTCGATCGCGAAGCTCGGCGAACGGTACGCCGCACCGTCCTGAGCGCCGCCGACGGCTGCCTGGATGCCCCGCATCAGCAGGCGACGCGCCCGCTGCGCGTCGGCATCCCGATCGGCCGGCGAGGGCTCGACGAGTGAGCCGAACGCGAGCAGTTCGGCGTCGGCCTCGACCGGATCCTGCACCCAGCCCGGCGAGCCGTCGTCGCTGGCGGCACCGCTATCCACCACCCGCCGCACCCGTTGCAACTCGACCGCGAGGCCGTTCGACCACGCCGGGTTGGTATCGGTGGCCCAGCTGCGCAGCCGGGGGAGGTCGGCCGGCGTCAGCCACAGCCGCGGATGGCTCGTGCCATCTGCGACCGTGCCGGCCGGTTCGAGCCCGGTGCCGCTCCAGTCCGGCGAACTCACGGTCGGCAGACTGTCGGGGGAGACCCCGCCGGTCGAGACCCCGCCGGTGGAGACCACCGGTGGGTTTGAATCGGCGGAAGCGGGACCCTCCAGCGGGCGCTGTGTGGAGCACCCTGCGGCGAGGGCCAGGACAGCGGCAACAAGCGCCGCAGTGCGTTGAAAGGAGTGAGACATGACGTGTACCTCGGAGACGATGTGCGAAACGGATGGGGTTCGAGAAATGGTTCGGTTCGGGGAGAGCAGGATCCGGTGATGGGCGATCACATGAAGGGGATCGGCTTCGGCCGCCAGCCCGGCGGGTGCTGGCCGCAGCCGGATGCGCCGCAGCCACCCGAGCCCTGACCGCTGCCGGAGACGCCACCCAGCGGTGGCGGTGGTGGTGCCGGAGGCCCGGTGATGATGACGGTCGCCTGGTTCAGGTTCAGGTCGACAGATTGGACTGTGATGCTGATCTGGCGGGCAGAGTCCGTGTAGGTCCGACCGGCAATCCACACGCCGTCGGTCGATGCGGTGCCGCTGTTGACGAGGAACGACAGCGGCGCCGGATGGTTGGCGATCGCGTTCGGCTTGACCTCGTGGATCAGGATTCCGTCGTTGTTGATTCCCGCGTCCCAGTTCGAGCGGCGGCGGAACTCGATCGTGTCGTAGTGATCGGGACTGTCGCCGAGCGGAATGGTCACCGTCAGCAGACCACTGGCGTTGGGTGCGCTCAGCGAGGTGATGGTCTCTGTGTACTGCTGACCAGCGCCCGGTGTGACCGACACGGTTCGCCCCGCTGGGATGAACCCGAGTTTGGCGAGCTCGAACGCATCGAGGCCGGGACCGGCCAAGGAACTGCCGCCACCGGGTGCCGCGTAGGCGGGTTGGGAGAACTCGAGCCCGCCGGTCGAGACGCCCATCGTGTCGAACGGGTCGCAGTACTCGCCCGCCTGGGCGACCGCGTTGCAATTGACGTTGCCGAAGGCGTGATCGAGGCCGTAGCCGTGGCCCATCTCGTGCTCGATGAACGAGGGAAACATCGCCCACGGCTCGAGCACGACTCCGGCGTAGCCCTGGGTGACACCGTTGATCGTGCGGCTGACCTGTCCGAGGCCACCGGTCTCGCCGGAGTCGCCGAAGTTCTTGGTGTCGCTCGGCATCGTGAAGTTGGTGTTCCACATGGCCAGCACGCCGTAATACGACTCTGGGCTGGCGATCTCTGGACCCGCCGCGGCGATGCAGTCGGAGAGCTTCTGTTCGCGCGTCTCGGTCTGCAGCTCGGCGACCGTTTTGGCGGTTTGCATCCAGCGGGTCGACACGGTGGTTCCGAGCAGGTTGGTCGAGTAGTTACTGACCTGCCACCAGTAGTCCCACACCGTCGGGTTGACGCTGTCGTGTTCGGCGAAGAGATGTTGGAAGTACGCAGGAGGCTTTGGCGTGGTCGTTGTGCCCTTGGCCTGGCAGAGCAGGACGAGCCACGGGGAGTTGCCCGCGATCGGCCCGGCATGGACGCCGGCGGTGTGCCCGACGCTGAGTGAAGCGGTGGCGGCGAGTGCGGCGACGCCAGACGCGACGAGCGTGCGCAGCCGACGGCGACGCCGGTTGCGCCCGCTCGGCGGTTGCGATGGTGGTTGACGATGTTCGATGGACACGGATGCCTCCTGGTCGATGGGCCGCTCGTGCAGCCATCACCAGGGTCTGCCGATCCGGCGATCGGCACCATCCACCTCCATGCCAGTCCTTCCGATCCGCGCGGCAAGGTTCACCTGTCCCGTTCGACAGGTGATGCCGTCGACGGTTCGCCCATTGCTGATGCGACCTTGCTACCCGGTCTTTCCGGTGGACCGAGGTCGAGTGGCTCGGGAGCGTCCGATGTCGACACTCAACCGAGAAAGCTCCCACGCTGGATCAGACGATGCGCCAGCGAGCAATGGAGGAGAAGTGGTGCGCCCCCTGGGTTTCGAACCCAGAACCTGCGGATTAAGAGATCAAATATTCTTGTCCAACTGGTGTTGACACATCCTCTGAGCTGGTGGTTTGTCCGGCAAGCAGTCTATCGAATGGTGCCAAATCCACCTGATATCGCACAGTTAGCCACCCAGTTAGGCACCAAGATCCAGTCCGCAGGTTTTCCAAGGCCTTCCTGCACTGCCCCGGACAATGCTGACTCGGTTCCACGGTGTCCAGTCGGTATAGGGTTGCGTCGATATAGAGTTGCGCCTATAGTTGCGGGATGGCGTGGAATGTCGTCGGCACCAGTTCGTTCGAGGATTGGTTCATCGAACTCGACGACACCGATCGCGCTCGAATCGAAGATCGCGTCGATCTGCTCGAACAACTCGGACCGTCACTCGGCCGGCCGGTTGTCGATTCGATCAAGGCCAGCCGCCATCACAACATGAAGGAACTTCGGGCGGGAAGCCTACGAGTGCTGTTCATCTTCGATCCGATTTCGACAGCCGTTCTCCTGCTCGGCGGCGACAAGCGCGATCAGTGGACAGCGTGGTACGAGTCGGCGATCAGCACGGCCGACGATCTGTACGACGACTACCTCCTCGAAACCAAGCAGACCACGGGCGACACCTAGACGGCACGACGACAAAGGACACGACATGACCACCAAGAATTGGAACGACATCAAACGGCAGCGCCCGACCTCGTCGACGGCACGCGCCGACGCACATCTGGACAACCTCGCTGAAGACCTCGGCATCCCGCTCGCCGAACTTCGCCGTTTCGTCGACCTGACCCAGGTCGAGCTCGCCCAGCGGCTACTCGTCACACAGCCGTCAGTTTCGGAGATCGAACGGAGCGAGAGCCCAGCAGTCCCAACGGTGCGACGCTACGTCGAAGCGCTCGGCGCGCACCTTGAACTCACCGCCGTGTTCGACGACGGACGACGCATCCCGCTGGACGTCTGACGCCCGCCTGGTGCGCTTCAGGCGAAGACTCTCGGGCAACAGCTGGCGGAGACGGTGACGCCACGCTGTGCCCTCGACCCGCCGCCGCCCGCTTCTCAGGTTGATCGATGCGCGTCGTTCGGCGCTCCTCGCGTTCGCGCTTGGTCCTGTTGATCTGCACGCGCGATGTGTGCTCTCCTGGTCGAACCTGACGCCTCATCGATGCGTGTCGTGAACCGGGAGTTGGTCGGCGGGCAAGAGTGGGGTGTGGTTGTGAACGACTCTGCTCGAACGGACGGAGAGCAGCTTGCGCGTCGGTCCGTCGAGCGGATGTTCTCTGATCACGCGCAGGCTGTGTTCGCGTTCGCTTCTCGACGGCTCGGCGAGACGGCTGGACGCGACGTGGTCGGGGAAACGTTCCGGATCGCGTTGGAGAATGCAGCGTCGTTCGATCCGGCGCGTGGCACCCCGCGCGGGTGGCTGTTCGGTATCGCTGCCAATCTTGTGCGCCGGCATTGGCGCTCGGAGGAGCGTCGTGTCCGGACCGCAGTGCGGGCCGCGTGTGAGCAGGTACCCGTTCTCGATCCGCTGTTGCGCGTCGACGATCGCGTTGACGCCGCTCGCGAGGTCGATCAACTTCTCGCGCTGATCGCCGATCTCAGCACCACGGATCGCGAAGCGTTGCTGATGTTCGCGTGGGATGACCTGTCGTACGCAGAGATCGCCGAGGTGCTGTCCGTCCCGGTCGGCACGGTGAAGTCGAGGATCCATCGCGCCCGCCAACTGCTACGCGCGCAGACGAATGGAGACCAGACATGAGCACAGACCTCTACGAACTCCTCGTCACCGCGAAACCGACCGTCGAGCCGTTGTCCACGGAAGCACTCCACGAGTTGCACGAGGCCGTGTTCGGAAACGGCTCAATCCACCAAGGACGACCGGTGGCAACACCGGACGAGTCGACCCTGCCCGAACCAACCGCACTCATCAGCGTTCGGCGACTGGGCGGTCATCGACCCCGTCGGCGCCGGCTGGTTGTCGCAGGTTGGTTGGCAGTAGCGGCCACGGTGGTCTGGGGGATCGTGGTGGTGCGGGACCTGCGAGATCCGGATGTGGCCCCGCCAGCGGGAGTCTCCGTTCCTGTTTCGTCCAGCGCTTCAGCACCGGTCTCCGAGTCGTCGCCGGCCGAGACGACTTCATCAATGGAGCCCACCACGACGACCATGACGAATCTCGCAACCAATGTCGCTGCGAACCTGTCCGCCGTGTCACCGACGCTGCTGACGACGACCAATCTTCCGGTCGGCCTCACGCTGAGCAACGGAGGTACGACGACATCGTCTGGGCCGAACTCCGTCGCGATCTATCGACCAGACGATCCATCTCATCGATACCTGATCTCATGGCAACAATCGTTTCCGTGCAGCGACCCACAACACGTCACACCTGGTGTGTCCCGCAACCGAGACGACGCGCTCTCGTCGCTGCTCGCGACGGCTACCAACTCGACACTCCCATTCGAGACCGAACAAGCCGCCTGGTGCCAGGGCGACCAGATCGTCAGCGTCAACGGCAGCGGTCTTTCAGCCAACCAGCTCGCCACCCTCGCCGCCACAGTCCAGCTCACCAGCGACCACCGAGCAGTCACCTTCGACCTTCCAGCCAGCTATCGGTACCTATCGATCGCCGGGCTGAAACATCTTGGCGCACTGAAATTCTCTGGCGGGGATCGGCACCTCGAAATCATGGTGAGCTCCGGCGCACCGGAAGAACTCGCCGCCGACAACAGCCTCGGCCTCGGGACGACGAACACGACGATCGGAGGCCGTACCGTCTACAAGGCAAACGACGGAGTTCAGCTGTCCTACGACGACCACACCCTGGTGTTCATCGACTACGCCGGCCTCACCAACAAAGAGCTTGATGCAGTGGTGGCCGGCCTGACGCCGGCCGACCCCTCGCTAGCACCACCGGTGTCCGACAACTGCGACGATCTCCACCTGTGCGGTTGAGACCCGGAGCACACTGGAGCCTCCACCAAACCCAGGGCGCTTCAGTGTCAGTCATTGTTAGCGATGATGAGACCGGAGATCGTCCCCGAACCTGCTGTGGTATCGCCTCGAGCCGCGTTCGAAATAACCGCGATTTCGATCCGTTTCACAACTCCTACATTGAACGGATTCGGTTGACAAAGCAAGCCCATGGTTGTAAGTTATAATCTGAAATCGGTTTCGGGAGAATAGATGCTAGATCGTCGAGGGTTTAGAACCAGCTGGCGCATTGCAGTTGTAGCGTCGTTGGCTGTCGGCAGCACCTTGGCTGTTCCCCGCGCCAGCTACGCGCACTCTGGAACGTCCAGCGACCCGTGGAACAATCCGCACGTCGTGTGGGCCCGAACGACCGTAGGCGGAGTCGTCACCGGCATGTATGACGACATCATTCCCCAGACCAGTGCGACTCAGACGTTCTACGCAGCAAACAACGGACTGGTGAACTCCGTAGGGGCGCAAACCGGGGGCATGTACATTGGGCTGCAGCGGGGAACAACGATTCATGGCGTCGTGACGACTTCGAGCGCGACGTTCTCGTTGTTCGCGTATCCGTATGACATTGTGGAGCAGACGTATCGCCTGCTCGACTCCGCCGACTGCATCTGGGGCGCTGATGGGGACCCCGTTCACGCACCCGGTGTTAGCTGTTCGAAGGCGGTCACCTGGAATGCTAACACCAGCTATCGGGTCTCGTGGAGCGCCACGATCTCAGCGAATCCATCCGTCTGCCCGGTCACCTCACCCACCGCGTGAGCGTACTTCACCGGCTACATCGCCCCGACGAGCAGTCCTACGTCCAAGACCATGATCGGACAATTCTCTCTCGATGTCCTCAACTATTACAACGACTCCACGTATCTGGACTATTTCGTCGAGACAACTTCCGGTAGCAACTGTGCAACCCACCCCAACGGGCGATTCATCGTACCAAAGTACGGGATCGGAGGGACCTACTACGGCTCGCCCGGTTACACGAGCGGCACCGGCGACGTACCGGGGTCGGGCGGCTCCTATGCATATCCCTTATGCGGCAGGTCCTACTTCGACACGATTGGATCGACAATTCAATGGCTCGCATGATGAACAAGACCTACCCGCTGCTCGTCGGTGCAGTAGCGCTCGTTGCCGGGTGTGGCTCGGCTCGTCCGACCGCGTTGCATTCGCAGCGCACCAACCTGCCTGCGTCGAACGTCTCTGCAGACTCACGTGAGACAACTACGACCACCCAGCCGCCAGCCACATCTGCCCCGACGACCAAAGCTCCCGTCGGGTTTGCCCTCGAGGCAGCGGGCTACACCCTGCGGCAGATTTCGACGCCACTGGCCGCGCCGGACCAGTGTTGCTACGCCAGAACCGAATTGTACGAACGCGCCGACGGAGCGTCGATACGCGTCGATGCCGACAAAACGCTGGGGAAGTTCCAGAGCCGCACCGATGTCGACGGCAGTGTGATCGGCGATCCGACTGCTGAAAAGGCTCTACTTGCATACGACTCTGGTAACCAAGTTGTTGTCGTTGACGGCGCGGCATCATCTGCGGAAGCTGGCTCGCTGGCAGACCAAGCAGCCAAGTTGCTTCAGGGAGGCGCGAACGCGGCAGCGCTCAAGATCGACGGGTTCTCGGCTGTCGCAGATCCGATCAAGCCGGGTGATGCGAGACACGCGTTGATCATGCTCTCCTACACCGCCGCAAACACTGGTGTGGACGATGTTCTCTACTTCACCCGACTCGATGATCCTGAGAACCTCATCGACTTCGCGAACCTCGTCACGGAGGCATGGACGACCACTCACGCCGGCACGCGGATCATGATCTCGACCGACAATGTGAACCGACACCCAACGATCGCGTGGGTCGCCGGTGGCTATCTCATCCAGCTCGACGCGCGAGACAAACGCGATGTCGCGAGCGGACTCGATCTCGTCGATCACGTCAGCGCACTCGACGAGTCAGGTTGGAACGACCTCGTTGCTGGGCAAAACGCCGAACTGTTGAAGGGCCCAATCGACGTATCTATACAAGCTGGCGCGTACTCGTACGATCATCATGACGGAACGAATCCAGCCATCTGCCAACGTTCGGCCGCAGAGGCGAATTGCGAACCTGTGGAACTAAGCGGAATTGCGATCGCTAGATTCACCACTCCGAATGGCTGGCTACTGTCGGGGTACAAAGGGCTATCTGGTGCGGCAGGAGCATTTCCGTCCGAAGTCGACGTCACTATCGACGACGCCGCCGTGAAATGGACCTGCGACGATGCCGGTGTCTGCATGTTCGCTACATCGATCGACTCATCGAGTCGGACGGTCCACTTGGTGGCAACGACGCAAGATGACGGTGGCACCACCACCTTGCAAGATACAGACGTCGCCGCCCCGAGCAGCTAAGCCAAGGTCGCGGGGAAACCCCGGCGACGCCCGTCCAGTTTGCTGGATCCAGACGGCCCAATGCGGAATCGGTCCAACGACCATTCCGCGGGGGTGAGTCCCAGTCTCATGGTGTAGGAATTAGCGACCATCCTCCCCGAGTTTGTGCTGTCCTACCTTGCCGCGCGTCTGCTCGGCACCGATGCGCAATTGCCTAATAGCAAATGTTTGCATGTCGGGAACTCGGAGCCCATTCCCACGCACACCCGCGGGCGCCGAGACCGGTGGTGTCCGTCAGCTCAGCGGCCAGAGATCGCTTGGTAGTCGGCCGTCGGCGACCCAGCCGTCGAGAATCTTCTTTTCGGCCACGATCTTGACCGGCTGAACGTCCTGTGCGAAGCAGGTCGTGTCTGCAGTCGCGACTGCGATCTCCTCAGCCTGCAACTTGGCGTAGTCAACGGTGGTCGGGTTGCCCATCGTCAGGAGCTCGCGCCTCAGCGACGATTGCGCATCATTCGAGTTGGTGTACTTGTAACCAGAGGCCGCCATGCACTGGCTCCATTGGGATTGGGCGGCGGCCACCGTCGGGTCGGCGCGCAGCGCCTGCGAGAATGCGAGCGTCGTCCATTGGTAGTCTGGTTGATAGAAGGGCAACGGATCGTTGATGGCTGCCTGAGCCTTGCCCGTGCACCCCTGCTGGTTGTCTCCACCCAGCGCAGCCGAGTACTTGGCCTGGGTGGAAGTGTCGAGGCTCTGGAGGTATCGGTCGTTGGCGGTGACGAGGGTGGTCGACTGCACGATGCCGTAGCCGATCGACTGTCGCTGCTTCGCGATGTCTGCCAGGCTCAGCGTGACATCTTCACCGGGGGACGCTTCCAGCCCGGTCTCCGGCACATAGGTCCATCCTTGGGCCTGCATGCAGATGGCGACTTGAGCTTGGATTTGCTCGTCGAGGTTCGTCACGGTGTGCTCTCGGAGCAACAAAAGGTTCAACACCGAACCGACCGGATATGCCATCACGGATTGGTCAGCTGGGGGTGTGGACGTGTCGATTGGAGCGAAAGAGCTTACGACGGTCGTCGTGCCGGTGGCGGCAAGGGGCTGTTGGCCGGTGGGGGCGGCTGGCTGCGCGGCAGCTGACGCTGGCTGCGTCGCGGGTGACAGTGTCTTCGGAGGCGCCGAACCGCAACCCGCAGCGATGATTGCTGCGAGCAGTCCGGTGGCGATGACGGTGCGCTTCTTCATGTCAGTAGTCCCCTGCCACATTGTCGCCTGCGTAGTTTCCGTAGACGTCGTAAATCTGTCCCTCAGTGCGAACCTTGCACGTGCCGAGCCCGGCCGCGGCGCAGTTGTCGAATAGGGTTCCCGAGAAGGCCATGTAGGCGTAGCTTCCGCTCGTGCACAGGGATCCGGGCTGGTTGGTTTGCCTCGTGTACGAGGCGCCGTAACCGACGCTGCTCGGATAGATGATGCGGTAGGCAGCCGACCAGGTTGCGACATAGCCGGACTTGGAGCAAGTTCTGGACCACGCCGAGCCGTAGTAGCAGCTGCCCGACCAGCGGAGCTGTTGTTGGCCGACGATGTTGCCGAACGAGTCGGTGATGTTCGCCACCTTTGGTGTGATCACGCTGGTACAGATGGTCGGGTCGCTGTTGTCTCCACCAAATGCGAATGAGGGCTTCGCACCAAACCCCACCGATGCAAACAGCAGGAACACCGTAGCAAGAACAGCGGTTCTTCTCATGTGGCTACCGTATCACGACCGTCAATACGAGGAAGGCGCGCCCTCGACCTGATACCCGGAAGGACAACGCTGTCGGGCCTGCGATTCGAGTTGGCGCATCGCATGCTGCGTCTCTGCGGATGGCGAGCAAGGACTGCGTGCGACCGGTCTCCTCGGCAGCCCAGGCCAACGATGCCCGAAGCATCAGAGGCGAGCCACGATTTAACTATCAAGATTCGCCGTCTGCTCAGCAGACATGGCGCTCCATGCCGCTCGACGCGCGGGCCTCGTCGGCGAGCATGGCGCGAGATCGACACAGAACGCGCGTCGCCGAGGGGCGCCGACCGTCTCGGGCGCCTGCGAGAACGATGGCATATCCGGCGTTACACGGGTGATCGCTGTCAAGAGACAGTTTCGGCTCGTTGGATGATGTGGTCGAAGAGGGCTGCGCGGTCGGGTTGGTTGTGCTCGCGGGCGTGGTTGCGTTGGCGGAGGAGGACAGGGACGAACTGGGGCCC
>JBBRPP010000054.1:0-35468 GCA_038227995.1 Acidimicrobiales bacterium
CGTCAGTTCGACGCGGTCCAGACGATCTTCGCGAAAGCCGCGGGCACGCGTGAGATCGCCGATCTGGTCCCGATCGTGAACATCATCTGCACCGAAGCCACACTCGCCGCCGCAGCGCGCGAGTTCTTCGGCACACCATCGGTCCCGGACGGCCATTCGTGGCGTGAACATTTGTGTGAGACGTCGGATGGGACACCCGTGTCGCCATATGACCTGATCGTCGCTGCGCTGCTCGGCAACGTCCGCCGCGTCCTCATCGACTCCTGCGGTCGGGTCATCGACCTCGGACGCAAAAGCCGCCTGTTCACCGGTGCAGCGCGTGAAGCAGTCCTGCTCACCGGCGACCGCTGCTCCTGGCCCGGATGCCACATGCGTTGCGGGTCGATCCAGATCGATCACCTGCAACCATGGGCGCGGGCGGCCGGTTTGACGAAAAGTGTGAACGGTGGGCCGTGTTGCCCGATCCACAACCGGGCCAAACACAACCTCGGTGTCACCGTCATCCGCGACGAGACCGGCTGGCACCACTACCGACCCGACGGCACCGAAATCGCACCACGACAACAACCACCACCCCAAGCAGCCTGACCACCGCCGCGCACAGCAGCAGGACAGGTCAGGCACCCAAACACCCCCCACCGTCCGACGCCTGCGGGAAGCACGCCATCGTGACGGCCCGTTGGGCTCGGGAGCATCCGAGGTGCAACGTCCACACCGGAAGGTCCCAATCCCTCGAAGTCAGCGAGCCGACCGCAACCTGACCGGCCGCATCGGCGCGTCCCGGCGGAGATCGATCGGGTCCGATCAGTCACTGGTGCGCTTGAGATGCGCCACGAGTGTTCCGGCAGCGGCCACCAACCCGAGGAGCAAGATCGCCGCGACAAGTGCGTCCACGAACACCAGGCCTTCGAGGTTGCCTGGCCGCGCAGTTGCGAAGATGACGCCCGCTCCACAGGCGATGAAAACGACGATCCATGGGCTGACCGCTCCACGACGCACGACGAGAAACGATGCCGCGGCGAACGGCACGACGAAGACCAGAAATCCGAGGACGATCACTCCGCGACCGTCGATGGTCCCATCACCCAGAGCGGTGTGATCGCCTCGATACGCAAGGCCGACGACACCCGTCTCCGATATCGCGGCCGAAAGCCCGATCCAGCGCCAGCGTTCCGCTACGGGTCGCTTCGGCGAGGTCGCTCCGGCCATGACGCAGTCTGTCACGCTCGAATCAGTCACCCCCTTGTCGTTGCGATCGTGACGGTGGTGCTTCGCTCGGCTTCTGCGACGCAGCTCGTCTCGAGTGGCTTTCGGGGATTCGGTGCTCATCACTCCGACGGACGTCAGGCACGGTCGCGCGTCGCGCGACCTCGCCTGAGATCTGTAGGAGCCGAAGGTTGGTCGGGGATCAGGAACGGAGGCGAGCGTTGGTGGGGTCGTAGAACGGGGTGTCGGAGACCTCGGCGGGCACGAGGGTGCCGGCGCAGTCGACGCTGAAGGTCGACCCCGCGGGCACATCGCCACCGATGTAACCGAGGCCGCACGCGCCGCCGATGGTGTGACCGTACGCGCCAGACGTCACCCGACCCACGATCGAGCCGTCGAGCAGGATCGACTCACCGTGGTGCAGCAGCGGCTGCGGGTCGAGCAGGCGGACGAAGACCTGGTGCCGATCGGGGACGTTGCCGGCGAGGGCCGCAATGGCGTCGTGACCCACGAAACCACCGGGCTTGTCGAGTGCGACGGTGTACCCCAGCGCTGCCTGATACGGGTTGTCGACCGGGCCGATGTCGTGACCGACATGACGGTAACCCTTCTCGCAACGCAGCGAATCGAGCGCGTGGTAGCCGGCACGCCGCAGGCCGAGATCGGCACCGGCCGCGACGATGGTGTCATACAGATCCACGGCGCAATCGGCGGTTGGGTACAGCTCAAATCCGAGCTCGCCCACGAAGCTGACGCGCAGGGCGCGAGCCCGAACTCGACCGACCTCGATCTCGGCCGATCGGCCCCAGGGCATCGCCTGTTTCGACACGTCGTCGGATGTGATCCGTTGCATCAACTCGCGGCTGCGCGGACCCATCACGGCGATCGTCGCCAAGCCCGCCGTCGCGTCGAACACGCTCGCGGTCGTCCCCGCGGCAGCGCGGCGCAGGATCGACAGCGTCTTGGTGTGGGCCGCCGTCGGGGTGATGACGAGGAATCGATTCTCGGCCAGCCGCACCACCGTGCCGTCGAGTTCGATGCCGCCGCCGTTGTTGAGGAAGAGGGTGTAGACGACGCGACCGACAGCGACATCGAGGTTCTGCGTGGCGACGTGTTGAACGACGCGCAGCGAGTCTCCTCCGGCGATCTCGACCTTGCTGAACGTCGACAGGTCGAACAACGCGACGGCCTCGCGGGCGGCCCGGTGCTCGGCAGCCGAATGTTCGAACCAGTTCTGACGGCCGTAGCTGTACTCGTAGCGCGGCTCGAGACCGGCCGGCGCGAACCAGTTGGCGCGCTCGTGCCCGGTCATCTCGCCGAAGCACGCGCCAGCCTCGGCCAGCCGATCGTGCAGTGGGGTGCGACGCACGTTGCGCGCCGTGTGCGGCTGCAGCTGCGGCCAGTGCATCGCGTAGAGGCGACCAAGTCCTTCGGCGGTGCGCTCGTGGAGATACCGCCGGTTCGACTGCTGCCGGTCGAAGCGCTGCACGTCGACGTCGGACGAATCGAAGGTGGGCACGCCCTCGATGATCCACTCGGCCAACGCTCTGCCCGCGCCGGGCGCATAAATGATGCCCTGACTGTTGAAGCCAGCCGCGACGAACAGGCCACGCACCTCGGCGGTCTCACCCAGGCAGAAGTTCGCGTCGGGCGTGAAGCTCTCGGGTGCGTTGAGAAACCGCGACCATTCGACATCGCGTAGCGCCGGCACGCGCTGTTCGGCGAGGGCCCGTACCGGTGCGAAATGATTCCAGTCGGGCTCGAATTCGCCGAACGCGAAAGCGGCCGGGATGCCGGCCGGGTCGACGGGTTGGCCATCAGGTTCGAACGCGCCGATCAGCAATCGACCCTCGAGGTGCCTGATGTAGAAGTAGGCGTCGAGGTCGCGCATCACGGGCAACGTGTCGACGGCCCCGGCCATCGGTGCAGTCTGAACGTGCACGTGCGCCGCCGGCCACAACGGCACGCTGGCACCGCACGACGCGGCGAGGTCGCGGGTCCACAGGCCACCCGCGAGCACGACGTGTTCGCACTCGACGAAGCCACGATCGGTCTCGACGCCGACGACCACGTTGTCAGGGTCGTTCACGGAACGGATGCCGGTGACGCGGACACCTTCGCGGAACGTCGCACCTGCGGCGTGCGCGCCGGTGGCCAGCGCGAGCGCGGCGAGCCCGGGATTCACGTGGCCGTCGTCGGGCTGGTGCAGCGCGCCCACCAATCCGTCGGCCACCGCGAGCGGCCAGTGCTGCACGACCTGCTCGGGCGAGATCAGCTCGTTGGGGATGTCGTGATGGCGGCACACGCCCGCCATGTACCGCAACTCGTCCATCCGCCCGGACGTCCGTGCCAGTGTCACCGAACCGCACTGATTCAGGTTGACGTCGACACCGGTCTCGACGCCGAGCCGTCCGTACAGCTCGACGCCGTAGCCGGCGAGCTCGGTGAACACGTGCGACGACCGGCCTCGAACCACCAAACCGGCGGCGTGCCAACTCGTGCCCGACGCGACGCTGGACCGTTCAAGGACGAGCACCTCCTGGCCCATCCGGGCGAGGTGGTAGGCGACACTCGAGCCGACGATGCCGGCGCCGACCACGACAACCCGGGCCCGTGTCGGAAGGTCGGCGGTCGCTGCAGTCCGGTCGAACGAGGTTGCCGAGAGATCACGAACGAGCAGCTGTTCAGCCATGTCCGGATCGTAGTGACCAGCCCCGACGGCACGAGCTCTCGACCCTTTTCACGAATGTGCTCCCCGGCACGTTCACAGAAGTGGCCTGGTCCCGTCCGTTACCCTCCTGTGGGTGAAACCGAGCTGGGTCAGCGACGCGCACGTCGTCATCGTGGCCGGCAAGGGCGGCGTGGGTTCGAGCACCGTCGCCGCCGCGTTGGCCGTTGTCGCTGCCCGCGACGGAGCCGACGTGTTGCTGATCGCCGTCGACGGCCGGCCCGGCCTCGGCCCGTTGCTCGGCGGCCGACCGCTGGATCGCGAGGAGCAGACGATGTGCTCCCGCGGCAAAACTGGCCGTGTCCGAGGCCGCACGATCCCCGCCCAGCAGGCGTTCAGCGACTACCTCGAACTCAAGGGCATCAACGGCGTCCTCCGCAAGGCCGCGTCCGCTGCGTCACTCGACTCCATCGCGGCTGCGACCCCGGGCCTCGAACACCTCCTCGTGCTGGGCAAGATCAAGGAACTCGAACGTGACCGCGCCGCTGATCTGATCATCGTCGATGCCCCGCCTGCCGGTCACGCAGGGTCGTTCATGCGCTCGGCGAGTGCGTTGCAAGAGGTGGTTGCGAGCGGACCGGTGCGTACGCAGGCCGACGAGGTGGCCGAGATGATCGCCGACCGCGCACGGTGCCAGGGTCTGCTCGTCACGCTTGCCGAAGAGACTCCCGTCAACGAAGTCATCGAGCTGGCATACGACCTCGAGGACCGCCTCGGGCTGGCGCTCGGGCCGCTGATCGTCAACTCGTGCTGGCCCGATCGTGATGGCATGTGCATGTCGCTGACCGCGGCGGCCAAGGCGCAATCGGTCAAGCTCACTCCTGCACAGAAGTCGGCATTGCAGGCGTCCGCCGACTTCGGTCGTGTGCGCCTGGAAGGTCAGCGGCACCAACTCGAACGCCTCAGCGAGCTGCTGCCGTTGCCACGCATCCTGTTGCCGCGAATCCCGACCGCGCGGTTCGGACCGGCCGAGCTCGAACTGCTCGCCGACGCACTGTCGACGGAGCCATCCAGCGCACCGAGCGCGACGAGCGCGAAGTGAGCGAGTCTCTCGAAACGATCCTGCAGGACGCGCGACTGCTGGTGACGTGCGGGCCCGGCGGCGTCGGCAAGACCACGACCGCGGCGGCACTCGGGATCGCTGCCGCCAGACGCGGTAGGCGCGTCGTCGTCATGACGGTCGACCCGGCTCGACGTCTTGCCGACGCACTGGGCATCGACCTCGATGCTCGGTCGTACGATCCGGTCGAGGTCGTCGGTGCGACCGACGGAGCCGGCGGCGGCTCCCTGTGGGCCGTCATGCTCGACGCCGAGGCGACGTTCGACCGGATGATCATCGCCCGCTCGACCGACAAGAAGACCGCCGACGCCGTGCTCTCGAATCGGGTCTATCGCGGCATCGCGGGCTCGCTGGCCGGGGCGCAGGACTACATGGCGATCGAGCGGCTGCATCAGCTGAATGCGAGCGGTGTTTGGGACCTGATCATCGTCGACACGCCACCATCGCGTGACGCGATCGATCTGCTCGAGGCGCCCGATCGCCTGGTGCGCTTCCTCGGTCACCCGATCTACCGCGCCCTGACGATGCCGAGCCGTTCGTTCGCGAAGGTGACCAACGCCGGCACCTCGGCGTTCCTGTGGATCGTGCGCCGCCTGGCCGGGCCGCGCATCGTCGAAGAAACGATCGAGTTCTTCCGCTCGCTGTCGGGGATGGAGGAAGGACTGCGCCGTCGCGCCGCCGATGTCTCGGTGCTGTTGCGATCCGAGCACGCGTCGTTCATCCTCGTGTCCAGCCCGCGCGCCGAGGCGATCGCCGAATCCACGTTTCTCGCCAACGGCCTGCTCGATGGCGACTTCAGCCTCGATGGCGTCGTGGTCAACCTCGTCCATCCGATGCCGCCGCCGCTGAGCGGCCTCGCCGACATCGCCGAGGGGCCGCTCGCGGAGCAGATCGCGTATCACGCCGAGCTGACCGCACTGGCCCAATCCGAGCGCGACGAGATGGCCGAGTTGATCGCGTTGGCCGATGGCGTCGCGGTCGCCGAACTGCCATTGCTGGAGGTCGACGTGCACGATGTCACGGGCCTCGTGCGTCTTGCCGACATGCTCGTCGGTGCGTGACACAGACCCGAATCGACCCGTTTTGGGGCCGTTCTGGGGCCGCGCGCCCGTACGCTGCACCATGGCAGTCGCCCGAGTCAAAGCAGAACCACCAGCGGACACCCCCCTCAAGCAGCTCGCTGTGGACATCCTTCGGACTCGGGGTGAGCTCAAGCCGTCGGTCGATGTCGTGCTGAACTCCGCGCTCGACGAAGACGGAAAGATCGCCGCCATGGAGCTCTTCCAGGCCGCGCTCGATGATCCGTGGGATCCGATGCGCAATCCGAATGCGGCCGTCGCGGCCATCACTGCTCAGCGCGGCTGAGCCACACACGTCACGTCGTCGGCGGCCCGGTCGACGCTGCAAGTCCGCAAAGTTCACGTGCATCATCATCTGGCACGCCTTGCTTTGCGCGGCGTCCTGGGGTACACCAGAGAGATGAACGGTCAGGATCGTCACGGCCACTGACTCACGCCGTTGGGGAGCGGCGGACCCGATGTCCTTCCGCGCGCTCGACGCCGCCGCGACCAGGCGTTCGATCCGGCGGCGCATCATCGCGATCGTCGTCGCCCTCGTGGTCGGCTTGGCAGCCGTCACCTGGGGCATCGCCATTTGGCGGGCCGCGCGACAGGTCGATCCGATCCAGGCAAACGGTGTTCGCATCACGGCCACGGTGACCGATGTCCGCCTCGCGACCAGCGGTCAGAGTGGCCCACCGTCGGTGTCGATCGTGATCACCTTCACCGCTGGTGGTGAAACGCGCGTCGGCACGGTGGACGCCGGGCGCGATGCCAATGCGTACCACTCCGGCGACTCCGTCGACATCGTGTACCCCGCGGCCGACCCGTCGCGGTTCGAGTTGGCGGGCAAGCCGCCCGACTCGTCGCCACTGCCCTGGTTCGTCGCTGCCGGCTTCGGCGTCGTCGTCCTCACGCTCGCCGCGTACGGCATCCGCCGCACTTCGTGGGCCGTCCACGTGCTGCGCCGCAGTCCGTGGGTCGTCGTCCAGTCCCGCGTCGTCGAGGTGCCGTTCGGAACACCGAGCCGCTTCGTTACTCGCGTCGTCGTGCTCCGTGGTGCGCCCGATGACGGCCAGACGTTCGCTGCGCCCGTCGCCTGGCGCAGTCACGCGCTGGCGGGCATGGAGGCCGAGGCATGGGTCGCCGGATCAGATCGTCGGTTTCTCATCGCGCCGGCCGGTGGCGGGCCACTGCTGCGAGCCAAGCGAGTCAAGCTGACGAACGTGGGCATCGCATTCGACGACGACATCCTGCACTCACGGCTCGACGCCGAAGGCTGAACCTCAGCGCTGATCTGGCGCCAGTGCTTCGAGGACGTCTCTGGCGCGTCGCATCGATTCGGCTGGGTCCGCATCGGGCGAGCCGATCTGTGGATCGAAGTTGAGGTCGATGAACGTCTCGGTGACGCCCTTGGCGGCGAGGTCCGTCAGATCGGCTGTGATCTCGTCGAGCGACCCGGTGAGTGGGCCGCGTTCGCCGCTGCGCACTTTGGCAACACCGCGGCACACGAACCGCAACCGTGCGGGGTCGCGACCGGATTCGGTCGCCGCATCGCGGATGATCTGGATCGATTCGTCGATGCGGGTGAGGTCGGCCTGGCTGCTGCTGATCCAGCCATCGGCGACCCGCCCGATGCGGCGCAACGCGGCGGGCGCGGCGCCGCCGAGCAGCACCGGCGGGTGCGGCGCCTGCAGTGGCTTGGGCTCGACCTGTGACCGAGGGACTCGGTAGAACTCGCCGCTGTAATCGACGATCGCTGCGGTCCAGATCGCCTCGAGGCAACGGAGGTAGTCCTCGGCCCGAGCACCGCGCCGCTCCAGCGACATGCCGACCGCGGCGAACTCGTCGGCAGACCAGCCGGTGCCGAACCCGACGTCGAGACGACCACCCGACAGGTGATCGATCGTGGTCAACTGCTTGGCCGTCACGATGGGCGCGGCGTACGGCATGTTGAGGATCGCCACGCCGAGCCGGATCCGCGCGGTGACCGCCGCGAGGTACGCCATCATCGCGATCGGATCATGCACGCTTCGATACTGCGGTGCGAGCACCGGCTGATCGTTGCCGTCGAGCGGCGACAACAGCCGCTGGAAGGTCCACAACGACGAATATCCCAGTGCCTCGGCCCGTTGCGCGATCTCGACCACGTTGGCGGGCGTTGCCCATGATCCGGAAATCGGTGTCGCGAAGCCGAGCTGCATGCCCTCAAGGTAGCGGAGCCACCGGCTGTGGTGGTGGGGGTCCGACATAGCGCGCGCTGGGTCGGATGATCTTGTTGTCGGCCGCCTGTTCGAGCACGTTCGCACACCATCCGATCACGCGACTCGACGCGAACGTCGGCGTGAACATCGAGCGCGGGATGCCGCACAACTCCATCACCACGCCTGCGTAGAACTCGACGTTCGTGCGCAGCTGGCGCCCGGGCTTGAGGTCGTCGAGGATCGCGAGCACACGGGCCTCCACCTGTTCGGCAAATGCAACGAAGTTCCGAGCGTGACCGTCGGTGGCGGCCGATGCCACGGCGCGGGCGACGGAACGCATCATGATCGACCGCGGATCATCGGTCTTGTAGACGGCATGCCCGAAGCCCATGATCTTGTCGCCACGTTCGACCATCGGAGTGACGATCGCGTCGATCCGGTCGGGCGTGCCGATATCGTCCAGCAGTGCAAGCGCGCGGCTGGGGGCCCCGCCGTGCAGCGGCCCGCTGAGCGCACCGATGGCAGCCACGACGCAGGCGCCAAGATCCGCGCCGGTCGACGCGACCACGCGAGCGGTGAACGTCGATGCGTTGAAGCCATGGTCGATCGTGGAGATCAGGTACTGCTCGACCGCTCGGGCGTGCACCGGGAGAGGTTCATTGCCGGTCAACATCCACAGGTAGTTCGCGGCGTACGCGAGATCGTCGCGTGGAGCCAACGGTTGTGTACCGGCGCGCAACCGGTGCAGTGCGCACAACAACGTCGGCGTGATCGCGGTGAGGAACAGTGCATCGTCGCGACGTTGTTGCGGCTCGATGTCGATGTTCGCTTGCAGACCTCTCTCGGCCGCAGCGAGCGACAGCGCTGTGCGCAGACCGTCGAGGGGCTCGCTGGCGGCAGCGATCGCCGGCAGCACCTCGGCGATCGACGCCGGGATCGAGCGGAGCGGCATCACCTCCGCGGCGAACGCCGCCCGCTCGAAAGCGGTGCGTGGCAGCGCACCGTCGATCATCAACCGCCACACGTCCTCCAGCGGGCGCTTCTCCGCCAGCTCGACGGCCGAATACTGCCGGTAGTGGTAGAAGCCCTCCATGCCGCGCACATCGCCGACTTCGGTGTCGGCAACGACAACGCCCTTCAGCCCGCGCGGAACATCGGTGGGTCCGATCTGGGCGACGCGCATCAGATCGCGCAGCGAGACCACGCCGAGCAACTCGCCGAACGCAGTCACCGGCATGTGCCGATAGCCGCGTTCACGCATCCTCACCAGTGCGTCCTGCAACGAGACACCGCGATCGATCGCGTCCACGGGCGTCGTCATCAACTCGCCGATCCGAGTCGCGCCGTCACGTGCACCGATCGAGATCCGGAGCACATCGCGTTCGGTCACGATGCCTGCGAGGTCGGGCCCCTTCGTGATCAGCACCGAGCCGACGCGCTGTTCGTGCATGCGCCGCACGACCGCTTCGAAGGACTCGTCGACGGATGCGGTCACCGGTGGCGAGGTCATGATGGAATCGATGTTGGGCATGCATCCAGCGTGTGGACGATCACCGTCCAAGTCAACATTGATTATCATCCACGCATGGCCACGATGACCGCCTCGGAAGCTGCCCGACGTCTGGGCGTGAAGGTCGAGACGCTGTACGCCTACGTCAGCCGCGGCGTGCTCGAACGCGAGACGGCGGCGGATGGACGGTCGAGTCTGTTCGACTCACGGGCGATCGAATCACTCGCTCGCCGCGGACGCCCGCGACAAAGCAGTCGCGACTCGTCGATCAACATGCTGATCGAGACCCGAACGACGTCGCTGTCGATGCAGGGCGTGCGCTATCGAGGCCATCTCAGCAATGAATTGGCGCGCACGCACACCTTCGAGGACGTCGCCGAGTTGCTGTGGCTCGGCGCGGTCGGCTCGTCGCGGCAGCCGTGGAGCGGCGACGTCATTCCTGCGCTGACGATGTCGCGTCACACCCCGATCGCGACGCCGGATGCGATGCGCATCATCGCGACATGGATCGCGGCGTCACCCGGCGTGGATGCATCCCAGGACGCGGTCGGCGGACCGAACATGACCACAGTGGATCCCACGGAGGTCGCGCGCTGCGGACGGTACCTCGTGGCGACCGTCGTCGACTCACTCCCCGTGCTCGGCGACGGGCGCACGCCGCGGCTCGTCCTGCCGTGCGGCAGCGACCCCATCCGCGGCACGATCGCCGGCAGGCTCTGGACCCGACTGTCACCGCGCCGCCCGGCGCCCGGAATGTTGGCCGTCCTGAACGCGGCGCTCGTGCTGCTCGCGGATCACGAGTTGGCGACGTCGACGCTCGCCGTTCGCGTCGCGGCATCGACCCGCGCCGATCCCTACGCCGTCGTCAATGCCGGACTTGCTGTCGTCAGCGGCCCACTCCACGGGGGTGCAAGCCTGCAAGCTCGGCGGCTGATCGAGGACGCGCTCAGCGATGGTGCCGGCCGAGCCGTCGAGCGGGCCCGGCAACGACATCGACGGGTCCCCGGGTTCGGGCACTCGGTGTATGCCGGCGCCGACCCGCGCGCGGTCGTGCTCTTCGACCTGCTCCGGCGGGTTGCCGGAATCAATCGCACACTGCTGGTCATCGACGACGTCATCGAGATCGTCGGCCAGCGATTCGATCGCGCGCCCAACATCGACATTGCCCTCGCAGCGATGACCCACGTGTGCGGCATGCCCGAGGACGCCGGTGAGGCTGTCATGGCGACGGCGCGGATCGCCGGCTGGCTGGCTCATGCGATCGAGGAGTACGGCGAGACGCCCCTGAGATTTCGGCCGAGGGCGTCCTACATTGGGCCGCATGGTGCTCCATCCTGAGCGAGGGGCCGCGATAAGATCGGAGGTCGGCACCCCCCGTTGCCGGCACCGCCGCACTTCGCGATCAATTCGAGATCAGGAATGACCTCTGCATGAATGAGTCGATCCACAATCTGACACGTCCCGCTGTCACCCAGCGTCATACCCGTCAGGGCGCAGTTGTCGCGATTCTGGTCGCGTCGGTTGCCTGTGGCGGCCTCCTCGCATTCGCGAAGTCCGACGACAAGAAGACGATCGACACGAAGTCCGCCTCGGCAGTCGCCGCAGCCGACCTCAACGAAACAGCCGCCTTGCCGGCCGGGGCGACCGGCGCTGTGGCGGCCGCAGCGGCTCCCGCTGTCGCGGCTGTGGGGACGCCCACCGTCGCCGACGGGCTCACCGACCTCGATGGGGGCAACCCCACCTCGGCGGCCGCTGGAACGTGTCAGCTGAAGGAGCAGTCGATCCGAGCCGGCACATCGGGAGCCGACGTGTCCTGCCTGCAGAACGCGATGAAGGCTGCCGGTTACTACAAGGGCGCAGTCAACGGCTCGTTCGATCAGGCAACCGACGTGGCCGTCCGGGCGATGCAGAAGGATCGTGGACTGTTCGTCGATGGTGTCGTCGGGCGTGAATCGGCGATCTCGCTCAGCATCTGGCGCGACGAACAGACATCGGTCATCCACACCCCGAAGCCTGCGCCGGGCGCCAAGGATTCTCTCGGCTATCCGCTGTCCGCCGTCGCCACCGCGACCGCCGATGCCCCACCGTTGCCCGCCAACTCCGGCACCGGCAAGCGCCTCGTGTACGACCGCGCCGGCCAGCGGGTGTGGGCCGTCAGCAAGGACGAAGTCGTCATTCGCTCATGGCTCGTGTCCGGCAGCAAGTACAACAATGAAGTTCCCGGCAAGCACGTCGTCTACAGCCGGTCGGAGACGTCCACTGCGTGGAACGGCCAGGCAATCCTGCCCCACATGGTCCGGTACACAAAGACCAAGATCGGCGCCATCGGGTTCCACGGCATCCCCCGTCACGTGGCCGACGGCTCGAAGTACGAGACCGACGACCAGCTCGGCACCCGCCTCTCCGGTGGCTGCACCCGGCAGGCCGACCTCGACGCCAACTTCGTCTGGGACTTCGCCCAGCTCGGCACCACGGTGATGGTGATCTAGCACAACCAGGGCCACGGTCCGGCTACGGTTTGGCCGTGAAGTTCAACCTGGCAATCAATCTCGAGCGGATGGACCCATCGGAAGACATGGTCGCCATCGCGGCACACATGCTCGAGATGGTGCAGATGGCAGAAGACGCCGGTTTCGAGATCGCGTGGGCCGCCGAGCACCACGCGATCGAGATGACCATCGCTCCCGGCCCGTTCCAAATGCTGGCGTGGTGGGCGGCGCACACCACCAAGATCCGACTCGGCACCGCCGTCGCCGTCGCCGCGTACTGGCACCCGATCCGGCTCGCCGGTGAAGCAGCGCTGCTCGATCTGCTGTCCGGAGGTCGTCTGGAGCTCGGCGTCGGCCGCGGCGCGTACCAGCGCGAGTTCGACCGGATGGTTCCCGGTCTCGATTCGGTCAGTGGGGCTGCCGCCCTGCGCGAGCTCGTGCCTGCGGTACAGGCCCTGTGGGCCGGCGACTACGAGCACCATGGCGAACGATGGGAGTTCCCGGCATCGACATCGTGCCCCAAGCCGCTGCAGGCCAACCCGCCGATCTGGGTCGCTGCGCGCGATCCAGCCACCTACGAGTGGGCCGTCGCCAACGGGTTCGACATCATGTGCTGGCCATTGATGCGCCCCTTCGCCGAGCTGCAGGAATACGTCGCCCGGCTGGAGGACGCGATCGCCAAGGCGCCCGCCGGCAACCCGCGTCCACGGATGACGGCGATGCGGTACTCGGCCGTGTGGGCCGACGAACGCGACGCCGATCGATACATCCATGCGCTGCAGCGCCAGAGCGGGCAGTTCGAGAACCTGTTCAAGAAGCTCGGCTCGGTCGACAACGGGTTCGCCGAATCGGTCGATCTCGATCAACTCGCCCATCGTGATGAATACAAGCCGGAGACACTCCGCGAGAACCTGATGTTCGGGACGCCCGACGAGGTGATCACCAAGCTCCGCGCTTACGACGAGTTGGGTGTCGACTTCCTCTACTGCGCCAGCTACGGCGCCGCGATGGACGACCAGAAGCGTTCGCTGCAGCTGTTCATCGACGAGGTCATGCCCGCGTTCGCCAACGCGTCGACGCCGACCGGAGCGTCTGTCTGATGGCACAGATCCGCAAGTACGTCCAGTATGTCGAAGACATCGAGTTCGAGGGCAAGGCCGGCGACCCGGTGCGGATGGCCGCAGTGGCTGCGGTGCTCACCAACCCGTGGGCCGGCCGCGGCTTCGTCGAGAACCTGCGCCCGGAGATCCTCGAGATCGCGCCCGTTCTCGGCAAGGAGCTGGTCGGACGACTGCTCGACCTGTGCGGCGGCGGCGACCGGGTCGAGGCGTACGGCAAGGCGGCCGTCGTGGGCACCAGCGGCGAGGTCGAGCACGCCTCGGCGCTGATCCACACCCTCCGCTTCGGCAACATGTTCCGCAATGCCGTCGGCGGCACGGCGTACCTCAGCTTCACGAACGTGCGCGGCGGGCCCGCCGCGCCGATCGTGATTCCGATGATGCACAAGCTCGACGAGGGCCTTCGCTCGCACTACCTGACGCTGAGCTTCACGATCTCCGACGCTCCGGCAGCTGACGAGATCGTCGTGGCAATCGGCGCGTCGACCGGCGGTCGACTGCACCCACGCATCGGCAACCGCTACATCGACCTCGAGGAGATCGCTGCGGAAGAAGCTGCGGCCAACGCGAGTCCGCCGAGCGCGTGACCACGATCGTCGACGAGGGTCCGCGCGATGCGGTGCCGGTCGTGCTGGTGCACGGGGTCGGGCTCGATCACCACATGTGGGACGCCGTGGCGGGGCGCCTCGGCGCCGACCATCGGGTGGTGCGCTACGACCTCGCCGGCCACGGGACATCGGCCGCGTTGCCCGACGGCAGCGGCCTGGACGTGTTCACTGCCCAGCTGGGCGCCGTCGCCGACAGGGCCGGTCTCGACACGTTCGTGCTCGTCGGCTTCTCGCTGGGGGCGCTGATCGCGCAGCGATTCGCGATCGAGGCGCCAGAGCGTCTCATCGGCCTGATCCTCGCCAACGGCGTCTTCGACCGCACCGCAGCAGAGCGCGAAGCAGTCGTCGCCCGGGTCGCCGATGTACGCGCCGGTGGCTATGCGGCGAGCGTCGAGACCGCGCTGGACCGATGGTTCACGCCAATGTTCGCCGCGTCGCACCCAGACGCCGTCGCCACCGTTCGCGATCGACTGCACCGCAACAACGTGACGTCCTATGCGAACGCGTACCACGTGTTCGCGACGGCGGACGCAGACCTGGCATCGGCTGCCGCCTCGATCACGGTTCCGACGCTGGTGTTCACCGGAGCTGACGACGCCCGTTCGACACCGGCGATGACGACAGCACTCGCGGCAGCCATACCGGGCGCGCAGGCAGTGGTCCTGCCGGGGCTGCGCCACCTCGCTCCCGTCGAGGGCGCCGCACGCGTGGCCGACCTGATCGCCGCATTCGTGCACGAGATGGAGAACGCATGACCGAACTCACCAACCTGCAGATGTACATCGACGGGGCGTGGGTCGACGCGTCCGACGGGCGAAGGCTCGACAGCCGAGACCCGGCGACGGGTGAGGTGTGGGCCACGTTTCCTGCAGCGAGCGCCACTGATGTCGATCGGGCGGTGCGGGCCGCGCATCGGGCCATGTACGAGGGTCCGTGGTCGAAGCTCAACGCGACTCAACGCGGCAAGGTCTTGCGTCGCCTCGGCGATCTGCTGGCCGAGCAGGCGTCCGACATCGGCTCGATCGAGACACGAGACACGGGCAAGCTGCTACGCGAGACGCGAGCGACGACGGGCTACATCGCCGAGTACTACCACTACTTCGCGGGTGCGGCCGACAAGCACGAGGGTTCGACGTTTCCCGTCGACAAGGCCGACATGATGGCGTTCACGCTGCGCGAGCCGATCGGGGTCGTCGCTGCGATCGTGCCGTGGAACTCGCAACTGTTCCTGTCTGCGGTGAAGTTGGGCCCGGCCCTCGCGTGCGGGAACGCGGTCGTGTTCAAGGCGTCCGAGCACGGTCCCGCCGCCCTGCTGCAGCTCGCTCGATTGGCCGAAGAAGCAGGCATCCCGCCGGGCGTCGTCAACGTCGTCACCGGCGAAGGCGATCCGTGCGGCACCGCGCTGACGACCCACCCGCTCGTCGCTCGCATCGCGTTCACGGGCGGCACTGCGGCGGCGCGACACATCATCCGCAACTCTGCCGCGAACCTCGCCGTCGTCAGCCTCGAACTCGGCGGCAAGTCACCGATCCTGGTGTTCCCCGACGCAGATCTCGACAGTGCGGTCAACGGCATCGTCGCGGCCAACTTCGGGGCCACCGGGCAGAGCTGTGTGGCCGGCACGCGGGTGTACGTCCACGATCGACACTTCGACGAGATGGCCGAGCGCATCAGTCAGCGGGCGAGCGCGCTCGTCATCGGCGACCCGTTCGGCGACGACACCCAAATCGGTCCGCTGGCGACGACGGGCCAGCGCGACCGCATCGAGTCCGCGCTCGCGACCTCCATCGACGAAGGCGCCACCGTCCTGGCCGGCGGCAAACGACCGGCCGGTCTCGGCAGCGGTTGGTACTACGAGCCGACCGTGCTCGCCTGTCCGACCAACGACATCACCGCGGCGCGCGACGAGCTGTTCGGGCCGGTGCTCAGCGTGCTGCGCTTCAGCGACGAGGACGCCGCGATCGCGGCCGCCAACGACAGTGTCTTCAGCTACGCCGCCGGCGTGTTCACCCGCGACGTCGGTCGCGCGATGCGGATCACGCAACGTATCCAAGCGGGCGTCGTCTACGTCAACACGTACCGTGTGATCTCGCCGATGGTGCCGTTCGGCGGCAACGGCGACACCGGCTTCGGACGAGAGTCCGGCATGGAATCGATGCACGAGTACTCGCGACCCAAGACGGTGTGGATCAACACGTCGACCGAACCGATGGCCGACCCCTTCGTGATGCGCTGAGCACCTCGCACCGACTCTGAGCGAATTCCCAGCAAGTTCGTAGGGGCCTCGGATCTGGGGCGCGGATGATGGTCGCACCCCCCCAACGCTGTCGGGCACCCGCGACCTGCGGGTGCCCGAAGCGTTCTCCCTGAGGAGCCCTCCATGTCGCTGACTCATGTGCCCGCGCCTGAACGCGCCGCCGAAGCGGGTTCGGTGTCGACCCTGACGACCGAAACCGACGTGTCGCCCGATGGCTCAACATGGCCACCCGATCCGCCCGCGGCCACCAGCCAGCGCAAGAGCGCACAGCGGATCTGGATACCGGCAATCGTGGTGCTGCTCGCCGCATCGGGCACCGGCGTTTGGTGGTTCGGCATCCGTTCGAGTTCGAGCAAGACATCGACGTCGACCTCGACGTCGGCCGCAGCGGCGACCACCAAGCAGGTCGTGGCAGTCGGCACCGGAACGTTCACGGACACGGTCAGCGCGGAGGGCACGATCGCTGCGGCGACGACCGACGACCTGAGCTTCACCGCGGCGGGAACGGTGACGGCGGTCAACGTCGCAGCGGGCGACACGGTCAAGGCCGGCGACGTGCTCGCAACCATCGACTCGCCACAACTGATCGCCGCCAACGAATCGGCGAAGGCAACGCTCGCCACGGCCCAGGCCAAGCTGTCCGATGACCAGGACGCTGAAGCCTCCGCCGAACAGCTCTCGGCCGACCTGATCAACGTCGGCATCGCCCTGGACGCGAACGCCAAGGCCTACACCAACCTGCTCGGCCTGAACCTCACGGCAACGACCGACGGCACCGTCACCGCGGTCGACCTCACCGTTGGCGAGCAGCTCTCGTCGGGCGGCGCAGGCGGCACGGCCCAGACGGGTTCGGGCAGCGGATCGGGCGGCTCGGCGAGCACCCTCGGGTCATCGAGCAGCGCCGGCGCGGGTGCCGGATCGACGTCGTCAGCACAGATCTCGGTGGTCAGCACCGGCAGCTACACCGTCGACCTTGCTGTCGACAGCGCCGACATCGACAGCGTCAAGGTCGGCCAGACGGCGACGCTCACGCTCTCCACCGCAAGTACAACGACGAACACCAACGGCGGCTTCGGTGGCACCTTCCCCGGCGGCGGCACCTTCCCCGGAGGCGGCACCTTCCCCGGCGGCGGCGCAGCGCCAACCGGCGCGGCGACCACGGGTGCAGCAACGACCGGCTCTGCAACCACCGGCGCAGCAACGACGACGACGACGGCGACTGCCGCTGCGACCGGCACGGTGTCGACCGTCAGCAAGATCGCCGATGCCAGTTCGGGCGTCGCAACCTACGCGGTCACGGTGACGTTCACTGCCGATCCGGCCGTCTACTTCGTGGGATCGACCGTGACCGCCAACATCGTCACCGCATCTCGCACGGGTGTGCTGGAAGTGCCGCAGCAAGCGGTCACGACGACCAACGGCCAGTCGACGCTCACGGTCGCCAGTGATGGGACGACGACCGGCGCAACGCAGTCCCGCACGGTCGTCACCGGTTCCACCAGCAACGGCATGATCGAGATCACCTCCGGCCTCACCGCCGGCGACAAGGTGATCGTCGAGATCCCGACCGGTCGCGGCTTCCCCGGCCAAGCGCCGAACGGGCAGGCGCCCGCAGCGCCGGCCGGAGCCGGATCATGACCGCCACACTGTCTCGGGCGTCGTACCCGCCGCCCGCAGTCGACCGCGCGGTCGAACCGAGCGTCATCGAACTGATCGACGTCAGCAAGATCTATCGAACCGGTGATGTCGAAGTCGGGGCCTTGCGCAACGTCTCGCTGCACATCGAGGAGAACGAGTTCGTCGCCATCACCGGGCCGTCCGGTTCGGGCAAGTCGACGCTGATGCACATCCTCGGATGTCTCGACGTGCCCACGTCCGGCATCTTTCGACTCGCGGGCCACGACGTGCAGTCGTTCGACGAGAACCAGTTGAGCGACGTCCGCAACGTCTTCATCGGCTTCGTCTTCCAGCAGTTCAACCTGCTGTCGTACCTGCCTGCGTGGCGCAACGTCGAGCTGCCGCTGGTCTACGCCAACGGTGTCCGACCTGCCGAACGGCGCGAGCGCGCGATGGCGGCGTTGGAGACCGTCGGGCTCGGCAACCGCGCCGATCACAAACCGGGCGAGATGTCGGGCGGCCAGCAGCAGCGGGTGGCCGTCGCCCGCGCGCTCGTCACCGAACCGGGCATGATCCTGGCCGACGAACCGACCGGCAACCTCGACTCGACATCGACCGCCGACGTGCTCGAGCTGCTCGATCAACTCCATGACTCCGGCCGCACGATCGTCCTCATCACCCACGAGCACGACGTCGCACTGCGCGCCCAGCGAACGATCCAGATCCGCGATGGTCGGAAGGTGCAGTCATGAACTGGCGCGACACCGTGCGAACCGCGTCGGAGGCGGTGCGCACACACCGCCTGCGCTCGGCGTTGACGATGCTCGGCATCCTCATCGGCATCAGCGCCGTCGTGTTGACCGTCGGGCTCGGCGAGGGCGCGAAGGCACAAGTGCAGGAGAGCCTCAACGCGCTCGGCACCAATCTGCTGGTCGTCTCACCCGGCAGTTCGACGGACACGAGCACCGGTGTCCGCGGTGGCTTCGGGTCCGCATCGACGCTCACCGTGCAGGACGCCGCAGCGCTCGCGTCGAACGACGCCGCGCCCGACATCCAGGCAGTCGCCGCTGTGTCGACCACGTCGGCGTCTCTGGTCTACGGCACCACCAACTGGCGCACCACGCTGACGGGCACGACCGCCTCGTGGCAGACCGTACGGTCGCGCGCGGTGTCGAGCGGTCGGTTCATCACCGACGCCGACGAGACGCAGGTTTCGCCGGTGATCGTCATCGGTTCGGACACGGCCACCGAGCTCTTCGGAACCAGCACGGCTGTCGGCAAGACGGTCACCGACAACGGTGTCACGATGACCGTGGTCGGCGTGCTGACCGAGCTCAGCTCGTCGGAATCCACGAGCAACAACGATCTCGCGATCGTGCCGTCCAGCCTGTACGCCCAGCGATTGGTCGGCGGGACGAGCCGCAACTCGGTGAGTTCGATCTACATCAAGGCGACGTCGGCGAACACGCTGACCGCCGCGTATCAAGAGGCGAACACGCTGCTGTTGAACCTGCACGGCATCACCGCCAGCGCGAGTGCCGACTTCACGATCGCCACCCAGGAATCGATCCTCAGTGCAGCCACGAACGTGAGCGACTCGCTGACGGTGATGCTCGCCGGGATCGCCGTGATCTCCCTGCTCGTGGGTGGCATCGGCGTGATGAACATCATGCTCGTCTCGGTCACCGAGCGCATCCGCGAGATCGGACTGCGCAAGGCGCTGGGCGGGCGGCCACGGTTGATCCGCCGCCAGTTCCTCGTCGAGGCGACGGTCCTCGGCTTCGCGGGCGGCGTGCTCGGCGTCGGCCTCGGCTATGCCGGCGCCAAGATCCTGCCCCACTTCACGAGCACACGGGTGATCATCTCCGTGCCCGCTTCGATCGGCGCCATCGTCATGGCGATGGCCATCGGAGTCATCTTCGGGGTGTACCCGGCATCACGCGCGGCCCGCCTCGCCCCCATCGACGCCCTCAGGAACGAGTGACATCATGAGCACCTCTACAGAATCGACCGCGCCCGTGAACGGATCGCGCGTCGCTTCACTCTTTCCGGCCGAACTGGTTAATGGGACACGCGCCCGACGAGCGCGCCGCAAGCGGCGCCTCGGCTTGGCCGGGTTCGCCACCGTGGTCGCCGTCGGTGGTGGCATGGCCGTCGCCAAGGCGCAGGGTCAGGAGACCGCCAGCTATCGCACCACGACCGTGGTCCAGCGTCAGGTGGCACAGGTGTTGACGGGCGTCGGCACGATCGAGCCGGTCAAGCAAGCCAGCGTGGCTTTCCCGGTGGCCGGAACCGTTGCCAGCGTCGACGTCGCCGAGGGCGACACCGTCACAGTCGGCCAGACCCTGGCCACTCTCGACACCGCTGATCTCGTGGTCGCACTGCACACTGCACAGGCGGCTGAGGCCAAGGCCGAGTTGATCCTGTCCAAGGCCATCGCCGGTGACGACGTGTCGTCGTTGACGGGCGGCGGAGGTGGCGCCGCCGCCGCGGGTGCCGCCGACATGGGGACCGCGATATTCACCAACCTGTCCGTCGTCGCCGACGCGGCCAGCGACCTGTCCGCCGCGCAGCAAGCGGTGCTGTCGGCGCAACAGAGCGTCGACGTCGCCCTCGCCCAGGGCGCAACGGCGATGCAGTCGGCGACGTCGGTCTGCACCGCCATCGGCGTCGATCCGACGACCGTCGATTCGGCCACGTTGGTCAGCTCGCTCAACGCCTGCCAGACGGCCCTGAGCGCTGTGCTGACCGCACAGAACAACGTGAGCTCGGCCCAAGCCACACTGGCGACTGCATCCACCGCGCTCGACACCCTGCTGGCCCAGATGGCCGCGACCGCGACGATCCCCACGACTCCCACGACTCCCACGACTCCCACGACTTCGGATGCGACGACGACGACATCGACGACCACTGCCGGGCCGGGATCCACGACGGACACCACGCCTGGTTCGACCGGCACCGGGTCCGGCGCCCCGACAACGGGTGCGAGTGGCGCCACCGGCGCGGCCAGCGGCGGGTCGTTCTCCGGTGGATCGGGAATTTCGGGAATTTCGGGCGGCGGCTCGTCGACGGCCTCGACACCATCGGCCGCCGATCTGATCGCGTACCAACAGTCCGTCGACAACACGCAGGCAGCCGTCACCGTCGCCGAGCAGGCGATCGCTCAGGCAACGATCATCAGCCCGATCGATGGAACCGTGATCGCCGCGACGCTGACTCCCGGCGCATCGACCAGCGCGGCCTCGGCAACCGACCACATCGTGATTCAGGGTGCGGGCGGCTACGAGGCGACCACGACGGTCAGCCTCGTGGATGTCCCCACGGTCAAGGTCGGCCAGGCAGCCACGATCCTCGCCGACGGCACGAGCACACCGGTCTCCGGCACCATCGTGTCGATCTCCGCCGTGCCGACCAGCGCGTCGAGCAGCTCGACGACGAGCTACGGCGTCGTGATCGCACTGACGGGCGACACGACGACCCTCAACAACGGTTCGATCGGCAACGTCAGCATCACCACCGGTACCACCGCTGCAGCACTCGCTGTCCCGACATCGGCGGTGACCACCACGGGGAGCCGCCACACGGTCACCGTCATGGCCGGCTCGACTGCGACCGTCGTGCCGGTTCAGGTCGGTGTCATCGGCAGCACGTGGACGGAGATCACCAGCGGCCTCACCCTCGGCGAGACGGTTGCTCTCGCAGATCTCAGCACTCCCGTGCCGAGCGCGGCGACCAAGACGACAACCGCGACGAACAACCGCCAGCCGGGCAACTTCGGTGGCACCGGCACCGGCGGCCCCGGTGGCAACTTCCCGGGTGGCGCGCCTCCCACTCGGTGACCGTCGCGACCCGCTACCGTGACCGCCGTGGGGGCACAGCAGCGATGGAATTCGGTCAAACACGCCTTTGGCGTTCCCGAGCACACGGTGTCCTACCGCGAACGTCTGGTGTCTGTTGTCGTCGCGCTGGCCGGCCTCGCGTGTGTTGCGGCAGTTGGCAAGCTGTGGCACTTCTCGACCGCGACGCCGGCCTCGCTGTACCTCGTCGGCTCGATGGGTGCGTCGGCGGTGTTGGTGTTCGGTGTTCCCCACGCACCGCTGTCGCAGCCATGGCCGGTGCTCGGAGGTCACACCGTTTCTGCGATCGTCGGTGTGATCGTGGCTCACATCCTCGGCGGTGGAATCCTTGCTGCCGCAGTCGCCGTTGCGTTGGCCATCGGAGCGATGCACACGGTGCGCTGCATCCATCCGCCCGGGGGTGCCACCGCATTGTCGGCGGTGCTTCTGGCTGCGGCCCACCACGTGCCCACATGGCGCTACGTCGCGGCTCCGGTGCTGCTCAATGCAGCGACCATCGTCGTCGCGGCGCTCGCCCTCAACGCTGCGTTTCCGTGGCGGCGCTACCCGCTGGCGCTCGCATTTCCCCGACCGAAGGATGGCGGCGGGTCCGGCGTTCCAGCGGCCACCACTGAGCCGATGTTCACCACCAGCGAGCTGAAAGTGGCTTTCGCCGAGCTCGACACGCTCATCGAGATCAGTGACGACGAGTTCCAAGCCCTGGTCAGCACGCTGCACAAGCACCAACAGGACCCACCGATCAGCTGACCATCCGGTGACGGACAGGGTGATTCAAGCACCTCATTCAATACACAGGAATCTTGAAACTTGTGATAGGGGAGAAATGTCCCTTGAGTCGAGGCCGATCCGCGCCGATGCCGTGAGTCACACAGGACGTGCGCATCGGCACAGAAGCGGTGGCAGACATGGCGAGTACATCACGGCTCACGGATCACATCAGCGGCGCGCTGCACCGGGTCGCGGCCGTGTTCCGACGATCGGCGCGCCACCTTCCAGCGCTGGGCACGGCCAGGTTGATCCGCGTTCTCGGCGTCGTCGTCGGCATCACGGTGCCCAGCTACTTGGTGCTCGATCGCTCGTCAGCGGCGTTCACCGCCCAGACGACCAACGGGGTGAACACGTTCGCCGCCGGTTCGATCGCTCTGACCGATGACGACTCGGCCAGCGCGATGTTCACGATGAGTGGGATGTATCCCGGCAACATCCAGACCAAGTGCATCACGGTGACCTACACGAGTTCGGTCAACGACCCCTCGAACATCCGCCTCTACGCGAGCCAGACGGTCGCTCCCCTGTCGCCGTACCTGAATGTCGTCATCGAGGACGGCTCGATCAGCAGCGGCGGTGGATTTCCAGGCTGCGGAACGTTCACGGTCAACGCATCACTGTTCACGGGAACGCTGCAGACCCTCATCAGCACCAACACTTCGTTCGCGACGGGGCTCGGGAGTTGGAACCCCGCCACCACCGGGACGCGCAGCTATCGCGTCACGGTCACACTCGCTGACAACAACGCTGCCCAGGGGCTGAGCGCCAACGCCACGCTGACCTGGGAGGCACAGACGGCCTAATCGGCCCCAAGCAGACCGCAGCTCGCCGTGAACTCGCCCTCGTCTCCCGAAGTCGCCGTGCCGAACGCGGCACAACACTCGGCCACGCACGCGGCGAGGCGCGAGTGGGCAAGCGCCGGCGTGCAGGGGCTGGGTTGGGCGCTGTGCACCTTCGCCTGCACGCTCGCAGCCTGGGTCGGGTTGGCGATGCTGATGCCGGACCGCGAAGCCAGCATCGTGATGTCCGGCTCGATGTCCCCCCGCATCGAGCCGGGCGACGCGGTGATCACCCGTCCGATGAGAACGGACGAGGACATCGTCGGTCGAGTCGTCCGCGTTCGCCGCGACAGGCGCACACCGTTGATGCACCGGGTGGTCGACGCCGGGCCGGGATGGCTGAAGACTCGCGGCGACGCCAATCACGACATCGACTCGACCGTCGCCACGCCGAACGACGTGACCGGGGTAGGCCATCTGCTCATCCCGTGGGTCGGGCTGCCCGCGGTCTGGATCCACGAGGGCGACTTCGGATCCCTCGCGTTGCTCGCCGCTGGAGTGGTCCTGATCGCGAACATGACCCAGTTCCGTCGGAGGTCGGGCGGCCGACGAACTCGACGGCGACGGATCACCGTCGCACTCGCAGCCGTCGGCATCCTCGCGACGACGGTCATCGTCACCGAGCAGATGTTCGTCTCGACGTCGTTCGCGTCGACGACCACGAACCTCGCCAACTCGTTCCAGGCAGGATCGATCCAGCCGGCAGCGGGCGTCACCGTCAACAACCTCTGCACCGTGAGTTGGACGGCGACGCCATCGACGTTCTCGTCGGGATACACCGTCCAGCGATGGAAGAAGAGCGGGGCCGTCTACTCGCTCGACACGACGAACACGATCACGCCGCGGACGACCACGAGCATGAGCGGCTCGCTGTCACTGGTCATCTTGACCACCTATCAGTGGAGGGTGATCGCTGTGATCGGCACGTGGCAGGCAACCGCTGCGGTCAGCCCGGACTACTCGACCACATTGGGCCTGGTCTGTCTGTGAGCGGGGCGACTTTGATAGACAGCACGCGTGCGCCGGCCGAGCTCGAAGTTCATCCATCGCTCGAAGCCGCTCCCGGCGATCGAGCCGATGCCAGCGCTCGTCGCCGGCCGGTTGCCATGGATCGGTTCGGCCGTCGGCCTGCTGCGCGACCCGACCGGATGGTTCGCCCGACAGCAGTCAGTGCACGGTGACACGTTCGTCGTCGACGCCCTCGGTCACCGATTCTTCTGTGTGTTCGGCGCGCGCGGTGTCGAGAGCCTCTACGCGCTCCCGGAACACAAGGCGTCATTCGGATTGGCGACGTACACCATGATCCGCACCAAGGTCCCCGACGAGCTGTTCGGCGACATCCGCAATCCGCCGCACTCGCTGTTCGGCAACCAACTCGTCGAGGGCTATCTCGCCAACCTCGACCAAGCCATGGACGCCGAACTCGCGCTGCTCGGTGCGTCCGGCACGTTCGACGCGTTCGCCGAAGCGCGACGGATCGGACACCGCCTGGGGCTTGCGTCGTGGGCCGGTAGCGAAGCCGCATCGCCCGCCTCCTTCGAGCCGCTGATCGACGCGCTCGATCGCCTCGACACGTCGGAGTCGTTCGTGCATCCGGTTCGCACCGCGGTCACGATCGCCCGCCGCAAGGCCCGCGAGCGAGCGGCGATGGGTGAGATCGAAGCGATCATCGGTCAGATCCTGACCGAGCGGCGGCGCCGACCGGATCAGCGTCCGGGAGACTTCCTCGACCGCATCGACGAATCGTTCGCCGATGTCGACGGGCCCCGCCACGATCAGCTCGTCGCCCGCGACGTGATCGTGCTGCACCTCGGTTCGCAGTCCAACCTCTTCGCCGCGATCGCGTGGACGCTCGTCAACCTGCTCGAGCATCCGGATGACCTCGCCAACGTGCGGGCGGGAGACGTCGCGTTGCTCGACCGGTACTCATACGAATCGATCCGCGTCGCCCAACGATCGATCACGATGCGGCAAGTGCTCCGTCCGGTCGAGATGGACACCGACGCGGGTACCTACCGAATCGCGCCGGGAACGCTCATCACGACGATGCTGTCCGTCACGAACACGACGGCTGACTCGCGGCTGGCCGCCTTCGACGCCGACCACTACGCGGGGCGCAAGCTGGTCGTCGCCGACGAGCTGGCCGCCAAGGAACTGGTGAGCACGTTCGGGCACGGAAGCCACACCTGCCCCGCCCAGCGATTCTCGATCTCCGCGATCAGGTCGGCCGTGACGCGGCTGATCGGCGCCTACGACCTCACGCCGAACTTTGCCCACCCGGGCCCGTTGACTCGCCAGATCGGTGGCGTCGCACGAGCTGACCGGCCGTGCCCGGTCATCTACCGCCGCCGAACCTGAAAGGTTGCTGAACGTGACGTCGGCCACGTTCGGATTCGGAACACATCGGGCACCGAGTTTGTTGGAAACAACATCTATGAGCGACTCAATCGGAATGTACCTCAACGACATCGGCAAGGTTGCCCTCCTGACCGCGGAGGAAGAGCGTGAGCTCTCCAAGGCCATCGAGGAAGGGCGCGACGCGGCTGAGCGTCTCGCCAACGGAGAGAAGGGCGCTCGGCTGAAGTCAGCCGTCAACGCCGCAGCGGCCGCCAAGGACCGCTTCATCCGCTCGAACCTGCGCCTCGTGGTCAGCATCGCTCGCCGCTATCCCCTGCCCCAGGGCATGGACCTCGGCGACTTGATCCAAGAAGGCAACCTCGGCCTCGAGCACGCCGTCGACAAGTTCGACTGGCGCCGTGGCTTCAAGTTCAGCACCTACGCGACGTTCTGGATCCGCCAGTCGATCGGCCGGGCACTCGACTACAAGTCGAGCCTGATCCGCATCCCCGGCGATCGTTCTGCGACGCTGCGTGCAGCGCTTCGTCAGGCCAGCGGCGACAGTGAGGCACTCGATGCCAACAACGCCGACCTCCACCGTCTGACGACCCCGGTCTCGCTCGACCGCAACGTCGGTGACGACGGCGACGCGACCCTGGGCGACCTGATGGCCAACAGCGATCCGAGCCCGGAAGACACCGTGATGGCTGCTGTCGACAGCGCCCTGCTGGGTGAGTTGATGGACACCCTCGAAGGTCGTGCACGGTTCGCGGTCGAGGCCCGGTTCGGGCTGATCGACGGCGAGCGGCGCACGTTCCGCGAGATCGGTCAGAGCCTGGGCATCACTGCCGAAGCCGCACGCCGACTCGTCAACCGTGCCCTCGAAGGCCTGCGCGGCGACGCCGAACACATCCTTGCTGCCTGATTCACGGGCTGCCTGAGTTCAGGTAGCCCTCGGGCTGCCTGAATTCAGGCCACTGAGACCGGGTCGTCGAGCAACGCGATCGGGCTGAAATCCCGATGATGCTGGTGCTCTGTTCGCTTCATGCTCGTCTGATGGTTGCTGACCGGATTGAGGATCAGCGAAAAAATGCGCCGCGCCCACGGCGACATGTTCGACGGCGATCCGTGCACCAGGGAGTCGCCGAAGATGAGGAGGGTGCCGGGCTTGCCCTTGGGGGCGAACAGGCCGCCGCGCTCGGCCAGTGGCCCGACGACTTCGGGGCTCACGGTCCACAGCGGATAGCTCGTCGACACCGTGTCGAGCGACGTCGGCACCGGGCCGCCGATGTGCGAGCCAGGGATGAAGACCAGCGGCCCGTTGAACTCGGTGACCTCGTCGAGAAAGATGTGCAGGTTCAGCGCCAGTGGCTGCGGAACGCCGTCCTCGCGATGGTGCGTGGCGAAGTCGTAGTGCCACTGCCACTGCTCGCCGGTGAAGGCCTCTTTCGCATTGACCTTGACCTGCTGTACGTAGAGCTGATCGTCGCCGATGAGCTGCATCGCGGGCTCGACAAGGCGCGGGTCGCGGATGAGTCGGGCGAAGAGTTCGTCGCGCAGATGAAGACCCATCGCGGTGCGAACAACGTCGCTGCTCTTCTCACGGAAGTTCTCCGGGCAGCGTTCGGCGAACAGGCGCGGCAGCCGTTCGTCGATCGCGGCGATCTCCTCGGCCGCGAAGAGGTTCGGCAGGACGAGGAATCCGTCGCGACGGAACGTGTCGACTTGGTCATCGCTGAGCATCATGGTCCTCAAACTACTGCCCAGGTGGTCACGCGTCATCCAGCTACGTTGTGGAATCGAGACCCGGTCGACGGGTCACGAAGGGTCAAGAAGGGTCAGGTCACCATGGGACTTTTCAAGCGCCGCGACGACGCACAGCAGCCGCCACCGCCTCCGGCGCGACAGGGCGGGCAACAGATGCCGCAGATCCCGGGGATCGATCTGGAGGCGATGATGCGCCAGGCCGAGCAGCTGTCGGCCAGCTTCCGTCAGCAGGGCGCCACGCAGGTGTCGATCACCGACCTGACCCAGTTCGCTCACAACGCGCAGGCGCAGGGTTTGGCCCAGATGCAGAACGTGCAGCAGGCCCAGCAGAGTGGCGGTGGGATCGGCGCCATCCTGTCGGCGATCGGGATGAGCTGGAGCAGCGACTACGTCAAGCGCGTCGACTGCCCCTCGTGCGGTGGCCCGAAGCAGCTGCCATCGCCGTCGGCCTACGTCTACTGCGACTACTGCAGCGCGCTGGCCGACTACGACTTCCGGCGCGCGTGCGAGGACTCAGTGTCGGCTGCGCCTGGTCCCGAGTACGCGCAACTCGTGAACTCGGCCCACGCCGACCTCGCCGCGGCACTCGCCGCCGGCGACCAGGCCCGGTATCGCAGCATCCAGCAGTACATCTTCAATGCGTACGTGTCGGCATGCCCGAAGGCCTGTTCACATCGTGTCAACGACCCCGCCTACCGCACCCAGCTCGTGCAGTTCATGGCTGAGTCGTCGGTCGTCACCGACTTCGATCCGACGTACGCCGCGCTGATGAACGAGATGAAGGCATCGGTCGTCGGCATGCAGTGGACCGGCGGATTCATGGATCGCAAGACCGGAGGGCCGACGTTTCGCGCCGTGGTCGACGTCTGCCAGCGGCAGATGGACCGCGGTAACCAGTTGCTCGCGGCAGCAAACCTGATCAACCTCGACCCGGATCATGCGTCGCAAGGGGTACGCGAGCGGATGGGCCATTCGCTCTTCGCCCAGGGATGGTTACCGATGCTCGGTCCGGACGACGCGGCGTGGCTCGTGAACGAACTGAAGCTCGGTGGCGAATACACCAAGATCCAGCCGCCACCCGACGGGCAGAACCGCCATTGCGGTCACTGCGGCGGCGACCTCATCGCACTGCCCGGGGCCAGAGCGGTCATCTGCAACCATTGCGGCCACTCGATCGACGTCGGCGGTGCGCAGGTGTCGTGCGGCGGCTGCGGTGGTTTCCTGTCGTTCCCCGTCGGCGTGAACCGCATGCCGTGTCCGTACTGCAAGGTCGAGACCGAACGCGTCGGCCTGACGTAGCACCGGATCGCCGAGCTACCGTCTGCAACGTGAACAGCCGAGAACAGCCGACCGACACTGATGGCGTCGAGACCCGCCGTCACGGTCACACGTACATCGTGTCCGAAGCGGAGAAGGCGGCATTCAGGGCTGACGGCTACGTCCATCTGCGCGGCGTGCTGTCACCTGACGAACTGGCCGAGATCGAGGCCGTGTACGACCGGTTCCTGCGCGGTGAGATCGCTGTCGCCGGCAAGGACTTCAACGACATGACGACCGGCGAACACGGCGGCGATGCGACGACGTACGCGATCGTCAACGTGATGCTGCCGCGGCGCTATCACCCGCAGTGGAAGGACAACATCTTCGAGCACCGGGCGCGCAGCATCGCCGAGCAGCTGTGCGGCGAGGGGATGGAGATCGACTTCGATCAGCTCCTGGCCAAACATCCGGGACGCGAGGACGCTGTGTTCGGTTGGCATCAGGATCAGGCCTACTGGATCGACACCGATGATCGTCGCACCGCGACATGCTGGCTGGCGGTCGAGGACTCGACCGTCGCCAACGGATGCATGCAGTTCCTGCCAGGCAGCCATCGCGAACCCGTTCGGCCGCATCGGCCGTTGCACGGCGGACGCGATTCCAGTCACACGCTCGTCACCGACCTGCGACCCGACGACGTGATGCGTCATGTGCCCATCACGCGCGGCGATATCACCGTCCACAACGAGGGTGTGTTGCACGGGTCCGGTGGCAACTCCACAACCGACTCATGGCGCCGTGCCTACATCGTCGCCCTGCGATCGAGCAGCACCGTCGAGCGCGAGCGCGCTCTCGGCTTCACCCATTCCCACAACGACGAGGTCGATGTTCTGAACACTGTCGACGGACTGCAGGTGACTGATGCAACTCGAATCGACTGACATCTTCGCGAGGACCGAGGCGTTGCTGCCCGAGATCCGCGACCGAGCCTCCGAGATCGCCGGACTGCGCCGACTGCCGACCGATCTCGTGGCGTCGCTGAAGCACGCAGGCGTGTTCCGGATCGCGATGCCTCGTTCGTGGGGTGGTCCGGAGATGAGCTTGCCGGACCAGATCCGGTTGGTCGAGATGTTGTCGGCCGCCGATCCGTCGGTGGGCTGGTGCGTGATGATCGGCTCCGATTCAGGCTTCTATTCGGCGTTCTTCGAGGACGAGGTCGGACGCGAGTTGTGGCCCGATCTCGATGCGGTCACTGCCGGTTGGGTGTTCCCCGGCGGCCAGGCTCGACGGGTCGACGGCGGCTTCTCCGTCTCCGGCAAATGGAGCTTCGGCAGCGGCAGCAACCACGCCGACGTGATCCTCGGCGGATGCATCATCATCGGTGCCGATGGCGCTCCGGAAATGGGAACCGCTGGGTTGCCCATTGTCCGCAACTTCGTCGCACCGGCCGCCGGCTGGCAGGTGTTGGACACGTGGTACACGACCGGTCTGGCCGGCAGCGGCAGCAACGACTACACGTGCGCCGACCTGTTCGTGCCGGCCGACCACTCGTTCGCAGTCAGTGATCCGATCCGCCGCTCCGGAGCGCTGTACGCCTTCCCGGGTGGCTTTCTGACGAACATCGACGGCGTTGCGCTCGGGCTGGCGCGACGAGCGATCGACGAAGTCATCGGTATTGCGCAGACCAAGGTGCTGGTCCCCCAGTTCGTCGCGATGCGCGATGTCGCGCGCGTTCGCGAAGCGATTGCTGATGCCGAGGCGCGACTTCGATCAGCGCGGGCCTACACCTACTCCACCATCGAATCCGTGTGGGACACTGCGGTCGCGGGCCAGCCGCTCACCGACTCGATGCGAACCGACATGGTGCTGTGTCGTTCGAACTGCCTGCGCATGGCGCGCGAGGTCGCCCTGCAGATGGTGCAACTCGCGGGTACGCAGGCGATCTACTCGACGAGCGTGCTCGACCGGTTGCTTCGCGATGCGATCACGATCAACACCCACGTCGTGGCCGGCCCGATGATGAACGAAGCCGCGGGTGCACTGGTGCTCGGCATCCAGCCGACCGGGCCGATCGCCGCTCTCATCTGACAGATGGCAAGCTCGCCGTTGGGCGAGATCAGTGCGCGCCGTCGTGGTACGTCACCGCCCGGCTGACTTCGGTCATCGCGAGCGAGGCGAGGACGAGCGTCACGACCATGCAGCCCATGGTGATGATGCCGAGCACGCCCTGCAACCGCAAGGCGTTGATCAGATCGTCGATGCCGCCGGCCTGCCGGAACAGCGAGCTCGACAGCACTGTCGCCGCAGCCAGCGACGTCTGGATCGCGAAGCCGACCTGCCACCGCCCCAGAGACGGAGCCTCACCCTCGACCTGTTGCACGGCCTTCGTCAACTCGTGGAACCCGACACGGAACCACAGGAACGGCACGCACCACCCGAACATCGCAGAGCGCGCGTTGAGCCCGCGCGCGCCAACCGCGGAAGCGTTCACGACGACGCGACGGGCCCACGCCCCGACGCAGAGCGCCGCAGCGAGATGACACACGTACATGGCGTACAGCGCTGTCGTGAATCGATCGTCGGAGCGGTGCACCTCGTCGAAGCCGACCACGAAGTGGCTGTAGTCGTTCGACACTCTGAATCGCAGCACTGCCGAGACAGCGAGCGCGGCCATCGATGCGGTGGCGAGCGCGAACGACGCGAGCGTGAGGCGTCGGAGTGGACGGGTGCGCAAGAGGAACCCGAACGCGTCCGGTGCGGGCGACAGCACGGGTTCCATCGTCGGATCGTAGAGGACGACGAGTCGATTTCCGAGCGACTCAGAGGGGTTGGCGACCCCCGTGATCATGCGCATGGTGGCCGTCGAGGTGATCGTGGCTGTGCGTCAACTCCTGCAACTCGCCGCCGGGTCCCTCGAGCAGATGCACGTGGGAGTGATCGTGGATCAGGTTGACGGACAGCAGCAGTTGGCGATCGGCCATGATGTCCGCCGGCGTGCCGTCCGCGACGATGCGATGCTCTTCGCTGAACACGACGCAGCGGTCGGCGATCTGACCCAGACTCGAGAGGTCGTGGGTGGCGAGGATGATCGTCTTGCCGGCCGCGTTGAGTTCGACGATGAGCTCCATCAACCACTGCTGCGTGCGCGGATCGAGCGCCGCGGTCGGCTCGTCGAAGATCAACACCTCGGGGTTCATCACGAGAACTGACGCAATCGCAACGCGCTTCTTCTGGCCGCCCGACAACTGGAACGGGGCGCGATCGGCAAGATCGGCGATGTCGAGCATCGCCAACGTGTCGTCGACCCGTTGTGCGATCTGATCGTTCGCCATGCCCATGTTGAGCGGACCGAAGGCGATCTCTTCGCGGACCGTCGGTGAGAACACCTGGGCGTCGGAGTTCTGGAAGACGAAGCCGATGCGCGAGCGGAACGCACGCGAGAACTGCTCGTCCTCGAGGTTGTCCTCGGTGACCTGCGTACCGAACGCGTGGTAGCGACCGGCCTCGGGGAACACCAGCCCGTCCAGCAACTTCAACAGCGTCGACTTGCCGCAGCCGTTGGCGCCGAGCAGCGCTAGCTTCTCACCGCGCCGCACGGTCAGCGACACGTCGTCGAGCGCTGGGAACCGCTCGAGGTACGAGTACGAGACGTTCTCGACGACGATCAGCTCATCGGTCGTGTGATGCGCGATCGCGCTGTGCTCAGCGACCGATGACATGGTCCCACCACAACACGGCGACGGCGACCCCGACGCAACAGCCGGCCCACACGGCGTCCCTGGCATGAAGACGGAACCGATCGATCGTGCCGGCGTTCCCGGTGTAGCCGCGGCTGATCATCGCCGCGTGCACTTCGTCCGACAGGGCATGCGCCTTGCCGAACAGTGCGCCGGCCGAGGCGCCGACGAATGCGCGGCCCTGCTTGACGTCGGTGGCTCCGCCAACGGTGCGCGCCTTGCGCGCGACATACATGTCGCTGACCGAATCGAGGAGGTGGAACAGGTAGCGATACGCCATCCCCGTCACCTGGACGACCATCTTCGGCGCCCGCAACGAGCGCAGCGCGGCCAGCAACTTCGTCCACGGTGTGGTCAACGTCAGCAGCACGACGAGCGAGATCGACGTCGCCACACGCGTGATGATCAGCGCGGCCGAATGCAGACCCTGGCTGGTGAGACCGACCCGATGGCCGAACCAGCTCCCGAGCGGGACGACGATGTGGCCGTGGGTGATGAAGCTGAACGTCGCGGGAAGCACGATGATGCCGGTGAAGATCGGGATGAACAGCCACACGCGTTTGACGAAGAACGACAATGACAGCCGCGACGCTGCCGCGATCGGCAGTGTGGCGAGGTAGATCGCCGCGAGCACCGGTACGTGACGCACCAGGCTGGTCGCCACGAGCAGCCCGATCAGCGTGAGCACCTTGACGCGAGCATCGATGCGCTGCAGCAGGCCGGCGCCCGCCGCGGTGTCGTCGGCGAACATCACGCGTCGCATCAACGACGCCGCGCCGCCGATCGTCTTGTCGACGAAGTTGGCCTTCTTCCGCTTGCCGATGCACCCGCACGGGCACAGGCCGATCTCGGAATCGATGAGCCAACTCGGCGTTGTCGTCGTCATGTCGCTGACATCGTCATGTTGCGGTCGTCGTCATGTTGCGGTCGTCGTCAGATCGATGCGGTTGCGACGGCCACGTGTCGACCGGACCACCACGGATGCCGCGAACACCACGAGCCCGATCGCGATGATGCCGACGGCCGCGGAGACCAGGTACCCGACAACGGGATGCCGGTCATCGGAGAAGCCGTAGCCGCTGAACAGCGCGTTGTGCCAGAAACCGGCGTAGTGACGCAGACCGCTGGGCACACTGCTGAGTCCGTAGCGATGCAGATCGAGGTCGCTCGGAGCATCCTCACCGAAGGCCCCGCCCGAGGCGAGCAGGCCGAGTGGCGTCAGGACGGCCATCACGCCGAGCCCGACGACGGCCCACCGCCAACCCATCGGACGGGCCGGGATCAACTCGTCGTCGGTGTCGACGACGTCTCGATGGTTGATCCGCATGATCGGCAGGTTGGCACGCTGCAGGTAGGCGACGACGCCCGCGGTCAACACGAATTCGACGCCTCCCGCGATCGTGAGATGGGCGAGCGCCATGGTGGGAATCGTCTGCGACAGATGGAACGGGGCATACAGCGGTGTGCCGTTGGCCGACGTGAAGAGCTCGGGCTGGAGACCGAACTCGACAGCCGCGAAGAGCGCGGCGACATTGAGTCCGACGTAGCCCCCCAACCCGGCTGCGACGGCTCGACGAGGCGAAGTCAACGACATGTTCCGCGCCACGGCCCGGTAGACCACGTATCCGACGAGGGGCATCACGATCGCCATGTTGAAGCTGTTCGCACCGAAGGCGAGCACGCCACCGTCGCCGAAGAACAAGGCCTGGATCAGCAGCGCAACGCTGACCGCGATCACCGCGGCCCACGGCCCGAGCAACACGGCGATGAGCACTGCACCGACGGCATGCGCCGTTGTGCCGTCAGGGATCGGCACGTTGAACATCATCACGAGGAAGGCGTAGGCCGCGCCGATCGCGACGAGAGGCACGTATCGATTGCGGACGACCTTCTTGACTCGACGTCCGGCAACGATCCAGAACGGCACGGCCGCGCCGTACATCGTCGCACACGTGGCCGGGCTGAGGTATCCGTCCGGAATGTGCATCGGTACCCCTCCTCCCGCACCCCACGGCGCTGTCGTCCACGACCATCTTTGCTGCAAACGACTTGCAGTAGCAAAGAACGAATCGTTCCATCAATGATTCGACGCCGACGGCCGAACGGATGACGACTTCTTCGGTATCGCCAATCATCAGGAAACCGCGGTCGACCAGCCCGCGAGGCAATCGCACCGCCTACCGCAACGGCCAAAATCTGATGGAGCTTCCGGAACGCCTTTGCGTTCAGGGAACACATATTCTATAGTTGACAACAGTCTTGACTATCATCTGATATTGGCTACAATGATGAGATGTTCACCAAGATCATCGCTCTCACCGCACTCCTCGGACTTGCGATCGTGACACCGGCAGCAGCCCACAACGGCGTTGTTGGACCAACGGTCAATTCCGGCGGCTGCTCCAAGAAGGGTGTCAACGACGAGGAAAACGGCGGCGTCTGGGTGTTTGGCACAACGACAAACGTGTCCGGCTGTTCGATCGTCCAGGCCAAGATCTGTACGGCGACCGGATTGTTCCAGGCCACCGGCGCATCACCTCAAAGTGTCACGCCGCCGACATTTTCACACAGTTATTATACGGATCACAACGGTTTGGCGGGAACGACATGGCACGGATTCAGGCTGACCCGCCACGCTGGCATATCCTGCTAGGAGCAACGTTGTTGGCGTTTGCGTCGTGCAGTTCTTCGGCGCCGATGAAGCAATCTTCGAACGACGGGATCGAGGTCTCGGTCGGCACTGATCATGCGACGGAGATCGAAGTCTCATCCCAGGAGAAGTTGTTGATCGGCGATGGCGACGCGAGCGAAGCCGACCTCGATCAAGCACTGTCTGCCGTTGTTGAATGTTTGGTGCAGAAGGGCTTTGTGGGTTCCAGCTATGCATTCAGTCCACCCTGGACACAGTCGGTGAACGTGCTGGGTCCCACGATTGCCGGATCTGACGCCGCTCTTCAAGAGTGCAACGCAAGATATCTCGACGCCGTTTCAGCGATGTTTTTCGAGCAGCACGGACCGACCGCCGATCAAAAGGCAGAGGCGGAC
>JBBRPP010000055.1:0-34041 GCA_038227995.1 Acidimicrobiales bacterium
AGTCGGAGGCGCCCGGTGGTGTGGCGGCGGATGGGAAGCAGGGTGCTGTGGCGGACGATGTCAAGGGTGGCGGGGACGTGGTGGATGGCGGGGCGCATGCGGAGGAGTCGGAGGCGCCCGGTGGTGTGGCGGCGGATGGGGAGCAGGGTGCCGTTGCGGACGACTCCAAGGGTGGCGGGAACGAGGTCGAGTCTGCAAAGAGCGAAGGGGAATCGCAGGACTTCCATTCGAGTATTGGCAACATCTCGGTCCACGACGATGTGACGGGTATGTCCGGCCCAGTCGTGCTGCACGAGGTGGTGGCCGTGGCCATACCGGTCGATCTGCCGGTCATGTCGGTGGCCGCGGCGGACGACGGGGCGCAGCCGGCCGACGACGGGCAGCCGGCCGACGACACCTCGACCCGCGGTGCCGTGGCCGACGACGGAGCACCACCGGCGGACGACGCCCAACCCGTCGACGATGCGCAGCCGATGGACGACGGTGGTCAAATCGCGTTCGACGCCCAGCCGGTGGATGATGCGCCCGCGCCGATCGACCCGGTCGCCGATGCGATGGACAATCCTGATCCAGGTCCACCGCAGGACGCGCCGACGGAGTCGTTCGGCGGGCTCGACGTCCCCGACGACCTCGCCGTGCCGGACGTGCCGGATCTCGACGACGGATTCTGAAGGCCGAAAACTCCCGATGGCAGAACTCACGCGCACCAGGCCGCGCGCCACAGACATCGCCTCGGCCGTCGACGCCGTCAACTCGATCGCGACCGAGATCGGTCGCGACGACTTCGGTCAGCGACTGTCCATCGCTGCGGCGCGCATCAGACGCCCCGCGACGATCGTGTGTGTCGTCGGCGAGTTCAAGCAGGGCAAGAGTTCGCTCGTCAACGCGTTGTTGGGAACCGACGTGTGTCCCGTCGACGACGACATCGCGACGTCGGCGATCACGTTGCTTCGCTACGGCCCTGAGCCCTCAGTGCAGGTTCGCCGACGAGTGGACGACGACGTCGTGGTCGAAACTGTCGAGCCGTCGTCGCTGGCGGACTGGGTGTCCGAGCATGGCAACCCGGACAACGCCCGTGGAGTCGAGCGCGTCGACATCTCGTTGCCCCATCCGCTCTTGGCCGACGGGCTCGTCCTCGTCGACACGCCCGGTATGGGCGGGCTCGGCGCGGGTCACGCCGCCGCGACCCTCGCCTTCTTGCCGTTCGCCGATGGTCTGCTGTTCGTGTCCGACGCGTCATCCGAGCTGTCGCAGCCGGAGGCGGAGTTCCTCGACCGCGCGGCCGAGCTCTGTCCGAACGTGGTCTTCGTCCTCACCAAGACCGACCTGTATCCATCGTGGCGTCAGATCGCGGACATCGACCGGGCTCGCCGCCCGGAGTTGCAGACGGACGCCGATCCCGATGGTCAGCATCTGGTGCCTGTGTCGTCGATGCTGTTCGATCCTGACGCTGACCCAGACGACGAGTTTGTCGAGGCCAGCGGAATCCCCGCGTTGCACCGGACGATGGATGCATTGGTGATCGCCCCCGCCAAGGACCTTGCGGCCGATCGGGCAGTGACCGAGGCGTTCGGGGTGCTCGACCAGATCGAGCAACAGCTGCGCGCCGAGCTGGAGGTGCTCGACGATCCAGGCCGGCTCGACGAGGTCGTGGCACGCCTCACCTCGGCGTCGAACCATCTCGACCAGTTGCGCGGCCCCGGTGCCCGCTGGAGCATCCTCGTCGCCGATCGGATCGCCGACCTCTCCAACAGTTCCAGCTTCGATTTCCGCAAGGCGATGCGGACCGTCTCGCGAGACATGGAGGACTCGATCGAGTTCTTGAAGTCGGCCGAGGACTGGGACCTGTTGGCGAGACGCTTGCAGACCGACGTGGCGGACGCGGTCGCCGGCGTTTTCGTGAGTGTCGAGCAGGGCGCGCAGGCGCTGCGCGAGGCCGTGATCGAGTTGATCGGCGAAGACGTTCTCGAGCTGTCGCGATGGACATCGAAGCGAGCCGCCGTCGAGCTGTCGTCGATGTGGACGGACAAGGGCATCGACCCGTCGGCGCACAAGGGAGCGCAGCAGTTGGGCACGGCGCTGGTGGGCCTGCGCGGTGCGCAGAGCGGCATCATCCTGTTCGGGATGATGGGTCGGTTCCTGCCGGCCGGAGCAGCCGCGTTGATGCTGTCGAACCCGGTGACCGTCGGGGTTGGGCTGGCATTCGCCGGGATGCAACTGTCCGATGCCCACAAACGCAAGATCGCGTTGCGCCGTCAACAGGCGCGCAGCAACGTCCGCCAATTCCTCGACGAAGTGCAGTTCGCCGTCAGCAACGAACTCGGCGAGACCATGCGCGACGTTCAGCGCGGCATCCGTGACGAGTTCACCGAGCGGATCTCCGAACTCATGCGGACGTATGCCGAAGCCATGCAGCAGGCTCAGCAGTCGTCGAAGCGCGAGGTCGACGTTGCTCAGCAACGCATCGTGTCGTTGCGGGCGACGCTGCAGCGCATCGCCGATGCCCGGTCGATGTTGGATGGCCTGGTTCCTTCAGCGGAGCCGCAGTGAACGGACACGTCGAGATGACCGCCGTCGAGCGAGTTCGAGCTGTCTGCGACGCTGCGGCGCACATGGTGGCCGGCACGGCGATGGTGCAACCAGTGGCGGCGGTTCGCGAGCGGCTCGATGGCGCGCTGCGGATCGCGATCGCCGGCCGGGTGAAGGCGGGCAAGTCGACATTGCTCAACGCGCTCGTCGGCGAGCGGCTGGCCCCGACCGATGCGGGCGAGTGCACCAAGATCGTGACGTGGTATCAGCACGGGGGCGCGTACGACGTGACCGCGTTCGCGTACGACGGCACACAGAGCGCCGTTCCGTTTCGTCGGATCGAGGGTGCACTCACGTTCGATCTCGACGGGCTCGATGCGGGTGGCATCGAGCGCATCGTGGTCTCGTGGCCGACATCGGCGCTGCGCCAGATCACGCTGATCGACACACCCGGTCTTGCGTCGCTGTCGGCCGAGAACTCGCTGCGGACGACCGAGTTCCTCGCGCTCGACGAAGCTCGCCCCAGCGATGCCGATGCGGTGATCTACCTGATGCGGCATCTCCATCGCCGTGACGCCGAGTTCCTCGGTGCGTTCATGGATCGCAGCGTTGCCGGCTCGTCGCCGGTGAACGCGGTGGCCGTGCTCTCGCGCGCTGACGAGATCGGCGCCGGTCGGCTGCAGGCAATGGATTCCGCGCGGCGCATCGCCGACCGCTACGAGCACGACGACACCGTCCGAACGTTGTGCACCGCTGTGGTGCCCGTCGCAGGCCTGATCGCCGAGACCGGGCAGACCTTGCGTGAGGACGAGTCGTGGGCGCTGCGTCAACTGGCGGCAACTCCGGCGCCGGTCCTCGATCGCATGTTGCGTTCGGCGGATTCCTTCTGCGACCCCGCGGCGAGCGAACTCACCGTCGAGTTGCGCCGCCAGCTGCTGGAACGACTCGGTGTCTTCGGGGTGCGGTTCTGCGTGGAACAGATCCGCAACCGAGGCGCGGTGACGGCCAACGAGATGGCACAGATGCTCGTCGGTGAGTCCGGCCTGTCGTCGTTGCGCACGTTGATCGCCGAGCACTTCCTGCCCCGGTCTGACGTGCTCAAGGCGCGTACCGCGCTGGTGAGCCTGCGGTCGATCGCGCGAACGTTGTCGGCGAGTGAACCGTCCACAGCCCGTCAACTCGATGTCGAGATCGAACGCTGCGAAGCATCATCACCCGACTTTGCCGAACTGCGCCTGAGCCATCTGGTGGCGTCCGGTGTCGTCGCGTTCAACGAGTCACAGCGCGCAGAGCTGTCGGCGCTCACCGCTCCGGGTGGTGACGTCGAGATCCGCCTCGGCGCGGATGTCGGCAGTGATCAGAGTTCGCTGCGAGCCAAGGCCCTGGCCGGAATCGAACGATGGCGCACGTTCGGTGCGGCGCCGATGGCTGATGTCGCGATGCGCGAGGCGTGCGAGACCATGGCGCACACCTACGAGAGCTTGTTCGTGGCGCTGCATGAACCACGCGAGTCGCGACACGCGTCCGGCCTTCGCTGACGACCGCTCATCTGCTGTTCATCTGTTTGTTCATCTGATTGTTCATCGAGGTGTCAGCCGTGTGAACACTGCGTTTCCGGGGTCTTGAGTGGTGCGCGGATGGGCCATGATGTCTTCGAGCCAAAGCGTCCCCCCGCTGCGGCTCACGATCGAGCGCCGTCGATCGATACCCCCCGAACCGGCCTCGAAGACTCCGTCCCGCTCCCCCAGCGGGACGGAGTCGCGTTCGGGCCGATGCGCGCGATTGCCGCCTGACGGTGATCGCGTGCTGCCGGAGGGTACGGTGCTGTGGGCGAAGTCGACCGAGAGAAACGTCTCCGGGTACGACCGCCGGCGGCGAGAAGACACAGGAAGGCTGCGAATACCACACGATGAAGAACCGTGCCCAACACTCCAACGCGTCCCCCACTGCAACGGCGGCGAGCCTGCGAACCGTCGTGTCGCGGCGACAACTGCTTGCGCTCGCGGGCGGTGCCACGCTGATCAGCGCGTGCAGCAGCTCGGCCCTGAAATCGGCGTCGACAACCACCGCGCCGTCGACGACGACTCCCTCGACAACAGCCGCCGCATCGACCAGCACGACCTCGACCGTCGCCGAAACGACGACGACCACCGAGGCGCCGACGACGACCACCGAGGCACCCACGACGACCGTTCCTCCTGATCCCGTGCAGCCGTTGACCGGACTGCCCCTGACCGATCCAGCCCTGCTGTCTCGCGTCGCCCTGGTGGCCAAGGTCAGCAACGATCCCAAGGCTCGTCCGCAGACCGGGCTCAACGACCCCGACATCATCTTCGAGGCGTGGGGAGCCGGGCCAACCCGCTTCGCCACGATCTGGCACAGCCGCGACCTCGACTTCGTCGGGCCGATCCGTTCGTGCCGCGAGCAGGACGTGAACCTGGTCGGCGAGTTCAACCGCGCCGTGTTCGCGTGCTCGGGTGGCAACCCGGGCAACGTCAAGCTGCTCGCCTCTTCCGATCTGTTGTTGGTCACCGAAGGCCATGGACCCGGTTGGGAACTCGATCCGAAGCGCGGTCGGCCGCACAAGACGCATCTCAACACTGCTCTGCTGCGATCGAACGCCGGCCCCGATCGCACCGGCCCGGCGCAGCAGTTCCACTACCGCGCCGTCGGCGAAGCATCGACCGCGGGCGCACCGATGACCGGTTTCGATCTGAAGATCCAGACGGTGTTCGTCCAATGGCGCTACGACGCGAACACCGGCTCGTACCTGCGTTCGCAGGAGGGCAAGCCGCACACGCTCACCGACGGCAAGCAGGTGTCGACCGAGAACGTCGTCATCGTGTGGCTCAACTACGACCCGAGCCACACAGACGGTCGCTCGCCCGACGGGATCACGACGGGCACTGATTCGCTGGTCGTGTTCACCGGCGGGCAGATGATCACGGGAACATGGTCGCGAGCCGGCCGGCTCGACCCGTTCGCGTTCCTCGACGACAACGGCGCCCCGATCCTGCTGACGCCGGGCAGGACGTTCATCGAGCTGCCCAACAACGGCTTGGGACTGTTCCGCGGCGCCAGCGACGTCTTCAACCCCGTCGCCTGAGCGTCGCTCAGAGACGGGTCGTGACGACCTCGCCGGTGACCCGGTTGCGGTAGCGCCGGTGCGTGGCCATGGCCGGATCGGTCACGATGAAATCGCTGATCGACACGCCATCGCCGAGTATCCCCACGTCCAACTCTTCCCAATCACCCAAGTCGAACATACTCATGCCGGCAACCTAGGCGAACTGGGACGCACGAGACGTGCGGTGACTCGGTGCCGCGTTCGGTGCGGTGTCGGCGCTCGGTCAGGTGCGGTGGCGGAGGGCGATGGTGCGTTGCTCGCGGAGAAACGCGGGGACGTCGGGTGGCTGGACCACGGCGCCCTTGATCAGGTCGTCGAACTGGGCGGTCAGCGTGCGCACGTGTTCGGTCGATGTGAGGACCAGATACATCTGGCCGAGGTACAGCGCGGCCCGCAATGGGCCGAAGATGGTGACCGGCGCGGCGTAGCGCTCACGGCCGTCGAACAGGAACCAGCGCAGGGTGGGATACAGCTCGGCGCAGAGGTCGGCCATGTGGTCGAGTTGTGCAACTCGGCTCGCGACGTCGAGGTTGCGCCAGATGCCTCCACCGCGGGCGAACGATTCGACCGCCTGCACCGTGTTGCAGCACTCGAGGTCGGTCTCGGGACCGCGGGTCCACGCCAGTCGAGCTGATGCGGTCTCGATCAGTTGCTCGGGGGTGGTGGCGACGAATTCGCCCATCTCGTATCGGATCACGCGATCCGTCTTGAGCAGATCGGGGAGTGTCGATGGGACGTAGCGGATCTTGTAGCCGATCGCTTCGGTGAGCCACGCGATCAAGCGCTCGTCGTTGTGGGCGAGCGCGTCTTTGGCGAACGACGTCTTCTCGTCCATCATCTCGGCCTGCATGCTGCCGACGTTGCTCAGCCCGACCAGCCAGTCGATCGACGCTTGCTGTGTCTGGGCCACGGCGGCCAACGTCTCGATGCGCGGCAGGCGTCGATTGGTGGGGGACAGCAGCTGCGACAGCGTCGATCGGTCGAGCCCGACGATGGCGGCGAACTCACTGCGGTTGTGGCCGGAGTCGCGGATGACCTTGCCCAGGCGTTCGCGAAAGGTGTCGAGGAGCACTTTGCGATCGAGCATGGATGCAGTGTACGCGCCACAAATGTTGCGGATACGCACCAATCGGTGTGTTTGCACATCAGAGATGTGGCGTTTGTGCGCTAATACCCCAGTAATCTTGTCAGGAATTACCGGTCGATCGACTACAACATGATCAGTGGCAGGGACCAGGCATGACGCGACAGCAGGAGGGCACCCTGCTGACGCGCGCCTGGCTCACCGCAGTTTCGGCGTCATCGACTGGCCGACGCTGGCCGCGATCCTGCTGTTCTGGATCGCACTGGTCGCCCTCGGCTTCGGCAGTGCGCATCTCCCAGCGGTGGTGGTGGTCGGTGCGCTCGTGGTCCTCGGCGGCTTCTACATGTCGCTGCAGCACGAGGTGATCCACGGTCATCCCACCCGTTGGCGCTCGTTCAACCGGCTCCTCGTCGGTGCGCCACTGGGGATGATCCACCCGTACGCGCGGTACAACTCGATCCACCTCGCCCACCACAACAGCAACCTCACCGACCCGGTCGTCGACCCGGAGAGCTTCTACGTCCTGCCCGAGACCTGGGCCCGCGCCGGTCGTCTGCAACGGCCGATCCTGCGCGCCAACCGCACGCTCGCCGGCCGGCTGCTTCTCGGTCCGTTCCTGTCGGCCTGGTACATGTTGCGCTGGGATCTCCGCCTCACGTGGCGCAATCGCGACGTCCAGCGGGCATGGTTCGTCCACGCCGCAGCCAGCGTGCTCGTCCTCGAGGTCGTCTTCGCCAGCCCGTTGCCACTGTGGATGTTCGTGGTCGGCTTCGTCTATGGCGGCGCCTCGATGTCGGCGCTGCGGTCGTTCGTCGAACACCGCGCGGTCGCCAGCGCCCAGCGCTCGGCCATCGTCTACAGCAACTGGTTTTTCGGGTTGCTGTTCCTCAACAACAACCTTCACAACACGCATCACGAACTGCCAGGTGCGGCGTGGTTCCATCTCCCCGCGTTGACGCGCACACTCGGTGCCGACGAAGCGGTCGCTGCCGGCGCAGGCGTGTACCCCGGCTATGCGGCCATCGTTCGCCGTCATCTGTTTCGGCCGTTCGACCAGCCCGTGCATCCGCTCACCGAATCGGCATCGATATGAGCCAGGTCGCCGAGCCGTTCGCCGCGTTGACGATGTATCCGTTCGATGCGTTGCGCCCAGCGTGGGACGACCTCTATGCAGCGGTGGCCGATCGGGTCGGGCGCACCGGCAACAGCGTGCCGTCGTCACCGATGCGATGGGATCTCGACCAGCATGCGACGTGGCTGGATCCGGCGATGGTGGCCGGGATGGCATGCGGCTGGCCGCTGATCACGGCGCTGCGCGATCAGGTACGCGTCGTCGGAACGTTCGCGTACGCGCTCGACGATGACGTCTCGCACCTCTATCGAAGCCGCATCATCGCCCGCGCCGACGCAGGGATCCGCTCCGTCGACGCGATCGATCCTTCGACGATCACGGCAGCACTCAACTCGTCCGACAGCCTGTCCGGCTGCATCAGCCTGCTGGCCGCCGCTGGCCGCGGACACCAGCAATGGCCCGGCCGCATCGAATGGACGGGCGCGCACGTGCTCAGCATCGACGCCGTCCGCTCGGGCCAGGCCGACATCGCATCGATCGACGGGCTCACGTGGGCGTTCCTCGCCCGCGACGAACCGCACACGCTCGATGGCCTGATCACCATCGGGCGCGGCCCGCTGGTGCCGTGCCTGCCCGTCATCGTCAATCGCAACACGACCGACCACGAACTCGCCACGTGGCGCGATGCGCTCGTCGAGACCGTCCGCGATCCTGCGATGGTGCTGGTTCGCGAGACCCTCATGATTCGTGACTTCGTGCCGCTCGACTACAGCGGCTACGTCGATGCGTTGCGCGACCTACAGGTCCTTGCACAGTCGTAGTGCGTCGTAGATCGCGGCGTGGATGTTGCGCGCCGACACGGCGTCGCCGATGCGGAACAGCTGGAACGTTCCCTGCGGGTTGGTCATCAGCGCCTGCGGTCGACCCTGCATGAGCGCGCCGTAGTCGACGGCGCCCCGGTTGCTCGACGAGTCCTTGAGTGCGAAGTAGAGATCGTCGATCGGCAGCGTGCCGTACTCGACGACGACCTGGTCGACGCGTCGGTCTTCGGTGCGCTCGCTGTAGTCGCTGCCGACGCGAGCGACGAGTTCGTCGCCGTCGCGACGCACGCCCATCAAGCGGCTGTTGATCGTCACGGTCGTGTCGGTCGACGCGAATGTGCGGGCGTACGGCACATGGTTCAGGCCGCCGACCTCGGGAGCGAAGAAGCGCTCGGGCGTGACGAACTCGAGGTCGCTGCCGGCGTTCGCGATGACCTCGGCGGCCGACATCCCCGGATGGGCGCCGTTGTCGTCGAAGAGCAGGACGCGTGGTGCGGGCTTGGCCTCACCGGACAGGATCTCCCACGACGAGGTGACGAGGTCCGCTCCGCTGTCGAGCGGCGGGCTCTGCGGCCAACCACCCGTCGCGACGATGACGACATCGGGGTTCAACGCCCCGACGGTGTCGGCTTCGGCGTACACGTCGTACTGCACGTCGACCCCCAGGCGCGCGAGCTCGCTGACGCGCCAGTCGATGATGCCGACGAGGTCCTTGCGGCGCGGGTTGCGGATCGCCAGTCGGATCTGGCCGCCGGCCTGCGCGGCAGCCTCGAGCAGGGTCACGGTGTGGCCCCGCTCAGCACTCACACGGGCGGCCTCCAGCCCGCCAGGGCCCGCACCGACCACCACCACTCGACGGCTGATCTCCGCCGGGGAAATGGTGTGCGGCATCGTCGCCTCGCGGCCGGTCGCTGCGTTGTGGATGCACAGCGCTTCACCGGATTCGTAGATGCGGTCGAGGCAGTACGTCGCTCCGACGCAGGGCCGGATCTCGGCCTCGCGACCCTCGATGATCTTGCGCACGATGTGAGGATCGGCGATGTGGCTGCGGGTCATCCCGACGACGTCGAGCAGGCCATCGCGGATCGCATGGCGGGCCGTCGCGACGTCGTCGATCTTCGACGCGTGCAACACGGGCAGGTCGATGCGTGAGCGCACCTCACCGCAGAAGTCGAGGGTTGGTGCAGACCGCATGCCGTGGATTGGGATGACGTCGGTGAGCGCGGCATCGCTCTCGATGTGACCACGGATCACGTTGACGAAGTCGATCAGACCGAGGTCCTTGAAGTATCCGAGGATCTGCAGTCCGTCGTCGCGGGTGAGGCCGTCGGGGACGCGTTCCTCGACCGACATCCGCAACCCGACGAGGAAGTCGGGGCTGACCCGGTCGCGGATGCCCTGCAGCACACGAGTGCCGAAGCGCATCCGGTTCTCGAACGATCCGCCGTATTCGTCGTCGCGATGGTTCGTGGCGAGCGACCAGAAGCCGTCGAAGAGGTGGCCGTACGACTCGATCTCGATGCCATCCATGCCGCCCTGCTGCATGCGTTCGGCCGCGTCGGCGAAGTCGACGATGATGCGCTCGATGTCCCAATCCTCGGCCTGCTTCGGGATCGCCCGGTGTGCCGGCTCGCGCAGCGGCGACGGCGCGACGAGGGGCAGCCAGTCGGCCTTGTTCCAGCCCGTGCGCCGTCCGAGGTGGGTGATCTGGATCATCGCTGCGCACCCGTGCGAGTGGATCTCGTCGGTCATCTCGCGCAACCACGGCACGATCTCGTCCTTGTACGCATGCAGGTTGCCGAACGCCTGCGGGCTGTCGGGCGACACGACCGCAGAGCCTGCCGTCATCGTCAACCCCAGGCCACCCTTCGCCTTCTCGACGTGGTATAGCCGGTAGCGCTCCTTCGGCATTCCGTCGGATCCATATGCCGGCTCGTGGGCCGACGACATGATTCGATTGCGGAGTTCCAGGTTCTTGATCGTGAACGGCTGCAGGAGGGGGTCACCACTGGAATCGACCATGTTCCTTTCGTACCACATCGCCGTCGGCCAAGTATTGTGAAACGATCGTGCAAGGAATGAGGCGTGCAGCCAACGGACGAAAGAAGCCATCGTGAGCGTGTATGAACTCGGCCGAGCACCGAGAATCGTCGTCGGTGAAGACGCGCTCGACGCGCTCGTCGATGCGCTGGCCGGATTCGGTTCCGCCGCAGCCGTCCTCATCGTCGACGAAGCCGTGGCGCACACCGGATACTCCCATCGGGTCGCTGCCGCGCTTCAGGGCATGCCGGTCGTCGAACACATCGTCCCGCAGGGAGAGCCCACCGTCGCGTCGGTCGATGCCGCCGCCGACGCGGTGCGCGGATTGGTCGACGCCACGGTCATCGGCATCGGTGGGGGATCGGCCCTCGACACAGCCAAGCAGGCGGCAGTCGTCGCCGCCGGTCCGTCCGGCGTCGAGCCCTATCTGTTGTGCGCCAATCCGTTCGTCGGCCGTCGTCCCATCGTCGCGATCCCCACCACATCGGGCACGGGTGCAGAGATCACCCGCACGTGCATCCTCAGCGACGCCTCGGGTCGCAAGCTGTGGACGTGGGGCGACGAGATGTTGCCCGACCTGATCCTGCTCGACCCGACGGCGGCCGCGACGATGCCGTTCCACGTCACCGCGGCAACGGGTCTCGACGCGTTCGTCCACGCGCTCGAGGCGTGCACTGGGCAACGTCGGAATCCGTTGTCGGCTGCGCCCGCGATGGCCGCACTACGGCTCGTGTCGCAGCATCTCCCGAATGCCGTGGCCGACGGCTCGAACCTCGTCGCCCGCCGCGGCATGCAGGAAGCCGCGTTGTTGGCGGGTGTCGCGATCGACAACTGTGGCACGGGCATTGCCCACTCGATCGGCCACGCTCTCGGCTCGCTCTATCACGTGCCGCACGGCGTCGCCGTCGCCGTCGCGCTCGATGCGGCGATCGATTGGAACGTGGATGGCGCCGCGGGGGCATTCGAGTCCGCGGCGATGGCTTTCAACGCGTCCGCAGCCGACGTGCCCGTCATCCTGCGCGATCTCTTCAGCGCGACGCAGTTCGCCACGGTCGTCGGCAAGCTGCCCGATCATGCCCTAGATGCAGCGGCGATCGCGGACACGATGATCGCGATCGAGAACCAGCCGATGGTGAACAACAACTGCCGCGTGCCGAACGATGCCGAACGGAAGTCACTGGCCGAGATGACGATCGAATCGTGGAATCGCTTGCGCGCGACGGCGAAGGCGGGGCAGTCGTGAGTGTCATCACGCGGATCGAGATCACCCACCACCAACTGCCGCTCGATCCGCCGTTCCCCGCGTCGTGGGACACGCAGCCGCGCACCAAGTTTCCGGCCACCATCGTTCGGGTGCACGACGACGAGGGTCGAGTCGGCATCGGTTCCGGCGATGCGATGTACGGCTTCGCCGACTACGAGCGCTACTTCATCGGTCACGATCCGCTGGACCTCGATCGGCATGCTGCGGTGTTGGCGAACATCGAGTTCCACGCCGGCCGTCCTTGGCCGATGGACATCGCGCTGTGGGATCTCGCCGGCAAGATCCGCGACGAACCGATCTGGAAGATGGTCGGGGGCACGAGCAATCGCATCCGCGCGTATGCGTCGAGCGGCGTTCATCGGCCGGTGTCCGAGATGGTCGACGTCGCGCAGCGCATTCGCGCGCTCGGTTTCCCCGCGCTGAAGGTGCGCTTCGGCCGTCCAACGATCGACGACGATCTCGCGGTGATCAAGGCCGTGCGCGACGCGGTTGGCGACACGTTGGACCTGATGGTCGACTGCAACCAGGGCTGGCGGATGCCATGGGACACGCAGAAGCCGTGGACCGTCGATCACGCCACCGATGTCGCCGGCAAACTCGAGGCCGAGAGCGTGTACTGGATGGAAGAGCCGCTGCACCGCGGCGACTACGACGGCATGGCCGAGCTGCGCAGCCGTGTCGACATCCGCATCGCCGGCGGCGAGATGACGCGCGAGCCGTACGAATTCCGTGAGCTGCTCGACCGTGGATGCTTCGATGTGTTCCAGCCCGATTGCGTCTGCTCGATGGGTATTTCCGGACTCCGTCATTTCGCAGCCGAGGTCGCTGCCGCGGGCAAGATCTTCACGCCGCACACGTGGGGCAACGGAATCGGCGTGATGGCCAACCTGCACCTCACTGCCGGCACCGTCGGCGCGCCGTTCATCGAGTTCCCGTTCGATCCGCCCGAGTGGAGCACCGCCCGCCGCGACTACGTCCTGCGCGACACGATCGAAGCGGATGGCGAGGGCTGGATCACGTTGTCCGATCGGCCCGGTCTCGGGGTGGAACTCGACGAAGACGTGCTGAGCCGCACAATGACCGGTCGGGCGACGTTCGCCTGAGGGCAATCGAATAGGGTTGGGTCGTGGCGCGCACACCCGACATCGAGATGAAGCGCGAACTCCTGGATCAAATCGTCGCCTATCTGGCCGAGCACGGACTGGGTGACATGTCACTGCGGCCGATGGCAGCGGCACTCGGGACGAGCCCCAATCGCCTCGTCCACCACTTCGGCTCGAAGCAGGATCTGCTCGCCGCCGCGCTGGCCCGGGCGACCAAGATCCAGGAAGAGATCCGCGACGAGTGGTTGGCCCGCCAGCCCGACATGACCCAGACGACGCAGCTGCGCAAGTGGTGGAAGTGGCTCAACGACTCGCCTGCGAACCTGGCGCTGACGCGCCTTGGGCTGGAGGCCGCAACGTTGCAGGCGACCCAGACCGGCCTCACCGGCGAGGTGCGCGCCGAACAGATCGGCGTCTGGCGCGAACACATCGAGCAACGGCTGCTGCTGGAAGGGATGCCGCGCACCATGGTGGTCGTCGAGGCGTCGATCCTGAAAGGCTTGTTCACCGGCCTGGTGATCGACCTGATGGCCACGGGTGATCGACTGCGTCTGACCCGTGCCCTCGAACAGGGCTTACGCCGCTGCGAAGAAGTCGTCGCGGCATCCGTCAGGCGCGAGGCCTAACCCGGGCTGCTGATCAGGCGCCCTGGTCGCGGAGGAACTGCTCGACTTCGTCGATGAGTGCTTCGCCGTCGACCTGTTCGGGCAGATCGGTGCCGAGTTCGCCCCCGACGGCGTCATCATCGTCGTCTTCCTCGATCTCGTCGTCGTCGTCGATGGAGAAGTCCTCGATGCCGGCGTCGGCCATGTTCTCGAGGCGACGGACGTAGCCGCGCAGATCGTCGTCTTCGGCGACCACTGCGCTGACCCGCTCTTCGTATTCGGCGACCTGGCTCACGAGGCGGGCGGTCGGCATCGAGGTGCCGATGATGCTGCCCAGACGGTCGACGAGAGCGAGCGTCGCCTTCGGAGACGGGAGTTGCGACGCATAGGCGGGGACCGCGGCCCACAGCGAAGCGGACGGTAGGTCGGCCTTGGCGCACGCGTCGTGAAGGACGCCGACGATGCCGCTGGGCCCTTCGTAGCGCGATCGCTGCAGGTCGTAACGGTCGATCATGTCCTGGTCGGTCGCGGTGCCGATCAGTTGCACCGCGCGGGTGTGAGGAACGTCGGCCAGCAGCGCGCCGAGCGTCAGCACCAGCGACGAATTGAAGTGCCGGGCGACGCCGATGATCTGATCGGTGAAGGCCCGCCAGCGCAGCGCTGGTTCGGGACCGAGCACGAGGATGACGTCGGCTCCGGGTGTCGATGCGTGCCAGAGTCCGACCGTCGGCCAGACGATGCTGCGGGTCAGGCCGGGGTTGAGACGAACATGGGGCCGAATGGTGGCGAAGTCGGTGAACTCTTCTGGATCGATCTCGCCCAGCGCCGCTGCGCCCCAATCTTCGATCAGGTGCTTGACGCCACCCGAGGCGGCGTCGCCCGCGTCGTTCCAACCGGTGAAAGCCGCAACCACGACAGGATTGCGCAGCGTTGGTTGGCTGTGCCAGCGGACGTATTCCATTGCGACCAGAGCCTATCGAAGCATCGTCTGGACGCGGCCGACGCCTGCCGTCAGGAGTCTCGCGAACCGGCTTTGGCGAGGTCGTGCGGCCCGGAGCTGAGGTAGCCGAACTTTTCGCGGACGGTGGCGCCCCATGGCGTGAGGATGTCCGCGAGCTCGTCGAAGTCGTCGCCCAGTGCATGGATTGCGGGCGCCATCTGAGAATCGGTGATGGTCTCGATCAGCTCACGCGCTTCGCGACCGGTGCCGGTGAGCCCGTCGTCGTTGATCAGCCCCCGCGCCTGCAATGCGTCGCGTGCGTGATCGAACTGGGCCTCGGTCCATGCACGCGTGCGGCTGTACGAACGCATCGGCAGGCCCCAGTAGAGCTCGGTCAGCAGACCGATCTCGGTTGCGGTGATGCCGTTCGAGATCCATGCCGCGGTGTGGCTGTCGCCGCGGAATTCGCGCAACATGTCGCCACGGCGGAACAGCTGGCCCATCGCCGAATCGGGCATGTCGAGCGAGCGGAGACCCGCGTACAGCGGCCGACCCTCAGGGCGCAGCGAGGCAACCGCAACCGTCAACAACTCGTTCGCGCGATCGATGCCGTCGGGACGCTCGCCGAGGATGCGGACGAGTTGGTCGATGCCGCCGGCGTCGCGTGCGGCGCAGATCGTGGCGGCGTCGGTTCGGGTCCACCCGATGTCGAGGCACGGAACGACGACCTCTGGATTGAAGACCGCAAAGGCAGCAGCGACGACTTCTCCGGGGACCTGACCCATGACGCTGCCGCGACTGGTGAAGTAGGCCGGACCATCGGGCAGCGCGACTCCGTTCGACTGCCCGGGGCTGGGATCGAAGCCGAGCGCGACGTAGTTGGCGTGGGCCTCGGGCGAGAAGTACACCTGTCCGGTCAATGGCTCGAGCACGGAACCGAGTTTTCGAGCGCGTTCGGAGAGGGTCGAGAAGTCCATCCACGAACCGTACGACGAGCCGATGCCGGACGAGCAGTCGGGGCCGGCAGTATCGTGCTGCGGGTGCCAGATCAGCCCGCCCCTGTCCACGTCGAGGTTGCATCGGCAGTCACGCCGCAACTCGTCGATGCGTTCGCTCGGTTGATTCCACAGCTGTCGAAGTCGTCGCCGCCGCCGACGAGCGCCGAGATCGCGGAGATGATCGAGTCACCCGCCTCCGACGTCTTGATCGCATCGGACGGTGACGTGATCCTGGGAGCACTCACGCTCATCGTCTTCCGCATCCCGACAGGCGCGCGCGCCTGGATCGAGGACGTCGTCGTCGATGACGCAGCCCGAGGGCGCGGCGTCGGTGACGCGCTCAATCGCTTCGCTCTCGATCTCGCGCGTGCCAAGGGGGCCAAGACGGTCGATCTCACCTCGCGCCCGTCGCGCGAGGCGGCCAACCGCCTGTATCAACGACTGGGTTTCGTTGCGCGCGACACCAACGTTTATCGATTCGTCCTCGGCATCGACGACTGAACGAGCGTCTCCGGCCAGTCCGCGGCGCGCCTATAGACTGACGCGATGACATCGGTCGAACGCGTGGTGACCAGACGACGAGTTGGCGAGCCCGACGAGCCGTGGCGCTATTGGATCACGCGTCCGATCGAGGAGCGCATCGATGCGGTCGAGGTTCTACGACGCGAGCACAACGGGTGGGACCATGCAACTGAACCCCGACTTCCAAGAGTTCTTGCAATCGTTCGTCGGCCATGATGTCCGATTTCTGATCGTCGGTGGTTACGCGCTTGCCGCTCACGGTCATCCGCGTTACACGAAGGATCTCGATGTCTGGGTATGGACCGATCCGTCGAACGCAGAACATGTGATCGCCGCGCTGGAGGAATTCGGCTTCGGCGGGCTCGGCCTCGACGCGTTGGACTTCCAGGAGCCCGACGTGATCATCCAGCTCGGTCGTGAGCCGCAGCGCATCGACATTCTGACGTTTGCGACTGGTCTGACATTCGATGAGGCCCATCAGCGTCGTGTCACCGTGGACATCGGCGGGTTGGCTGTTCCGTTCATCTCGGTCGATGACCTCCGCACCAACAAGCTTGCCACTGGTCGCCTCCGAGATCTAGCCGACGCGAGGGATCTCCCGCCGGCCGTCGCTGACGTTTCTGCTGGAGAGAACGCCGACATCGATCCGACCGAAGGAAACGCCGACGACTGAGGTCCGTCAACAGGTCCGTCGATGAGGGATCTTCGGCTGTGACAGAGTGACGCCGTGACCGAGCGCGACGATGTGTCCGAGACAGGTGTTCCTGCGGCGGAGCCCAAGCCAGGGCCGCTGACCCGTCGAGCGTTCCTCGCCGGTGGCGCCGCGGTCGCGGGCGCGGCGGTCGTCGGGGTGTCGCTGGCAGGGTGCGACAGTGGGTCGTCCACCTCGGCGTCGTCGTCAACCGCTGCCACGGCCCCAGCATCGACGTCGACGTCGCCCGCCGTCACCACGTCGCCGCCCGCGACGGATGCCGCGACCACCGTTGCCGCAACCGATGCTCCCACGACCGTCGCCGAGACCACGACGACGTTGCCGGTAGCGACGCTGAACGACATCGAGCACTTCGTGATCCTGCTCCAGGAGAACCGCAGCTTCGACCACTACTTCGGAACACGGCCCGGCGTCGCTGGCTTCGCATCGACCGATGCAGGAAAGAACTACCGCAACCCCTACGCGCAGCACCCCGACGGCTATCTCCTGCCCTACCGGTACGACTCGACGGTCACGTCGGCGCAGTGCGGCCCCGACCCCGATCACACCTGGGATGCCCAACACGCGGCGTGGAACGGCGGCAAGAACGACGGGTTCGCGACGTCGATGGGCGCGCACGCACTCGGGTACTTCAACCGCACGGATCTGCCGTACTACTGGGCGTTGGCCGATGAGTTCACGTTGTGTGATCACTACTTCTGTTCTGTACTCGGTCCGACCAACCCGAACCGTCACATCACGATGACCGGCACCATCGATCCGGGTGGTCTGGGCGGTGGGCCGGCGGTCGACAACTCGGGCACGGCGTACACGTGGGAGACGTACCCCGAGCGGCTGCAGAAGGCCGGGGTGACGTGGCGGGTGTACCACGAGGTCGACGACTTCGACGACAACTCGGTCAAGTGGTTCACCCAGTTCCAGGGATTGGCGGCGGGGAACCCGTTGTACGACAACGCGATGGTCAATCTGGCTGCGGATGCGTTCGAGACCGATGCTGCGGCCGGCAACCTGCCTCAGGTCAGCTGGCTGGTCGCTCCCACCGTCATCTCCGAGCATCCGCCGTGGGCGCCATCGGTGGGCGAGGACTACACGGCCAAGGCGATCGCCGCGGTGATGGCCAATCCGACTTTATGGGCGAAGACCGCGTTCATCCTCACGTACGACGAGAACGGCGGTTTCTTCGATCACATGCCGCCCCCCTCACCGCCACCGGGAACAGCCGACGAGTTCGTCGCCGGCGCACAGATCGGTCTCGGCTTTCGCGTGCCGACGATGATCGTCTCGCCGTGGACCCGGCGCGCTGCCGGCTCGAGCACGGGCGCGGCCGGCGCGCGCGTGAACTCGACGGTGTTCGATCACACGTCGATCCTGCGCTTGCTCGAAACGCGCTTCGGTGTCGACGCGCCATTGATCTCGGATTGGCGCCGCGCGACCTGTGGGGACCTCAGTGAGGTCTTCGGCTTCACCTCGTTCGACACGTCGGTACCGCAGCTACCGGCCACCGCTGACCGTGCCGTCGAGTTCGCCGTCGGCGTCTGCAACGACAAGCCGGCTGCGGCGCCACCGATGAAGCAGGTCCCCGCCGCGCTCGATGCGTGACTCGGGAATGCTCAGCCGGCGGCGCGCTTGCGTGGGTCGTGTGGGAAGGCGCGTGCGCTCATCACGCGCTCGGCGATCGCCTCGGCGTTCGCGATGATCGACTCGCACTCGTCGCCGAGCGCGGCGACGAGCGCGGCTTCTGATGCGTCCGTCGCCGCTTCGACCCGGTCTCGTACAGTCCGGCCGGCTTCCGTCAGCGCACCGTCTGCCACCCACTCACGACCTTCGAGGCGGGCGACTGCTGCGGCGACGCGATCGGGGCCGAAGCCGCGCGTGCCGCTGTATTCGCCGATCGCGAAGTCGAGCCACAGCTCGGTGAGGATGTTCGAGTCGATGGCGGTGAGGCCCTCCGCGACGCATGCCGCGAGGTGGCCATCGCCGCGGTGCTCGCGGACCAGTTCCGCAGCGCGCCACAGTCGTCCGGCAGCGGTCGAGGCCATGGGCAGCTCGCGCAGCGCGCTGAACAGCGGGCGGCCCATGCCGTCGAGCGTTCCGAGCGCGGCGAGCAGCGGATCGGCGACCGCGGCGGCTTCGTCGTCGGAGACGATCGAGCCGAGGCTGGCGATAGCCCCGGCGGCGCGTGCCGCGAGGATGTCGTCACGCGATGCCGATGCCACGGCTCGTTCGTAGACCGCCGTCAGCATCGCCGGCTCGAACACGCCGAACGTCGCGACGACAACTGATGCGGTTGGCGTACCGAGCGCCGCTGCGCGGCCCCACACGTACGCATCGAAGAAGCCGATGCCGAGCGTGGCGTGCTGCTCGCTCGCCGGCCGGGACCACCAGCCCTGCGTTGCAATCGGTTCGACGGCATCGCGAAGCCGGCGAGCCGGTGTCTGCGGCAGCGTCGGTGGCGAGATCGGCGTTGGTGGCGGCTCGATGAAATAGGTGACGATGTCGTCGTAACTCATCGGCTGATCCTTCCAGCCGAGGTGGGTGAGGCCGTCAGCGGCCGATGCCGGTGGCGACGTCAGCGGCGACGTCGACGTTGACCATCGAGCCGTTGAACTGCTCGAGCAGTTCGCCGAAGCGGCTCACGTCCGCCGGCTCCCATCCGGCGACCATCGCACCGATCTTGACGCGGCGAGCGGCTCGGACGGTCTCCATCTCGGTGCGGCCCGCTTCGGTGAGCACGATGATGCTGGCTCGGCCATCGGCCGGGTCCACCGTGCGGTCCACGTAGCCCTTCGCCTCGAGCGCGCTGACCTGCCGGGTCACCGTCGACCCGTCGAGGTGGAGCGCGTCTGCGAGTTGGTTCACGCTGGCAGGTCCGGTCGCCTCGATGGTCCGTGCCAGCAGATAGCCGGCCCGGTCCATGTTTCGGTACAGAACCGACTGTCGCGCCACGTTCTCGATCCGGCGGGCGAAGACGCTCAACTGCGTTTCGAGCTGACCCAACGCGTCGATCGTGGTGCGCCGCTTCCCCATATACCTGTATCGTACAGCTATATGGCAGGAATGGATGGAGCTCCGAGACCCATCGTCGACGAGGCGTCCGACGTCGACGGCACTCTCGATCCACGTCGCTGGTTGACCCTGATCATCCTGATCATGACTGTTGTCTTGATCGCGATCGACACCTCGGTGCTCAACGTGTCGATCCCGACGATCTTGCGCGACATGCACACCACCGTGCCGTCGCTGCAATGGGTGATCACCGGCTACTCGCTCACGTTCGCAACGCTGCTCATCATCGGCGGCCGGCTCGGTGATGTGTACGGCCATCGGCGAATGTTCATCATCGGCGTGACGCTGTTCGGTCTCGGCTCGCTGCTGGCATCCGAATCTCGCTCGGTCGGCGTCCTGATCCTCGGTGAAGCGGTCATCGAAGGTGTCGGTGCGGCGATGATGACGCCCGCGACACTGGCCATCCTGTCGACGACGTTCCGTGGTCGCGAGCGGGCGAGTGCGTTCGCCGCTTGGGGCGCCGCCGCGGGCGCTGCCATCGCATTCGGTCCGGTCCTCGGTGGCTTCCTGACCACCAACTACTCCTGGCGTTGGTCGTTCCGGATCAACGTCGTGGTCGCGCCGATCGCGATCGTCGGTGCGATCGCGCTGATGCCGCGTGGGGACCGCAAGGAACGCACGCCGATCGACCTTCCCGGTGCCGCGATGATCGCGATCGGGATGTTCTTGCTCGTGTTCGCCTTCAGCGATGGCGGCACGTACGGGTGGCTCGAACCGATCAAGGATTTCACCGTTGCCGGCTCGAGAGTGTGGCCGGAATCGCGGCCGATCGGGATCGTGCCCATTGCGTTCCTCATCGGGCTGGCGGCGATGGCGGGGTTCGTCATCTACGAGCGATCGAAAGAACGGCGCGCTGCGAACCCGCTGTTCGAGTTCAGCATGATGGGGCATCGCAGCTTCCGCTACGGGTTGCTCACGCTCGGCATCCTCGCGATGGGCCAGCTCGGCGTGTTGCTGGCGCTGCCACTGTTCCTGCAGGACGCGGTCAAGCTCAGCGCCCAACAGAACGGGCTGTGGCTGTTGCCGTTCGGTGTGTTCGTGGTGGTGGGCGCGCAGGTCGGCGGTCGGCTGACCCGAGTGGTGAGCACGACCGCAGTTGTGCGCGCAGGTTTACTGATCGAATCCGTCGCGATCGTGCTCATCATCGTCTCGATCACGCCGGACATCACCTTCCTCCGCATCCTCCCGGGGCTGGCTGTGTTCGGCATCGGGCTCGGCTTCGCCAGTTCGCAGCTGACCAGTGTGATCCTGTCCGAGGTCGCGATCGACCGATCCGGTGTGGCCAGCGCAGCGAGTTCCACGGCGCGTCAGATCGGCGCTGCGTTCGGGGCCGCGGTCATCGGTTCGTTGATCACGGTCCAGACCACCAACCGCGCGATCGACGCGACCACGGCGACGACGCAGTTGTCCGACGCGGTGAAGCAGTCCACGATTGCGGCATTTCGTGCCGATGGCCCGAACTACCGCTCGCCGGCGTCGGTGTCCACCGCAGACGCGTCGTTGATCCATCGCATCCTGACGCAGTCACTCGCCGACGGCAGCCGGATGGCCCTGACGTTCGCGTTGACGGTCGTGTTCATGGGAGCCCTGCTGTCGTTCCTCATTCCACGCACCAGTCCGATCCCGCGCCATGGCGCGGCCGCGGTGATCGACACGTTCGAGCCGTTCGAGTCGATCGACCCCGATCCGGCGATGATCGCTCCGACCCAGGCATGAGCCGTGGACGTGAAGCGTTTGGCGTGCGCGTTGGTGTGACGCGGCCCGGTCCGAATCGCTTCGCGGCTACGTGCGGGCGAAGAAGTCAGTGACGGCTGCGGCGGTTTCGTCGAAGCGCTCCCAGTAGAGCATGTGACCGCAGTCGATCCGGACGACGCTCAGGTCGTCGCCGAGCAGGGTCGTCAGGTGCTCGACGGTCGACTCGGCCACGATCCCTGCCCGCAGCGCGTTGACCAACAGCGTGGGCCGGTGGCTGAGGGCTGCCGGAAGCGGATAACACATCTCACCCCAACCGCCGACCACGGCAGCCTTGTCGTAGCGGAACCGATAGCGCCCGTCGTCGCTCTGTTGCAGGTGGCTCGCGATGTCTTCGGTGACTGCCGGATTGATCTCGTCGCCGAGGCCGGCATTCCGGGCGATCGTTGCTTCCTCGACCGATGCCCAGCCGTTGCCGGCCAGCGTCGCCGCAGCGTTCTCGGCCGCGAATTCGGGTGGCCGGGCCAGCGCTGGATCGAGCATGACGAATCGCTTGATCCGCTCGGGAGCTTTAGCGAACAGCGTGAGGCCGATCGCGCCGCCGTACGAATGACCGACGAGGTCGATCGGATCGTGCAGCCCGAGCGAATCGAGTGTGTCGACCACGTCGTCGACGAGCTGATGGATCGACCACGGCGCGTCCCACGTCGAATGGCCGTGACCGCGCAGGTCGACAGCGATCGTTCGACGCTCGGGCCAGGCATCCTCGGCCAACCGTCGGAAGCGACGACCGTGTGCCGTGATGCCGTGCACGGCCAGCAGCGGTTCACCCGCGGGATCGCCGAACGAGTGGAAGTTGAGGATCGCCATCCACGAATCGTAGGTTTGCATCGATGGGCAAGCTCGCAGTCGACGGAAGTGCTGTGGCGATCGCACCGGTTCCGATCGATGCCGTGTGGGCGGTGGTCACCGACCCGACGCGCTTGGGGGACTGGAGCCTGGAGGTCAACGACGCCGACTGGACGGGCCGCTGGAACAGCGCCGAGATGGGCGCACGTTTCATCGGTGCCGTGCGGGTCGGCCGGCTGAACTCCGATCGCACCGGGGAGGTCGTCGAACTCGACCCCCCTTTCGCCTACGGATGGCGCACGATCCCGACCATCGCTTACCCGGAGAGCACGCTGTGGCGAGTCGTGCTCGAACCCGCTTCTGAGGGCACGTTGATCGAGCTCAGTTTCGAGTCGCTGCGGATGAACCCGATGCTCGATCGGTTGATGTTCCGGTTCGCGCCGCAACGTCGCGAGCGGGCGAGCAACCTCGCCATCGAGCTGTCGAGGCTGGTCGGTCTCGTCAGCGGGTGAGGTCTTCTGCCGCCTGGCGGACCTGCCAGTCGCGGTCCGACAACGCAGCGTCGATCGCCGCATCGACTTCCTCGCCCTCGAACGGCGCCAGTGCCAACACGGCGCGACGTCGGACGGCGGGCTTGTCGTGGCAGCCGGCCAGGATCGCGGGCAACCCCCGTTCGTCGCCGATGGCCCCCAGTGCCGCAACGCTGGCCTCGCGGACGAGCGCGTCGTCATGTGTTGTCGCAAGTTGGATCAGCCGATCGAGCACGGCGTCGTTGACGATCTCGTGCTCGCCACACGACCACGCCGCGACCTCGACCACCGTGGCATCTGGGTCGTCGAGCAACGCGAGCAGGGAGACCATCGGGTAGTGGGCAGCGACCTCGGCCGCTCGTCGCCGGACGGCTGCTGCGGTGTCGCTGAACGTGGATCGCAGTTCATCGGGTCGCAGGGCCCCGAGCCGGTGCAGTGCGCCGAGCGCTGTACCGCGCACCGCCGGCGCAGGGTCGGTGAGACCTTCACGAGCGGTATCAGGATCGCCCATGTGGCCGGCGAGCGCGACGACGCGTCGGCGGTCGGCGACGAGGGCGGCGGGCTTGACGTTCAATGCTTCAACAGATCGGACAGGGTCGTGACGCCGTAGGAGATGCCCGACGCGAGGACGATGGCGATGATCGCACCGGTGAGCACGGTGAGGAACGACGCGCTGCACAGTGCCCACACCCGGCGGACCACCGACGTGCGCCGGTACGACGGCGCGGCGTGCTCGACGACGGCGATGCCGGCGCGGGGAGCCTTCAGCCCGCGTGGCAATCTCGGGGCTGCTCTGGCATTCTTTCGCCATCCGAGACACAGAAGTGCGAGCATGGCGAGGCCGACGATCCATGCGGCACGGGTGGTGAAATCAGTGACTGACACGCAACACGAGATGGTACTTGCACGGCCCGAAGTCGGCGGCGCGCCCAACAAGAGCCATCGTCTGTGGGCGGTCCCACTCGCGTCGATCGGCTTCGTTGCCCTGGCGACGGTTTTGGTCGCGACGTTGCTCACCGCGTCGCGCTTCACGAGCATCAAACGGCCGTACGCAATCGTGCCGGCGAGCGCGGAGCAGGTCGAGAGCCACGTCTCCTTCGATGGCCCGACGCGGTACAGGGCCAACGGCAAGATCCTGTTCGTCACCATCCGCGAGCCGCAACTGTCGTTGCTGTCGTGGTTCATGTTCCGCCACGACAACGACATCAACGGTCTCACGCACGACGACGTGTATGGGTCGAGCACGCCGACCCAGTTACAGGTCGCGGGTCAGCGCGAGATGAACACGGCGCAGCAGCTCGCGGAGTACACCGCGCTCAGCAAGCTCGGCTTCCCGGTGAACATCAAGCCGGGTGCGATCATCATCGACTACATCATCTGCATCAAGAACAACGCGGCCAACACCGCATGCGCGCAGTTTGCGCCGTCAGGCGATGTGCTGAAGGCGGGTGACGAGCTCGTCAGCATCGATGGCAAGGCGATCCACATCGTCGACGATCTGGCCGCTGCGCTGAAGGCCCACAAGCCGGGTGACAAGGTGGCGGTCGAGTACAAGCGTGCCGGTGAGGACGACGTCCACAAGGACACGATCGAATTGACGTCGTCGCCCGACGACCCGACGCGCACACTCGTGGGCTTCGCCCCGTTCGACACTCGTCAGGTCAGTGATCTGCCGTTCAACGTCAAGATCGCGCTCAACGACGTCGGCGGACCCTCTGCCGGCCTGGCGTTCACGCTCACCCTCATCGACGAGCTGACCCCCGGCGACCTGACCGGCGGCAAGCACATCGCCGTCACCGGCACGATCGACATCGACGGCAAGGTCGGGGCGATCGGTGGCCTGCCGCAGAAGGCGTCGGCCGTGATGCAGACCGGCACCAAGTACTTCATCGTGCCGGCGTCGCAATCGGCCGACAGCTTGGCCAAGGCCCGCGCCGTTGTCGGTGACAAGGTCCAGATCATCCCGGTGAAGACGCTCGACGAAGCGCTGGCAGCGATGACCAAGCTCGGTGGCAACGGTGCCAACCTCGACCAAGTCGGCAAGGGCTACAAGCCGACGAGCTGACGGCGGTCACCAGCTGATTGCCACCAAATCACGCAGCCTGCGATCTACGCTTCGCTGAATGGCCATCTCCTTCACGCGTCCGGACCCTGCGTCTCCGGCCTCGGTGTCGTCGGCGCAGTTCCCCACATCCCGTCGCGGCTATGACCAGGCCGAGGTCCGCGACTTCCTGCGCATGGTCGCGGCCGAGCAAGCCCGCCTGCAAGAGCGCGAGCGTTTCCTGGAACGAGAGCTCCGTGCCTCGCAGCAGGCCGGTGCCGCGGGCCCGCTGACGATCGACGACGAAACGGCGACGCGCCTGCTCGGCGAAGAGGCCGCGCGCCTGCTGCAGACGGCTCGCGAGTCTGCGGCACAGATCAGGGCTCGTGCCGAAGAAGGGTCGGCGCGCATCCTTCGTGACGCCACCGACGAGGCCCAGCGGATCCGCGAGGAAGCCGAGATCGAGTCGGCTCGTCGCCGTCAGGACGCGTCCGCCGATGCCGAAGCAGAGCTGCAGATGGCCAAGCAACAGGGCCGCGACATGGTCAACGAGGCGCGCTCGTATCGCGAGCGGGTCCTCAGCGAACTCGCTCGCCGTCGCGAGCTCGCTCGCCAGCAGATCGAGCAGTTGATCCACGGCCGCGATCGGTTGCTGCAGGCGTTCGAGCGTTCGCGGATCGCTGCAGTCGAAGTCATGGCCGAGCTCACGCCGCTGGGCGAGCCGAGCGAATACGTGAACCTGCAGCCGACCACCGGACCCGTGCCGGTGATGGTTCCGAACAACAAGGTCGCAGCCCCGTATTCGGTCGACGAGGTACCCACCAAGGCTGTCGATGCGTCCGGCGATGAGGCTGACGCCGAGGCGGGTTCGGTCGCAGCAGCGACGGTCCAGCCAGTGGCCGAGTTGCACGCGCCGGTCGGCCTCTCGTTGCCCGCTCCACTGACCGAGTTCGACGACTTCATCGACGTCGACGCCACGGCCGCGTTGCCGGCGATCCTTCGGCCCGAGACCGATGTGACCGATGTGACCGATGTGAGCATCGACGACGAGATCGCATCAGCGGCCGCTGTCTCCGCAACGAGCACCGTCTCCGAAGTCGTTGACGACGGCGGTGGCGACCAGATGGAAACCGAAGCCGAAGCCGACGAGATCGATGCCGAAGCCGACGAGATCGAAGCCGACGTCGACGAGCACGACGACACTGTCGTGTCCCTTCCTCCCCCAGCGCCCGTCGATTCGTCCGATGACGACAACGACGGTGAATACGCGCCGGTGGTCTCGCTGTTCGCCGGTGAGATCGATCATGTCTCCGTCGCCGAGCCGGCGCTGAACGGCGGATCGGTCGACGATCTGTTCGCACGGCTGCGCGCGGCGCACTCCGACGCGATCGCGGCTCAGACGTCCACGTCGACATCGACCGGCGACCTCGTCATCCTCAGCGACGAGCTGCAACCGGAATCTGCCGCGCCTGTCGCCGACGGCTCGCCGACGCCTGCGCTGAACATCGACGAGGTCGTCGTCCCGTTGATCGTCTCGGCGTCGCGCAAGTTGAAGCGAGTGTTGGCCGACGAGCAGAACGAAGTCCTCGACGCGTTGCGGCGCAAGGAGCCCGTTCGCGCGATCGACACGTTGCTGCCGTGGGAGACCGAGCAGGCCACCCGCTATTCGGTTGCGGTCGAAGCCGACCTCGCTGCGGCTGCGTTGGCCGGCGCGCAGGGTGACGAGAACGGTCGCAACCCGGCCATCATCCGTCCCGCCGTCGACGCGGTGACGAACGAGATCGTGGCGCCACTGCGCGAGCGCCTGACGCGCTGCATCGACAAAGCCGGCGGGAACAACAGCGACCTGGCGAACCAGGTCCGCTCGCTGTATCGCGAATGGAAGACGCACCGGATCGACGAGCACGTGGAGGACATCGTCCGCCTCGCCTTCGACCGCGGCGCTCTGACTGTCCCCCCGCGCTAACTCCCGTTAACCTCGCCCTGTGCGAGACGCCGCCGACCTGCCCCCCCGAACTCCGAGAACCCGGAGGCGTCGCCGATTCAGTGATCGCGGGCGAATGATCTTGATCATCGTCGCGGTCGCCGCGGTTGTGCTGCTGCTCACGTCGCGGGCCATGGCCGGCTTCTACATCGACTACCTGTGGCACCAGAACCTCGGTCGCACCGACGTCTTCTGGGGGGTCCTCGACGCCAAGTTGTTCTTGTTCCTCGGGTTTGCGGTGTTGTTCGTGATCCTGATCGTGTTGAACCTGCTGATCGCCGATCGGCTCGCGCCGGCGTCATTCGCCACCGCCGACACGCATCCAGTCGTGGCCCGGTTCCACGAGGTGTTCGACCATCGCATGCGCATCGTGCGCATCGTGGCCGCGACGATCTTCGGTCTCATCGTTGCGGTGCCGGCCGCCGGCCATTGGCAGGAATGGCTGCTGTTCCGCAACAGTGTCAGCTTCGGCAAGTCCGATCCCCAGTTCTCCACCGACATCGGCTTCTACGTTTTCCGCCTGCCGTTCCTCAACTTCCTGATCGACTGGCTGTTCCTCGCCGTCCTCCTCGTGCTGATCCTCACCGTTGCGGTGTACATCCTCAACGGCGGCATCCTCGTCGCGCCGCCGATGCCGAAGATCCGACGGGCAACGAAGGCCCACTTCGCGGTGCTGCTCGCGGTTCTCGCGCTGCTCCGCGCCGGCGGCTACTGGCTGGAACGCTACGACCTCACCACCGAGCGACGAGGCTATGTGCAAGGCGCGACCTACTCGGTCGTCAAGGCTCAGTTGCCGGCCGTGCTGCTGCTGATGCTGATCGCGCTGCTCGTCGCAGCGCTGTTCCTCTACAGCATCCGATCCGGGTCATGGCGCATCCCACTCGTCTCCTGTGCGCTGTGGATCGTGATCGCGTTGTTCGGTGGCGTCGTCTATCCCGGCGTCATCCAGGCCTTGGTGGTCAACCCGTCGCAGAAGGAGAAGGAAGCCCCGTACATCGATCGCAACATCACCGCGACCCGCGATGCGCTGGGCCTCAACAACGTGCAGACCAAGTCGGTGACGTTCAGCGACCTCAGCGCGCCGGCCATCCAGAAGGATCTCGCCCCGCTCAAGGACGTTCGCCTGCTCGATCCCGCCGTCATGCTCAGCCGTTTCGGTCTCGACAAAGGACAGGTCGCAGGTTTGGCGATCAAGGACCTCGACGTCGACCGCTACAACATCGACGGGCGCCTCCAGCAGACGATGGTGGCTGCACGCGAGCTCGATCTCGCCAACGTCGGCAACACCTCGTGGCAGGGCAAGCACCTCATCGCAACCCACGGCTGCGGCGTCGTCGCTGCGCCGGCCGGACAGGTCGAGGACAACAATCGACCCGTCTACTCCGAGCTCAAGGTCGACAAGCCAGAGCTGTACTTCAGCCCCGCCATCACCGACTTCGCGATCGTCGACACCTCCACCAGCGAGAAGCCTTGCGGCACAACGGTCGCGTCCTATACGGGGACGGGCGGTGTCCAGCTCAACTCCGGCTTCCGCAAGCTCGCCTTCGCCCTGTCGTTCTTCGACTACAACCTGTTCGGGTCTGATTCGGTCACGTCGAACTCTCGCATCCAATGGATCCGTGCCGTGGACGACCGGGTTTCGAAGCTTGCGCCGTTTTTGCACTTCGACACCGATCCGTATCCCGTCGTGCTCGATGGCAAGGTCCTGTGGGTCGTCGACGGATTCACCACGACCGATCAATATCCGTATGCGCAGAACGCGGACACGAGCCAGCTCTCGCCGACGAGCGGTCTGAACCACACGTTCAACTACATCCGCAACAGCGTCAAGGTCACGGTCGATGCCTACAACGGTGACGTCACGTTCTACGACGTGAGCAAGAACGCCGACCCGATCCTGAAGGCGTGGGAGGGTGCGTTCCCCAACCTGTTCGTCGACGCGTCGCAGATGCCGAAGGGCCTGCCAGATCACCTGCGCTATCCCGAGGATCTGTTCCGGGTCCAGACCGCCGCGTACGCCCGCTACCAACTCGCTCCTTCGGCGTTCTTCGAGCGGACGAACGCGTGGAGCGTCTCCCAGGCACCGTCGGTTTCGCCGAACCAGCAGTCGACGCTCGACAACACGACGGCGTCCACAGATGCCGTCAATCAACAGACGGCCGATGACACGGGGAGCACGTCGCAACGGTTCACTCCGTACTACACGATGTTCCATCCGCCGGGAACGGACACCACAGGGACGTTCTCGATCTTGAGACCGTTCGCGCCGTATTCCAAGAACGACAAGCGACCCGAGCTGCGAAGTTTCATGCTCGCGTCGAGTGACCCCGAAACGTACGGACAGCTCACTGCGTACATCGTCACGAACGAACCCGACGGCCCGGCCAAGGTGGCCAACAACGCCGAATCGGAAGCCGAGATCTCGCGCCAGATCACGTTGCTCGACACCAATGGATCACAGGTCCAATTCGGTGACATGCAGCTCGTGCCGATCGCGACCGGACTGCTCTACATCAGACCGATGTACGTGCTCGTCAACAAGCAGGCCGAGTTCCGCAAGGTCATCGTGTCCTACAACTCGAACGCGGTGATCGATGACTCCATCGGCGGCGCGCTGAGCCAGTTGTTCCCGTCGTTCTCGGGCAACGTGGGCGACCGACCGGCCACGTCCACGACCACACCGGGAGGCAGCACCGGTTCTGGTGGCACATCGACGACGACGCCGACCACCAATCCGTCGACCGGTGGGGCGGATCAGACACCGAACGAGCTGTTGCAGCAGGCCCAGAATCTGTTCGACGCGGCCGATGCGGCGTTGCAGAAGACGCCGCCCGACTACACCACGTTCGGCGCCGACCAGACCAAGGCCCGGGCATTGATCGCCCAAGCCATTCAGATCCTGCAGAGCGGCGGCTGATCCGTCGCTCTGTCGGGGCCATCGCCGACCGTTGACGCCGAGGCGTGTCGTCGAGGTTTCAGTCGGTCTTCGGGTGGCCGTTGTGCTGCGCGCGCTGGACCTGCTCGGCCAGCGACGCCAGGTCGTGACGGAACGCGATCTCGTACCGCGCCTGCTCGTTGGCGAGACGGATCTGGGCGCTCTTCAGGCGGTCGAGAACGTCGGGTGACACCATCTGCTCGGTCTGCAGGGTCGGGGTCTTCGCCGCCTGGCTGGCGAGTCCGTCGATCTCGCGGCTGAGCTCACCCAATTGGTTGGCGAGCTCGGTCGACACGTTCGAGATCCGTTCGTGCAATGACGCGGCCTGCTCCGTGGCAGCCTTGGCCTCATCGGATGCGGCCTTGGCATCGTTCGATGCATCCTTTGCGTCACTGGATGTGTGGCTGACCTTCTCCGCCAGTTCAGCCAGCTTGCCGTTGAGGCCATCGAGCGATGCGATCTTGGCGTTGACGACATCGATCTGAGCGACCTGACGCTTCAACACGTCGACCTCGGCCAACCGCAACGTGACGTCGTCGATCATGTGGGCCCGGGCGGCGAGAGCATTGGTGGCTGCATCGAGTTGAATGACGTGAGCCTCGAGCAAGGTCTTCGACTTCTCGCTGGCCGCCAGCCGCCCGCGCATCTCCGCCAGCTCGGCTCGAACATCAGCCATTTCTTCCGGATCGACGCGCGCCGACTTGGAGAACAGTCCCATAGCTGATTGCAACTGTACAGGGGGTTGCGAGCGCGGGCTGGGTTCGGTACGGTAGGGGCACAACACGACGCGGGGTGGAGCAGCTCGGTAGCTCGTCGGGCTCATAACCCGAAGGTCGCAGGTTCAAATCCTGCCCCCGCCACTAAGAAAGCCCAGGTCAGACGCCATGTCGGACCTGGGCTTCGTCGTTCAGCGGGCAGACTTCTAATGGTTTTTCTAATGGAGCGCGCGCTTACGAAAATCAAAATCGGCGTTTTGGCGGAGTTTTTCGACGTGCCACTACCTCTGGCCCTTGAGCAACCCCGGGGATGCAATCCCTCCCCCGGTCGACAATCTGACGTGCGGTACGATGCCTCACTGCCGAAGACCGTTGGTCGGCGGAGTTCGAGAGGAAGTGATGGCTCAGCGGTTCTTCATCTCGCACTCGTCGGTCGACAAGCCCATGGCCATTGATCTGCGCGACCGGTTGCAGGGTCATGCGTGGGTCGACCTGTTTGAAATCGATGCTGGCGACATAATCCTCGAGCAGATATCTCGAGGCATAGAAGGCGCGTCAGACTTCGTTCTGCTCTGGAGCAAACACTCCGCACAATCGCACTGGGTTCAGTTTGAGTTCCACATGGCCTTCGCGTTGTGGATCGAGAACAGGTCTATCTCACTGCGCATCGTGTGCCTTGACGATGAGTCGCTGCCTCTCTACCTCCGACCGTTCCTGCAAGTCAGAAGTTCGGACCCAGAGGCCATTGCCACGGCGGTAACGAGCGGTCCACCGCGTCCGCCAGAACAGCGGCAGTTCTTCAATCGAAACACCGAAATCGATGCCGTGGAACGCACTCTCTATTCGGCGACCGACGACATTCTCTGGTTCTGGGGTGTCCCTGGCATCGGCAAGCGATCCATGGTCCACGCGGCAGCAGAGCGAATCAGCCCTACGGGTCGGCGATTCTTCACGGTCGTGCTCGACGAAGGAACAGGCCCGGTTGAGTTCAACCTGAAGCTGTCCGCAGCGATGGCGGCCGGGATCTCTATGGAGAGGGACAACTTGGACGAGACCGGGGAGGACAACTTCTCGCTGATTTCGTCCCTTGCGCGAGGGCACGGCGTGCTCGTCCTTGTCGACGCGCAGAGATGGTTGGAGGAAGACGGTCGTCCGAATGAAGAGTTCAATCTCGTCGTCCGTTCACTGACGGCCGCCGGGGGTCCTGCCGCCGATATTCTTGCGGTCGTCGTATCCACTCGTAGGCCGCGGCTGTCATCGGAGCTCGCATCGCGCACCAAGATCGTGAATGTTAGTGGGCTCACTCCTGAGTACGGTGCAGCACTGTTGGCTGCGCGGGGCGTGACCGCTGCTCGGCCGCAGCTAGAGGCTGCGTCCAAACAGTTGCATGGACATCCGCTCGCACTCGAACTCGCTTCTCACGACTTCGACATGGCGGCGCGTAGCTGGGAGTCAGCGCGGGTACGGATGGCATCCGAGCTGATCGGCTCACTTCCAATCACGGACATCAGTCGCGCCATTCTCGAAGTCATCGCGATCGTGGACGGACCTCTCACCGGGCAGGACATCGCCGAGCATCTGTCCATTGATTCGCAGGTGTTGCAAGCCGCCGTGGAGGAATGCTCGTCGTACGGGCTCGTCCAGGAGGGCGCCCAGCCGTATCTTCAGATTCACCCACTTGTCCGAGATTTCTCTGTGAGGAGCTTCCGCCGGCGATCTGACTCCGATGACCGGATCAGCAACCTTGCTGACCGTAGTAAGCGAGTGCTCGACGGTACAGACGTCGGCACTCCCGTCCACATTGCGTCGCTCCTGGCCACATTTCGGCTGCTCGGACTTGCCGGCCGAATTCGGGAGGCCATCGACCTGCGAAGCGACCTGTCGGGTGTTCTCTTCGCGACTGCAACGCAACTTTACAACGATCGCAAGTACGAGCTCGCCGTCAACTATTTCGATGAGATTCTTGGCAGCAACTACCGCTACCTCGAAGCACAGCTCTACAAAGCTAGGTGTCTCGCGCACTTGGGTGATCTCCGTGCGGCACGAGATCTCGCCGACGAGCTGTTGAGGGAGCACACGGATGACTCCCGCGTGCTACGCGTGCGCGGGCGGGTCGAGTTCATCGCCCGTGACTGGGCGGCAGCTGCCCGCTACTACGAGCGAGCACTCAGCCATGGTCGCCGGTACCCACCGCTACTGCGAGACCTTGCACAAGCGCGAATGCGTGCGGACGACTGGGCGGGCGCACGCGTAGCGATTGAGAGCAGCCTGGATCAAGCAAATGACAATCCCTTCGGACTGAACATCTATTCGCAGGTGCTCGAGCACTACGGGGAGCTGCCCGAGGCGCGAACCTACATTGAGCGCGCGATCCGTCTCGACCCAACCAACGCAAGCTTTCGTCATCGGCTCGGTCGGATCAGCGAGCAAGAGGGTGACCGATGGACAGCCTTTGGCCACTACCGCGAAGCATTGCAACTCGATCCAGACTATGGCGAGTCCCTGGTCTCCATGGCAAGCGTGGCGGTCGACCTCGGCGACCTCACGACTGCGAACGGGGCTCTCGCGACATTGCGTCGCGGCCGTTCGAATGTCAGAAAGCCCGTTGTGCACAACATCACGGCGAAGGTTCTGCTCGCTAATGGCAGAGTTGAGGAGGCTCGCGCTGAAATTACGGCGGCGCTGAAGTTGTCCCAGGAACCGGTCAGCCTGGGTCTCGCAGCTCGCATTGAACTCGCAGCGGTCGCGGCGGGAATTGTCCAGAGGGATGCGGGGTTGCGGCGCGTCCAGGACTGGATCAAGGAGCTACGGGCCGCTGGAAGGGCAAACGAAGCAGACAGCCTCGCCGTGCTCGCTGAGGGGGACCACAACAAATGAGCCCTGCTTACTGCCGGCTCTCGTCGAGGTGAGACTGGCGCCGGCGGTCACCCATAGCGAGGGCGAGTGCTTTCGCGCCGCGTCCTTGTCCAGGACTACCCCTGGGACTCGAAGCTCGTTTGACTGAGAATTTGCATATATGTCTTCGATGAACCGCGTGAGGCCCACGCGGCCTCGACGTGACTGGTGAGGTTTGGTACGTCACTGGTCACAGTCGACGGCCAAAGGTTCGGGCTGTACTCCTCAACACGGAGCATGTTGTCAACGTCGAAGATCGGTCCCGTTCCCTTAGCTCGAACGAGAGCGACCGGCTGGTCTCTCGCCATCCGCATGCCGAGTTCAAACAAGACGTTCGGGTTGTGTTCCGTGAGGTCGGCGAGGACGAGATCCGCGGTGATGGCGCTCATCGAAATTCCCCAGGTGTGTTCATCGAATTTCCCCACCTGTGAGGCGGGTTGAGTGTAGGTCAGTCGAGCACGGTTGGGGTGCGGTTGGTGGTGGTCTTGCCGGCGTAGCGTTGCCAGGCGCTGGCGC